>JBEKIL010000003.1:0-296002 GCA_050011775.1 Bacteroidota bacterium | reverse complement strand
TTTACATCATGGCCAAGCTTCCGGTAAAAGACATCGAGGATTTCGCGCGCTGGTTGTTGACCGATTTCAATTTAGACGGCGAAACCACCATGATCGCCCCGGGACCTGGATTTTATGCCACACCGGGCAAAGGTCAGAATGAAGCCCGCATCGCTTACGTCCTCAACGTGGATGATCTGAAAAAAGCCATGAGATGCTTGGCTATAGGGATAGAGACATATAACAAGAAATAGTCAGAAAATCTGATAGAAAACTTCCCTTTGGGAGAAAGGAAAAGCAGGGAAGAATAAGGAGCAGAATTAAAAATTTAAAAAGCAAAATGCAAGCAGAAACTTGCATGTCTGGGCAAAACTACAGAGTTGAATTCAAAGTTCTAATTAAATCCGTTAGCAGATAATTTTTAATTTTTCTCTTTGAATTTTTAACTCCTATTCACCCTCCACTGATCCTATCCCGTATGCAGTGAGCTGGTAGGAACTATGAGCAAAGATTACTTCATCGGTGTCGATTTAGGGGGGACCAATATTAAATTCGGTATAGTATCCGAAAAAGGGGAGATTATCCGCAAAGGGATATTGCCTGCGCAAACGCATCTGGGCCGGGAAGCCATCATGGGTAATATAATTAAGGCCATCGAACAGACGTTAGCCCTTGCCGATAAGAATAAGATCAAAATCATTGCTGATTTCTCTTGACGTTTTTCCTCCATAGTGTGGAAATGCGCGTGTCGGTCCGATCACAGGAATATACGGATCGTTGTAACTTACTCTGCACCCCAATTCCTCCAGTTTCGACATCAGGTGAAACGATGGAGATTCACGAGCATCATCGACATTCGGTTTATATGCGAGTCCAAGAATGAGAATATGCGTATTTTTTAGGGGTTTCCCATGAAGATTTAGAACTTCCATAACTCTTCTTACAACGAAATCCGGCATCGCTGTATTTATCTCACCGGCCAGTTCGATAAACTTTGTTGGAGAACCACATTCTCGAGCCTTCCAGGTTAAATAAAACGGATCGATCGGAATACAGTGTCCGCCCCAACCGGGGCCGGGATAGAAGGGCATGAAACCGAATGGCTTCGTCTTAGCTGCTTCAATTACCTCCCATATATCTATTCCCATTTTTATGAAGATCATTTTCAGCTCATTCACGAGGGCAATATTCACTGATCTGAAAATATTTTCCATAAGCTTAGTGGCTTCCGCAATTTGCGTTGAAGAGACGAGGACCGTTCGTACAACGATCTGTCGATATAATAAGTCGGTCATCTCCAAGCCGTCGGCCGATGTCGAACCGACCACTTTCGGAATCGTCTCCGTGGAGTAATCTGATCGGTTAGGGTCTTCCCGCTCCGGAGAAAATGATACATAGAAATCCTTATCGACTTTCAATCCGCTTTTTTCAAGGATGGGGATCACAACCTCGACCGTAGTTCCGGGATATGTTGTGGATTCAAGGACGATCACCTGATTCCGATGGATATATGGAACAAGCGATTCGCATGTCGAGGTTATATACGTCATATCCGGCTCGCGGTTTTTGTTCAACGGCGTCGGTACGGCAATGAGGATCGCGTCACATGATGATGCCGTAGAAAAATCTGTCGTCGCTTGAAATAAACCTGACTTCACCGCATTGTGAATTCTCCATGCGGGAATGTGTTTGATATATGAATCGCCCTTCATCAGCGCTTCGGTTTTTCGGTAATCGATATCGAGGCCAATGGTATGGAAGCCTTTTTCGACGAAGCAGAGCAAGAGCGGCAGTCCGACGTAGCCAAGTCCGACAACGCCAACAACAGCTTGTTTGTTTTCGATTTTAGAGCGGAGTTCGGATTTCATAGATATTCTAAAAGATGATAATATGATCTCGAATGTGAATTAATAGAAATAACAGTCTCTCGATGATATGGCACCCAATATCGTCTGCTTAAAAAAAAATTAAACAATTCATGCGGACTTGCCCCTATCAGTTCGATATTCGGATAATTTATCAATTTTGAAAATCCTTCATTGAAATTGCACCGGTTCATCGTCCTACATAATTGTAGAAATCGTTTGAAAATGTGGCGCTGCTGCAAAACGCATCCGCAAACACCTTCCCGCGTTTTCCAATCTCCCGCGCCCGTGAGGGATTAACGCACAGCTCGTGCATATATTCAACAGCAGGTGAAATCTTTGGCTCGGCCCACACCCATCCCTTTTGATAAACATCAAAAAGTGTATCCTTCGATGTGGTCAATTCATAATCTACAAGCAGCGAATGGGTGTCGTGCATATATTCGCAATTTCCGCCATAGGCTGTCGCGATCACGGGCTTCCCCATAACCATCGCCTCGAACATACCGAGCCCGAAACCCTCGGAGCGATGCAATGAAACATAACAATCAACCGCGTTCATCAAATTCATAAACTCGTTCCGGGGGAATATATCTTCAATCAGAACAATCTGATTAGATATTGTGGAATTGGCTATGCATTTTTTTAATTGAGCATATCTTTCCGGAAACGCATACCCGTGCAACGTCTTGATTATCAGGCGGGCTTCCTTCCGTTCCCGGCATGCCTGAGCGAATGCACGTACAACTGCTTCCGGGTTTTTACGCTCATACGAACTCAAAAAATCAAAATTAAAAATAAAAATAAAATTATCGTCGGAAAACCCCAACGCCTCTCGCACCCTGTGCGGTGACGTCACTATCTTCCAGTCCTGAATAAAAGGATATCGCATCTTATTCACGCTCACATGCGGAGGCGCGTATTTGGCGATCGCAGAGTATACAAAATCTGAAAAAACGATCACCTCGTCGATATACTGAAAGGAATCGGAAAACGGAAAATCATTCTCAAACTCCCACCACCACACAGCCGAGTTCTGCTTTCCTTTGAATAGCGCCGGATAATTTCTCCTGACAAACTTTATGATATCCGCATTCACAAAAAAAATATTTTTTTTGAAGAGCGGTTGTTGTGCATAATACATCTTAAATTCAGCCTGTTCTTCCGGATTTATCAACGCATGTTCACCCGTCTGCAACGGAAATAGTGTGAATGGTATCCCGGTTTCATACACCTTCTTGACGAATATTCGCGTTGTTATGGCATTCCCAAAATCGTAGGGGAAATATCCTATGATGTTAATCCCAGGCATTCCATTATTAGGTGGTGCAATTTCTTTTACATCCGGGTCCTCCCGAATAAATATTTTATCGATATGATTTTCGCGATACGCCGAGCCGAGATACCAATCTCTGAAACGTTGTTGCTCATTTCTATCGCTGAGATTCGGATAGGTTTGGCGGAGATCATTCCTCGTGTTCCAGAGAGAATAGGCGATCCGATTAATACCGCTCCCGCTTTCGACCTCACGTGTCAGTGAATTTATCGTTTTATTTAGAATTTCAGCATCAGGGGTATACGGATTTTTCGTTTCCTGTAGTACTTCCTTATAGAATAAGCGCCGGACAGAATCCGGAATTCGTATCGTCGTCGTCGGTAAATAGTCGAAATAGTATTTCCAATTCCTATCAATATCATAACCGTGTTTGAAAATCTCCTCCCTGTATTCCTCAAACAGCGGATCCAACGACGGCACATCATAAAGCGTATACCGATTTTGATGTATCGAAATCGCAAACGGATCGTTGATATCTAATCCGCTAAAATGGAATAAAACCAATTTTTCGTCATTGACATACCAGGTTCCTCTTTCCTGGCGGATTTTTCTCTCATGAAGATTCCAATAAGCGACGTTATATCCCGGATTTTTTAAGATATAATAATTATTGAAAAATGAGGGAATCAGATCGATCCATTTTTGATCGGCATGGATTCCATTATGCACATCCATAAAACAATGCTTAAAAAGACGCTGCTGCCACCAACGGCAGAATTGCAGTGTCTCGCCGGAATTCCTTACGGCTATGAACCCGAGATTAAATGAACCCGAAAGGAGAATTTTTATCTCGTCCGGATTCCTGTCATCGTCATACGGCTTCAGTATATGAGGTGTCAGGATAATATCGTAATTGTCTAAAAGAGCCGTAACCTGCTCGATGGAATTGAGGCAGTAGATATCGGAATCGAAATATATTACCCTTTCGCAACCCTGCTGCAAAAAATATTCCAGCAGGAATGGTTTTAAGGACGTACTCATCTCAAATACGGTATATTTAAAAAACATTTCTTCCAGTGTGTCGATACGTATCCTGTTTTTGAGTGCATGAACAAAAATAATGTCAACACCTTTCTCGATCAGGTTTTTGCAATATATCATTTCATCGTTGCTCTGCAGCATGTCTGATATAAAGATTACAAATTTCCAATCGGGATTATGCTTCAGGAACGAGTCCCGGAGTGTCAATGAACGATGCAGATGATTTTTTGTTCCGATAGTAAAAGCTATATTTTTTCCCTCGTTAACTTCGGGCATCATCATTGCGTCATACGGGAATATCACGGCTTTTCGTTTTCTCGCAAGCATTTTAAGCTTAAAGAGTATTCCATGGAATTTCAGCTTTCCGTAGCGTACCGACTTCCTGTAAAAACTGCCGATTCCTTCTTCAATTAATACCCGTAAGGCTTCTTTCAATAAAATCATAATGTCTTCTATGATGAAATTCGGTCGTAGGAATCCGACGCGCAACTTTGATTATTTCCAAACAGAACAAATGTATTGACAGAGCAACGATAAAAGATCTATATAATATCTGTACGGCTGCTTATGTACAACCATCTCTAAAAAATCTCAATCTTGATCTCATCCTCTACCTCTACCTTAACCTATCTCTTCATCTCCCGTTCTCTCCTTCATTTTCTGCCAGCTCTTTCGGGGCGAAAATAGGACCATGCCGATAAAGCGAATAATGTGATCGGGCCGCATCCTGTTCTGCCATATCCATTTCATAAGGCTCCTTGCGATCAAAGAGAAGGAAACCGGACTTTTTTTGATGATCCCGTCGTATCGCGGATCGCGAACCTCTTCGATTCCATATACCCAGGGAAAAGACACATAGCCAAAATGCTTTTTCATTACGCTGACAACTTCGTGCAAAACTTCCCGATGCTGGGTCATTGTTTTTGTGTGCCGATGCATTCGAGAATATGCAAAGACTTTTGGAATATAAACGAACCGCCACTCCGGATGCCGTTTAAGAGCTTTACCTGCACGGATCCAGAAATCGAGATCCATAGCATAATGAAGCGAGATATCCAATGGTCCGACTTTTTCCCATAGCGACCGCCGCCAAAACGCCGCCGGCTGACATATAATGCACCGATACGCTAATCTCTCAAGGGAGTACTCCTCTGTCGGAAATGGTTTCATAACCGTTCCATCTTCTTTCACCAACGTACCGTCGCCATATAAAAGCATCACTTCCGGATTCTTCGCAAAATAATCATTAATAAATCGAAGCGTTCCGGGGTGATAGTAATCGTCTGCATTAAGCCATCCGATAATATCTCCGTACGACATCCTGATGCCCCTGTTGATGGCTTCCGACTGTCCCCGATCTGGTTCCGAGATGTAGCGCAGTCTATTTCCGAATGAGCGTATAATATCGAGAGTTTCATCTGTGGAACCATCGTCGACAATAATATAGTCTAACTTAATTCCTTCCTGTTCAAGAACGCTTCGGATCGCCTGTTGAATATATTTCCCGCTGTTGGATGACGGAGTGACGATGCTGATCATTTGTAATTTTAATTTTGTTTTAAAAAAAGTAAAATGTGTCCGATGGCCCGATAGAGGGAATATCTCTCTTTTTACTTATCATCGCTTTTTACCGAACTTATTCGAAGCGAAGAGTATTCTTGTGTTTTGTATATCAAATAGCATAACGACGGTAATGAAGTAACGACTCATAAAGATGACGTAATGAGAACGATTATCGTTCCGAAATTCATTTTTAATTCCCGGATCGCTTTGACCGGCTTTTGCTTGAATTCAGTGTGCGTTTTATCAGCGCTTTTTCGATTTCCAAAAGCCGAAAATTGACGCTGTGAAGCAAAAGTCCCAACGCAACGGCGCCTGATGATAAGATCATGAACGCAGTGGCAAGAACGGCACGGGGAACACTGAAGACATAGTGATACCTGATGTATTCCATCACCGGCTGATATCCAGCCAGTAATCCCAGAATACAGAGTATGATACCGATACTACCGAAAAACGTCAACGGCTTGTATGATGTGAAAATGAAGAACGCCCTCACGAGAACCCGGATGCCATCACGCACCGTTCTTAATTTTGATTCGCTGCCGGACGGACGCTCACCGTACGGCACATCAATTTCTTTGATGACGAATCTGCGATAGAGTGTTTGCAGCGTCAACTCCGTTTCAATATCGAAACCGAATGCTATCACCGGGATCGTTTTCACCAATTCTTTCGTCATCGCACGGTATCCCGAAAAAAGATCCTTTATAGATGAGCGGAATATCATATTGATAAAAAAACAGACCAGCCGGTTTCCGAACACATGGAACTTTCTGAAACCACTACCCCGATGATTTCCCAGCCGATTTGCGACCACCATATCTGCCTCTTCGTTTTTCAACGGCGCAATCAGCTGATGAACAGATTGAGCATCGTAGGTGTCGTCGCCGTCGACCAGAACATAGATGTCTGCATCAATATTCTCGAACATCGAGGCAACCACATACCCCTTCCCCTGTTTCTTCTCACGGCATACGATGGCACCGGCTTTCCGTGCTTTCGCATATGTCGCATCCGTGGAATTATTATCGTAGACGTAAATCTTCGCTTTCGGCAGTTCGCGACGGAAATCCGCAACGACTTTGCCGATTGTGAGTTCTTCCTGGTAGCATGGGATGAGAATGGCTATATCCATAGCGTTCAACTCCGTTTCTAGGAATCTATCCGGTGAAATTTCCCTGATTACTATTTTCCATACATATCATTTTCGCGCTACAGCCAGAAGCGATTGCCCGACGGGGGCTGGCACGACATATTCAAGGCGCGAGATCAGAGGGACGAGATAGGTGTCAAAAATCATAATTTGCCGTTCGCTCTGTGTATTCCTCGGCCAGATTTTTGCGTTCCAGAACCACCCAAGAAGGCCAGCGAAATTGAAATATCGTATAATTTCGCTCTCCATCCCTGCCTTCCGAAATAATTCCCGGATCATCTTACGGGAGTAGCGTCGGTAGTGGCCTACCTTCCGGTCGATACCACCAAAAGCCGCAGGGACAGCCGGAACGATCAGGACAAGTCTCCCGCCGGGAAGAAGGTACGACTTCATCTTTTCGACAGCCTTCATATCATCCGCGATATGCTCCAAAACATTAATCGAGACTACCGTATCGAACTCTTTCGAATCCAGCAGTGAAAAATGCAGGTGTTCCAGGTCTGTCTTCAAGATTTGTATTTTTGGATCATCTTTCGTGGCTTCGGACAGCCTGTCAAAACAATATGCATTCGGTTCGATGCTCACCACTGATTCTGCATTCCCGACAAACATCAATGTGTAATTTCCAATTCCTCCTCCTACTTCCAGAATTTGCGTCCCCAGGAAAGGATGAAGAAGATCATAGAGCCATTGCCTATAACGGACCGCTTTCGCCATCATCTGAAGATCTTCAACGTAGTATGGATCGCCCGAGACGTCATAGACGATATCACCGCTGTCTACCGGAGTACCTGTCATAAGTTACTTCTACGATCCTTCTACTTTGGAGGGCACCAGCCTTGCCCGCAAAGATTTCCACTGAATCAGAAGAAATGCCTGAGCGTAATCGATACAGCGGCTTGCCGCCGAGATCACCATGCATGCAAATATACACACAAAAACGATCACTTCGGGGAAATTTCTGCATGTCTCAAGGACCACCGGCTGATTCCATGCAATGTAATAAATGAACAAAATATGCCAGAGATAGATTGTGTAAGAATTTTTTCCCCATTGCTCGAGTAAGGCGGCACGAAAAGACCACTGGAGTCGCAGAACAAACGCTATGATAATGATCCATATGATGTTGTAGAACATAATCTCCGGCCGCGAATAGGCATAATCGATCATTGATTTCCCAAAATCCATCCCCACAATCGCCGGATTCAAGAGACGACTCATGATAAGGATGAACATTCCGATCAAAAAAGAAAACACCGCACCCAAAAATAAATACATGCTGACCGGCTGTTTCATTGACTGACGAGATGAATATGCCACCATTCCCCCATAAAAAAATACCATCCAAAAGAGAGAAAAGGGTCTGCACCATGTATAGTAATCGAGTTTGTTTGAATATGTCATAAAACCAAGCGTTCCATGAATAGCGATTAAGACTAACATTGGTACGAAAGATAGCCAGCGTATACCGGTTGAAGAAATTTTATTTTTTATCCACCGCAGTACCGGATATACGATATAGAGCTGGAGGATAAGCGATATGAAATATTGTGTTCCTTGGACGCCATAATAGAAGAATTTAATTAAAAAGTTCGATGGAGTAACGGCTTTGATGATTTCCGACTCCGGTAATAACACAAAATATGCGCCCACAACAACAGTATAAGGGATCAAAATGCGAATGAGACGACGGCGATAAAATGTCGACACATGGAAAGGCCTCGAGGTATATTGATACTCAAGAAGCCATCCTGAAAGAAAAATAAACAACGCCACGGAGAAGCTAAAAAATTGGTTGAGAAATAATCCGACGTAAAAAGGAGCAGTCCATAAAACTACGGAATCGCCGACAAAACTCCCTCCGAAATGGATACATGCAACACCAAAAATTGCTATACCTTTCAGTAAATCAATACGATTATCGTACTGCCGCTTCTGTTGCGGATTTGCCATCCTATTTTCATTCATTCGTTTTTTTCTTTACACTATTGGCATGTCACTACAGACCGCTAAAAGAAAGTGTTTTAAAAAGCATATAGAGAGAATCCGGCAAGGGTTTCTCCCCCTTCATCATAGGAAATGAGAACTCGATTGTATTCATACCTTTTATAGGGTATAATTTTAACTCGTCATTATTCCATGCAGTGGTATTTGTAAGTTGATATGTCTTCATTATCTTATCATTGAATTGAACAACCATGGTGGCTGCCGGCCGTATCTGCGGCCGGAAACTCAACGAGAGTATGACGGGACGGGCAGATGATATTATATCATTCTTGAAGGTAAATTGTGCGATTGATTTATTTGCCCACCGCACCAGAGGCAAGTTCCATTGCGGGTATGGTCCTTCAGGATTTTTAAAACCATCGAGCGATACCTTAACGGATTTCCGCTCGGCTATCAGATCGACGGTCTGAGTCGTGTTTGAGGCAATGCCTTTTTCTCCTTCATAATTTTTTACCAGAAATTGTCCCTCCGCTACCATATTGTGAGTCAATTTTTCATGCACCATAATAAGTAGATACTTATATGTTTTGGGGGCAACAACATGCTGCATTGCATCCTTTGAAAAAGTCGCTAGATCTGTTCTATTCCCCATTCCATCGTCAGAATATATTTTTACATAAAGGCTATCGGCTTCTCGAATACCGTTGAGGTGTAATTGGAGATCTGACAGCCTGTTGTCCGCAAATCCATCAAACACCGCTGTCATCATGATTAAATTGCTTAGTTTTAGCGAATCCGTCGCGTTGCTTGTCGCATCATATCCATAATAATCATAGCCGGTCAGTCCGGTGCCAATTGAACCGAGATAATTCAACCCGGGTGTTTTTTTATCCGGGATAGTAAGAGTAAGATACGATGATGTGGACGGTATATTTACATAGAGGGCTTCCTTCGATGGAGACCAATGCGAATAGACATTATACCAATCCGGCCTTGTCGTCGTGTCAATCCGGAATTCCTGCGATCTCCCCGTGTTCATGAGACAATATAAACGTTCGTTCCCGTGTTCCTTTCCGGCATAGACTATATTAATTTTTTTGTATTGTGATAATGTCTCGAGTATCTGACGTGGGCGTTGCGGGAATCCGCGCAATTGTGCCGGATCAAATATAAGCGGAAGAGCCCGTGTAGTGTTCGTCATAACATAGATGTAGCCAAAGAGCGCCGAAGTTGTCACAAGAAATACAATACCAATATTGACGAAATGCCTTAAAACAGAAATTCGATTTGTCAGGTTCTCAATGAAAAAGCCGGCACACGGAATGCTCAGGAGAAATGCCCCCACGAAATAGCGTTGAGTATAGAGTGACCATTTGTTTTGAGTACAATATGTGAGAAGCCACATTATACTGGCAAGACCCAGCCAGAAAATGACTGTTTTACGGGGCGAACGTAGCACGATTACCATGAGCACGGAGAGCATGATACATGGGCCTGCAAATCCGAACCAGACATGATCCTCATTTAAATCCGGGGGGAAGACATATAAATCAGATACCGCGTAATTTGGGTTCCATGCAGGAAGAAAATATTTCCGGACTCGCGGTTCCAAATAACTTCTCGCTGCTCCGCTGATGTTTATCCCCGGTATGTCAATCGCCGTACGCTGCAAGGGTTCAACAGCCAATTGTAAACTGTAGGTATATATTGTCTGAACAGCACACTTCCAATTGAACGGCTTATTGAGAAGGAAATCATATTCCGATGTCATCAATTGCTTCGAATAATAATAATTTATCATCAAGAATGGTGCTGAAAGGCTGACTGCAATGAGTCCGGCAACTAACCAGTGCCTGATTCCCTGAAAGGCTTGCTGTAGAGAAATTTTCTTTTGAAAAATACGGAAGATGATGAAACCGGCTATGGCAAATACGACCGGCCAGTAAAAAAATATTGTCATCTTGCTGCCGGCTGATAACCCGAAGGCAAGACCCGCAAACACGATATTTTTCAATTTTCGTTCGTTCAGCCATCGAATTGTAAAGATTACGCCAATAAGCAGGGGAACCGCGACAGGGAGATCGACGGTCGTCGTTGTTGCCTGCGCGAGCACCTGCGTCGATGTCAATCCAATCCAGCTTGAAAGAAATGCGGTCGATACTGATAATCCGACCCTTCTGCATAACACAAAGAGTGCAAGCCCTGCAAGAACCCACGAAAGTAGGTTCGGAAAGTTGATCAACCAATCGGGCTGGCCGTATGTTATGCAGAACAATTGAAGCAGCTGATAATTAAATGGGAAAAATGTCATACGGGTATTAATAGTCGTAAAATGACCCAGATGACCTTGTGAAAGATAAAAGTGAATGCGTGGAAGGTGATAAGTCAATGAATCGTAGTTGTTGGGACTGAAAGAAAATACGATCACGATATTGGCACAGAGAAAGAAAAGAATTGTTACAAGGAGAAAAGTTTCCCAGAGAGAAAAGGAGCGCCGGAAGAATTTAACTACATTATTTCTCAAATCAAGGGATGGATATGGATTCTTTTTATACACAATCCCAAAAACCAAAAGCGTCGCCAGTACCGAAAAGCGAAAATAAAGTTGGCGGTCTCCCAGGAGAGAAAAGCATGAAAGCAAAAGGGCAGTAACGACGAGATTCGTCCAGACGATGAGGTATGCTGCCAGTATTCTCTCGAGGACTTCCGGTACAAATCGCTGCGCGATTTTGTACGAGAAAAAGGAAACAAAAAGAAGATGAATAATAAAAATTACCATGGCACACGATCCAATTTAATTCATTGACGTTTTTAAAAACACTATTGTCTTTATTATACTGATGCTTTTATTAAAACATTTTAAATTTTTTCAATGCAAACGCAACCATTCGAAGCAAGAGCCATCCATGGCGAAACCGCGATATCTGGGTCTCGCCATATGTTCGTTGAGCATACTTGATAGGTATCTCGACAATCTTCATATTAAGCTTAGCCGCTCCAAAGATGAGGTCAAAGTCCCCGAATGGATCGAATTCGCCAAAATAACTTCGATTCTGTGCAATCTTATTATAATAAATTCTTGGTAATGCTTTTGAACCACACAGTGTATCGGTAAATCGCTGGTTTAAAAGCCAGCTAAACATCAAGGAAAACATCCTGTTGGCAATAAAATTCAACCATCGCATCGAATCCTTCTCGATTGGATACACAAGCCGCGTCCCGTTGACGAACTCTCCCTTCCTGGAGATAATCGCGTCATAAAATTTTGGCAGCGCCTCCGGCGGTACTGTTAAATCGGCATCGAGGATAATGAGGATATCTCCCCTTGCATTTGCACATCCCTTCCGAACTGCATCTCCCTTCCCTTTTCCATCCTGCACGAAAACTCTAATTTCTTTCTCCATATATTTGTCGATGATCCTATAAATCTCGTCAAGAGTACCATCATCGCTGTGTCCTTCAACAAAAATGATTTCACAACTACCACAAAAACGCGGGATGCGTTGAACAGTTGTCTCGATATTCCCTTTCTCATTACGACATGGTATAATGATCGAGGCCGAGTGTAATCTATCAATAGCTCCTGTTGTCGGACGGGCCACGATATAATTCCGCAGACAGAGCCGGCGGATTATTGCGAGAGGAGCCAAATAGCGGTTAATAAGCGAACCTAATCCTAAAAGGCGTCTGGGTATCAATTGCCTCCATTCCCTCTTAATAGTCTCGTACCCCGCCAGAAAAAGGATATTCATGATATCGTCTGTCGATAACCAATTCTGTTTCGCCTGGCGCATTCTCAACTTCACCAATTCTCCAAATACGAGAATGGGTTCCCAGAGAGCGGAATAATACGAAATTACAATTCGTGTTTCCGGCGTGCATAAGGGGTGCAGCTGCTGAAGAGTCGATTCACAGTCATCGAGAGACCCGATCGTATCTGAGAGTATGATATAATCAAACGGCCCCTGGATCGTTTCTATGAACGTTTTATCTTCAACGTCACCCTGATAAAATTCGTATGCCGGATAATTTCGTTGTGCAATTTTAATCATCCGGTCGCTGATGTCGATACCGACTCCCCTTTTCGGCCGCAATTCCGACAAAAGCCGTCCTGTACTGCATCCCAGATCGAGAACATTCGATTCTTCGGGTATAAGGAATCGCATGTATCGAAAATCCGACTCATGAAAATACCTGTTGCGCGCAATCCATCGATCACGCATCGGTGCCAATGCATCCGATAGCTCCCGGATCGATTGTTTTCTTTTAGATAATACCATGGCCTCGACTGGCTGGTCTCTGGTTATCGTAAAAACCAATGATATTCCTTCACTTAAAATCACGGATCATTATTATGATCCAGTCCCGCTAATCTCATGTTCCAGAACCACGAACTGTCGGAATAGCGATAAGATCCGTCGTTGAATTGTATGGGATCTGACGATGGTAATTTTCCTTTGAAACAATTTGATCGTTTTTACTATTTACTAAATAATAGTTTAAAGCTGATAAGTAATTGTAATATTCTTCAAAATTTACTCCCGATTCTTTCATGAGATAGAAACCGATTTCGAAAACGATATATGGATGATAGTTTTTTAACGTCTTTTCTGCACCCTTTAAGACTTGATATTCATGCCCATCAGTGTCAATTTTGATAAAATCGATTCTGTAGATGTTGTTAATTTCACAGAAATGATCAATAGTAACCGAAGGAATTGAAGCAGCCGGTTTAATTGAGCCGCCGTGGAGGGGATGTACGGAAATCCCCGACCCATCAATTTTCCAGCTTGAATACGCCTTGATAGTATGAACTGCACGATCATGATCGGATATAAAAATCTGAAATGGACGAATCCTCCCTGCTATATCAGGATTCAAAGAAATATTCCGAATGAGTTTCGCAAATGCATAATCGGTCGGTTCAAACGCATACACGAGACCGTGAGGGACTCTTACTGCTAATTGAAGACTCATTGTCCCGATGTTCGCCCCGACGTCAAGTATAACACCGTCAGGGGGAATGCGTACATTTTTGCAATCATGAACCCATTTCTGAAAATCTCCAAATAGAAATATCGAAAGATCAATCCCCTCGCTTAGATCAACCTGATAGTTGAGACCGTTCCTCACAATAATCTGTTGATCGGAATGATAAAAGATTTTCACCAGTCGATAAAGTATTTTTGCAATAGCAATTTTTATTCGAGTGAAAGGGATTTGCTTATAGAACGGTATTATGCTTATCACCATTTTTTAAATGTGCTCAAATAGGATCAATTCCCAGAATCTCATTTTTATTGCCCAATTTCTATTGTCTTCCAATATACTACGGCTCTAATTTGAGCACGATGCACAATCACTAAAAACCACTAACAGAAAGCGTTTTAAAGAGCATAAAGAGTGAGTCCGGCAAGGGTTTTTCATTTTTCATTAATGGAAATTCGAACTCAAGAGTATTTGCCCCACCCTTTGGAGTGAGCTGCAATTCGTCATTCCTCCAAGAATTTCCACTCGTTAGTGTGTACTCTTTGAGCTTTTTCCCGTTAAAGCTTACAACCATCAACGCCGTCTGGCGTATATGAGGTCTGAAACTCATTGAAAGCAATATTGGTTTGCCGGGTGCATCCTCCTGACTATAAAAAGCTAATCGCACCCTCGATCTATTCGCCCAACGTACAGCGGGCAAATCCCATTGGGGATACGGACCTTCCGGTAGGCGAAAACCATCAAGCAATACTCTGTGGGGCAATGCCACTTTAATAAGATCTTCTTTAGTTATAGTACCCGATGTTGTAGTCTGTCCGGAATTAAATTCTCTCACCTTTATTTCTCCCTCTCCCTTCAAGAGGCCGGTCTGCTTTTCATGGACAAGAACGTAGAGGCCGGTAAAAAATTGGGGGACGACCAGTGACTGTATCGAATCTTTTGTAAATGTGCATCCAAGTGTTCTATTCCCGATGATATCTTTATAATATACTTCAGTTGTAAAGCTGTCAGCATCACGACAACCATTCAGACTCAATCGAAGTTTCGAAAAGCCGTCTCCGGTAATTCCATCAAATACCACTTTGATCATAATTAAATTGTTATTCTTCAATGAATCCGCAGCTTTAATCCCATCGTCATACCCATAGTAATGAAAATATAATGACCCAATAAAGTATATAGAGTCAAGGAACTCCACTCCGGGTGTTTTCTTATCCGGGATAGCAATCGTTACATACGACGATGTCGAAGGTCTGTTTGAATATAGAATTTCTTTCGATGCTGACGGACATGAATATATGTTATACCAACCTTTCCTTGTCACCGTATCCAATCGGAACGTTTGCGCTCTGCCTATATCCATAAGATGATATAATTTTTCGCCGAAATGCTCCTGGCTAAAATTGAGGTATTCCTGACCGAATACAATATTTATATTTTTCTGATGCGATAACTCCTGGCGTATTCGGGGTGAGCGTTGTCGTGACTCGCTGTAATATGCCGGATCAACTAAAAGTAGTAGTGCCTTATTCATTACGTAAATGTAACCAAAGAGTGCCGACGTCAGAACGATAGATACGATACAAAACTTGATAACATATTTAATGATGGAAGATCGCTCAATCAAGGTCTCAATAAAATAACCGGTACAAGGAATACCTAGAAGGAATGCCCCAATAAAATAGCGTTGAATGCCGTAATACCACTTAAACTGAATGCAATACGTAATGATCCAGATCATACTCGCGAGACCTAACCAGGTAACATTTGATTTTCGGGTTGGTCGAGACACCAATGTCCAGAGCACTGAAAGCACAACAAGAGGACCGGCAAATCCGAACCAAACAAAATCTTCGCTCAAACCTGAATACAAAATAGATAAATTCGAAGCTGTGTAATTAAGGTCCCAATCCGGAAGAAGATATTTCCGGACTCGCGGCTCTAAAAAATTTCTCGCTCCTGCCGTGACGTTTTTCCCGGGCATATCGATCGCCACTCTTTGAAAAGGATCAAATACCAATTGCAGGCCATAGGTATAAAGGGTTTTCCCCGGGCTTCGCCAATTAAACGGTCTATTTAACATGAAATCGCTTCCTGGTGTTATCAATTGCTTCGCATAGTAGTAGTTTATCATCATAAACGGTGCCGTGAGAATAAATGCGATGAGAGCACCGACAATCCAATGCCGTACTCCTTGAAAGGCCTGTTGTAGCGTGATCTTCTTTTTAATAATGCGATAAAGTATGAATCCAGGAATGATGATCCCCATCGGCCAGAAAAAAAATATTGTAAGCTTACTCCCTGCCGAGAGTCCAAACGCAATTCCAGCGAACACCACGTTCTTCCAATGTTGATCATCAAACCATCGAAGTGCAAATACAACACCGATGAGAAGCGGTACTGCTGTTGGAAGATCATTATATGTTATTGTTGCATAAGCAAGTACCAGTGTCGCAGTTAATCCAATCCAGCTCGAAAGAAGTGCTGTACCGGTTTTCAGGCCAATTCTACGACATATGACAAAAAGTGCAATTCCGGCAAATATCCAGCAAAAGAGATTTGTATAATTCAACAGCCAGTCCGGCTGCCCGTATGTCACACACAGCAGTTGTAATAATTCATAATTAAATGGAAAGAAAATCATCCGGAAATCACCGGTTGTAAAATGGCCCAGATGCCCCTGCCCCAAATAAAAATAAATGCGTGGGAGGTGATAAGCCAATGAATCCCAACCATTTGGTCTGAAGGAAAATGCAATCACGATGTTAACGCATATAAAGAATAGAAATGTCAGAAATAGAAAAATATCCCAGAGTGAATACGAATACTGGAAGAATTGTCGTATGATACTTTTCCACTCTATTGATGGATATGGATTCTTCTTATATACAATTCCATATCCTACGAGCGTCATCAGAACCGAGAGACTAAAATAGAAATAACGGTTTCCTAAGAGAATAAAACAAGAAAGAAGAAGGGCGGTAACGACAAGATTCGCCCACACGAGGATGAAAGCGGCCAGTACCCTCTCGAGCACATCCGGCAGAAACCGCTGTGTGATCTTGTATGAAACAAAGGAAATAAGAAAAAGATGAATCAAGAATATTATCATGGGGTATGGATCAATTATGAGACCAAAAATATTCATGGTGTTGTTGTTTATAATTTTATGCAAATAAAAACACCATGCATATATGGGGCGTTATCTCCCTCCGATATATCTTCTATAAATGAAAAATATTCAAAGAAGTGTTTATCAAGAACATCTATCAGCTCGTTATCAAATGACATACAGTAAGAGAGGTATTTTTTAAAAAAAACATTAAAAAATTTTCTATCGTGAGGAGACACGGGCTGATAAATAAACTCATCGAACGCACGGTTCGGCAGAAACTCCACTTTCAATCCGGCTGATTGACCCTGTTTCATTACGTCATCGACTCGAAAGACATGTTTATCCTCACTCGATGTTTTATCGACATCGTAACGGGAATAAAATTTCATCACATCAACAAACGTCTTTATCTGTGACTGATGCTTACCGGAAATACCGATTCCTTTTGCCTCTAACATCGGAATCATGAATTGCGCCATCATCCCCATTATTATAAATCCTTCGCGGCATGGCTCCTCGAACGTCAATATTCCCCCGGGCAACAATGCCCGGGCGGCTTCATGAATAAATTTCGATACATCGAGGACATGATGTAATGTCGAGCGCAGTGCAATTAGCGAAAATGTATTTTCTGGTAATACGCCGATTTCTTCGGCGGACAGAACCGCATATCGTATTGAATTCTGATTTATGGATAACCGTGTCATCTTCTCCTGCACAATTTTGAGGAATTTAACCGACGGATCGGTCAGAAGTGTTACGGGGTACACATTTTCCTGGACCAGACCCAATGATAAACGGCCGGTACCGCAACCGATTTCCAACGCAGGGCCCGTGAATGAAGCATCACAGCGCCGCAACAACGAGACCAACCCCTTCCCCGCCTGTATATCCTTCGGATCGATCTTATATTGTTCATCATACTTGGTTTCGTCATGAGCAAAACGGTGTGGTTGGGAGACATAAATAATCCCTGCCTTCTCCCGCCATTGCTTTAACCATGAATTGATATCCATTACCTCGGTCTCAACATATGAAGTATTCTTGTCTTTATTCTCGACAGCAGTGAAATATCATCATGGAAAGACCAGATTCTTTTCTCTTCAGGAACTATGATTGTTTTATCCCCCTTTTTTTCCATCAATTTATACGATCTGAATAGTCTATGTCGGGATTGATCGAATTCATCACGGGATAATGAATTCCCGTTACCACAACAACGCTGTCCGCTGACGAACAATGCCGAACAACCGAATGCACCGATGAAAGTTCCGTATCCATCATTTTCCCACTCAGTTACTGCTCGCCGGACACCGTATTCACCTGTATCATTTTCCGGATTTAAAAAATCATGGAATAAAACAGGAACACCGGCAGGAAGAATCGTCGTCAGTCGACGAATATCCTCCACGATATCTTCATAACGATGGTTTGCATCCATAAACACCATTGTCGGTGATATCTGGTACCTATGAACAAACCGGTAGAGAGTACCATGAAAGAGAAATGCGTTTTCTAATACACCGAACCTGTTCAACGTGTAGAATGTACGACGAATGGATTTACGATCAACGTCAACACCAAAGAATTGGGGTGGTCCCAGCCTATCCGGATTGCTCAATGCCCCACGCAGCTCGATAACCGCCGAACGTCCCCCGTATGTACCGATTTCCAGGATAACATCACCGGCATAATACCCGAGTTCGTATAATTTATACGAGTCGGCTTCCATCTGCCATCCCGGGATATACTTTGTCGTCTCGAAAATCCTCCTGTGTTCTTCATTAAGAAATACATTATCACGGTTATAGCTCGGACGCATGCTATTAAGTGAGCGGTCGTTATAATA
Organism: Bacteroidota bacterium; assembly: GCA_050011775.1. Classification (GTDB taxonomy): domain Bacteria; phylum Bacteroidota; class Ignavibacteria; order UBA10030; family CAVZMI01; genus CAVZMI01. The sequence goes on along the minus strand of JBEKIL010000003.1, from coordinate 277,225 downwards.
TAATGTCGGCGATGGAGAGACTTTAAGCATCTTCTATCTTTTTTCTTTAATTGATATTCAATAAAAAATTGACCCAGCGTTCTTTCTGTTTTTCCAGCGAAAATCTTTCTTCAATCCGTTGCCGTCCGGCACGGCCCAGTACTTCGCGAAATGCACGATCGTTTCGAAGCGTCTCAATCGCTTTAATCATTTCATTATTATCACCGGGCGGGACAAGAATTCCTGTCTTTGCATCAGTAATGACTTCGGATACACCTCCGATATTAAATGCGACGACAGGGAGCTCGCATGCCGAAGCTTCGCAAAATGTCTGGCCGAAAGCCTCTTGCAGGGCTGTGCCTATAAAGACATCTGCTGCATTATATAATAGAATCATCTTCCGGTAATCCCGCAGGAGACCGGAAGAATAGACTCCATTCATCGTGAGCGAATTCTCTCCAAAGACGATGAACGTCGCAGAAGAATCAAAATAATGTATTATTTCCTGTAAATATTTTACTCCTTTTCTGTTTTCGGACACATTAACGGCACCGCTAAGAATGATGAATTCATCCTGCGATAGGCGAAGCAAACGACGGGCAAGTTTTTTATCGATCGGACGATAGAAACAGGTGTCCAGACCGAGATATATCGTTTCCGATTTCGTAGCCGGTGTAAGTGCATCGTGAGCCAGGCGTGTGATCCAGTCGCTGTTCGTTGCGAACGGAATGCCGTCGGGACCACAAAAAAGTGAACGGCGTAATTTCCATGCGTCCTCGATTTTCGACGGCTCAAGTTCCGGATATTCATGTGCTGTAGGACAGGAGGCATCACATCCGGAAATAAATTTGAGGCATTCCCCCGGGTATGCACAGCGTCCACTCAGCCAGAACAAATCATGCATATATACAACCATGGGGATTCCCTGTTCCCGCAAAACAGAGAGTAATTCCAAAGGCCAGCGTGCTCCATGGAGATTTCCGACAACAATAAGATCGGGAGAAATGTCGTATATTTCTTCCAGAAGGCCTCTAATAATCATTTCATCATCGCTACCTCTGCTGTGATGAAGATGAGGCACTTGCCGTAATCCCAACCATGTGCCCGATGCATCGTGAGGTATGAACGGGATCTGCGCTTCAACTCCGTGACTCCAGCACAACCCTGCCACTTCACACCCCATCAGCAGGAACGATTGAATCTGCCGCATTTGCGCTATTCCCGCTCCATATTGAAAGCCAACGTCATTAAGGAAAAGCACACGAAGCCGTTTTCCAGAATGGAGGTATTCTCCGATCTTCCACTCCATTATTTTTTTCTCAATTCTTTAAGAAGCCTTTTATTCAACTTTCGTAACTCCGGAAGAAACGGTAAATCCTTACCGCTTGTTTTTTGCTGTTGATGCATTCGAAAATACGCAAGCGTCTCGGGAATATGAACAATGGATGCTTCAGCGATCGCCATTCTTACCCAGAGCTCATAATCCATGCTGTAATGGAGAGTACTATCAATTCGTCTCCCGGATTTTTCCCAGATGTTCCTGCTCCAGAACACCTCCGGTTGATAAAAGAAATCGCCTTTTTGCCAGGAACCATCGATATCGAGAAGATTATCGAGTGGAAGCCGGACTTTTTCCCCCAGAGGTAATAAAGTGTGATGTACACTCCAGGGAATTGCTTCGTTATCATTGACAAGAGCACATCCCCCTGCAACCATATCACAGGCATACAAATCATATGCCAGCGCAACATCAAGAAATGTGTTGGGAAGATATCGGTCGTCGCTATTCAGCCATGCAAGAATTTCTCCGGTTGCATGATTGAAACCCCTGTTCAACGCATCGGCCTGACCTTTATCCTTTTGACTTAGACACACTGCGAACTCATTTTTATACCGGTTGAGAATCTCCGGTGTTGTATCGGTGGAACCCCCATCGAGGAGAATGTACTCAAGGTTCGGATAACGTTGCAGCAGCACCGAGCGAATTGTCTCTTCAAGGAAATCGCCCTGATTGAGTGTGGCCGTAACGACCGATATTCTCGGCCAGGGCCTGCCGGAGGGCATGTTCGATGGGATTTCAGACTTGAACTGCTTCCACGGCCATTGTGCATTATCGATTGTTCGGCGTTCTTCGCATACCTTGAATAATACCTTTGAATCGGAGCAAGGAGACAGAGAAACAAAGCTGCCGATTGTCACTTTAATCCTACCCTCAAGTAAAAATAACTCTTCCGAAAAACTGGTATTATGAAGAATTATCGCTGTTCGAGGTGATACATAATTTTTTAATAGTCGGAAATACGAACCTGAACAATTCTTTCCTATGAAAAGAACATCATATTTTGAAAGTTCCAACCGTCCATATTTCATGAACCATTCATCGGCGATGCATGCTGTAAAAGAAATATTCGGTTTAATGAGACTTAAATTTTCGGATGGAGAATGAAGAACAAATACAGATTTCCCGAGTTCTTTAAGAAAAATCAGTAATTGAAGATCATTTGGGTCCGGCATGAGACAGATTACGGATGAAAACGAAGAATTATTATCGAGGAAATGGTGTATTACACTGTCTTCCAGATCACCCTGAATTAACCGTGAATTGACATAAGCATTGACCTCGGGTGAGTTTAATGTTTCTTTAAGAGTCTGTTTTTGTAAAGGAGCGGTGTCTGCTTTCACTACACCAAGCTCCCTTTTGCGATGGAATTTGCGGATAACAGAAGCTAATCCGGCCCCCGCGTGCAATACGAACAGAAAAACCCGGTTAAGCTTTTTTCGGTGGCGTAAAATAAATTCATAGAGACCGATGCTGCGTAACGACAACTCAATGAACCGGCGTAACGATGTTTCCAATGTCCCGAGTTCGGCAATATGACCATTCAATGTTTCGACTAACATCAAAAGATTTGCATGATCTTTTTCGATCACATCGTACCGATGTTGTAAATCCGACAATACTGTTTGGTAATAGAGTATCGACTCAAGTCTGGCCCGCCTGTCGTTTTCAATCGAAGAAATCGTATCGATAAGTTCCTGATTCCTCCGCTGTACTTCCGCCAGTTCTTTTTGGTAATAGAGTATCGAATCGAGTCTGGCCTGTCTGTCTTTTTCGATTTGTGCTATGACATCCCGGAGTTCCGTCAGTTGATGTTGAAACCCGTACGTTCCCGCCATAAGTTGTTGAATTCGTATTTCTTTTTGCCCAATTGCATCACGAGAGTCTGCCAGTTGATTCTGAAACCCACGTGATTCCTCCAGAAGTTGTCGAATTCGTACTTCTTTTTGCTTAATTGCATTACGAGAGTCTACCAGTTGATCCTGAATCCTGAGTGATTCCTCAAGAAGTTGTTGATTTCGTATTTCCTTTTGCTCAATTGCATTATGAGAGTTATCCAGTTTTTCCTGATAACGTAGGATTGCCTCGAGTCGATCCTGCCGATCCTTCTCTATTGTAGTTATATATTTTAAGAGCTCTTCATTCTTCCTTGTGAGAGCCACATTGGAAAGAGCTGCAGATGATGAAAGCCGCGTCTCGACATAGGTCTGATACTGTTTAAAGAGTTCTTCCTTTCTTCCTTCGCGGTCGACCTTCTCATATTGCAGCGAAGCAAATGACAGAGCTTCCTGTAATTCGGTCTTATAACCGTTCTCTTCGAATATCCTTGTCCCAAGCGTCGTCACAATCTTCTGAGTTTCTAAGGGGGTCAGGATTGTTTTCCATTTTCCGCATGATTTTCGATGCGGAGTTATTTCGGAAAGCACCTTTCGATCGCCCATGCTGGAATTTGCGTACCGTGTCAATAGTTCTTTATTCTCTCCATAGGATATCATCCTCTCGTTAAATGCCAATCCTAAAAAACCGCATACCCCGTGCATCACGGTATGGGGATCAATCACAAGATTCTCATAGGAAATCCGGATCATATTTGTATGCGATCGCTTATAAAAATCCTGAAATCTGAAATATGCTATCGTGGCATCGAATGAAAATGGAGAGAGCTGTTCACCGATCATTTCCTCTACTTCGATTCCCCACACATCTTTATATGATGCAAAGACATCGAGTGGATTTCGGACTAAGAGTATTTTTTTGGCTTCAGGGAATAGCGCATCGATCCATTCAAGGACATGGTAATATCGGGGAGTTTTATCGACAAAATATTTTTTTTTGTTTTTCTCCAACAGACTATTATATACCGTCAATGCATAGTTTTGCGAGGCTTCTGTGATGATATTCTCCGGAGACAATTCCCGAAATGCGCGGCGTGCCAGATTTTCGTCATAATGTGCAACAATCGCATCATCGGAAGAGAGAAGAGAATGAAGCAGAAGTAGAAACCATGGTTCGGGAGGGACATAGACGTCATCGTGACCGCCGAGCATCGCCGCAAGCAATGTCGAGCCAGAGCGGGGAGTTGAATAAATATAGGCAAGATTTTTTCCGGCTTTCGTGATCATATAACTCTTCTATGATAATATTATCAGATTCTTTTTAGGAAAAACTTATCAGGGGAGTATTGTCAGATCTCCACTCCCCGGCAAGTCGACTATACCAAAATTATTGATAGCAATATTGTTCGGATTAGGGGTAATAATGATCGAACCTGCTCTGCTTATATGCATCAGTTTGGTAACACCTGCCTGAATTTGTTCTGCTGTAAGATGTTGAAGCTGTTCATGAGTCTCCGGCTCCATCATGCTGAGCCATAGCTCAAAAGTATACGTATCGGGTGACAATGGAAACTTTATCGATTGAATAACCCGGATCGTCGCGTTTTTTCCAACTGTACGGCACGGCTGTATTCCATGCTGATATGTCGTCTTTCCGTGAACAAGAATTCCTTTCCTATCATAAATCGCAACGCCGGCAAACGGAGTAAGTATATCGCGCAGAACCTCAAACTCATAATAGAACCACGCTTCATCCCCCATGGAAAAAGAATTGCAGCGACTTCCGTCCTTATCATAGATCGCGACGCCCTTCCAATGAACATCTCTCTCACCAATAAGAACAGCAGAGGAAGAAAGATCCAGTGCATCGATGTCGGACCATTGGCGCGGCAGGAATTTCCTCTTCCCTTCCTGCGATTTATTATCAACCGTAATATCCGCATTTGATGCAGTACTAGTCTTCGATTCCACGCGAATTTCATTCTCGGAATCCTTTGCAGTATCCTTTTTCTGTTGTAATAGCAGGTATCTATTTACACCTTCTCTTGGATCTCCATGAAATATATTCACGCCCTTCTCAAGCAATATTACAGAATTGCAAAGTTCACGCACACTGCCTACATCATGACTCACAAATAGAAGAGTTTTCCCTTTTTGAAGAAGCGATTCTAAAAATAAAAAGCATTTTTGTTGAAAATATATGTCTCCTACAGCCAGTACTTCATCGATGACAATGATATCGGCATCGACGTGAGTCGCGATGGCAAATCCGAGCCGCGCGTACATCCCCGAAGAGTAACGCTTAACCGGAACATCGATAAAATCTTCTAATTCTGCAAAGGCGACAATCTCGGAAAAACGTTCCTCCACTCTCTTCCTTGGAACGCCCAATAGCGAAGCATTAAGGAAAATATTTTCCCGACCTGTGAAATCGGGATTGAATCCTGCCCCAAGTCCTATGAGTGCGGCAATCGAACCGTTCACTTCAACCGATCCATATGTCGGATAGGTAATCCCGACCGCAAGTTTCAGCAGTGTACTTTTCCCCGCTCCATTACGTCCGATGATACCGACTGCTTCGCCTTTTTTTATTTCAATATTTATATCACGAACGGCATGGAAGAAATCATTCCGCTTAACATTGCCCAGAGTGAACCTGAGAGTCGTGAGAAAAGTGTCCCGACCCGCCTGCAGGTCATAAATTTTCGTGACATTATTGAAACGGAGTGCAATCATAGTACATCCGTGAAGGAACGTTCAGCTTTTTTGAAAAAAATATAACAGGGGAAAAAAAGAACGATCAGTATTATGATCACCATCATCAATGCAAACCAGCGGGGTTCTTTGTCAAGAAATATAATATTCTTAAATCCTTCAAGAAGAGTCCCCATCGGATTAAGAAAATAATATCGCTGTATTTCAGCCGGTAGTGCCGAGAACGGAAAAAAGACCGGCGATATAAACATATAAAGCATAATAAAATAATTCACGACATGGGTAATATCACGACGTACAATCGAAATCACACTTAATACTAATGAAATATTCAGAATGAAAAGAATTTCAATTAAGATAATCGTGGGCAAATACAGAAATCGGATATTTGGATAAAAGCCGACAAAAGCGTTTAGAATAACCAGGACGATAAACATAATTATGAAATCGAATAGTCCTGACAGAATGGTCGAAAAAGGAATGATTTCACGCGGGAACGCTACCCGTGTTATCAAAGCGGAATTCATACGTATGCTGTTCATTGCGCTGAGGGTTGTTGATGCAAAATAGGTCCAGAGTGTGAGATTACAGAACACAAAATTCATGTACGGTATTCCTTCGCGGATCGGCACTTTAAGTATCAACGAGAAGGCAACTGTATAGACTACAGCCTGCATTACCGGCTGAAACAAAGACCAGCCCATTCCAAAAAAAGTCTGTTGATATCGCGATTTAATATCCCGCTTTGTAAGCGAAAATAATAATTCGCGCCTATTCCATAACTCACGGAAACATACGAATAGTTTAGTCATCTTCCCATTATCTTTATCGAAATACTTTTCACCAGGTATCGTTGTCCACATACCCGGTCAGATTGAGAACATCATTGAAACGTTTCTTGAATTCCTTTTTTGTTTCTTCACTGAAATAGTTCTGCCAATCGCCCGGAAGTCCTTTTCGATAATGCGACAACCGATCTTCTGCACCCGGATTCCGGCCTTTACTTAACGTGATGAATCTATTTCGTTGAACTACATCCCGGAGCATTGCTTTTTCAATGGGTAACTGACAATGGTCAATAAGTATTTTCTCGAAGTAAAAAATATCGCTTTTTAAAATATCTTCAAAACGGAAAAATTTCTCCCCTGCTTTCAACCAGGATCGCTGTATATTCGCGCTGTCCGGAAGCCAATTTTCCATTAAATACACCATGCCATCACGCAAACTATTTGTCCTTAAAAAATTACGCCATTCTTCCATTTGATTTATCATGATGGGATGGCTATATCGCATTGAGAAATATGCCGAGACCAGTGTATCCCGGAGATCGCGAATAATAAGAAACCGTCGTGTCTCTTTTGGAAGTTGGATTCGGTCCCATTGTCCTTTCGCAATATAGACACACAAATAGATTTTGTGTTCTTGTATCGGCATCTGGAGAACCTGGGCAGCCGCAATTCTTGGTGGAATGATTTCATCAGGGAAAAGCTCCTTGAGTACTTTTGCAACCCATTGCGATCCAGCTTTCCAATGCGTGATGTGAAATAGTGTCGGAATATTCATATGCAATCATCAATTTTGATATTCATCATTTAACGACATTATAAATATAATTAATCCTTTTTTGTTATGAAATAATAATTCTAGTGTTTTCTTTTACCCGTTACCATAAGAGAACGGAATAACATGTGAAGATTTTCCGATGGTGCAGCCCCCTTGGATTTACTCCGGCTGATGAGTTCAATCTTATTCAATCCTTTCAAAAGATGCAATTCGATTACATCATCAACCCATGTGGTCGGATCATTCAGCTCATACTTCTTTATGATCTTATTATTGAGACGAACGGAAAATGAAGACGACGGCCGGATTTGCGGCCTAATGCTGAATATCAATGAAAGAGTATTTATCGACCTTGACAGTTCATCCGAAACCGTAAGCGTTACAACAGGATTGTTCGCCCAGCGGACACGTGGCAATTGCCATTTTTCATACGGGCCCTCCGGTTCCCGCATTCCATTCACTGAGAAACCATTCTGTACGACATTTTCGATCAAATCACATTGAAAGACCACGCCCTCCAGTATATTCCTTTTACCGATATCTAACTCAGTCGGCTTTATACTTTTTTGCGATATATCCCACTCAATACCTCGATCAAGCGGAAACAGAGTTTCAGTAATATCCAGAGGCGCAGACCGAAGCCGCGTTTGTACATTCAACTTCGACCCCTCAGGAATCAAAGGAAGAGGAATTCGCATCCCCATACGCTCCTTCCCGATCCATTCTGTCAGATTAAGATAAAAACCGGAAGGCTCTACAACCAGCAATCGAAATTCGTATGAAGAATCGAGCGGCACCTCCAACTTTGGAGAGAAAACCAGTGCTTTAGGGATCGAGGAGTTTTCATCATAAATTGGTTTATAATGTAAAAGGTTATAGTCCGTTCCATAGGTATTATACTCACGGCTATTTCCACCAAATCCAAAAATTCCTTCTCTTCCGTAAACATTTTCCAGATAGCCCATGAGTGTCAATAAATTATTTTGAGGATGGGGTACTTTAATAGGTATGTGACCGTACTCGCTTCTGAAAGGATAAATCATAAGATTCAGGATATCGACTTTTTGGGGATCAAGTTGTGTCTCTGTAATGAAACGTGTTTCCGGACTTCGAGCTGCAAACTGGAAGTAAGGAAATTCCCTCCTTGTATAAATAAAATTCACTTTTGGTGATTCCTGCATCGCCTTGACGACTTCTCTTGACATATATTTCTGCTGCGGAATAAAATGTGATTGATAAAGCCGACTTAAATTTCTTTGAATATTATATAGGAACAAGTTCGAAAGAAATATTCCATTACTGAGAATAATTATGGAAAAACCAATCAGAGTGATTTTTCGACCAATTCTTCCCTGATGTTCACGAAGATCCCAGATCACTGCAATCGCCATTGCCGCAATTGTAAATGGATATACATAATATACTCCCGTCGTTTCAATATATTTTGTCAGCATACTGCGGGCAAAGTGCCATGAGAAGAAAAATATTATAAGAAGAAAAGGCACAAAAGTAACATATTTCCTGTTTCGATAAAGGGTGATCAGTCCGTATACAAAAAGGAAAGGAATGAAACCAAGCCAGAAGGTTTGTTCAAACGAGTAAAAACCATCCGGATTTGCGACACCCCTGAAGTGATAATGAGCGAATGAATAATTCTTATCGTTATTCACATCAGTAAAAACCAATTTGTTGAAAAAGTCATTAAAATTTTGATAACACTTACGTTTAAAGTCGTCATCCGGTGAAATAATCAGATCGGGAATCGGGCTGAGAAATAATTGAGATGAAAAAAGCGTTGTGTTTTTGAGTGCCATACCTGCATCGAAGGGCTTATTTAACATAGGATTGATCCATTTGGAACTGAAAAATGTAAAACCTCCCTGTGATATGTTGACAATCATAAACGGTACAAAAAGGAAGATAGCGATTATTATGATGACCAATGCACCTTTACCGCGCTCACGGATGACGGTACGAACCATCTTCTTTCGGATAAGGATAAGAAGGAGAATTATTGCCACTACAGCTATGATCGGTATGAAGAAAACGATGTGTAGTTTTGTTCCTGCACACAAGCCCAGGGCAAGCCCGCTGACGATCGAATCGAATCGATTCCGGGACTTCCACCAGCGAAAAAGAAATATGAGCCCAAGAAGAAGCGGTACGGCTGCGATAATTTCGTCGTTTGTCGAAGCCGCCACGGTTGCAACGATCGGGGTTGTCCCAAAAATTGCCGCCGCAATCAATGAACCTGTTTTCGAAGCACCCAAATCGCGTGCGAATGCAAAACAACCGGCAACACCGAAACTCCAAAATATCAGGCTGAGAAAATTGAACCATCTTCCATCGAGTGCATATTCTGCAAAGTACAGATAGGCAAGTGTGCCGTTAAATGGATACATCGAGAGTCTTGAATCTCCACACGGGATATGGTTCAAGTTTCCCTGTCCTAAATAAAGAAATACCCGTCCAAAGCGATACGCTTCAGTATCCCAGTTGTTTGGATAGTATAACAAGCAAATGACACTTGAACAAATAAAGCAAATGAGCAGAAGAATCAATGACGTTGTCATTAACCATGACCGGGCACTTTTCCCCTGCATTATCGTACAGGAATAATTGGCAGCTATTGATCTTGTAAAATGCGGCACTACGAGAGCCGTTACAATCGCAAGAATAATTGAGACGAAGAAATAAAGGGGTAGAGAACCGAGTGCTGAGAAGAGGCTCAGAAACAAAGCCGTAATAACTAAATTTGACCAAATAAGAATCAGTACGGCGAAACTCTTATGGAGCCAGCATTCATCGTATGATCGTAAGGAATACCACGTAATCACTAAAAGCACGACAATATGAATGAAGGCGGCAAGACTGTACATTTTCCATCCTTACTATAAAAACCATTATTGCTGATCGGAATTCAGGGCAGTTATACTCTTACAGTGGAGTATCTTCAGTACCCGGCATCCTTGTATATTACTAAAATAGATTTTAATAAAGAATTTACAAGTCGTAAATTCTTTTATAAATATAATGATTTCTTAATTAATATTAAAGCACTAATATTTAGACTGATTTAAACCAGGACCTCATTCCGGCGAACTTCATGATGCGTAGATGCTATATGAAAGTAATGTAGGTCGAGACGCCGTCTCGACCTTCTTTGGTCGAGGTCGACTCAGTCCGTTCCGTTATCGCGGAACGAGACCTCGCCTAAAGGCGGGCGAGTCGACCTACATTCGTCGGCTCAAATACCATGTGCACATGGTTCGGCATTATACTATGTGCGATAAGAGTAAACACTTTCCTATCTCTAAAAAGAAGTGCATCCTGTACTATTTTTGCAATCTCCGGTTCTCTAAGCCAGAGCGGGCCATGGGAACCTCTATCGAGTAATCCATCAAACAAAGAGGAGCAGATTTTTTCAAAATGGCCCATAAAAATCATCTCCCATTGTTGGCATTCAGCTCCTTCCACTTTACCAGGAAATCATCTCTTCAGCATTTCCTTCATTGGCAATTTGTCCGTCTTGAAGAACAATCATGATTTAAATCGATTAGTGATTAGAATTCAAAGCGCTGCGGTAAACTCGTTTTCAAAGAATTTACAATTTAGAATTCAGATTCTTGCGAATACAAATATATTATTAAACCCAAATTCAAAACGTTCATGATGATATAGACGAAAATATGGCGGACCAATAAATTCAAAAATATTTTCCGGAACAAAACCATGATGTTCTTCAAACGCTATAGCATCCATGAGCCTCAAAGTCATAAGGACACGCAACAAAACATCAACAAATGGGGAAGGAACCGTGAGGATCAATCGACCTCCCGGTTTCATCATCCGAGCACACCGCGAATTGAAGATTGCAAGTATATCTTCGGGCAAGTGCTCGATGACCGCAAGGAGGGTTACCACGTCGAACGCCATAGCCGGAGGTACATCTTCGGGCCATCGTCCGGGGATAAGTTCATAGTGAGGTGTATAAACAGGGAACGGAAGTCTCGGATCCACACCAATACCCGATCCAATGCGATCACCAAGATACTTAAACAATTCGCCTTCCATGCAACCTATATCCAGGACAGATGCTCCGTCAGGTATGAATTGAATAGCTTTTTTTATACGCAACAGCTGTATTGCTCGATCCAGCTTTCGCACTGTTGATATCCCTGTTATTGTAAATAATATTTCTGTGGAAGATTCAACCTCGCAATGAAATGGAGAATTCGACCAAAAACTAAACTCAACGGCCAAGGATACAAACGGACCATGGTGTCCCAATCGGTTACAGATAATCCAAGCGATGCAAATGTTTTATCCCATTCTTTTTTTGTGAAGTAATTATAGACCAGATTAATACCATGTCGATAATTGCCGATATCATCCATTAATTTCAGTATTGTTCCTGCAAATATTCCGTGCTTGAGATGATCTTTCAACACAAGTATTCCCCGCGACACTCTCACTGCTTCTTTTAGTAAATCCTCAGGATTTTTTGTATGATGAAGCACATCGATAAACATTACGACATCAAATCTTGAACTATCGAACGGAATGTTTTTTCCATCAAACTCCCTGATGGCGATATGTGAATTCCCGCGTATGAGAACATCTATTCCACAGATTGTTATATCGGTACGGAGAGTCATTATCGTCCGGTCAAGCAGGCCATCGCCACAACCGACATCCAACACACTGGCATTTTGAGGGATGAGTTTCGCAAGATGACAGGCAAGGATTTTTATGCGCCGCTGGTAAATAAATTTCTCGTGCAGCAGATCAATAATCTTCATCGCCTTTTTAGTCCAATGAAACTTAAGAGAAAACTTGTTAGAATTGTTTGAACGCCAAGAGCCAAAAAAGTGAATGCCGGGATCACCACACGCATCATCTGGGAAGCGTTGAGCTCACCAAAAGATCGCTCACCCCATAAGATCACCGCATAGGCCATTCCCGCGAAACCAAAAAATACCTCGATAAATCCCGTTATTAATCCTTTTTCCAATGTAAAAAACCTAAACAGCTTTGTAAATCGTTGGCTCTGTGGCAACAGTTTTTCCGTTATAGCAAATAATTTGCTTATAAAAGCAAATGAAATAGATTGAAAACCAAGAATAACCAAAAGACTTGAAAGGAGCAGCGAATGAATATCCAGATACACAGAGCCGATTTTTAGAGGTCCGGCAAAAATCAACACAGACCCGCCGACGATACCCAGCGCCATGAGTGCAAATCCGGGATACAGGAATAACCACGTGGGGCTATATAAGATGAGAAAGCGGAGACTCCGCCACCCGTCTCTCCACGTCAGGAGATGAGGTGGTCGGCCCCGCCCGTCCGGTGATAACATTGTGGGAACTTCAGTTATTTTCATTCCACGAAGCGGTGCTTTTACAATCATTTCGATTGCAAATTCCATTCCCGTTGTCCGTAAATCGAGGTCCAATATACTCTCCCGCTTAAATCCCCTAAGTCCGCAATAAATATCACCGCATGGACTGTGGAATAATATCTTTCCAAGCCAGGTAAGAACCGGATTGCCGAGATAGCGATGGAGAAAAGGCATAGCATCCGGGGCAATGCCTCCTCTAAAACGGTTCCCCATTACCAGGTCATACCCTTCTCGCAGTCGATCGACAAAGGGTTTAAGATTAGCGAAATCATAACTATCGTCAGCATCTCCCATGATTACGAAGGTGCCCCTTGCTGCCTGAATCCCCCCAAGCAGCGCACTTCCATACCCTTTTTGTTCGACATGGATGACTCGAGCGCCCGATTGTTCGGCAATTGACTGCGATCCATCGGTGCTCTCGTTGTCTGCAACTAAAACCTCTCCATGAATTCCTTCCCGATCAAGAAACCCACGCGCCTTTCGTATACACTTAGCAATAGTTGCCGACTCATTAAGTGAGGGCATCAAAATTGTCAGTTCAATTTTACTCATCTGTGACTCCTAGTACCTATAATTTCCCCGTCGCCGGTACTGAGATTTTCTCATGATGACGATTATTTTTTCCTCAGAATATGTATTCTAATATCTTTAAGCCTTCAAGTTGCCGTATTTTACCTGAAGTAAAACTATCATAAATAATCACGCGTGCATTCTTTCTTCTGTAAGTAATGTAAAGTAATTCACAGGCATAATTGCCTCCTGCCATAATATCATCTTTTTAACTTAAACGAACTAAATGAAAAAGTATATTTTTCTCCATTTTTTAAAATTAGAGCTAATATTGATAACGAAGAAAAAGCCGTAAACAAAGGGTAGAGTGATGCGCGATAGGTCAAATCCTGTGCTATATTTGGCCATGTGGTTACATCAAGCAGTGAAACCAAAAAGATTCTAGCGAGGACATAAAGTAACAATGCCGTCATTATGATAAATGTAAAACTAACCTTACGCTTCATAAAAATTATTACTATATGACAGACGTATGAAACAATTCCTAATGAAGTAAAAATAAACATAAAAAAACGAAAGCACGAAAGTAATAAATTCAATGCGCTCATTTTTAATGAATCTACCCGCTGTAGATAAGGCAACACCGGAAGATCATTCTGCCTTGGTGAGATTCTGCTTCGCATAATATCCTCAAATAAATAAATTATTTCATCCGGACCATTGCTTGGCGTGCATGGCCCAACTACAAAATTATCCAGACGAATAACTGAAAACGCCGTCCTTACGGAAGTAGAAAGTAGAGGTTTAAGGTATTCTGTGCGCCATATAGGCACTAAAGAATTATGTCGTCCATAACACTCGAGTAAACCTTTATCACATGCGTTGTTTACCTCTGAAGATAGGCGGTGGTAATACCTCGCTGCGACATCCCCGGACGAGCCGTATCCTGCCAGCACGACCGCGTCTCGCAATGCCCAATTAAAATGAGTACTAATATCTTTCCCGGCATAGGGACCATATTTCCCCCATGCTTTCCCAAGGTCTCCTTCTAAAAATTGACGCAGTTCCATAAACGCAGGGCTTACGGCATAAATGCGTTCCCGGGTCTCACGAGGAACTTGAAGATATTGCTGAAACTGTCTCGGCTGGACACGCAACAAAGAACCATACGCATCGACAAAATCCTGTTGTTTCTCTTCACAGGTAGTAAAAACACCATAATATAATTTATTTACTCCTGCCACCAAAGTTATTATGCCAATAAAAAGAATTATTGGAATACAGTATATTATAATACGCCTTATTTTATTCTTAGAAAATAACAGGATAGAAACAAACGAAGCGCCCGACAAAAGAAACAAAGAAGGCAATATCAATACACCTTCTTCTCTGGTCAACCATAAAGCAGCAAAGGAAAGCCCCAGACCGATATTCCACTTTATGAGCACTTTTAAGGATACATCTTTTCTTAATAAAATGCCTATCGCAAATGACGACACCAATAACGCAAGCGATACATAAATTCCTTCACGAATCACTCTTGCCATGACAGCGGTATCATAGCTGATTGGATGGAACAATAGCGCGAAGTAGATAAAAAGAAAAGGCAGCGCCATATTTCGAAGTAATGGCCGTATTGCGATTATGAATACCACGCAGGTACAAACATAGAGAAGATGTTGGGAAAGGGAAAGCGGCACTCCCGACCAAAACATTACAGCTATCCAGAAGGGATAGAACGGTTCTTTTGCTAATGTTACATTATTATACTCTCCAAGCCACCCGCCCGAAGCTATGTGTCGCGCAAGTTTTAAGAAAAGCTCATCATCATGCGGTGAATAATAAGCAGGCATTGTTTGCGCACTTACCAACCATAACTTTATCATCGCTGACACAAACAAGATTACCCAAAACCATAAAGGAAAGATAAATCGTGTTTCCGGAAAAGGAACGGACAATCGCTTTATCAGATTGAACCGACGAATAAATATAGCAAGGAATCTTTTTAGCATTCTATATATTAAGAAGCATTCAACAGTTTTTCTGAATACAGAAAATATCCTGATTGTTATCCAATCCTTGTTCTTTACAATAAATCTCTTTCCAGCCTTGTATTTTATTGAATCGACCTCGCAGCCATTCTGTTGAGGTGACGGAAATACCGTAGTCCACCTGCCCCGGATAATTGGCGTAGCCATATCCTGATTCTGTATAAGAACAGATTAATTGCGAGACCCCTCCTTTTTCCAGACCATAGGTATTTTTGCCATCTTTAATATTTTCCCAGACAAACTTACCGTGCGAAGAGAAAATGAGAAGCCCGCCAACAGAAAGGTGTCGGTTGAAAAAATTAAGCAGGTCAACCGCAAATATTGCGTTTAGATGTGTTATTAATGAACTGCACCAGATTAGATCGAATTTACTCCCGAATGTTAATAAGTCTAGTCTCTTTTTAGAATAGATTCCCTGAACCCCAAACGTATGCGTACAGAAATCGACCCCTTCTTCAACTATATCCATAGCAGCGAGATTTGCATTTGGAAATCGTTGGCATAAGAACCTCAGCACCCTTCCATAACCACAAGGCATATCAAGAATATTAATAATCTTGGGATTCTCAACGTTACTGATGGAATCGTTAATACACTGAATCGCCGACAAACCAACCTTTAAATAATGATCGGCATTCCCAAAGTACATATCATCTTTTTTAGATATCGTGCCTTTGACCTTCTTAAGCAAATTGAACTCTAACGATTCCTCCGGATACTCCAGCATTAATTTCTCTTTTTCAGCGCTTAAATCTATGTATTCTGAATTCATATACAACTCCTGCATAGTAACTCCACCGTCGCATCATTGATAGTGTTGAATAATCGCATACCTTTCGAATGTATTATTATATCACACGTCACCTGTGCCGCAATCCTTTTCGAAACTTGGACAGTAAACAGACACCTACTTTTTATTTCTTGCGACTATAATCGTAAAATCGCTCGACAACACACTCTCTCTAATCAAAATATCTTCTATATAGCCCAACATTTTTAGAATATCAATATCATCCTCCCTGGATGCATCAAAATTATCAATAATTCCATGCAATAAATAATGTAGGATGGTTCCGCCAAAGTCAACCCTCTCAATAATCTCAAATGAGTTTTCAAGAAAAGTTATTATCTCCGCAGAACGTATTGCTTCGGACGGATCATTCGTATTCATATGCTCAACAGTCGGCTTGTCAATCGTCAATTTTGTTCGACCTGTTGTAACCTCATATCTAAGTCTTAGCGGTAATAATTGTAAAAGCTCATTCATGATTTGCAGTTGTTTTTCTGTCCATTGAAACTGTGATGGCCCGATAAACTCGTTAGCGACAAGCAATCCATTTTTTCCCAGGCTTTTTTGAGTCTCCTTTATCACATGTTCTAAATTATGAAAATGATGCATAGCAGAGTTAAAAAAAACAATATTGTATTTATCGGTTTCGAGTTTAATATGATTTATATCTGCAGCCTGATAATGTAATCTGTTGGATACCCCCTTCTTCTTAGCTTCCTCCACAGCGATGCTTATGGATCGTTTAGATATATCAAAGGCGTCAAACTCTTTACATATATTCATTGATAATCCCTGCCGCTCAAGCGTGCCATCACCGCACCCAAAAGAAAGCCCATAATCCAAAACTTCCGGTATGTATTTTTCTTTGACCCACGGCAACCACTGGAAAACGCTCATAATCTTATCTCCAACCTTGAGTTTATTGAGGCAGTATTTTCCGACAAGTGGAGAGTTCAACCAATTAATCATCTGTGTAGAGGCTTTATCGCGTATATGCACATTCTTATCCCAGTATTGCGCAGCTTTTATTATATTATCGTTTTCCATATATCGCCTTTCTCCCTTTTTCGAACACCAACACTTCACGGTGCGAGCGACACCTTCTTCAAGCGAAACTCGAGATATCCAGATAGTGTCGATACAGCATCGGCAATATATTTATAATCACCCAGGGCTTCGCCATTACCACGGACATTTATAGTCTGTCCCGTAATTAACTTTTATAGAACAGTCCCAATCAATCCCTGATTACTATAAATAGACTGTCTTTCACCATACGCATTTGAATGTCTTATTTAGGAAACCGTTTCATTTTTTTTCGAAGTACTTTTGGCGATTACAATTCGGGACGATAGTTGAAATAGCCGGTTGCAGGTTTACAACTTTTTGGCAAAAATCGAGAATTTTAGGAGCGGCGATATCCAAACGATGGCGTAAAAGAAATTTTTCCCTTGCTGTCGCACCAAGCTCTCTTAATCTGCCACGATTGTTATTCAAGTAAATTATTTTTTCGGCCGCTTCATTGACGTCTTCGTAGGAGACAGCAAACCCCGCGTCATCTTCGACAAAATCGGGCATTCCCCCTGCATTTTTAAAACAAATAACAGGAATACTGCATTGAGCCGCTTCAAGACAAGCCAGTGGGAATGGATCCTCCCTGGAAGGCAAATAAAACAGATCACCTGCAAGGAAATAATCAAAGACATTATCTTTCACTCCAAGGAAAGTAATGTGGCTCTTTAGTCCATTATGAAGCATCTTGAGTTCGAGTTCATCCCAGGAACAAATCATTTGAGAGGCAGGATCTGAATCCCAAACTTGTTCTCCTATCCAATAAAAATGGAAGTTTGAGAGGCCTTTTCGTTTTAAAATCAAGGCGGTTTCAATGAAAAGATCAACACCTTTCCTCCAATATATTGTGCCGCAACCAAGAACAATCAATCCGTTTTTAATTAAGCCCAGTTTTTTTTGAAGATCTTTCTTGGGATGAGTGAAATCTATTTCCCTCTCTTCTATGAATTCGTGAATCGTTGTGATTTTTCCAGGGTCAATATTGTGATTGTTTTTCAGATTCAATCCGACCGGATTCGAACAAGCGATAAAGTTATGGGTAAATAGTCGCATTTTTTCAATAGTGGTTTTTTCAACATACCTTTCTATCGACTTTTCAAGCTCATGAACATGCGTCACATAAGGAACATGAAGATACTTCAACTCATCATAAATAGCTGATGAAAGCACGGTATTTCCATAAATCAAATCAGGCTTTCCGACAAATTTATTTAAGATCCTTCTCCTTTTTTCTTCGTCAGGATATTTGCCAATAAAATCTTTCCATATCAAAACAGGTGCAATTTTTTTAAACCTGCCAAGAAGCACACCGCCACGGAGAAGTATTATTTTAATTTCTATCCCCGTATTTTCGCTAAGCCATTTGATTAAACTAAGAAGTAAAACTTGCGCTCCTGCCAGCAAGGCATCATGTCCGATAAATAAAATGGAGGTAGAACCACGAAATGTGCTTCCATTTGTTTTTATTTCGGCTCCCATAGTTGTTCTTTCAATAGGAGCCTTGGTACGGTAGAAACGAGTGCCCCTTAATGACTTATCGATCGTTTTTTTTATGTTGCTGACAGGTCTTTTCATTAAAAGAAGAACTGTCCATAATAACTTTAATTTCGCCATACATCGTACCCAAAATGATTCTGGCACGGGCTTGAGGCCCTCTGATTTACAAAATTGTGTGTTGACCTTCCCCTATTCATAAATGAGACCTTCTGCGATTGTAATACATTTCGCATATTCAAACCGACACATCACCCTTCTGTTGGACATCACCACATGCTGGGCATGGCTTTCATGCCATCACAGACTCTTTGTGTATCCACTTTTCCGGGGAGCGATCATTCATTACACCCCCGTCATTAAAGGTCGGACATATTCTTCCAATTCTACAGGCACCCCATCGTTAAGAAGATAACTCGCGTAGATTTGCCCAATTATTGCCCCCTGCGATACTGCAATGACATGAGGAATACATCCGCGGATTTCGGTATCAGTCGCTTCGGTGTACCGTTGGGCAATTAAATCTAATAAAAAGTCAACATGAGATTCTACAATGGAGACAATTTGAGAACCGGGCTTACCAATATATTTCAAGCGCTTAGCAAAAACTCGTTCAAAAAAAGTCTTTTTAAAAGACTTGATACGTGGACGTGAGAAAGAATCAAATTTTAACATTTTCTCGGCAAGTAGCTGTTTACAAGATTCTTCTAATCCCTTGATTTCCGATATTCCGGCAGGCCGTAAATCCTGCTCAAGCTTATTTAGAATCTTGGCGCACATAACTATATCGACTATTGCCCGCTTAAATCGATAATCAGGCGAACGGTTATGTGAATGATAGATTTGAATTTCCGGAGCATACCGTATGCTTATCCCATTACGTATTGCAGTTCGGGCCCACGCTATGTCTTCGGCGTATGGAGTATCTGGAAACGGAATTTCGTCAAGTGCTTCACGCCAAAAGATAGAACATACATTGTCAAAACGATAACGGTAAAGCTCATCCTTATATGAAAATTCGCGATGCTCAGGTGGAAGACATTGGATACGGGAAACATTGCCCAGATATTCACTATGTCTTTCAATTTCGAAACGTGCATAAAGATCTGCGTCTTTATGGGGGATTTGACGCCCATAAGCCGCAGCAACCTTTTCATCTAAAGCGCTATTGGTTGCCTGTAACCATGTTTTATTAACTGGAATTGCGTCTTGAACCATATACACGACACGGTCAAATTGCGCAAAAGATAAAGCCCATTGACGAGTGCGACTGTGGTGAAACTCTTCCCTGGAAATACGTTTGACAATGGCTCCGTAACGCTCGGCAAGTTTATCTGTACCATCGGTGGATCCGGAATCAACAACGATCAACTCCCGCGATCCTCTAAAGTCCTGATCGGAAATGGCATCGAGCACGCTTTTAAATAACGGACCGCCGTTATACGTGGGAATAATGATGCTTATCCTTGGAGGATATAAATGCGGGACAGAAGAAAATGATCGAGGATTTGTCTTTTCGGATGAGGACGGATTAAGCTTCGGCAATGTATTGAAGCCGGCGTCCCGACCATGTCGAATATAGTGAAGCAATGGGTCTGTGCCCTTTTTTCCCGCCTCAGGGTGTTGTTCAACATAAAAAGCAGTATCAAAAAGTGCACTTGGATTACGCCGCTCAGAACTCCCACTTAAAAGATAGTGAAGCATCGGATCAATATGTGCGGACGAAACGTCTCTGTATTGTTCCAGATAATAAATTGGATCAAATAAGTCGGCACGGCGAACGGCGACATAGGAATTAAGCAATTGCCACGCTCTAAAAATCCGTCCTGTTAAAATAAGAAAAAATATTTTCTTGGCAATTGGCAAAGCAACCCTCCTAAACGAAATATGACAAGATTGACGCTGCAAACATTCTCCTATAGAACGCTTCGCATCTAGAGATTCTGCCAATGCTTTTTTATTTTATCGACAGTTGCTCGTTCGCCAGAAAGTGACTGATTATTAGAAAATAAGCGTTCGAAAGAAAAGCCATCATGCTTTCCTGTAAGATTGATCAAATCGAAATAATCAAATTCATAAATGTCTTTAATTGCTTTCGCGCGAGCAGGATCAGCAATCGTCTCAAACAGCAGTTCAATGCCGAAAAAACTGGTAAAAGGGAAGGGTTTCTTTTCAGGCGCGACTATTACAAGAACAAATTTCAGATCAAGGCCGTCTGCCCGATAATATTTGGTTGCTTCAGGAAATACGGCAACCATCTTTTCAAATGATTCTATCGCCGGATAATTATTAATAAGGCTATATAACTCCATTGTGCTGCGGATGCGGGATTCAGGCCTGCTGCCACTCGCATTGGCTTCATTGGCAAGCACGCAAAAGCGCACCAGCTTTTCGGGTGGCACACGAATTTCATATTTCAGGCAAAGCCTCACCCACATATCAAAATCGCCGGTTTGGGCCACCCCTAACCTGTAAAGACTGCAGCTTTCATAACACTCCCTGCGGATAAGGACGCCGGGATGGCAAAGGGCATTGCCGCGGCAGAAGAAAAAATTTAGCCATTCATGTCTGGTTCTGTTTGGCTGGTCAAAGATATTGGGTACTTCTGGTTCTCAAAGAATCTCTTTTAATCAAAATAATCCATAAGCCCGTACGGACACATAATTTCCATCTTCCTTACCGTCATAATTTTGCGCTGTACCAGGCGATCATTGCTTGCGGATCTCCTTCATTGACGATTTGTCCGTCTTGAAGAACAATCACCCGTGAGCAAAAATGCTGAACTGTGTGAAGATCGTGACTAACAAGTAAGACCGTTTTTCCTTCCGATTTGAATTGCCTGAACTTCTGTTCGCATTTAGCACCGAACGCCCGATCGCCGACGGCAAAAGCCTCATCGACAAGAAAAATTGAAGCATCAGACTGCGCGGCGATCGAAAAGCCCAGTCTCATAAGCATTCCCGAAGACAGTGTGCCCAATTTGGCGTCGACAAATCGTTCCAATTCTGCATACGCAATTATCTCGTCAAACCGTTTCACGATTTCTTTTCGCGTGAAACCGAGCACCACACCCTGAAGAAAGACATTCTCGCGACATGAGAATTCCGGTTGAAAACCGATGCCCAGCTCCAACATCGGAAATACATCACCTTTCACATGGACTTTTCCGCTGCTCGGGCAATAAATCCGTGAAATTATTTTGAGAAGCGTCGACTTCCCGGATCCATTTCTCCCGATGATTCCGATGAATTCTCCGTCGGCTATAGAGAGTGAAATATTGCGGAGTGCATGGAGCGGTTCAAAATCATATCGTCTTTTCACGATTGAAACCAACCGATGATAGAGTGTTCTCTTCCGCTCATGCGGTATCTTAAATATCTTTGTTATGTCGTCCAGAACGATCATGATTTATACCGATTAAATATATTCCGCTATCTGGTCCTGATATTTTCGAAATACATAAAATCCAACAACATATATCAACAGGGAAATACCGATTGTTATCAGCAAAAATCGGAGATCGAAATAATCATATAAAAGGTAATGGCGAAAGAGCATGAAAATCCGTGCAAGTGGATTCAGGAATACGATGATCTGGGTTGATTCCGGCAGGGCGTCAATATTATAGACGACAGGCGTAATCCAAAAAATTGCAAGTACGAGGACATCCCAGATTTGACCGAGGTCCCGGAAGTGCACATAAAGTATCGTCAGCAAAAAACCTACTCCCGCTGAAAAAAGAATCAGACAGATTACAGGAATAGGAATCAGGAAAACAAGCGGCGAAACACCATGGATAATAAAGCATACAGTCAACACAATGCAAAAATTTGCAAAAAGCGAGAAAAAAGCCGTGAGCGTGGACGAGTACACAATCAGGTAACGGGGAAAATAGACTTTTTTAATGATGGATGCTTTTGAATGCAAACTGTACATTGCGCTGAATGTGCAATCTTTAAAAAAATTATAACCTATGATTCCGAGCAATAAGTACAGAGCATAATCCGGAATTCTGACAAATATTACCCTAGTGAAAATAAGATAATATATACTGAACATCAGTGCGGGACTCAACAAAAACCAGACATACCCCAGCACCGAATCATGATACCTGAGTCGAAAGTCGGCAACTGCAAATTCACGAATAATATCCCGATAGGAGATAAAGGCGGCAAGCCACGGGCGGCGATGATTTTTTTGTCGTGTATTCAGAATTATCACTCTCGACAACTAGTCAAATAAAATTATTCCATTATCGGGTTACTTCAGAAAATCCTCTCATGATCGGCACGCGCTATAGGAATCCGCCATCCGGTACCAAACGCCTGATCTGTGACTTTCAATCCCGGGGCAGCCTGCCTTCGTTTGAATTCTGCGATACGAACGAGATGAAGAACTTTGTTGACAATCTCCGGATCGAATCCAGCTCTGATAATCTCTCCATACCCTTGATGTAATTCAATAAAGCGTTGAAGAATCTCGTCAAGAATATCATAAGGCGGCAGACTATCCTGATCGGTCTGGTTTGGCCGAAGCTCGGCCGACGGCGGCTTCTTAATGATTTCTTCTGGGATCAGATGTCCTTTAGTCAGATTCACCCACCGGGCTATCCGATAGATCATTGTCTTGGGGACATCGGCAATAACGGCGAGTCCGCCCGACATGTCGCCATAGATCGTACAATACCCGACTGCCAGCTCCGATTTATTTCCCGTCGTTAAAAGAAGTGAACCAAACTTATTTGAAAGAGCCATCAGAAGATTTCCCCGGATTCGCGATTGAATATTTTCTTCCGTGACATCCTCCGGATAATCCCGGAATACTTCCTTTAATGTTGTCGCGTACGCACCCATGATTAAAACAATCGGAAGTGTTATTGTACGAATCCCAAACCGTCGGGTAAATTCGGTCGCATCATCGATGCTTCCCCCACTCGAATATGGGGAGGGCATCATAACACCGAGGACATTTTCTTTTCCAACAGCTTCAACAGCTATAGCCGCTGTTAACGCCGAGTCGACCCCTCCCGATAATCCCACCAGAACGCTCTTGAATCCGCATTTATGGACGTAGTCACGGGTCCCGAGAACCAGTGCCCGCCAGATTTCTGATTCGGGCGTAAAATCATCCTCTTCCACCCTGCCACGTTTCGTGACATCGGCGATGATGACATCCTCTTTAAATGAATTCGCCCGGGTAATCAACACACCTTCCCGATCGAAGATGCAGCTTCGACCATCAAAAACGAGATCGTCATTCCCACCCACCTGATTTACATAAATGATCGGAACCTTATATTTTTTTGCAATACTGGAGAACATCAATTCACGAAAAGATTGTTTTCCGACCGTAAAGGGAGAGGCGGAAAGGTTAACAAAGAAATCGATGTTACCTGCTTCCATGATCTGTTCAACTGGATCGCTGACATACAGCTGGTGCGACATAAAATCTTTATCGTTCCAGATGTCTTCACAGATCGTTACACCGATTCGTAATCTTTCCATAATGAGGATCCCGGGTGATTGTGACGGCTCGAAATACCTATCCTCATCGAATACATCATAAGTAGGAAGAAGGGCTTTTGCAAAACTCACACCCACTCTTCCCTTATGCAGCAAAACGGCGCTGTTGAAAAGAGGCCGGCCTGCCAGACTGGTATTGGGAATTGCCGTCCCCACCAGTACCGGCGGTCCATTGGCCACGTTACGTGCAAGTTCTTCCAGAACCCGCAGTCCGCGCTCGATAAAGCTTTTCTGTAACAACAAGTCGCGCGGGGGATAGCCCAGAAGCGAAAGCTCCGAGGTAACGTACAGGTCGGCCTTCCCCCCGAGAGTATTTTTCACCGCGCTGGCAATCTTTTCTGCATTTCCTTCAAGATCACCAACGACGAAATTCAGTTGTAATAGTCCGACGCGCATCGTTTGATATTTCCCTTTTCAATGGCTGTAGCTACAACTTCTCAATGGCTGTTGATGAAGTAAAAAGGAAAAAGGAAAAAGAAAAAGTGTTTAGTCGTTCTTTAAAAAATATATGACATTCCCTGGCGAATGAATACTTCTTACTTTTTAATTCTTGTCCTGAGCAAGCACTACCGACTTATCCTGAGCGAGTACTACCGAAGGTAGTACGAGTCGAAGGAAGGTAGTGCGAGTCGAAGGATTTAATTTTTCCTTTTCCTTAGAATATGCTGACTGATTTATTCCCTTCGAGATTAACTCTTCTCGATCATCTTCACCGCATCCAGGATTGCTGTCGCTGTTTTCTCCCAGGAGAATTTCTTTACCTGTTCGGCCCGGGCGCCGGCACGTACCGTTTTCGGCTCGTTCAAAGCTTTTGATATGGTATCGGCCAGACTGTTGATATCCCGCGTGTCGGAATAGAGTGCTGCTGATCCCAATGCTTCATGGAGTGAACTTGATTCTGAGGCAACTACAGGACAACCACATGCCATTGCTTCGAGCGGCGGAAAGCCGAATCCTTCATAGAGCGATGGATAGACAAACAGGCGGGCATTTTGATAGAGACCCACGATCTGATCATCACTCAAATATCCTGTAAATTGAATATTTGCATCTTCCTTTGTTATAGCCCGCAGATCAAATGCATGTTTCCCGAATACATCCTGATTTTCCCCCCCTGAAACGACCAATTTTACATCCCGTAGCTCAAGCTGACGGTATGCTTTAATCAAACTCTTCAGATTTTTCCGCGGATCCAGAGAGGAGAGTGTGAGTATATAATCGCCGTATTTATTCTCATGTGGTACCGCAGCCAGGCGAAGAATATTTTCAGGGACTGCAGGGTATGCGACAGATATTTTTTCAGGCGCGACTCCAAGAAGTTCAACCACTTCTTTTTTTGTAAATTCGCTGTTCGTGATAATACGCCGTGCAATTTTTGCCACACCCGAGACAAGATATTTAAACGATAACGCAGCCTTCTTTGAGAACCATCCCGGTTCACGTAGAAATGCAAGATCATGGATGACCACGACTTGATTTGTATATGTCAGCGGGCCTGTATTGGTCAAACCCAGCAGGAGCGGCGTTTTTTTGGTGGTGAGATACACGGGAAGTTCGGTTTGTTCCCATACATGACCGGTCGAGTATCCCACAGTCTTCACACCCAAGGTACGCGCATGTTCCTTGTGTATAATATCATGTGGCGCGATAAATTCCGATTCGGGTGACAAAGTTTTTAAACGGAGAGAAACACCGATAGCGTATCGTTCGAGGCCTGTTATCCTCTTCGTTAAGAATCGTGCGTTGACAAACATTTATATATGACCTCCTTCGGATGAATTCCTCTTTATAAATATAACCAGTTTGTAAGAAAAAAAGAAAACAGATAACACTTCGACTGGCACGATTTTCCTTCAACTTCGCCCAACAATCCGCTCAGTGCGGGTCGAATAATACGAATGTATACAAATTTAGGCAATTATATGCAATTTCTTTTTTATCTTTTTCCTTCTATTTCGATCCGCCGCGTAGTGTTGTCAGATGATTTTCCACAATCTTGGCCAGCATCTCCGGAACCGATGTTTTTAGGCATTCACCTGATAATTCTTTTTTGCTTTCATAAAATTCGCAACGATCGCTCCGGTTTCCATCAATTGTAAAAGGTTCGCGACGTTTGTCTCCATTGATCGATGACATGATATCCTTTCGACAGCAATAACTCTGCGAGATACGAGCCATCCTGTCCGGTAATAACTGTTATTAATATTGTCTTCATTACTTACCTTAAAAGGATTGTTCTCTACTGCCCCTGAAATTTTTTTGTCCACCACAAATGAATGCGGCGAAATGTATCCGATGAACTCCGGCCCATATACATTAATAAAGGGAAAGCAATCTTATCATAGATCTTTCGTAGTGGATACGTTATTACTTTCCCGACACGATAGCTAAGAGACTGCTCGATTGCTGTGAGTCGTGAAATTGCCTCTGGAACAGAGTGAACATTCAGATTCTCCGCGGGTGCACCGATAATTCTAAAATGTTCGAGCGATTTCAATTCAAAGAATCTCTCCTCGAGTTTCGCGGGATCGACTCTTTGTGAAAGAATCTTTTCAAATACTTCGGCTGTTTCCCTTCCGACGTGCGCCCAGGTACGGGATAACGGATAAAAAGAGGCACTTGAATTTTTCGAAGAATAAATGGAACGAAGGAGCGGGGGTATTTCAGAAAAACGATCTATAAAATGAAATGCATTCTTGTGATCGAATTTCGTGTACATTTCCCGAAAGACCGATGAACGAAACAGTATAACGGGCTTCCCATAAGTTATTGCATTTAAAACCGGTAAGCCAAACCCTTCATATTGACTTGGAAAAAGTAATACCTTACAACGGCTATAAAGCGATTCGATAAATTCATTGGATAAATACCCACTTCGATACACCTGTACATTTCCCGGAATATCTTTTGTTGGAATATCTCCTATAACAATCACGGGATAGGAAGAATCGATTTCTTCCAGCGCTCTCGATACGGCTTTGTGATAAAATTTATTCCCTATGATAAGAATAAAATTTTCCGGAATTAAAGCCGATTTATCGGTCCAGACATCCGACCGCCTGTCGGCCTTAGAAATGAGAACCGGATGTGCGCTGCGCTTATAACGCCGAATAATCTCTTTCCCGTAATAATTATCGATATCTCTCATTGAGGACCTGCTTATCGATAAAATGCCGTCTGTCCATTTGACGACATGACGGTATAGGTTTTCTAGATAGATGTCATGTAAATAATTGCTGCGAAGCAAGATAACATCGAGTATGTTTACAGCAATACGCAGTGCAATTCTATTAAGGTAAAACAATTGTTCGTATTCATAAATTTGATGCGGAACAAAAGCGAGATCATAATGCATATCCGCGGACAATGAATCGGGATAGGAGACCGCGGGAATATGGTTTGAAAGACCCAGAAAATCATCAGTGTATTTATTAATGACTATCGTGACATCGCACTTCTTGCTAAGAATCGGGTAGGCTTCGAGTAATATATGGATCGCCTGTTCATTCGCTCCATTATACACAGGCTGAAGCCGTGTAAGGTCGTAATAAATTCTTTTTCGAGGATAGCATTCACCGAGAATATCACTGAAGTGATCAATCGCATTTCGCCCCCATTCACAATAATTTTCTAGGGCAGATTTGTATTCCGGATACCTTTTAATCAGAGCCTGAGATTCCCGTTTTTCGCTATCTTTTTCCTTATTACCCGATGATTGTTCAGCGTAGTGATATACAAAAGCGCGGTTTGCCCGAATAGACGAATATCCATACCGGTTAATACGGGCGCAAAAATCATTATCCGCATTATGATCACACTCACAGTGCTCATCGAAAAAGCCAAAATTGTCGATCATCCGACGTTTAATTAACATACAAAAACCTGCAGCAGTCGGGACAACCTCATACCGACGAAAAGAATGTCTGAGAGATTTCCAGCATGAAAAGCTCACTTTTGAAAAATTGTTACGACGATCTGAATAGAACGGGGGTATTGTCATGATAGTCGCATTGTTGCTCCGGGGAGAACATACGGCATTTTTTTCAAATTCGTGCAGGCAATACATCATTTCTTCCAAAAAACCTTTTGTGACTTCCGTGTTGGCATTCAACAGAAGGATGTCGTTGGATGATTTATCTAATTCAAAAACGGCTTTGTTGCATGTACGAATGAAGCCGATTTTCTTTTCATTTCGGAAATATTGGAATCGATTTTCTCCTTTTATAAGACGGATAATTACCTGCTCGATATCACTACCTGCGCTTGTATCGTTGATAACGATGATTTTCTCGGCATGTCGGGCATGACGACGGAGACTTGTCAAACATCGACTCAGATGCTCATTACTCTCGAATATGGGAACAACAATTGAAACACTATTCATTTTCATTAACACGATCTCCCTGGCACCGTTTCTTTATCAATAAATACAACTTCGCTATTCAAATGCAGTATCAATGATAAAGAGCATTTCGAACAAGACTTCCCCATCGACCCTAGATGACTTTAGGTCAGGTAATTTTTAAGTTTGATAAAAAAAACTTTCGGATTTTTAAAAAATTGAAAGAAGGCGGTTTTTATCAAATCATTTCTCTCTATTCTTCTTTCCATCCTATGGATTCTTGTCCTTGATACTACAGACTTCACTGCTTCCCGGAATATTTTGGGTTGTATTTCCAGCTTGAGAAAATCGATGATCTGACGTACGGCTTGGTCTGGATTGGAGCAAATTTCCTCGTAGCGAATGATCATCCGGCGATGATCGGGATATTTTTCCAAAAAAAGGTCAATCCTTTTTTGATATATATCGACAACTGACAAACCTTGTTTATAGTCGATGCGATTCCGACGATAAAGCGACTCTGCAATCGATGATGGTTCCCGACGGCATATGATAAACACCGGAGTGTCTAAGTATGGTAAAAATAATTCGATGGTCAAACACAATCGCGGGTCTTTCCATCCCCATAATCCGGATGGCATCGCAGCTACCGATGAAACTATTTCCTGTTGAAATTTGCCGGACTGATTGAGAATCGCTCCCCTCTCCGGGGGATCGTACCATGTCCCGCCAGCCGCCGAAAGGATTTGATCATTCAAGTCAATTAAATTTTGATCTTCGAAATGGCCCAGGGGGTTGGAAATATTTTTCCCTAAAAGTTCCTCCCCCATAAAAAATCCAATTTTGTATAATATGCTTGCTATTAATGAAGTTCCACTGCGGTGCATTCCTAAAACAATTATATTTTGATTCCCGGGCATCTTCATCACTTTCGTATCAATATCGATGTTTAAAAAATAAGTCGCGTCCGATACTCAGCCATCCGCAAGAAAAGCTTTGATAATTTCTGAATTTGACTTCATTAAGAATCGTTTTAAACCTTAGAAAGCCGGAAGAAGAATGGATCAATTTACGTTTTAGAAAATGATTTATTTTTCTTTCCAGTAATTCAATCCGGCCATACTGGGTCGGATTTAATCCGGGGTGCCTCGCGATAATCCGTTCTTCAACTTCCTGACAGGCTGAAGCCAATTTCCCAAAATCATCCGCACTGATTCTTAGAGAATTATTGACGATATCCCAATAACTTTGCCTATATTCTCCCAATTGTTGCTTACTATGCTGCCGGTATAATACCAATGATTCTGGAATGGGCAATCCCTGAATCCCAACAATCGAAGCCAACATGGCAATCCATCCATCATGAATCCAATTTCCCGAGAAAGGCAAGACCAAATCCTTAAGGAATGCACGGAAAGCCATAGTCGCGCCCGTCACCACATTCTGTTTCAATAAAACCTCAAGCTGCCTGCCTCCGAGGTAATCTTGAAGTTCTTTATCTGTAAAACCCAGCGATTCCCATAAATTCATCCCTAAGGATTTAAGTTCGGCATCAACTAATTCAGCATTCGAAAAGGCATAACCGATATTTGGATAGGCTATAAAGACTCTGGATATGATTTCGAGCTTCTGAGGCTTCCAGACATCATCCTGATCGGCGAAGGTAATAATATCACCGTGACAAAGTTGAACGGCTTTTTCAAAATTCTTGGTCGATCCCAAATTTACAGGGTTCCTATATACCGTGACAGGAAAAGGACATGATATCTTGAACGAGTCGATAATTTCATTGGTTCTATCGGTTGAATGATCGTCACCAATGATCAGTTCATCCGGCGGCAGGCTTTGATTGATTATACTCGAGAGCTGGTCTTTCAGGAACGATTCACCGTTATATGTACATAAAGCTACCGATATCTTCATTCTTAAATATTCCTTCTCCATGTTCCACGTTACGAATCATTTACCGAGGAACACTCGAACGATACGTTAACTTTTTATTTCCCTACCCGGTACCCCCACCACAGTGCTATGCGCAGGAACATCCCGTATGACAACGGTCCCAGCCCCGACCGTAGCGAATTCCCCGATCGTTGTCTCCATCATTATTGTCGCTCCTGCTCCAATCACGCAACCTTTCTTAATCTTGACCCGACCGCCGACAGTAACACCCGGGCCCAGCAACACGTTCTCTCCGATTTCAACATCATGACTGATAACACTTCCATATCGAACCGTCACAAAATCACCAATCGTCACATTTGCTCCAATGACACACCCATCCGGGATAATGCATCCTCGACCGATTTCAACGTAACTTACATCAATCGATGGATGGACCAAACTTGGAATATTACAGTGAAATGAATTCAATAGTTCGGCGATATGTTGATTCCCCAATCGACTGCCATTTACATTATTAAAAAAATAGCTGCCTTCCTGTCCGGCCAGTTCGGGGAGTAGCTCCCGACCTCCCAGGATTTTATAACCCATAAGCGTTTTTCCCAGCAACTCCCTGGTATCATCTAAAAAACCCGATATTGTCCAGGATACAGTCACTCGGTTGATTGCATCGACTAATTTTATCACATCGCCGAAGGATGCCCCATAGATAAACAGTTTCTTCAAAATTCCACCCTCCTTTAAGAGCAATTTAAAAAGGGAGCCGAGGTGACAATCTCAGATTTTTTCTTTCACATTCAAAATTGAATCGATCCGGAGATTCCTTTTTACTTTCATTTTTAACGGGGGAGGGCATCCGTTTTCAATCCCCGTTCAATTTTTCTCTGATTAAGTACTGCTTCGAACACATAACTTCTTTGATTATCCTTGCCACGTATTCCCCTACAACTCCAAGGACGATCATATTCATTCCCGAAAAAAACAAGAACAACAGTATGAGGGATGCCCATCCCGGTACAGTTATGAAACCGAATATTTTTCGTATGACGACAATAATTCCGGCGACGAAGCTGACGATGAAAAATAAAAAACCACAGCCGGAAACGATTTTCAGCGGAAGTGTCGAATAATTCACAAAAAGATCCAAAATCAATTTTACAATCTTGCCTATTTTATAATTCGAAGGTCCATACACCCGTTTGCAATGAAGCAGAGTTTCATTGACAATCTTGTCGGTGGTCTGGAGAATTAATCCGCCAATCATTGGATTGGGGGACTTGTTGAGAATTATCTCTTTGACTACCCAGCCCTTCAAAAGCCGGAAACTTCCGATATATAGTCCGGCCGGCTTATCAAAAATCTTCTGATATGCCTTATCAATAATCAAGCTGCCTAAATTTCGAAACAACGAATGTTTCTTTTTTTCAGGCCGTCCAATGACGACGTCTGTTCCCGTCTCGATCATTCGACGATATAACTTTGGGATTTCTTCCGGGGGATGCTGCAAATCGTCATCCAGTGTGACAATATAATCACCCCGGCAAAAATTGAACCCACAGAGAGTTGCGTTATGCTGTCCAAAATTGCGCGACAGTTGAATGATGGTTATTCGGGTGTTATTATGTTTTAATCCTTTCAAAACATCCCAGGATCGATCATTCGATCCATCATCGACAAAGATGATCTCATAATCAGCTTTGATCTCCTTCTTAAAGACCTCGATCACTCTTTTCGATAATTCGTTTAACGATCGTTCACTATTATACACCGGAATTACTACCGAAAAGACCGGACGTTTAGTTGTCATCGATCCTCTCCAGACAAAGGAATAGTTATAATCATTTTTGGCTTATATTAACCTTTTAGTTGTAAATTACCCGGGAGGCCGTAATTTCAACAACTCCCGCACTTCCAGTGGAGTGGCGATCGGACGTCCGATTGCCGTTGCAATCTTAACGAGGCGCTCAACAAGAGCATAATTAGTGGCCAGAGTAGTCCGCTCTTCGTCATACCAGATGTTATCTTCAAGTCCGACGCGTACTCCTCCGCCCTCAAGAATACTGATCGCATTCATTCTACATTGGCATTCACCAATACCGGCTATCGACCAGACAGAATTTTCCGGCAGTTCCGATATGATCAAACCCAGTTGTAATAATTTAGCCTGTGCCGTTGCAATATTACCTAAAAGAATATTAAAGTAATATGGCGGCTGTATTATTTCTTTCTTAATCAGATAATGCGCAAAATTAACCATTCCGAAGTCAAAAACTTCCAGCTCGGGTTTGATGCCATTTCCCTGCATCTTTTCAGCCAGTTTGATGACCATATCAGGACTGTTCATACTGGCCGTCTTTATGAAATTCAATGAACTCAAAGTCAAACTGGCCATATCCGGTTTTACTTCTCCTTCAAGGTCAAGCACATCCGAACGCTGCCAGAATTCAGTAAAAGTCCTGCCGCTTGTCGATACTACAACCACCAAATCTTTATTTTTTTCTTTAATCCCGGTTATAATCTCATTATAAATTTCTTTTTTATAGGTAGGGGCTCCATTGGCATCGCGTGCGTGCAAATGCGCCATCGACACTCCGAGAGTTGTACATTTCAGCACATCTTTGATAATTTCCGCCGGACTCTCAGGAACATGAGGCGTCATTTTCTTAGTGGGAACCATACCGGTAGGAGAAAGATTGATTATCAATCTTTTCATAGTTAATCCTCCTCGCTTTTTATCATCGATATTTCAGTGCAGCACCTCATCTGGATTCACAGACATTACTGGTATTTTACTTCTTTCATTATTTTCTTGAGATTGATCCCGGAAGTCAACATCGCGGCTCCAATAATAGAAAAAAAAACAGTTGGTAATAGACCCAGCAGAACCGCAATTCCAGCTCTATCGGGAGCCACTCCGAACCGGGTCAGTAAATACACCATACTCCCCTCGCGTAGACCCAATCCGTTCAGAGAAACCGGGATTAACGCTACAAGCCATGCCAGAGAGACGGCAATTATTACCATCATCGGATTGACAACGCTCCCCGTTCCGGCCAGTAATATCCAATACATCAATATACTGATGATTTGGGACAATAAACTCCAACCGACAGTTTCCGCCAATAATCGTCCGTCCTTTGCATACAGTATGAAACTCGAATAAAAACGATGCACGAAAGATTGAAACCGTTTCAAGAATCGGGGTAATGATATTTTAGATATATCTATCCAATTGAAAAAGAAAAACGTAAGAATAAGACCTGCGCAGATTACGCCGGTTATCAAAATATAATACCTCTCTTTTATCATAAAGGCCAACCAGCTGCCGCTTATCAATCCCAGAAGCAGTATCCCCATAAATCCGCATATCCGTTCAAAAAAAACGGAAGCATATAAAGGAATTTTTTTATTCTGATAATCTTGAATCAAATAGAGGGGGCGTATTAAATCTCCACCAAACAAACCCGGGAAAAAATTACTGGAACAAATCCCTATGAGATTTATCCGTAAAACCCTGGTAACGGGAACATGAATTTCAGAGGCTTTCAATACCCGTTTCCAACGAAATGCTAGGATCGGTAAGACGAATCCGGAACAAAGAAAGGCCAGGGCAGTGTATCCAATATTTACATTTTGTAAGGTCAGCCAAATACGCTTGACATCGAGAACTTTCAATAAAAAATAAATTAATGCCCCGCTAATAAGGAGTTTCGACAAATTAAAAAGTTTTTGTTTCATCGTTAATGGAAACTCCTCGTGATGTACATAATTACCAAATAACATAGACCTGAAATTACATGCAAGGAAAAACAGAGCGAAACAAAATATTTTTTATATTTGCCCCATTTGTTTCCATGTGGTTCCTTGATCAATTTCATAAATTCTACTACTGAAAAAGTAAATACCATTGGAAGTATTATCTGCCTCCCCCAGCCAAAATTTCCGTGATAATGGTGCCGACCTGCTTCGGCAAATATAGAGTATTGAATCAACGCAATGAAAAATACCAGCCAACTTAAAACTAAATAATCATTCTTGATAACCTTTTTAAAATAAAAAATAAGCACAGAAATTGGAAAAGCTATCAGTAATAGCAACGATACCAAAACATTTGGAGTATAATGGCTCCAGACTCCTAAAAAATCAATTATAATCTTGCTTTCTCCTCCCTCTCCGAATCTCATAAAATATTCCCATACGAGAACGGCCAACGCCGGTATCGAGATCAAGGTAAACTTCCAAAAATACTTTTTGAAAAGATTAACCCTTAACAATAAAAAAATATATGCTGCTGGGAAAAATGACATAAAAAAATTTGGTTTGACAGATATACTTATAGCAATCAAAGCCGCTTCTAGAATAGAAAATATTATGAATTTCTTGGTATTCTCTATATTCAACAAATAGATGAATAAAAGAATCGATAAAAATGCAAAAGGTTTTACGACTATCGTGGTTGGATTATGCCATACATTCGGTGAACTTTGTCCGAGGTAAATATTTTTATTAAAAAAGGGCAAATAAATAGCCGAAACGATCATCAGACAAAAAGTAAAAAATAAAATAATATTTTCGGAATAGTCATTCCGAAGAGATTCATTTAATATTAAAAAAATTATAATCGCACTAATTAAGACAGATAATGTTAAGATAACAATTGCCGTGGCCACCAGATTAAAGGAAAATAGCTGTGATATATAGTAAGTAACATAGTGAAAAAATGGATGATCGAGTCTCGTTCCTTGTTCAAAATGTTGTTTCATGAACTTGATATGAGCACCCAGGTCAGAACGAATTATCCTGCAACTCGCTTGATTAAAAAAAATACAAAACGCTAATAATGTGATAATAGAGAATGTGATAGTACTTTTCTTAGTGATTAAACTCAAATACGAGTTCAATTTTTCCTTTTTCATAAATTGTAAAAATGTGTTCTTTATTTTCATTCGATTTCCTTTTGAAATTACTCGTTTTTACTCAGGCTCTCTGCGGAGAAGTATTTACTATTGTGGGGCACGTCAATGCCCTGGTGATTATATTTATAATATAATTGATGGACATTTCGTCTAATTCAAGATAGAACGGTAATCTCACCAACCTATCGCTTATCTCATATGTTATTTTCATTTCCCCATGTTTCCTGCCGAATTTAGTACCTCCGGGCGATCTATCAAGCGGGATATAATGAAAAACCGCATGGATCCCGTTTTCTTTTAAAAAAGCAATAAATGCATTACGGCATTGAAGATCGGGTAGCAATAAAAAATACATATGTCCGTTATGAGTACAGTCAATTGGAATGATCGGGCGCCTGATCAGTTTATCCATCTCAAATTTTTGAAAAGCCTTGTGATAGGTGTTCCAAATATTAAGCCGGGATGCAACCAATGATTCCGCCTGTTCCATTTGAGCCCATAAGAAGGCAGCGATAATTTCACTCGGCAGATATGAGGAACCGATATCGAGCCAGGTATATTTATCGACTTCGCCCCGAAAAAATTTGCTCCGGTCCGTCCCCTTTTCCCAAATAATCTCCGCTCTTTCTGCAAAACGGAGATCGTTGATCAATAATGCTCCGCCTTCTCCGGAGATAATATTCTTCGTTTCATGAAAACTCAATGCGGCCAAATGTCCGATACTTCCCAGTAGCCGACCTTTATATCGCGACATGATGCTGTGAGCAGCGTCTTCGATAACCAACAGGTTATACTTTTCAGCAATCGCCATGATTGCATCCATCTCACAGGCCACTCCTGCATAATGCACCGGAACGATGGCTTTTGTTCTTTCCGTAATGGCTGCTTCGATTTTTGTCTCATCAATATTCAAAGTATCCGGGCGAATATCGACAAATACCGGGACTCCGCCCCGCAATACGAAAGCATTGGCGGTCGAAACAAAAGTATAGGACGGCATGATTATTTCATCATGCGGCTGAATATCCGCGAGGACGGCGGTCATCTCCAATGCCGCGGTACAGGAATTAGTCAATAGTGCTTTTTTACTGCCGATGTTCTCAATCAGCCAGGATTGACATTTCTTTGTATACTCGCCGTTTCCTGATAGATGACCGCGTTGTATCGCATCGTAAATATATGATAATTCTTTCCCCGTTATATAAGGTTTGTTAAATGGTATTCTCACCGCGGCTTTTCCTCGTTGGTTATTATTAAGTTACCTTTTGCGGCTGCAGCTTTGGAATCCTAATTGGCTACAGCCATTTTATATATGCCCATGTTCTTATACTTATCGACAACTATAAACTCGACACTTTTTTGGAAATGCTCCATTATAAACTTGCTCAACATATCCTTGTACATTAGATCATTGTACATAATAAGAAATATATTCGTCTCCCTGGTGAAGGAGAGGTAAACATTTTCAACTCCGAAATTTGCAAGTATTCTTTTATTGAAGGGATCGTGTAATCTCCCTGCAAACACAAAGTTCAAATTGGAAAATTCTTTTAGATCTGAAAACGGCGAAGTATCTTGAAGGTTCATTGCGTCCGATCCCCATACTATATACAATTTATCTTTTCCAGCAGATAATAATTGCAGCCCATTCTTCATAGATAGATACTTCTCCTGGTTAGCTTTCCCCTGATTATATAAAATTAATAGGTGCAATGGCAATAATAAAAATACTACCAACAATAGTGCCGCAATGCTCATACGCTTTTTGGTAGGCTTTCCTTCCTTAAAAACAGAAAATTGAAAATCCTTATGCACAAAAAGAAACATAGTATTAAAAAATAATAACGTCGGCATAAAAATACGAAACGGTAGCCGGGCGGCGAACGAAAGATAGATAAACATCACGATGATTGTAACAAGTATACAATAAATAAATTTCCTTTCACTTTTATCGGCCCATTGAAGTGATAAAGACAAAAAGATGAAACTAACAGCTACGAGTAAAACATTTTGATATATTATATATAAAAGCACAGTGAGTGTTTCTTTGAGGCCTCGTTGATTTTTTAGGCTTTCATTAATAAATGTCAGATTTTCACTGGAATATACTTTTTTGTCGGGGAAAAACACATTTTGGAACATCAAGAAATCATTTTCGCTCCACCCGATTTTATTGAACGTCGGTTTCGTGTGCTCATTGTAAGCAAGTTTAGGATAAAGATGTAATTGACCCCTAATTTTGTTATACGCAATAAATTCTTTCCATAGCGGATCGCCGGAATAGTAGGAACTATTGTATTGCACGAATATAAAAAAGAGAGATAATGTTAAAGCAAAGAAGATCGGTATCCTGAGCTTCTTTGCCTCGAAGAATTTCAACAATACTAAGGGAGCAATCAACAATAAAAAATAGTAAAAAACCTTTTCCCTGATTAATCCCGCCGTCACCATCATTACGATTGATACTCCCAGGTAAAACCAGACTTCTTTGTCTTTTAAACTCAGCGATGTCAGGAACAGGCAGAAACCGGCTATCGCTATTACTATAGCGGTCGATGTAAATTGTAATCGCATCAAAAGCGAGCACTCGAAAAAAATAAATAGAACAACATACTGAAATATTCGTGACCAGCTAAATCTCAGTTTTAAAATAGCATATAAAATGACGAGCATTGATAAAAAATGAATCGAATATAGATAGACGGGATACCAGTTAATGCGTGGAACCTGCAAATAGAGATGTTTTAATATTTTTCCAATAACGACGCTGGGAAATGTAAGATACTCACTCGGTTCCCCGGTTCTCACCCCTGAAGATGTCAACATCATTCCCACATCGTCCACCGTTTCAAAGGCGGGATTCATCCACAAAAAAAATATTCCAAAAAGCAGTATATTGAGTATTAAAGACAAGCAGAGAAGCTCTTTCCAAGAAGGATTTCTTAAGGATAGAAAGATTCTATTCATAACGAATATTCTGCAATAAAAAGAGTATAAGAAATTCAGAGGAGATCATAATGAATAGCTGTTTTAATAGGAAAATAAAATACTATTCTTCAATATTAAATCCAAGTTTCCTTACTTCAT
This sequence comes from Bacteroidota bacterium, assembly GCA_050011775.1. Lineage (GTDB taxonomy): Bacteria > Bacteroidota > Ignavibacteria > UBA10030 > CAVZMI01 > CAVZMI01. Next base: position 238,708 of record JBEKIL010000003.1, on the reverse strand, counting down.
CAAGACTTCGTTCGGGAAAGCATGCTAAATCGTGATTTTTATATCGTCCGATCGATGATGGTTTTCGAGGAATCAGGCATATTCTGTCAACAAAATCAATATCGTTGGTTTGAAATTCCAGAAAAGAAAAAATTTTTTCTACCTCCATTTTAGGGATTTCACATAGCTGGTCAAAGTTAATTAACAAAAATCGCTCCTTCAAAATATTTTTACCCAGCCGTATGGCTTTTTGATTCGCTTTAATCCAATATTCAAGAGATGCAACTGGAAGATCTTTCAAAGTCTTTGGCTTTTCTACTCCAAAAAGATTTCCCCAATTGTATAACTGGGATTGATTATTGTGATAAGCCATATCCAGACCATGTCTGATGACATGGATATATTTTAATTTGCTGAAATACTCAGCCAAATACTCAATGAAAATATGTGTATTCGGTTCTTTCCAACCCCAACCGATATAATCCCTCACGGCCAATTTATTCTTTGATAACATGGATATTACACGCTTCAAAGGCCAGAAGCCTTGGCCAGCCCGAAGATAGTCATGGCCAAAAACCATCATTTCGCTGATCGCAGAGATTAAAAATTTATACTCACGCCATGATAATCCGTACTCGCCTTTCATTATTTTCTCCAGGATTGAAAAACCCCGGCATACCTCGACTTTCAAAGCGCTTTTTTTATGAAACAACCTGGGCCGTTTCAACAACAGGGTAAACCAAAGATTATCCAACGCCAAGTTTAAATCGGCTCCCAGATAGAATCCGACCTCGCGTAATATCTCCGCGATGACTCTGGTACCGCTGCCCCCTACACCGCCGATTACTACAGGCCCGTTACTTAACCATTGGCTCATGGGAAGGTAGCTTTTATATTTGAGAATTAGCGTCTAGTAGTCTACGTAGCAAGTTATCGACTGAACAATAAAATACATCGATTGTACCAGGAAGGTTTTTCATAGCCATATATTACTGCTTCAGAAATAAATGTTGATGCCTTGGTTTCGATCTATCCCAATGATTCGTGTCAGTACAACAAATATCTTCCTTTTTTGGGAAAACCAAACGATCGGTCCGAAATCCGATACGATACTTATGCCAACCCAATTCGTTTACCTCATATTTAGAATATACCCTTTCTCCATATTTTTTAATAATATGAACTTTACTTAGAGCAATATAATGTCGCATAATAAAATTGCCTGGAAATATCCTCCGGTCAGTAAAATTAACCTGATGCCCTCCCCAGCTTTTCAAGTCGATCGGTTTCTTTAAATTCTTCCATGCATTTACACGCCGTAATGGACCGGGTTCAAATAAATAATAATAACGCATCTCTTTAATATAATCAGTCCCTTCGTAATGCTCTTCATCACTCGTCGGCAAAAAAACGAATTCATCAAAGTTAATCGCATTATAGCCCATCCGGTCGACATCCTGAATTCCTTCATAAAGAGTTTTATAAGGCGGCATAGGAGCTTCACGGATTTCATCTGCATCGTGATGTATGAACCAATCCGCATCGATCTCTTTTACCAATTTTCTTTCATTTTCTAAGATTGAAAATAAATCATAAAAACCCTTATAAGGCAATTGTTCAATTCTCGCTACCCCCTTTTCCAGAAAAGAGCGGGCGATCTCCGGACTCGAATCCGTTGATCCATTGTCGACCAGGCAAACCTCAATTCCCTGATTATATAGATTCGCTAACACTCTCGGGAGATAGAGTTCTTCATTTCTAATTGTCATTATAGCCACGATTCTCAATACGTACATCCTTTCAATTGCATTCAGCTATTGTAATTTCCTTTCCCTGCGCTGAATAACCTCTTTTGAATATCATGGATTATTTTTTCAGCAGCTGCATCGATCGGCGTGCTGCTTGAAACTGTGATATCAAAGTCTACTACGGGAGTTCCACTTTCACCGACCCAGATTGTCATTATTCCATATTCATTACACGTCATTCGAATCAGATCGATTTCGTCTACTTGAAGCTCAATGGCAGTGACAATAAGTATTATACCGGTGTCGAGAAGAATGTTCGAGACTTCAGCCAGCCTCCGGATATGCTCGTACCTGTCATCATGAATTCCTTTGATATCTGCATCGACTCCGTATAATATATTCCCGATCCCGAGGAAATATGCATGATATCCACCATCGAGCAATTTTTTCTCCAGCGCCCGTGCGAGCGGCTTTTTACCGCTGTCCTTTTTACCCGTTATAAGAATCAAACCGGGTTTCTGTTTAAATCGCTCGGCGCGAACTTCTGACGGGATAGTACTTTTTTCCCACTTGATATTACGGGTGAGAACTTTCTCGCGTACAAAAGCTTGTTGATCCTCAAGTGTATCGAGAATTATACCACCTCCGGCTATCTCATACTCATCTACGACGACGAACCGCCCCGTCCCTGCTATATCGCCTACACGATCAAACGCAATCGCCTTCTCCAATTTCATAACACACTCGGCAACCTCGTGCCGCTCAACAATGTTCTGAACGGACAATGTATGAAGATCGGAAGCATCGATCACTTTTATCAGTTCTTCTATTTGCATATGAGTCCTTGCCGTTCCGCATTTCAAAATATATTGTTTCCCGACGGAAAGCGGGCGTCTTGCCATCCAGAAGAGACTGACGCGCAGTCGTGACGAAATCTGTGGAGGCGGTTCTCCAACCTTTGCAGCTATTTCACCGCGTGTGACATAGATTTGTTCCTTGAGAGTGAAACCGGTTGCCGAATCTGTGCAGGCGAGCTGAGGCGGAGTAGCATTGAATTCCTCGATGGTCGCTACTCTGCTCCTCTTCCCCGAAGGATAAAAGACTATTTCGTCATCCGGACGGATTGAACCTGAAGAAACCGTGCCGGCGATAATCCGGCGGGTGTCTTTATATTTCGTAAACTTATAAACATCCTGAACCGGGAACCTGAACGGAAGATCCGGCGGAGTTTTTGATTCCTCGAATGTATCAAGAGTCTCAAGCACTGTCGCCCCTGTGTACCATTTCATCGCGGCACTTCTCGCTGCTATGTTATCTCCCCTGCAGCCGCTGACCGGGATGAAATTCACAGCGCAAATTCCTATCGTTTCAAGGAATTGCGAAAACTCTTTCACATGTTTATCGAACACCTCTTTCCGGTATCCGGCGATGTCCATTTTATTAATAACGACAGCAATCTGACGTATCCCCAGCAATGAAAGTAAATAGCTGTGCCCACGTGAATTTTCCTGAACGCCTACCGAAGCATCAATCACCAGTATTGCTGCCCCGGCCCGCGATGCCCCGGTCACCATATTTTTTAAAAATTCGATATGTCCCGGCGCGTCGATAATAATGTAATGCCTTTTTTCAGTCTTGAAAAACACGCGCGCGGCATCGATGGTAATGCCCTGCGAACGCTCATCTTTAAGAGCATCGATCAGAAATGCATATTCGAACGGCTTAGAGTTGCGCTCGCACAAGGCCTTCACCTGCTCGAGCTTCCCATCAGGTAAAGAGCCGGTATCAGCGAGAAGACGGCCGATTATTGTGCTCTTTCCATGATCGACATGGCCGGCGACGATGATATTTAGATGGCTATCAGACACAATACAGGTAAAGGTATAGGTAAAGGTAGAGACTATGATCTTAATGTTATTATAATTTTATTTATATCATTATATAGTTGGTCCAGACGAGAGTCAAGAACATCGATTTGCTCCTTCTCAAAATATCCCACCCGCATTCCATATTCAAGATGACTTTGCGTCTCTGTTGAAGAGCTTCGAGCTATATAATAAAAATTTTTCTTATCCAAAGAATGTTTGCGGCCATAGGCTTCCGCTATATTTGCAGAAATACTCGAGGCTGCTCGTCGAAGTTGAGAAGTTAAACCATAATCTTCTTTCTTCGGAAGTGTTTCGGTGATCCGGAATATTTCTTCCGCAATCGACATCGCCTCCTGCCAAACCGGCATTTCCTTAAAAGATCTGAACATATTTTCTCTCCTTAACCTTTTCCTCTTCCTTTTCCTCACATATAACCGTCTCTCCGCAAACTTTCCAAACCTCCCTGATCTTCCTTATCCTGAGCTCTCCCGCTTCTCTCAGCGACGTTTTTCAGCTTTCCACTTTTAAGTTCTTCGATGATCTCATCGACTGTTCTGGAGTCGGAGTCGATCGGGAATGTGCATGGATAACAACCGAGCGAACGATATCTTTTCCCATCCCCTTTATTATAATACAACGATACCGTTGGGATATTTTCACGTTTGATATATTCCCAGATGTTCAGTTCTGTCCAATCAAGAAGCGGATGGATGCGGACATGTGTCCCCGGGGTAAAGTCGGTTTTATAAAAATTCCAGAATTCAGGCGGCTGGCTGGCGATATCCCACTGGCTTTTTTCATCGCGTGCCGAAAAATAGCGCTCTTTCGATCGGGAGCCCTCTTCGTCGGCCCGTGCTCCGGCTATGATTCCATCGAACGACTCGCCATGATGTTCTGGTTCGTACCTTTTTGTTGTATGGTTAAAGCGATATCGCGTCCAGTTACCATTAATTGTATTGATGAGAGCGTCGGTCTTCAGGATTTTACAGCATGCAAGGTGGTCTACATGACCGTCGGGGAACGTTTGTTTTTTTCTCAACGCTTCTTCGTTGATTCCAAAAATCAGATTTAATCCGAGTTCTTCAACAAGTTTATCGCGGTATCGGATCATCTCTGGAATTTTGAAACTGGTATCAATATGAATCAATGTAAACGGTACATGTCCGAAAAACGCTTTCCGGACCAACCAGAGGAGAACCGTGCTATCTTTACCAATCGACCACAGCATACCGAGGTTGTGAAACGTTGCATAAGCTTCACGAAGGATATAGATTGAAATGCTTTCTAATCTGTCTAAATGGCTCATGTGTCAGGGAAAGGTAGAGGTAAAGATCAAGGTTAAGGTTTTATTTTATAACGTTGTCTGAGATATCCGGTGATTTTTCTTACACAAGCTCTCTTCGATTTCGTGTCGGTTCTCACCACCAATTCGGGTTTGAGCGGTTCTTCAAAAGGATCGTTCACGCCCGTAAAATTCGTGATTTCGCCGCTGCGTGCCCGGTGATATAATCCTTTCACGTCTCGTTTCTCACAGACTTCGTTTGGAGCGACAACATGGACTTCGATAAAATGTTTACAGATCTCCCGGACAAAATCTCTCGACTCACGATAAGGAGATACAAACGATGCGATGACAGTAATCCCGTTTCGCTCAAGAATCGAGGCAATATATCCGACTCTCCGGATATGTTCATTACGTGATTTCTTGTCAAAACCGGTTTGAGGAAATACCTTACGGATCGAATCGCCGTCGAGTCGCTCAACCTTATAGCCGTATCTCTTCAACCACCGATAGACAGAGTCAGCCAGCGTAGTCTTCCCCGAGCTGGGAAGTCCTGTGAACCATAGGACGAAAGAGCGCTGTTTCGGTGGCATTGAAAAGGTTAAGGTTAAGGTTAAAAAAGTTTTGGTTTAGGCTATGGTTTTATTGTCACAATAATTTTATTGAGATCATTGTATATTTGATTTAAACGTTTATCAAAATCATCGACTTGAATTCGAGTAAAATAACCAACACGCAATCCGTATTCCAAGTGGTTTTGTGTTTCTGTCGTTGACCCTCCGGCTGTATAATAAAATTTTCTTTTATCAAGAGTGTGTTTACGCCCATATGCTTCTGCTATATTGGCGGAGATACTCAAGGTGGATCTTCGGATTTGCGAGGTTAATCCATAATCTTCTTTCTTAGGAAGTCCTTCTGTAATCTGGAACACTTCCTCTGCAATCGACATTGCCTCTTTCCAAACCGGCATTTCTTTAAAAGATTTATACATCTTCCCTTTACCCCCTCGACTCGTTCACTACGTTCACTCGCTCGGGATAAACTTTTCCTCTACCTTTTCCTGTTCCTCAGCATTGTATTTTGTATCATGATATATCTTCCGTCTTGTTACAATGATCGAAACATTATCTCCCATTTCTCAATCGACGTTTCCCAACGAAAATCTTTCGGTTCGGAATACAAAGTCCTGCCTTCGAACACCCGACGGCAGCCTTCCGAAAGCTGTTCGACCGAAGCTGGTTCAACAAGTACATGGCGACCGTACACAACCTCAGGTAGAGCGCCGGCTTTTGTCGCAACGAGCGGTGTACCTGCCGCGCACGCTTCAAGCGCTGCAAAACCAAATCCCTCTGAAAGCGACGGTATCACCACACAATCTGCTGCATGGATATAATCAATTAACAATTCACGCGGGACAGAATCAAATAGCTTGTATGAGTTCGATGTGACTTTTACCAGAGCCTCCCCTATTTCACGCCGGATCCGCCGATCATAGTCAAAAAAAATCAATAAAAATCGGGCTTGAGGCACTTGTCGTATTATCTCCGGTATTGCACGAGCAAGATACTGAAAGCCCTTCGTAACGCCCAAGCGGCCAAAGGCAAGGTAGAGAAAATCGCCTTTTCCGAATCCAAGCGATGTACGAACCTCATCGCGATTTCTAATAGGTCTCGCTCCACCGTCTGGCATTCCATGGTATATGACATCGATAGCCTCATCATTCATACCCATGTGCAATAATTCATTCCGCGTATATTCCGATACAGCAACTACTCTCTGAAACGGAAGCCGTATGAGAATTTTCTCGGTTAAATAATAAAAAAAGGCTTTCAGCGGATTTTTTTCAAAGCGGAACCATCGGTGCCTCATTACTTCATGCACCATCATCACACGTTTTTTTTTCAGAAGAATAGAACCAAGGAAAGCCGGGAGCACACCACCGTAAGTGCTGCCAACCACGATATCAGAATTGCGTGCATATCTGAGAATGGCGGGAATTGCCTGCTGAACGAACCAGAATCGGCGAAGGAGTCGAGGAATCCTGAGACGGACGACGGTAAGACCTTCGCTCTTCTCTATAACCGGTTCATTTCCACCAAACCAGGCGGTGATTACAGTAACATCAAAATTCCGCTGCGCGAGTCCTTCGCAAATGTTTTGTAGAGCGGTCTCTGCCCCACCGATCGCCGGAGGGTAGGAATCGAGAATGAAACAGAGATGAAGGTCATTCATTGGCCAAGTCCCCACCGTTCGTGCATTCGACGTTCAACCGGGGCAAACACGATGCGGTCTGTTAGAACTCCCAGGAGAACAATTACAAGCATAATGGCAATGACCTGACTCATGTCATTAAGTTCCCGCCCCATCATCAAGAGTTGACCGAGTCCGGTATTACCGTATAACAACTCACCTGCCATTAACGACCGCCAGGCGAACGACCAGCCGAGTTTCATACCGGTGACGATGGAGGGAAGTGATGCAGGAAATATAACCCTGGCATGGAGATTCCATCCTTTTACACCCATGTTGGTTGCAGCTCTGAGATAAAGCGGACTGACTCTCTGGACGCCGTCGCGCGCCGAGAGTGCGATAGAGAGAACAGCTCCCATAACGACGACAAACACTATGGCACGTTCGTTTAATCCAAACCATAGAAGTGCGAGCGGGAGCCAACAAATGCTCGGAAGTGTCTGGAGTCCCAGGAGAAGCTTTCCTACCGTCTGATCAAATCTCTTGATTCGCCCGGATGCAAACCCGAGCGGGATACCGATAGCCAGCGAGATCATATAACCTATCAGGAGACGCCAGAGACTTGCACCGACACCTTGTAGGATCGTCCCGTTCGATACACCATTTAGAAGAGTCGATATTACATCGGCCGGTGAAGGAAAAAGATATACGGGCCAGAGTTGAAGTTGATATAAGACCTGCCAGAGGATAATCAAAGCCGTGAAAAAAACCGGAGAAAGCCAGCGACGTGGATGAGCATTACGCTTCACCATTCACCTCCTCTGCCAGTGCTCGATTAACTTCATCTCGTAGTTCAGCAAGGATTAACCGCGCGGTATCGACGAGTCCGTGGTCTTCCATCTGCCTTGGCCGCGGAAGGTTGACAATAAATTCACGTTTGATAAATCCGGGCCGAGCCGACATCACAAGGACGCGATCGCCCAGACGAATCGCTTCCCGGACGTTATGCGTTACAAAGACAACGGTTTTTTTTGTCGATTCCCATATTTCCTGGAGTTCGATATGAAGCAGGTCGCGTGTCTGCGCATCGAGAGCTCCGAACGGCTCATCCATCAATAACACCGCCGGATCGAGAGCAAGCGCCCTGGCAAGTGCAACCCTTTGTTTCATCCCGCCCGACAGCTCATGGATTGCCGCGTGTTGAAAACGGGAGAGATGTACCATGGAGAGAAACCTCTGAGCCACCTCCCGGCGTTTTTTGGGCGGCATCTTATTGACGGTCAATCCAAATTCAACATTCTCGACGACCCTCAGCCACGGAAAAAGTGCAGGTTCCTGAAATATTACTATGCGGTCCGTACTTGGTGTGGTCACAACGCGCCCATCACAATATAAAAAGCCTGAATCGGGTTGTTCCAACCCGGCAATGATATTCAAGAGAGTAGACTTACCGCATCCCGATGGTCCGAGAAGACATACAAATTCACCCGATGCAACATTGAACGATATATTTTTCAAAGCATCGATTCGATCGTTTCGGCTCGAAAATGATTTGCTGATATTTTGTATGGTTAGATTCATTGAACGGGCGGAAGATTTAATTCGGTAAGTACTTCATTGAGCAATCGGAGATCGAAAATTCCTGAGAGATCCGGTTTTGTGTCTCCAAGATATCCGAGTACAAACGCCCGGTCTGCTGAAACAAAGAGCGAGGCCGGAATGGGATCATACGTACAATCAAACCGCAGCCATGCGTTCTCAAGCACTTCGGCGCTTAATGCTTTACCCGTGAGGCGTCGTATTTCCGCATTCGCGATTGATTTCGCTTCCGACGGGTGAGCGTTAATCCACTGCGTTAATTGAACATGCGTAAGCAAAAATTGTTTCACCAGGAATGGATGTTGATTTAAAAATTTCGTACTGACTATGATATTTGCCGTTACAAACCGCCGGTCGGGCCAGAGATCCTTTTCATCCAGAATGATCGTTCCGCCAGCTTCCTTCACAAGTCTGGCTCCCCACGGTTCCGGCACCCAGGCACCGTCAATTTCTCCTTTGTGAAAAAGTGTGAGTATATCGGGATTTTGAGTAGGAATAATCGTGACCGTCCCACCATTTTCTCTCGTTTTTAATCCGTTCGAAACAAGATAGTAACGGAGGGCGACATCCTGCGTATTACCTAATTGAGGAGATGCGACGCGTTTGCCGGACCAGTCTGCCGGTGTTTTGATTGCCACTCCGGGACGTGCAACAAACACAGCACCGCCGCTTGTTGCGCCGGCAATAATTCGTAAAGCCTCACCACGCGATTTCACATAGCCGTTTATTGAGGGATTCGGACCGATATAAGCTAGATCGAGTTCGCCGGCAAATAGCGCCTCGATTGCAGAGGGTCCGGCGTTGAAGATTTTTGGATCTATTCGGACGCTATCGCCGAAAATTTTTTTAAAATCTCCGCGTTCTGCTGAGAATCCAATGAGTGCCTGCGAGTGTGTAATGTTGGGAAAGTATCCGATGCGAATCGTAACCTGCTGGTTTCCGGAACGCTGAGAACAACCAAGGAAAACAAAAAGCAGCCCCAGAAACAACGGCTTCACCGTGTTGCTCACATTTCGCTCCAAGGAAGTGGCATGTGATTATAAATATTACCTGGAAATATAATAATAAAAAAGATGAAATTCGTCGGTAACCTTTTCTTTGGCTATAGCTTAAGTAAAAAGGTAAAAGGCAAAAGGAAAAAGTGTGAAAATGTGCGAGAAAAAATCCTTACTTTTCACTTTCTCTACTTCACTTTTTACTTTTCACTTTTTCCTTAACCAAATGCCATATAGACATTATTCGATTCTTTTCCTTATCGCTTCAGAATGGAAGATAATACAGCAGTTTCCTGATATCCGAGAACACTCCCATCGCTGTTACGTCTGCTCCTGCTCCCGGTCCCTGTATGACAAGAGGTGTCTTTGCATAGCGCTGTGTCGTAAACGCGATGATGTTATCGGTATCCTTCGTCGACGCAAAGGGGTGATTCGACGGATATTCTTTGATCTCGGCCCGGGCCGCTCCATTCGAAAGCCATCCGACATAGCGGAGGATCGAGCCGTGTGAACGTGCCTCGGAGAGAAGGCGTTCGAAGGCCGCATCTGTGTCACGAAGTGACTTGAAGAAACCCATCGAGAATTTTCCACTCCGCAACCGTGGAGGTACCAGATTCTGAATATAAATATCATCGAGATCCATCTGGAGTCCAAGCTGACGCGCCAGAATAAGAATCTTTCGTGCAACATCCTGACCTGAGAGATCGTCACGCGGATCGGGCTCGGTATATCCGAGTGTGTGTGCTTCACGCAAGAGTGCGCTGAAGGGGCGGTTTCCATCATAGCAATTAAAGATATAACTAAGAGTTCCTGAAAATATTCCTTCGATTTTTATGACCGTATCGCCGCTGGCCATCAGATCCTGAAGTGTGGAGATAACCGGAAGTCCGGCACCGACATTCGCTTCATAGAAAAAGAATTTTTGCCGCTTCCTTAGAACATCCATAAGCTCCTGATACCGTTTCCACGGAAGCACATTCGCCTTTTTGTTTGGAGTCACAATATGCATGTTCGCGCGGACAAAGTCGGGATACCGGTCGACAATTTCCGAGCTTGCCGTACAATCGACCAGCGCTGCGTTTGTTAATTCCATTTTTGTTATCTGGTTTATAAACTCATCCGGATTGAACCGGTAGGGAGAAGTATCAAGAGCTTTTCTCCATTCTCCAGGATCGATGCCTTCATTTGACAACACATACTGCTTGCTGTTGGAAATACCACATACGCGCACATCGAATCCATTCTCGATTAAAAATTTTCTCTGTTGATGCAACTGCTTCAAAAGCGTTGAGCCGATATTGCCGACTCCGATGATAATCAGCGCGAGCTTCTTCCTCTTTTCGAAAAATGCTTCATGGACGACGTTTAATGCACGGACGCGCTGCGATCCATCGATCACAAACGAAATATTCAGCTCCGATCCTCCCTGTGCGATTGCATTGACGTTAATCGCATTTCGGCCGACCGCGCTGAAGACACGACCCGACACTCCCGGTGTTCCCTGCATATTTTCACCGACTACGGCAATGATGGTCTGATCCTTTCTAACATCGATCACCGTCAGATTGTTCTGGACTTCATAATGAAACTCGTTTCGGATCGCTTCGCATGCCCGATCGGTATCTGCACTCGAGACGGCGAAACAGATAGTATGCTCCGAGGAAGCCTGCGAGATCAGGATGATATTGACCCCTGCCGTCGCAAGCGCCCGAAATAATCGTTCGGCCGTCCCGTGGACCCCCACCATTCCGAGACCGCGTATGGTCAGGAGCGACACCTGATCGACCGAGCTCATTCCTTTGGCGCTTCCCTCCCAGGTTTCGGTGCTTTCTGAGATCAACGTCCCGGGCGCCGAAGGATTCAACGTATTCTTAATGAGAATCGGAATTTTTTCCGCGACCGCCGGCGCGATAGTAGCCGAATGCAGCACCTTTGCACCGAAGAACGACATTTCCATCGCCTCTTCATACGATAGCCTTGGAATGACAAATGCCGAAGGGACAGCGCGGGGATCGGCGCTCATGACACCATCAACATCAGTCCAGATTTCTACAACCGAAGCATGCATCGCAGCTCCGATGATTGCAGCGGTATAATCCGAGCCGTTCCGGCCAAGAGTTGTGGTTCTTCCATCTTCCGTGGAAGCAATGAATCCCGTCACAACAGGAATCGGTAAACGCTTCCTATGTGAGAAGAGACGATTAAAATACCGGCGGATTACGACATTTGTTTTGTCGAATTGAACTGCCGCATGCGTAAATTGATCGTCGGTAATAATCATATCGCGGGCATCAACGGGTACTGAAGTCCGTTTTATATTAATGAATGCCGAGAGAATGAGCGTCGAGAGACGTTCCCCGAAACTGGCTGTCAGGTCGAGGGATCGCTCAGGGGCATGGCGGAGTAAATTGATACCATGAAGAACGTCGTGCAATTCGCCCAGTAGCTGGTTAATCTCTGAATCAAGCGTTCTGTTTCTATGATTTTTGAATAGCGACGAGACCATTGATTCGTGCCGTTTCACGATCTTCGCATACAGCTTTCCATATGTCGGGTTGCCGGCTTCGGCAAGCGCGGCGCATTCGAGAAGTTGATTGGTGATTCCTTGGAATGCCGACACAACGATTATTGAAGGTTCTTTCTTTGCCGATTCGAGAATGATCCGCGTCACTTCCCGGATACGCTCTGCGTTTGATACCGAAGACCCGCCAAATTTGAGAATTTTCATGAGGTTTTCCGAATATGATTTTTATTTTATAATTTAGTATCTTCCTAATAACAAGCAAGGGATTGTGATCATCATCAACAGGATTTCGTGACTTATATCCTTGACAATACAACCTCAATTCAGTATACTGCGTACAGATTCAAATATTAATTTCAATCATGAAGGAGGCACAATGAAGAAATTCTTGGTTCTGCTTTTCATCGTTATGATAGGAAGTACTGCTTACAGCCAGGTACAAGTCAGCTTTCCCAAGGGCGTAAAAGGGGCAACAGGGGATACCGTTAAGATTCCGATAAATGTCAGCGATCTCACGGGATCGGACGTTGAAGGATATGATTTTAGAATGCTCTTCGATCCAGCGGTTCTGCAACCGCTTTCGGGATCGGCTTATGACACGGTTGGCACTATCACATCAAATAAGATGGTGATTGTGGATAACCCGGACAGTGCCGCATTCGGTATATATAGATTTGCGGGAAGCATATTGGCGGGAGACCCTCTCAAAGGCTCAGGGAAATTAATTAATATAAAATTTAGAATTTTGGGCGACGCCAACAGCCGTTCAGTGCTGCGGTTTAGCTACTTCAGATTCAATGAGGGTATTCCACCCGCAGTGATAACCGAGGGGTCATTTGGCCGTCCATTTCAACCCACTCTGGTCTCTCCGGCAAACGGAGATACCGTATCCTCAACAGCGCCCACGCTAATATGGAACAAAGCGATTGGCGCAGAAACATATCATTTACAGGTATCGACAAGCTCGTCGTTCACGACTTCTGTCTTTAACGATTCGACTCTCATCGATACATCAATAGTAGTATCCGGACTCACAACCAGCATGACATATTACTGGCGAGTCAACGCCAAGAATACAGCGGGTACTTCAGAGTATTCGACGACACGATTATTCTCAACACAGTTGGGTGCGCCGCCAGTACCAACACTGAATTCTCCGGCTGATAGCGCGGTCGATATCCCCATCAGTACTGTATTATCATGGTATCCGTCGACGGGCGCAGATAAATATCGGCTGCAGGTGTCGACGTCATCATCATTTGCGACAACTTACGTCGACGACTCATCAATTGCCGCTACACAATACAGCACATCCGGGCTTACAAACTACACGGTATATTACTGGAGAGTGAGTGCCAAAAACACAAAAGGGTGGAGTGCATATTCCGCCGCCCGGCATTTCAGGACAATTCCACTTCCACCGGAGACAGCACCGATTCTTATTTCTCCTGCTGATGGAGCTTTGGGAGTCCCAGTAAATCCAACGCTAAGCTGGAATGCCGTACCGACTGCGTCAAAGTATCACCTGCAGGTGTCAACAAACTCCAATTTCTTGGTAAATTACATCGACGATACGACTATCACGACAACATCCAGACAGATCACAGGGCTTACGCATAATCAAACATACTATTGGCATGTGAGCACAAAGAATGCTGCCGGAGAGAGCGACTTTTCAACCTTTCGGAACTTTAAAACCGTACTTTCAGCACCAACGCTCCTCTCACCCGCAAACGGCGCAACCGCTCAACCGAGCCCCTTAACACTGCAGTGGATTGTTGAGCCCTTGGCGACTTCATATCGGGTACAGGTTTCTATCGACTCCGGTTTTACAACGACTTTCGTCAATGATACGACGGACACCACATCGATGATTATCTCCAATCTTGATACATCGAAAATATATTACTGGCATGTCTGCTCGAAAAACGGGGAGGGGACAAGTGAGTACTCTTCGAGGTGGCATTTTACGACGGCAGCAACTAATGCAATCGAGCGCCTAGACAATGCTATTCCGAAGGATTTCGGTCTCAGTCAGAATTATCCCAACCCTTTTAATCCCACAACCAATATCGAATTCAGAATAGCAAAACAGTCATATGTAACACTTGAAGTATTTGATATACTCGGACACAGGATCGCAACATTGGTGAACGAGGTGAAATCCCCCGGAATTTATAATGTGACAATGGATGGGAGTACACTTGCCAGCGGGATGTACTTCTACACGATGAAGGCCAACAATTTCACAATGACGAAAAAACTTGTTCTTATGAAATAACTTCAGCATCCACCGTGTGTCGGGTGAGTGCGGCACACGAATCTGAAAACAAAACCGTCCCGCCCCCTATCTCGGGGCGGGACGGTTTTTTTTAATACCAACGTTGCGTCCAAGATTGAATCAGCAGAATTAGAACCACACAGTAAAGCCCGCCGAAATAGATAGTTGGTTTGCTCCGTTGCGTTCTTTTGCTCCACTTGGATTCATAGTAATCTGAAGGTATTGCACACCAAGATTCAACAGACCCTTCTCGGTCACAGCCAGCTTCACACCGCCTCGCCCCCCCCAACTGAAGCCGGATAAGGATGAACTATTGGAATACGAAGTATAGCCGAGCAGGGCTTCAATGAATGGATATGCAATCCCTTCGGTTTTGAAATTATATGAGGGTGCCGCAAAGATCATTATTAAAGTTGCTGAGCTATTCTTAGTACTTGTGTGAACGACTTCGAGCGGATTGAGGCCTATCTCAAATCCGTCTGCTACAAAGTAACCGATGAAAGGTGCCACAGTAAAAACTGTAGTGGCATCTCCAGTATTTCCATTGGAGACAGGAGTAGTGCTTAGGAAGGAAGCACTTCCACCTAGTTCGGTTGAGCCTTTCATAGCGAACTTCCTAGCATCTTGAGCAAATGAAATTGAAAAAGCTACCAACAAGACCAATAACATCATAGCAATGATTCTTTTCATATAGCCCATCCTTTCCAATTCTAAGGTGAATAATTAGGTTAATTATTTTGTGCGTTAAATCGATATTCCCCGATGGTGCAGACTGTGTGTTTTTATTTCCATTACGCGGGAGTTAACAAAGAGCTGAAATTGAAATTTTGAATTGTGATAATAATATAATTGCTAAATATCTTTTTGTCAAGTGATAAAATATAGTCAAATTATAACCAAACACCCGATTTCCTTTCCCGAGAAACCTGTTGTATTTTTCTCAATAAATAACGATGAAGGCCGACAATTCCACAATGACGAAAAAACTTGTTCTTATAAAATAACTTTAGCATCCAATGTATGTCGGGTGAGTGCGGCACACGAATCTGAAAACAAAACCGTCCCGTCCCCTACCTCGGAGCGGGACGGTTTTTTATTGGATCATTGTTTATGAATAATTATACTCTGTAATAAAATTAAAAAAGCGGGACATGTGCTCGCATCCCGCTTCTTCCTTCGTCTTGCCTAATGATTGCTAAATATCGAATTTTACGGCACTGCCCAGATAGAAGCTCATTATCCGCCAGCTGACGTCCGTTTGGACTTTCATCAAACCGTACGCAAAAGAAAATTCGGGGGGTATATAGACACCGCTACCGACCGGCAGATCAACTCCTGATCCATCCTTGATTCCAAATCGCGTCGCCATCTCTTTCATCGTGCCCTTCTCTTTATAATCCTGATATCCTGTAGCCTTCTCCGTATATTCGTAGCTGCCTTCGATGTTAATACCGAATGACGGTCCAATAAAAAAGTAAAATTTATTTTTCTGGAGTTGCAACTTAAACAATGCATCGATCGTGAAATAGGCGATGCTCCCTGAATTTTCTTTCGTATGATTCGGGATACCATCGAAACGATACCACGCGCAGACCGTCGCAGGGAGCGGGGAGAACGCAGTTTATAAAGAAACTGCTGCCTGTTCAATCGATTCCTCCTTTACAAGAAACTGACTGGCGTAAGCTGGCTTCTGAAATTGAAGAAAACGGCGGTTTTAAAAAGAAATCGAAGAAGCTTTTTATTCCCGTTAAGGTATAATAATTCATCAAGAGGCTGTGCTGGCGGCTCCGAATTTTTTCTGTGATTTGGAGCCTTTTTGTTATTGCAATATTGAATCATTTTTGGTACACTTTATCATCTTGTTTTAACAAATCACATCTATCCACAAAATAAGGGTGACTTATGAAACAATCCATGACAATTTGTATTTTAATGCTTACTGTATTTTTTTTGCAGATTTCTCAGGCACAGTTTCAGGCAGGTGCATTTCTAGGATTTAAGTCTTATGGTTTGAAGGCTGCAGGAACGGTAACATCGGGTGGGAATAGACAGGTTACCCCCGTTCAAGATGCAGGAGGAACTGTTTTTAATTTTGGGGGTTTTGGTGGATATACAGCTATTAGTGAAGGAGTTTACAATCTTGATCTTCAGTTAAAAGCTTCCTACTCCTCCATCGGATTTCTCGAGCGCGGATATAATAATATTGCGGGTGCAGGTCAATTTGCAGCTCAAGGTGCGAGTGGAGCAGGAACCAGTATTTTTGAGTTTGATCTGTTAGGATTGAACCGATTCACATTTCGTAAATTTAAAATCATAGAACCTTATGCCGGAATTGGTATGTCCTTCAATATCTACAGCACAAGCGATCTGACCGTTTCACCACAGGGTCAACAGAGTATTACACGCACAGGGAATAGTGAATTTAAATTAGGATTGATAATAACATATGGAACCCTTATACGCGTTTCTCCCGGCATAGCTCCTTATATTCAATTTTCGCATTTGCTTGGGTTTGGCAGTACAACGCAGCTTACCAATGATACACAATACACTTATATTGTTAATGATGTCCCCGGATATTTTGCGTTGAGTGCAGGTATTCGCTTCGATCTGTAGTGTTTCAATGGTCACATTGTGAACGAATTCAGGCGCTAGCTCGTGTGAGCTGCGCCTGTTTTTTTTGATTTCTTTTTGCATTCTGAAAGCAAATAGTTATTCCTTTTATTCTTCCTTGCTTTTCCCATCTTCATTCCTCAAATTGTAAACAATTCATGATTCAATCATTTCAATAATTTATATTCAATAGTTATGAAAACTTCGATCACAGTATTCACTATGACAATGTTACTTGCCATTTCGTTCGTTGTGTGTAATAAACAAGTATCAACCAAAGCAGCCGCCTAGATGACCCTGCACCAAAAAATCGCTCGATTCACTCCAATTGAAATACAAGTAAAAAAGAATTGATCCTCCTAATTTTTCTGAAAGGTGATGACTTTTTCCTGTAATTAGGATGCTATAGAAATCGCAGGTTATCTCCGAAACGATACCCCTTCAAGAATTCGTTCGTATGAAGGCGTTTTTTCCCCTCTTGCTGCAACTCAAGCACTTCAAGCACACCCTTGCCTGTAAAAACTTTTATGAATTCATTTTCAACAACAATTCGGCCCGGGATTCCTGTCCCCTCCTCTGAAAAAATTCTGCTGCGATAAATCTTCAACGACTTTCCGGTATGGTGAGTAAATGCCCCTGGAATTGGAGAGAGTCCGCGTATAAAATTATGTACCTGCTGCACCGGTTTTGTCCAATCGATCGCGCATTGTTCACGAAATATTTTCGGAGCCGGAGTAGCATCTTTTTCGTCCTGAGGCTGAGGATTTGTCTTTCCCTGTTCTATGAGACGGATCGTCGAAAGAACTGTCTCGGCCCCCAGAATCATCAAGCGATCATAGAGTTCACCGGCCGTCTCATTTTCCCCCACATTGATTCTGGCCTGAAGAATGACATTCCCCGTATCAATTTTTTCCTGAAGGAAGAATGTCGTGACGCCGGTTTCACGCTCACCGTTGATTAGCGCCCACTGTATCGGAGCTGCGCCGCGATACTTTGGTAAAAGCGACGCATGCAGGTTAAAAGCACCGAGTTTCGGAATAGTGAAGATCTCGGGAGGAAGAATACGGAACCCGACAACGGCGATACAGTCGGGGGCAAGTTGATGAACAGTCTTCACAAACGAAGGTTCCCTCAGGGTATCGGGCTGGAGAACCGGGAGCGAATGTTCTACGGCAAATTTCTTCACGGGAGTAAATGAGATTTCGTGCCCACGACCGCGCGGTTTGTCGGTTGCGGTAACGACAGCCTTGATCGTATATCCATGATCGAAAAGGATTGAAAGACTGGGAACTGCAAACTCAGGAGTTCCCATAAAAATGATGTCCATGTCTGCTTATCAAGATATTTATAATTTAATGCCCGCCGCAACCGGGTACGACGTCTCGGTTTCACCCTTCTTGATCCTTATGAATTTCCCTTTCATATGTCGTCGCTTGGCTGCGTTCAAGTGATCTGTAAAAAGAATACCGTCCAGGTGATCTATCTCATGAAGGATTACACGTGCAAGCAGCCCGTGCGCATCTATTTCATGTTCATGAAAATTAATATCCCGGAATCGAAGACGAATCGATGCGGCACGTGTCACCTCTTCCCGGATATCCGGTACACTCAGACACCCCTCTTCCATGACCCATTCACCATCTTCTTTAATGACTTCCGGGTTGATCAGCACTAAGGGCTTTGTTCCTTTCCCTTCGTCGGTTTCTGAAATATCGATGGTGATTATTCTCTGAAGCACGCCTACTTGATTTGCAGCAAGTCCGATGCCATTGGCATTGCGCATTGTGTCAAACATATCATAGACCAGGGTAATTGTCGAGTTATCAACGCTCTTTGCAGGTTTCGCTTTTTGACGAAGTACCTCTGCACCGAAAACATATATAGATAGAATCGACACCGTTATTTATCCTCCTTGCGCGTGAACTGTATTCTCTTCAACGGAAGGGAAGATGACCTCAGCGTGGACTTCCTTCCATAACGCGAGCTGACTCGCATAAAACAACATTCGCAGCCAGATTCTTGCACTAATGTATATCTGATGTAACACAAAAACAAGAAAAATCATTCCGTACGATGAGACAGGTTGGAAAATATCTTCAAGAAAATAGTATATTCCAAAAATCCCAACTCCAAATATAAAAAGTAGTACAAACAGACCGATCGTCGTTCCTGCATTCGAAACTGTAAATTTCACAGCACCCCACCACTCTTTCATAACTTTTCTTTCTTCTCGAACAACAATACTTATTTTTGCGTAATCAAAAATAATATTCAGGAAAAAGAATATCAATGCAAGAAGGATATATCGAACAACAATAACCGAGATGCGAAGTATTTCCGATTCGGAAGCGCCGAGCAGATTTTCCGTTGCAGTTGTCCCCCAACGATTGACGAAAAAAAGTCCCAAATAAAAAAGCATCGAAAGAAGAAGAATTTTGAAGAAACGAAAGAAATACCTGACCCCACCGTAAAAAAAGTCTATGAAAAGCGTTTTTCTCTCACTGGAATGTAACACCGAAAGTAATCCACCCAGGAGAAAGGTTTGAATCAGAATGTAGATTGATCCGACGATAATCAGCGTGTTGGTAAACATTTCCAGCGCCGTCTGGTATTTAAAGAAGAATTCCTGATACCAGCGATAATCGAATCCTTGAAGCAATGAATCGCCGACAAGACTTCCACTGAGATCCGTATTCAGGAGACGGAATAAGGTCATCGATAGGATCATAGCAAATGCGATGTTCAATATCCAAAGAAGACCGATGAAGTGAAGATTGTTGTTCACTTTTTTCAGCCCCGACCGTATTGCCTCAAGAATTGCCATAATTGATAATCAACAAAGACTGCTGAGAAATTGAAGGAGATGCTGCATCCAGAAAAGCCACTTTGATGTCCAGCTGAGCACTGCCCGATGGTCTGTATCGGCTATTTTACTATTGTTAGCTAAACTGACATCAAGAACAAGTTTGTTCTCGGGATCAACCTGTGCCATGGATGCAGCTGAAGATGTGATATAGATTTTCTTCACCCATTGATCATTTCCATCCCATGTATCATTGATACATTCACCATTTTCACAAGTGAGCCGGATATCGACCGGCACACACGCTTCACCATATCTTCGTATTATCACCTCATTATAATATTTTCCATCCTTCTGGGTACTCTTAAGGCTCTCAACCCCATAATCTAGAACAAATGTCTCATCAACAAACTGACGGAAGAACCATCCCATATCCCGTCCGCTGACTTCATTGACTACGGCATAAAAATTCTGCGGCGTTGGATGTCGGAAACGATAGCGCTGGAAATACGTCCGCATGATCGCATTCATTGTATTTTCACCGAGAAATTTCTCAAGCGTCCAAAGCATCAATGCTGGTTTATCATAGGCATTGATGATATAAGTCTCGCGGTCGTACTGTTTGAATCCCCATTTTGCGATTGGATCGTTACGCATATTTCGTAAAAACATGATTCGTCCATAATAGAGATAGTCGACGCGCACCTTATCTATCACTGCAATGAGCGGGAACCCATCAAGCGTCAGCAGCTGGACACCGTACAGAGGTATACCTCCGGCAATCCGGAAGGAACCTATATTGTACCCATAAACCTTTTGCATAATCCGCATTTCCGAATAGGAGGTGAATCCCTCATCCAGCCATGGATCTTCAAATTCATTGCTGGCAACCATTCCGTACCAGTACTGATGACCAAATTCATGGACTGTCACATCCTCCGGGTCCAGTATCGCTGCCGGCGAGATCCAGCGTGCCCGGCCTGTGATGAGAGTCGGGTATTCCATAGCTCCAGCATTGCTTGTACGCGGAGGATCGATTATGGTAATTGTCTTGTATGGATATTCACCGTACCATTCACCAAAATATTTCAGTGCATTGGTGACGGCGGTGAGATAGCGGTCACGGAGGCCGTGATGCTCCGGTTGTAGGAGCAAAATAATTTCCGTCGATGGAAGAGTCGGATGAGTGAATGTCTTGTGGAATTCAAGAAAACGCGGTGAAGCAGTCCATGCAAAATCATGAACATCAGCCTGATGATAGGCGACAGTGACAGTACCATCGGTATTTTCTTTCAACGATTCCCTTACTCCTGTCGCACCAACGACATAATCACGAGGTACGGTTAGAGTCACCCAATATTCACCAAAATCGGCAAAGAACTCCGTATTTTTATGAAATTGGTGGGCATTCCACTCGTACACCTTGCCGCGGGTTTGCCCGCCGACATCTTCCAGACTTAGGCGGGTCTGCTGGTATACCGCCATTTTCGGAAACCATTGCGCCACGAAATAGAATTCGCATCCCTCCGCAGCGTTACTCCGACCGAGAGCGAGCGGAAGTCTGGTTGAAAACGTCACGTGTAATTGAATCGACTCGGACGGTTTTAGAGATCGGGGAAGCGGAACGCAAAGTACAGTCTTATCATCGGCATTATCATCGTCCGGATGGACAAACGATGAATTCTGAAGAAGATCGATCCCATCGATTGTTTTGAGTGAATGAATATCAATCCCTCCCGCATTTTCAGGAGTGATATACGTATTATCTTCCACTGCAAACGTGCTCTTCTTGTCGCGATATGCATTCAGATACAAATGGAGATAAATATCATTCACCTCATCAGGCGAATCGTTCAGCCATGTTATAATTTCGTCTCCCTCCACGGATCTTTTTGTAACATCGAGCCTTGCAGTGATGGTATAATTTGAGATATGTTTGCTCAGTTGGGCATAGAGAAGGACCGGCCCCGTATAAAGAAGAAACAGCTCAACAGATAATGCGATTACGAAACGTGTTGCTTTCATGATCGACACTACAATAAAGAATTGTATTCAAGGAAGGTATATTGAAATATATATAGAACTCGCAATGAAATCAAGGATGCTTCAGTCACCATTATTGTTTTGTATCATGTGCTTTTTTTACAGCTTTTTGACGAGCAGTAGTGATCGGTTTCGAATCTGCAGACGATCTAATTCCAATCTGAAATTGCGTTATCAGACGCTGCAGCTGATTGGTCAACTGGCTTAAATCTTCTGCCGCACGTGCAATCTGTTGTGTTCCGGTAGCCGACTCGTGCGTCACGCCGCTGATCCCCTCGATGTTCTTTGATATTTGTTCGGCTGCATCTGATTGCTGTTCACTGGCCGTCGCGATTTGTGTTGCCATATCTGTCAATTCGGAGACTACCGACACAATTTCTTTCAATGATGATCCTGCCCGTTCAGCCAGTTCTATCCCCTTGTCGACCTCCTGGGTTCCTTCCTCCATCGACTTCACCGCTCCAATTGTGTCTGCCTGGATTTTCTTGATCATCTGTGCTATCTCTTTTGTTGCCTTCGTGGTTCGTTCCGCCAGCTTTCGCACCTCATCAGCCACGACTGCGAATCCTCGTCCCTGTTCTCCAGCACGCGCCGCTTCAATCGCGGCATTCAAAGCCAGCAGGTTCGTCTGATCGGCAATATCATCGATCACCTGGATAATTTCGCCGATCTGGTTGCTCGATTTGCCAAGCGCCTGTACTGTCCCTGCCGATTTCTTCACTACATCAGCGATCCGATTCATACCGTGAACGGTTTCATGGACGACATTTCCCCCCTCTTCCGCCACCTGCCGGGCTTTTCTGGCCGTTTCCAGTGCCTGTTTGGCGTTCTTTGAATTCTCGAGGATGGTCGATGCCATTTCTTCTATCGCGCTGGCTACTTCGGTCGTCTGCGAGTTCTGTTCCTGCGCACCCGCCGCCATTTCTTCTGTACTCGATGAAATCTCGGCGCTTGCGTTGGCGGTTGCCGTAATCACTTCCGAGACATCCCTTAATGCGGCGCTGAGCGATTCCGCCAATGTATTGACACTATTTTTAACAAGCTGATGGTCCCCCTTATATTCTCCCTTCATCCCTACGGTCAAATCACCTGTTGACATAGCCGATAGGGCATCCGAACTTTCCTGAAGCGGAGTAACAATAGCATCTAGTGTTTTATTCATTTCGTCGATGATATCCCGGTATCCGCCGGTGAACTTATTCGCGTTGCCACGGATACCTAACTTACCTTCACGAGCGGCAAGCGTCAGAGCATTCGTTTCGCCAAGTAGAGATCTGAGAATTTCAACCACTTTGTTTCTGCTTTTTGCAAGAATATCGACATCCGAACGTTGTTTTACATCAACATTAAAGTTACCAAGAGCAATTTGTTCAGCTTCATACGCCTGATCTTTCATATTTTTAGCCAGACTGTTGAATGAAGAGCTCAGTTTTCCTATCTCATCCGAAGTAGCTACCTCGATCACGACATTCACGTCGCCAGAGGCAAGAGCATCAGCACCGGCGACGAGTGCGGTTATTGGTTTACTGATAGCAGAAGCTATTATAAATCCGCCCACACCGGCGATAGTAAGGCCGACAATAACAAGAACGATGAGTATCACCATCATGGATTGGGATATTGTCTCTCCTTTGGCATTGATTTTCTCAGCATCATGATCTGTGAATCGTATCAAATCTGTCAGCTCTTGCTGGCATTCGCTCAATTCGCTATCGACTTCTACATTGTTGAAGGTTTTTGGTATATTCTTCTGATTCCCTTGCGCAATATTTATTGTACGTGATGCGGCAAGTTTCAACCGATCCCATGAGGTGTTGAATTTTTCAAGAAGAGGTTTTATTTCATCGGACGATGCGGAGCTGCCATATTGAACTATTATCTGATCGATCTTTTGTATTTTTCTTTGAATCTCACGGGCAAATGGTTGTCGTTCTGACGCCAACGTTTTAAGGAAGAGGTTCGCAAAATCACTGCGAACTGACACAATCGAGGAATGAGCATCTGCAAGTCGGACGAGTGGGATATAATCGTTGGCGTACAGATCGTCCTGTGCCTGTTTCTCTGCTCTCATTCCGATATACCCGACGACACCTATTACAGCGGCTATAAAGACGAGAGTTCCGAATGTCCAGAGAAGCTTAGCCTGAATATTGAGATTGATAAACCACTTCATGACCATCCTCCTAAAACCATATATATTTCTTTTGGTGAAAAGAAGAACTCAATCCACCAAACTATAATAGATTATCGGCTAAAACCATATGAATCTTGAATAAAATCACTGGGATGTAACCTCCAAGAATATAACGGGTTACAATGAACCGTCCTGTTGATTTGTCTACAGATCGAGAACCGGGGGATATAATACGAATTGGTCAGGTTTTCTATTCAATTACTCTGCGGGCACCGGTGTATCGCTGTTGATAATATGGAGTAGAAAGCAAGGAGATTGTGACACCTTCATTGACACTTGCATGAGCGAAGAGTCCATCGCCGATGTAAATACCTACATGTGACGGAGTGCGTCCCGTTGTACTGAAGAAGACAAGATCTCCCCGGGAGAGATTTTTTTTTCGAATTTTTTTCCCCATCCGATATTGCTCTTCCGTCGAGCGAGGAAGGGTAAGCATAAAAACCTTTTCGAACACCGATCGTGTGAAAGCCGAGCAATCGATTCCTTCGACAGACTCTCCACCATGTTTATACGGCACGCCGAGGTATTCACTGATAGTGCGCATCAGCAACGTCGAGTCGAGCGAGGGTGAAACGGTATCCGACGCGGCCGCATTTGTATCATACAGTTCTTCTTCACCATCGTTCCAGGCAGAGCACGAAGATGAAAAACGGGGCGATGAAGAAGCGCACCCTGTGAGATTAATAATGATTATTGTGAGAATAAGAAATCGGAGAAGTGCCATCGCCGTTATATGCAGTTTTATCCGAGGTATGCGCGTAATGCTTTACTGCGCGATGCATGACGCAAACGGCGAATTGCTTTTTCCTTGATCTGTCGTACACGTTCTCGTGTGAGATTAAACTTCTCGCCGATTTCTTCGAGCGTCAACGAGTGTTCCCTGCCGAGTCCGAAATATAAGCGAATAACTTCTGCTTCCCGTTCGCTTAATGTAGAGAGTGCACGCTCAACCTCGCGGCTTAATGACTCCTTCATCAGGTCGCTGTCGGGCATTGGAGTCCGCTCATCCTGGATGACATCAAGCAACCGATTATCTTCACCCTGAGCAAACGGAGCATCCATCGAGAGATGCCTGCCGGAAATTTTCAGAGTATCGGCTACTTCGTAGAGCGACATATCGAGTTCTTCAGCAAGCTCACTTGCGCTCGGTTCGCGTTCGAATTCCTGTTCGAGGGTGCTGAAGGCTTTTCCGATTTTATTCAATGCACCCACACGATTCAACGGGAGCCGGACGATGCGTGATTGTTCCGCCAGTGCCTGAAGAATTGACTGACGAATCCACCATACCGCATAGGAGATAAATTTGAAACCGCGCGTCTCATCGAAACGCTTTGCTGCTTTTATCAGTCCCAGGTTACCTTCATTAATAAGGTCTCCGAGGGAGAGGCCCTGATTCTGATATTGTTTTGCTACACTCACGACAAATCGGAGATTTGCTTTAGTCAGCTTTTCCAGTGCTTTTTGATCTTGCTTTTTAATTCGTCGTGCGAGCTCAATCTCTTCTTCTGCGGTCAACAGTTCAACCTTCCCGATCTCCTGAAGGTATTTATCGAGAGATTGACTTTCGCGATTTGTATATTGCTTGCTGACTTTGACCATTCTAATTCCTTTTGAATTCTCGCATCACACTCTTTAACAATTCCTCGAAGTCAAGCGTTTCCTTGATACGAAGAAGTTGGGTGTCAAAGTATTCAAGAGCCTATGAAAATCCAAAGAGCATATATATATAGACGGTTGGAAATCCCATTCGGCAGTATACATCCCCCAATTCATTGAAAATTGCAGTGCCTGATACCGGGATATTCCTCACGATATCTTGGTGGCCAGCGACTTCCGGAAATGTGGTAACGATATTTTCCGCAAATCCATTGAGATAGAGTGAATACGTTTTTTCGCTTATCGGTCCGGCCGACCTCCAGTACTTATTGTACTCTTTTTCCTGCAAGTTCTAGGAAAGCTTTTCAGAGCATGCATCTAACGATGGCGGTTGTTTCATGCCTACATGCAATGAAATGGCCCCCGGTCCTGAATGTTCAAGATGCGGGACCGACGGCCTGTCCAAGGTTTCCGAAAGCATCGCTCCTCTGGTCGTTATGCAGCACAGCGTCGGCGAGTTCGCTAATCCCGACACCATCAAGGATAATGTAGATGACTGTTTGTGGGTACACTGGGAATTGGGAATTGTCATTTCCTCATGATGGAGGACAACCGCTCATGAAGTTTATGCGTACAACTCCTTCTCATTACACTTGCATACTTGCACCCGGCGCTGGGTATATTTCATCGAACCACTTGGAGCTTTCTCTGAAGCGATGACCAATGTTGGCACTTTCAGCTGACCGCACTTATCACATTTGGCACCATGTTGTGCAAGTTTCGCTGCTTTATCAGCAAACGTTTGTTGTTTTGCCATTATTCTTACTCCATATTAAAACACTCGTACGATATTTCCGCCTGTCTCGATGCATTTTTGCAGTACCTGTGTTGCATTCTGGATGAGTTCGTCGCGATCCATATGTTCGCCAAGTCCGCAAATTCCGATACTGATAGTGATTGAAATTTTCTTTTCGTCGACGGTCAGCACTGTGGCAGCAATTGCTTTCCGGATTTTCTCGGCCCAAAGGTACGCTTCATTTGGCGTTATTTGAACCAGCAGGAGACCGAACCGGTTGAAATCAAGCCGACCGACAACATCATACAGGCGCACACTCCGCCTGAGCACTTTTGCCACACTGTATAGAATAAAATCGAAACCATCTTTACCATACCGGCTGATCAGCTCATTCATCGAATCTAGTGCAACAACCATCAAACAAAGCTCCGTGCCGAAATCGACAGCACGCGCAAGTTCCTGGTCAAGTATTAGTACAAATTGCTTCCGTGTGAGCGACCGGGTCAATTCATCGACTACAACATACTCTTTGACGATATCATTCAGATACAGGATCTCCAACGCAGCTGCCGTGTTTTCAGCAAGCCGTGCCAGGATATCAATATCTTTCTGTCCAAAATTCTTTTTTGTGCGGCTCTCGACGCTCACGGCACCGTAACATTTGTTCATCGAGTTGATCGGAACGCAAAGGAATGATCCTTCGTTTCGAATTTTTTCACCGGTGACAAAGCGTACCACACTTTCTGTTTCAAGATCTTCAATCTTTTGTAGCTGGGAATATCGGATTACACTGCCTACGATACTCGTCGCAAAATCAATCACCTGATTTGTAATAGCATATCCTTCGGGTGTTCGATTCACCACTTTCCGGATCATCCAGCTGTGTTGCTGTTCATCGTAGAGCGTGATCGATAAAAAATCGAAGTTTATTAGCTTTTGAATTTCATCTGCAATCACATCCACAATCGAACGGACGCTCAGATCGAGCTTCCATCGCTCCTGCATCCGGCGGACCGACGCTAGCACCTCGGAATCGAGCAGAAGATCATATTTCGCCGTATAACTTTTTATTAATGCTGAGATTAGTTTTGTACACTGCCCTATCAGCGAAATAGTCTCAACACCGTAAGCATCTTCCGCCTTACTATCAACCGCGAGTACACCGACAACGGTTTGTTCACCGCCGGCTGTCTCATAGAACACCGGAGCGCCAATAAACGCCTTGACGAAATCAACCCCCTCGTAATAGCGGAGGAGTTCTTTCTCCGAAACCGGATTTACCCGGCTTATGACTTCCGGTTTACCGGTCTGGGCGATCTGGCTTACCAGATCGTGTCCCATCGGATAACGGCGTTCTTTCATGAATACATCGCTGTCGGTGATTTTCGTTTCGCACACCATTGCCTGTTTCTCACGATTCGCCCAGAAGAACGACACCGTGTGGGCGAAAAGAACCTCCTTGATAACGGCGAGGACTTTCATAAGCAGAAAATCAAACTCTGCTCTCGGTTCAGTTTCCGTTTGAGAGAGATCTGAATTCAAATCGAAAAAATCTGCCACCTGAAACTCCACGGTCGGTTGCTCTTGCGGTTTGAATGATGCGACGGATGTCGGTGATATTGACGGCTTGTCGGAGATAGTATCCACCCCCTCATACACCACATACTTCTCCCCTCCCTGTAGATCATCAAATACTAATACTTTTCTTTTTCTAGAATCCACTCGTCGTTTATATACAGTGAGTTCCTTTATATGAGCTCGCCTTCCCCATACCAGCTTACTATATTGGAAGTTATGCCAAGTTAACTCATTTTCCACACAAAGTCAAGCTAAATTTTGCTTTGAATTTCACTCGGTTACGCTTCTTTCCGTTGACATTCCACCCTTTTTTTTGTACCATGACATTAGGTATTGTACGGCCGGTATCTGGAAAAGTTGTGTTCCGCAGCTGGCTTATGGCATACCGAAACCACGACTTCTCCGACGTCAGATTCTCACAGAGCGTGATCATACAAAAATACAGGGATATTGAAATAAACCATCGTTGAGGAACATCAAATAGTATCTACCTGTTATTTATAGATGATGCTATACACTTCGCCGTCTGAAGAATAGCCATCGGAAAAGAACAAAACGTATTTTTAGGGAGTCATCATGAATCTTTCACACAAGATTCTCTCAGAGCATCTTGTTCAGGGCGAGCTTATTGCGGGGAATGAGATTTCAATACGGATCGATCAAACACTAACACAGGATGCGACCGGAACGATGGCATATCTTCAATTTGAAGCAATGGGAATACCGCGCATCCGCACAAAACTCTCTGTAAGCTATGTAGACCATAATATGCTTCAGCAGGACTTTATGAATGCAGATGACCATCAGTATCTTCAATCCGTCGCTGCAAAATATGGAATATTTTTCTCCCGGCCCGGAAATGGAATTTGTCATCAGGTGCATCGTGAACGGTTCGGCGTTCCCGGAGAAACGCTCATCGGTTCCGACTCCCACACACCGACAAGCGGCGGTCTTGGAATGATTGCTATCGGCGCCGGCGGACTCGATGTCGCACTCGCAATGGCCGGCGAACCCTGTGTTATCACAATGCCGAAAATCCTCGGCGTTAAACTCACGGGAGCGCTTCAGGATTGGGTTTCGGGGAAAGATGTGATTCTCGAAATGCTCCGCCGTCTGACAACCAAAGGAGGTATCAATAGCGTTATCGAATATCACGGACCCGGCGTCGCCTCACTTTCCATGGGCGACCGGTTCACCATAACCAACATGGGAGCCGAACTCGGCGCAACAACATCGATCTTCCCGAGCGACGGCATCACCCGCGCATATCTCAAAGCACAGGGACGCGAAGAGGCATGGACCGAACGACACGCCGATGCAGGATCATCCTACGATCACATCACTATTCGACTCCATGCCGAAAAAGATGCACGTGCGATTGCAGCATTACAGGAAGGCGGATCAATAAATCTTAAGATCCCGAAACCAGACACTTCTAATTTTGTGAATGTTGAATTTGATGGAATCGAAATCGATCTCGATAAGCTGGAACCTCTCATTGCACAACCTCACTCTCCCGATAACGTTATTCGCGTGCGGGAGCTTGAAGCACGCAGCATCAGGGCCGACCAGGCCTGCATCGGTTCCTGTACAAATTCTTCGTATTACGATTTACGCATTGCGGCACATATGCTGAAAGGGCAATCGGTTCATCCGAATACTTCATTCACGCTCACACCCGGTTCGAAACAGGTATTTGAAATGATCGCACGATACGGGCAATTGCCCGATATAATTGCGAGCGGCGCCCGCATTCTCGAGTCTGCCTGTGGTCCGTGCATAGGCATGGGACAGGCACCACCATCAGGCGGCGTGTCGGTACGCTCGTTCAATAGAAATTTCGAAGGGCGGAGCGGAACAATAGATGCAAAAGTCTATCTCTCTTCACCTGAGACCGCAACGGCAACGGCGCTTGCAGGAATAATATCCGATCCGCGCACCGTTGCAAAAAAGTTCGGCATCGCTTTCCCGCAAAGAACCGAACCGGAAAGGTACATCACAAACGATTCGATGATCATACCTCCCTCCGCCACGCCCGAAAAAATCGCGGTCGTTCGTGGACCCAACATCAAACCGATTCCGCAATTTGACGGCATGCCAGAGACACTGGCCGGACGCGTACTGCTGAAGACAGGCGACAATATCTCGACCGACCATATTTCACCGGCCGGAGCAAAAGTACTCCCGCTTCGTTCAAATATCCCGGCTATTTCTGAATTTACTTTCACCCGGATTGATAAGGAATTCACAAACCGCGCAAAAGAATGGGGCGGCGGCTTTGTTATCGGCGGAGATAATTACGGACAGGGTTCTTCACGCGAACATGCCGCATTATCACCCCGGTTCCTCGGCGTAAAAGCGGTCATTGTAAAGCAGTTTAATAGAATTCACCGCTCGAATCTCATAAATTTCGGCATCCTTCCCCTGACGTTTGTCAATCCCGGAGACTATGAGAAGATCGATTTCGGCGATGAACTAGAGATACCCGACGTACGGCAGCAAATGGAAATATCCACCGCACAGAACGGCACTCTGACACTGGTCAATAAAACGAAAAATATCCCGATTGTAGTGGCGTTTGATCTGACAGCCAGGCAGAAACTCATTCTGCGAATGGGTGGACTTCTCAATGTCGTACGTAATGCAAAGAAAAAATAGAAACCCGGCTCGTGCTTGCCAATACAAAATTTAAACTCTGGCTTACGGAGAAAATGTATGCCATCATATAAGAAATTAGTGCCTCCGTCAAAAGGAGATCATATTACTTTTATAAATGGAACTCTATCTGTTCCTGACCATCCGATAATTCCCTTCATAGAGGGAGATGGAACCGGACCCGATATATGGCGCGCTTCCCGGAAAGTATTCGACGCGGCTGTGCAAAAGGCCTATGGAGAAGAACGTTCGATCGTATGGTTTGAACTTTTTGCCGGCGAGAAAGCCAACACAGTCTACGGCCCGAACACATGGCTCCATGACGATACACTTGAGGCAATCAAAGAATACCGAATCGCGATTAAAGGTCCGCTCACGACGCCGGTCGGCGGTGGAATTCGCTCGATTAATGTCGCTCTGCGTCAGATGCTCGATCTTTACACCTGTCTGCGTCCCGTACGGTATTTTCAGGGAGTCCCTTCGCCGGTCAAGCATCCGGAATTGATCAACATGGTAATCTTTCGTGAGAACACCGAAGACATCTATGCCGGTATTGAATGGAAGGCGGGCACGCCCGAAGTGAAAAAAGTAATCGAGTGGCTCCAGAATGAAATGGGGGTGAAAAAAATCCGGTTCCCGAAAACTTCGAGCCTGGGTATCAAGCCGGTGTCGGAAGAAGGAACAAAGCGGCTGGTACGGGCTGCAATACATTATGCTATCGGGAACAAACGAAAATCGGTTACGCTCGTCCACAAAGGCAACATCATGAAATTCACCGAAGGCGGATTCCGCGACTGGGGCTACCAACTTGCGAAGGAAGAATTTTCCAAACAGGTGATCGCCTGGGAAGATTGCGGAGGGAATGTCCCTGCCGGAAAAATCCTCATCAAAGATGCGATCGCCGATTCGTTCCTACAGCAAATTTTGACTCGCCCTGCCGAGTACGATGTAATCTCAACATTAAATCTCAACGGCGATTACATTAGCGATGCTCTTGCAGCGCAAGTCGGCGGTATCGGAATGGCTCCGGGTGCAAACATTAATTACGAAACGGGCCATGCAATTTTCGAAGCGACACATGGAACTGCACCGAAGTATACAGGTCTTGATAAAGTGAATCCGGGTTCGTTGATTTTAAGCGGCGAATTGATGCTCCGTCATTTGGGATGGACCGAAGCCGCCGATCTCGTCATCAAAGGACTTGAAAAATCAATTGCTGCAAAAACCGTTACGTACGATCTTGCACGGTTGATGGAGGGAGCGAAAGAAATCAAGTGTTCGGAATTCGGCGATGCGATCGCTGCAAATATGTGACAGATCCGAGGGAGATGCGCTCGCGAGGCCATGTAAGACGGTAGCGCTTTGTTCCACATCATCAGTCAGGGGCAAGACGGACTGGGATTTAGAAAGCGAGTATTCGCTCCTGATCAGATTCCGATACCGGTCGGAATGACGAAGATATAATTTGGTCAAGCTGCATTGTTTGACTTGAAATAATGCCCCTGTTTTTGTATACTAAAGTCCCGTCTTTCCCTCCGGAAAACGGGGCTTTTTATTACTATATTGATGTATGACTGACGAGAATACAAAACCGGTACTTGAAATCGACGACGATACTACCACTCACACCGATGAGCCGGCACGCGCTATCCTTTTCAACGACGAGATCCATACTTTCGATGAAGTGATCGCGCAGATAAAAAAGGCGACGGGATGTGGTCAGGCAAAGGCTGAAACCCTGACGTGGGAGGTCCATTCGAAAGGAAAAGCGTGCGTATGGGAAGGAACGATGGAGCGCTGCATCAAGGTCGTCATTATCCTGGAGGAAATCCAGCTCCATACACAAATTGAAATGTGACGACAAATTATTTAGCGCCGTAGGCGCGGACTATTTGTAGAAAATCAAAATAAGAAAATAGAATCTAAGCTCCGTTAGGAGCGGCCTATTATAAAAAGTAAAAAATATCTCTATGGTAAATACGTATTCACAGATTTATATTCAGATTGTTTTCACAGTGAAGAATAGTACCGTGTTAATACGTAAAGAAAAAAGGGAAGAGTTGTACAAATATATTACAGGTATTGTTAGAAAACGTAATCAAAAACTCCTGGCTATTAATGTAATGCCTGATCATATTCATGTATTCGTTGGAATGAATCCCGATGTAGCGATATCTGATTTGGTACGTGACATTAAGGCCGGTTCATCGGGTTTCATCAATGAAAAGAAATGGTTCAAAGGAAAATTTTCGTGGCAGGAAGGTTTTTGGGCATTTTCGTATTCACAGTTGAATATGATGATCGGTATTTGTTCGAATGGATAGAGAAGGATCAAGCAAAAAATGAATAGGTCGCCCCTACGGGGCTTACGAGTTTTTCCTCGGTATCAAAAGCTACAAATAGGCTGCCCCTGACGGGGCATCCTGAAATGGCTGATTATTTTTTAAATAGCTGGTTCTAATGAATCTGCCCCTGACGGGGCATCCTGAAATGGCTGATTATTTTTTAAATAGCTAGTTCTAATGAATCTGCCCCTGACGGGGCATCCTGAAATGGCTGATTATTTTTAAAATGGCTAGTTCTAATGAAGCTGCCCCTAACGGGGCATCCCGCGATTGCAATTCGTTTTTTAAATGGCATATTTTTGTGGAGTTGCCCCTGACGGGGCATCCTGAAATGTTCATGTATTTTTGAGATATTATTATGACCTCTCGGGAAATTCGGGCGAGCTTTTTGAAATACTTTGAGTCGAAGCAGCACCGCATCGTGCCCAGTGCCCCCGTCATACCCCACGGCGATCCTACACTCCTCTTTACCAATGCCGGGATGAACCAATTCAAGGACGTATTTCTCGGAACCGGAAAACGCGACTATACCCGCGCCGCAGATACACAAAAATGCATCCGCGTCAGTGGAAAACATAACGATCTCGAAGAGGTCGGACGCGATACATACCACCACACGTTTTTCGAAATGCTCGGCAACTGGTCGTTCGGCGATTACTATAAAAAAGAAGCAATCCAGTGGGCATGGAAGCTTCTAACAGACGTATGGAAACTTCCAAAAAAGCGATTCTGGGCGACCGTCTACCGGACCGACGACGAATCGTTCGATCTCTGGAAATCAGCCACCGATATTGACCCGACCCACATTCTGCGCTTTGACGAGAAAGATAATTTTTGGGAAATGGGTGAAACCGGACCATGCGGTCCCTGCTCCGAGATTCATATCGATCTCACACCGGGCGCCGATGCTCCGGCATCGCTCGTCAATGCCGGCTCTCCTCTTTTAATCGAAATCTGGAACCTTGTCTTCATCCAGAATAATCGTAATGATCGCGGTGAGCTGGAAGAACTACCTGCAAAACACGTCGATACCGGAATGGGATTCGAACGTGTATGCGGAATCATGGAGGCTATCAAATATAATTTTCAGCGCCCGCCGTCGAACTACGACTCGGATGTCTTCAGACCTCTTTTAACCATGATCTCGAAAATATCCGGACTCCCGTATGGTAAAGAGAAAGAACACGACGTAGCAATGCGCGTCATCTCCGATCATATCCGTGCCCTAGCTTTTGCAATCGCAGACGGCGCGATACCGTCGAACGAAGGACGCGGGTACGTACTTCGGAGAATACTCCGCCGCGCGGCACGGTTCGGACATACACTTGGATTGCGTGAACCTTTTCTCTATCAGCTTGTCGGTACCCTCGTCGATACGATGTCGGATGTCTTTCCAGAAATAAAAGAACATCAAAAACATATTGAACGTGTGATCAAGAGTGAAGAAGAAGGATTCAATCAAACGCTCGATCGCGGGCTCGAGATATTCGAGAATGCTGTTCGTTCAATCGGAGATACAAAAATCCTCCCTGGTGATGTAGCTTTTAAACTCTATGATACATATGGATTCCCCATTGATTTGACCCAATTATTATGTTCTGAGAAAAGTATAACTGTAGATACAAAAAAATTTTTGGAGTTGATGGAAAACCAACGGGAGCATTCAAGGTTTCAATCAGAACTAAAAAGAGCTTACGATATCACTGATGGACATTCTGGTGTTCATTATCCACTCGCAAAAGGTTTGGCACAAATAACCTCTGAGTTGAAGGACAAGAAAACTGATTTTGTTGGTTATGATAATCTTGAATATGAAGGACGAATAATTCGAAGTGACGGATTTGGTCAATTAGTGTTAGATTGCACACCATTATATGGTGAATCAGGTGGTCAAGTCGGCGATACCGGTGAAATCGAAGTGGGAGATCATAAGATTAAAGTCTTAAATAGTTTAAAAAGCGGAGATATAATTGTACATGTAATAGATATCGTTAAAAACCTTGAGTCTGGACAAAAAGTATATTCTCGTGTAGAGGTCAATCGTCGCATTAATATTATGCGCAACCACAGCGCCACACATCTGCTGCACGCGGCACTGCGAAAAATCCTCGGCACTCATACGCACCAGTCCGGCTCGCTGGTCGATCCCGATCACCTTCGTTTCGACTTCGCGCATTTCAGCAAAGTCACTGATGCCGAGCTTAATGCAATTGAAGACCTTGTGAACGAAAAAATCGGTGAGAGCATTCCCTTACAACATTATCGTGATATTCCGTTTGAGCAGGCGAAGCAAATGGGCGCGTTGATGTTCTTCGGCGATAAATACGGCGACCGGGTCAATGTATGTCAATTCGGCGATTTCAGCATGGAATTTTGTGGCGGGACGCATGTGCTGAATACGAAAGAGATCGGCTTTTTCAAATTCCGGTTTGAAGGAAGTATTGCAAGCGGCATACACCGTGTGGAAGCGCTCACGCACGATCATGCCCTCGAATTCCTTGCTCTCCAGAACAAATCATACTTCGAGCGAATAGAATACGGATATACAATACTGACCGATATCGAATCGCTCGTACAGAGCCTCTGCGCGGTGGGAACCAAAGTAACAACTGATCCCGGGGTATTCGAAAATCAGTTGAAGCTGTATGAGAATATTCCCGGACTTCCCTCTTCAGTAATTCCTGCCGATATGAAACGGGCATTTGAAGAACAAAGGATAAGGTTCCGGAAGCTCGAAGATACAATTCTGGAGCTTGCCGATGTGAAGAAAAAGCTCGAAAAAGAGCTAACCCGCCAAAAAATACAATCTTCGGCAGCCGACATCGATACACTTATTCAAAAGGCAACTGTGACAAACGGGATCAAGATTATTGTGTCGAAAATCGATGCAAACGACATGGAGTCCTTGAAATCGATCGGCGACACACTGCGCGCAAAGCTTGGCACCGGCATCGGAATACTGGCGGCAATAACAGAAGAAAAAGTGGCTCTTGTATGTGTTGTAACTGACGATCTTGTCGCACAAAAAAAATTAAGTGCCGGAAAAATCGTCGGTGAAGTGGCAAAACTTCTGGGCGGAGGCGGAGGCGGACGTCCTCACATGGCAACCGCCGGAGGAAAAGACATAGCAAAACTCGATGAAGCACTCCAGAAAGCGACATCAATTGTACAATCGATGCTCTAATGAGCATTCGTCAGATATGACCAGTTGAAGGAGAACTAAATTATGGCTCATCTCCCATTGACAATCGCCTATCGGCAGAAATTTATCAAGGACTCGCTTGTCGAGAGCGCCGAGACGAAGAAGAAGATCGCCGAGCAGTGCACGGGCGATATCAGCAAAGCCATCGATATGATCGTCGATGCGCTCAACAAGAAGAAAAAAGTTCTCCTGTGCGGCAACGGCGGGAGTGCAGCCGATGCGCAGCATCTTGCCGCGGAGTTTGTCATACGATTGAACCACAACATCAAGCGTCCGGGCATTCCTGCGATATCGCTCTCAACAGACGTTTCGAATCTTACTGCCGGTTCGAATGATTTCGGTTATGATAATGTTTTCGCCCGGAATGTGGAAGCGCTGGGAAATACGGGCGATATCCTGATAGGCATCAGCACGAGCGGCAATTCGGAGAGTGTAAACCGCGCATTTCAGAAGGCCCGTGAGAAGGGCATGAAGACGATAGGCTTCCTTGGAAAAGACGGTGGTAAATCGAAAGGTCTCTGCGATCTGCCAATTATTATTCCCTCCAACGATGTCCAGAGGATCCAGGAAGGTCACATAACCATCGGACACATAATATTCTGGCAAGTTGAACAAGAGATGTATGGTTGATATGGCACAGCCGCGACGAAACGATATCCTTGTTCCGCTCTTCACACTTGTTTGTGATGCCGTTGCGATTGAAACGGCATTTCTTCTTTCTTACTGGATCCGATTTTTCTCGCCGTTTACCTCGATTGTCGAGGTCGTAACCGAAATCCCGCCACTTCGTGCTTATATCGAAGGGACACTGTTCATCATTCCTGCATGGCTTTTAATTTTTCAATCGCGCCGGATGTACGCCGTCCGGCGAAACACATATATCACAGATGAGTTCTTCGCGATTGTAAAAGTTGTCACGATCGGCATGTTAATAGTCATGAGCGCGGCATTTTTTTACAGGGCATTTTCTTATTCGCGTGTCGTATTCGGTTTAATGTGGCTGCTTTCTATCATCCTATTATCCATCGGGCGGTTTTCCACAATTGCGTTTGAACGTGCTCTTTATCGGCGCGGAAAAGAGCTTCGAAACGTAGCGCTTATCGGTTCTGGCGAAACGGCACTTAGAGTTCTGCGCGCACTCGCAAAGGCTCCTTTTCTCGGGTACGATATTGCAGGTTATGCTGCCGATAAGAAAAGCCCGCTTCCCGGTTTCTCGGATTTTCGCTACCTGGGACAGATTGCCGGAATAAGCGATATTTTCAAGCGCGAAGAAATCGAGCTAGTGCTGATTGCACTTCCCTATTCCGACCATTCAAAAATCGTACAACTTGCCCGGGAATGCGAGGGATATAATATTGAGGTAATGTTCGTTCCTGATATGCTCGAAATAATTACAAGCCGGCTGCGCGTGAGAGAGATTGAAGGAATCCCTTTTATCACCATCAAAGCGATGGCAATGTCGAGCTGGGGAGGGATTTTCAAGCGTATATTTGATCTGTTGGTCTCTCTCTTGCTTCTAATTCTCCTTCTCCCGTTGTTTATCCTTATTACGTTTATCATCAAGCTCGATTCGTCGGGTCCGGTTTTTTATCTTCAGGAGCGCGTGGGATTCGACGGTAAACATTTCCAGATGATAAAGTTCAGATCAATGAAAACAGGCGCGGAAACGGCCCAACAGGAGATTCGATTGGGAATAAAGAATGATCCACGACGAACACGGATCGGTATCTTCTTGAGAAAAACAAGCCTTGATGAACTTCCACAACTTATCAATGTTCTTAAAGGGGAAATGAGCCTTGTAGGCCCCCGACCGGAACGAACCGACTATGTCGAAAAATTTAAAAAAGTCATTCCAAAATACCTCGACAGGCACCGTGTGAAAACCGGTATGACCGGTTGGGCGCAGGTCAATGGCCTTCGGGGTGATACTTCATTAGAAGATCGAATCTCATATGATCTGTACTACATCGAACATTGGTCATTCACGTTTGATCTTAAAATTTTACTACGTACAATCCGTGAATTACTGTGGAGCCGCTCAGCAGAATAACTAGGTGTCGAGTACCAAAAATAACTTTAATGATCGAAAACCTACTCTCAGCTTTAAACTGCTGGAAATAGCAATAGAATCAGTTATGACTTATTAAAGTTATTTTTGAATCGAGACACCCGATGGAGTAATCTTCAATGATCGAAGTCGCTGTGTTTTACCTTCACGCAATCGCTGCCATTGCCGCTTTTACAAAACGCTGGCAGGATGAAGGATTTGGTGAAGGAATTCTCGGCGTGGCATTTATGGCACTGATTTTTTCAGTGGGATGGACAATTACAACGTTCCTGATACGTTTGTTTACTCCCGAAAAGGGATTCAGCCGTATATTCGATCGGGATGCACTTTCATTACTTCTGCTGACAATCAGTGAGGGAATTTTCTATTATTTCTATTTGAAAGGACCGACAAAACTTCACTCCCCTCCTGTGGAAGAAATGGATATAAAAAAACCGTAGAACATATCCACGGTTTTTCCTTCTGGAGGCAGTGGTTCTTTACAACGATCACCGCCGCCAGAAAGATGATGATTAAATGCTTTCAATACTCACTATAACGGATTTACAACCCCTCCGCAAAAAATATCTCCGGAAGTGTTACTACTTCCGTTACTTTTCACAACACAGTACAAGTAATCCGGTTATTGAGCTTTAACGACTATGACACGGGTCTCGGAATTTTCGCCGAGGTGAGCAGCGACTGTTTTCGCTTCTTGCTCAGAAGCATATCGACCAACTCTCACACTCCACCGCGTGCCCGCTTTCGTTTCGGCTTTCACAACGTATGCATCAAGTCCGGCATCCCGGAGCTGTGCCACATGGACATCGGCTTTTTCCGGATCAGTCCATGAGGAAATCTGAACTGCATATTCTCCGCTTCCGGCCGGCTGCACAGGCGGCAATTCTTTCTTCGTTACCGGTTCTTTTACGGCTTGTCCTTTTTTCGCTTCGCCTTTTTTCGATGCGTTTTTCTTTGATTCGGACGGTGCGACCTCTGGTTTCGCCGTATCTCTTGCTGCCATTGCTGTTGTATCGACTGGAGGTGGGGGTGCAATCCTCTTCACCGTTAGTTTTGGACCCCACAGTTTGATGATCCCGGCGTTATTCAGGAAAAACAGTGCGCCTCCAAGTACAACTAAAATCAAGACGATATAGAGAACCATGATCATCGATTTATTGTGAGGTCCTTCATCCCGTCTTCGTAGTCGTGGAGTCATCGGTTCTTCATGAACAATCTCATCATCTTTGAGATTCAGATTTGGCATGACATTGGCCTCCTTTGTGATTACGTACTATACTGTTATCTGAGAAGATTGTCGATATTCATTAAAAGTGCAAGAACTTTTTTATTTTTTCTTCGATCCTAGAATGACGGCCCCCATCCCTCTTTTCTGCATTTCGTTCAATATAAGAAATTGCCATATCATTTGCAGTTTTTTCATGGCGAGGTCGGTTTTTCTGTAATACCCACAACCCCGATCTTGCGGCAGACCCCGGAACTGGAAAAACAGCTAATTTCTTGAAAATAAAGCAGTAAACGGCACTTTCCTTGGGAATTTCGGCAACAAATTATCCTGAATCAGATAAAGACTATACTATCCGGCAGTTCAGAAAGACTATTATTGATTCAACAGAAAACCATAAGTAAAAGGAACGCGGATACAGCACCACAGATAGATGCACAGAAATTGACACCATCATTTGTGAGCAGACGGATCCCCCCATAGTACTCTGTCGATGTGTTATCACAGTGCCTGGACCGTTCCGTAATATGTTGACACATGGAACAACGGTATCGTACTTGCAATGTTGCACCGAGAAAACTATCGACCAGATTGGCTAAGAGTCCGGAACTACAAATGATACAGAATGATTGAAAATGAAATCCGAACCACGGCGTCATGCTTAGAAAAATACAGACACAACCGGCAAAACCTGCGGCAATTCCTTCCGGTGTCAATCCGCCCGATGTCCCATGTGGAACTTTCCTGCCGTTGTGTATGCTGCGCGGTTCACTGTTCGAGAGTAATCCGATTTCGGTAGACCATGCATCGGATGTCACCGACGCTATGACTGCCCCGTAGACGAGATACCATCGATCATGTGGGAAAAAAATCGAAACAAGAATCAGAATACCCGCTACTCCCCCGTTTGCTATGACCTGGTGCAGACGGCGTTTCGGTTTGATGTCACTGATATATTCAAACTTTTGTTTTTTCTCCCGCCCATATCGTGTCATCAGTACGGATGTGAAAAAGAAAACGAGCAGCGGGACCGACCATTGAATTCCACAGAACCCGAAAACCAGAATACCGAGAATGAATGCACCGATCGCAGCGGGAAGTGTTAACCAGCCATATCGTCTGGCAAGAAAGACAACAAGGAATGCAAGAACAACACCTAAAGAGAATTCTATCATCAAATAAAAAACTCCATCACTTAATGAATTCGCTGCCGCTTGCTTAGATATTCTGTCAATGCACTATCGAATGGAGTCGTCGTATCCAGGAGCACATAATCGATATTATGCTCCCTGCATTCGCTGCGATAGCGATCGAGGAATTGTCTCATCGCCGTCTGATACGAACGTTGAATATGCCATGGGTGCGTCATGATTTGTGCGCCGGTTTCCATATCTTTAAACACAGCGTCGTTCCCAAAGGCGAACGAACGTTCGAGCGGATCGAGTACGTGCATGACGATGACTTCGTTTTTTGTATGACGAAAATGCTTGAGTGCTACCATCACTGCATTGGGATCGTCAAACAAGTCGCTGATCACGATCACAAGACCCCGGCGCTTGATCCGATCGGCGATCTCATGCAAAGACGGAGCCGTGTTGGTCTTATTCCCCGGCGCGATGGCAGTCAATTCTTTGAGCAGCTGCTGTAAATAAGAATGCGTCGATCGGGGCGGCAGATACGATCTGATTTTCTCGTCGAATACCGCCAGTCCGACAGCATCCCGCTGTTGAATCATAAGATACGACAGCGCAGCGGCAAGATATGATCCGTAGGCGAGTTTTGTGATTGCTTTTTCCGATGCATATCCCATCGAAGAGCTTGCATCAAGTATGATGGTGGCTTTGAGATTTGTTTCTTCTTCAAATTGTTTTATGAAATAACGATCCGTCTTTCCGTAGATTTTCCAATCAATATGCCGGATTTCATCTCCCGGCATATACTGTCGGTGTTCGGCAAACTCGACACTAAAACCGTGATACGGAGATTTATGAAGTCCTGTAATGAATCCTTCAACAACCAGACGGGCGACAATCTCCATATTCGAGAGTCGGGCAATTACGCTGGGTGTAAGGTATTTTCGATATTCTTCGATCGTTCTTCTATCGCCCCTTCTTCGCAGTGCTCTTACTCTTGGGCTGCAGAAACATTTCGTTGGCATTCTTCCCCAGATGTTCCAGCTCAAACCTGGCTGATTCGACCATCTCGTTTGTTGGATACCGACGTATGAACTCTGTGTAATATGTACGGGCACTATCGACATTCTTCAATTCATTATTGTACAAGAATCCAGTGAGAAATAACGCCATTGGAACATCCCGGTGATCCGGAAAACGGTTGACGAATTCCTTGTAATATTTCACAGCAGTCTCATAATCCTTTATATCGTTACTGCAAAGCGCACCGGCTTTCCACAGGACTTCGGGAATACGCGAGCTATTTGGATATTTATCAATTAGAAGCTGATAATACCGCAGGGTCTCCTTATGGTCCGATTTCTGCCTGCTTTCCTGCACTTTCGACCAGATTTCTTCCTCGGACATCCCTCCGCATGATATGAACGCCGTTATAAGAACAACCACAGCGAGAATACGTGCTACCATAGTATTTCCTTTCTGCTTTATGAACAATTTACTTCATTAGCGTATACGACGAAGTGCTGCTGCGAAAAACCCGTCGGTTCCATGAACCGAAGGCAGCAACCGAACAACGTCACCACCGTTACAATCCTTGATACCCCATCGATCAAGTAACGGTTGGGGTTTTTGTATTATAATATCCGGATGATCCTTGAGAAAATCTTCTATGACATCATCATTCTCAAGCCGGAATAGTGAACAGGTCGCATATACAACCATTCCGCCTACTTTAGAACAACGCCAATATCTTTCCAGGAGTTCTCTTTGTGTACGGGCATATTTCTTAACGTCATCGCCTGTGATGCGCCATTTGAGAAGCGGATTTCTCCGGATCGTTCCGCTGCCGCTGCAGGGAGCGTCAATAATCACAAGATCGGCCGTCGATAAAAGATCGTCTGTGTTTCCCTTCTCACCGGTAACGAGTCGCGGGAAAATAATATTTATACCCGCACGTTTTAAGCGTTGTGATAGTTGTTTCAGACGCTCTTCACCGACATCGAGCGCGTGAATGGTTCCCTGATTGTTCATCAGAGCCGCGAGGTGCAGCGATTTTCCTCCGCCGCCGGCACAGGCATCAATGACGGTGTCGGAGGGTTGCGGACCGGCCAGCAGCGAGATAATCTGGCTCCCTTCATCCTGAATCTCGTAAAGGCCTTCTCTGTACGACATCAGCGCAGGAAAATTTACACGTTTCGGTAACACAAGACCGAACGGCGATAATCTAGTCCGTTCTACCACAATCCCTTCATCGGCAAGCCGCTTCATGCACCCCGGTACATCTATTTTGAGTGTGTTTACCCGAATCGTCAGCGGTGACTGCTGATGAAGTGCACTGCAGAGCTTTTCGGTTTCGTCATGTCCGTACTGTGTATTCCATGATTCCACCATCCACCGTGGAAAGGAATATTCCACGCTGATACGCTCGGCC
Source organism: Bacteroidota bacterium (assembly GCA_050011775.1). Taxonomy (GTDB): domain Bacteria; phylum Bacteroidota; class Ignavibacteria; order UBA10030; family CAVZMI01; genus CAVZMI01. The sequence continues at coordinate 195,560 of JBEKIL010000003.1, read as the reverse complement.
GGATCATTGCCGATGAATTTCAGGTCTTTCTGCAGCTCGATATTCCGGCAAAATTCGAGCGGATCAATTCTAGGTTCGACAACATTCCATTGAGCTCCGATTTCCTCGACGACTTTTTCAGGTGGTCCATTCTTAATTCCGACGGCATATGCAGCAACCATCCAGATTTTCGGATACACCGGCGGGATCGGCTTTTTCAACCGGTCGAGCACTTCCTGCATCAATCGTTCAATGCGATATGCGTGCCGGAAGAGGTCGTAGGTGGTCTCCGATATTATCCGACGGTCTCTCGAGCCAAGATACCGGCGTCCAAGAAAAAAATGTGCAACGACACGGTCCGCCGGCAACGGCGATTTCTGTATCTGATCAACAAGCTCGATAATATGTCCGATATGAGAGGAAGTCTTCAAATTGCCACGACAGGTTTTTTCATTTTTGCGGTTATATACGCATGTGCCATTCGCGGTGTACTGAATGCCAGTCCCACCTCACCTTTTCTATTAATAGCGATCACACCACCGGTACCTTTTACTTTCTTTTTGAGAATTCCGATTCCGTGTTTGGCAGCTGCATCAGGATTTCCACCATTACATGCCATTGAATCGATCACAGCTTTCGCCATGACAATCGTAATTATCCCTTCTCCCCACCCCGATGCAGACACTCCGCCAACATCATTATCAGCATAGACACCGGAGCCTATGAGCGGAGAATCGCCAATACGACCGGGATACTTATGGGGAGTTCCGCCCGTCGATGTACCTGCAACAATTACACCTTTCTTATCCATTGCCACCACGCCCACGGTATCGCCATAATATTCCATAGATTTCTTTTCCGACGGAGCAGAATTTCCGGCATATAATACCTTCCATCGCTCCAGTTCGCGTGAGACAACCAATGTGTCTGCCGGGCAGACCTTAAAACCATGTTCACGTGCAAACCGGGCAGCACCTACTCCTGCAAGAAGAATGTGCTCGCTCTCCTCCATAATTTTTCTCGCAATCGAAATCGGGTGCAGAAAGTTTTGCAGACATGCGACTGCACCTGCGCGTAATGTCTTCCCATTCATAATTCCTGCATCAAGCTCGATATGACCGAGGGCATTCATGACCGATCCGTATCCGGCATTGAAGGTAGGGTCGTCTTCAAGTATCATGATGGCACTTTCAACTGCATCGACCGCACTCCCTCCTTTTTTCAGGACTTCCCACCCTTTTTTCAGCGCCTGTCGTACACCATGAAGATGAGCATCTACCATTTCATCAGGAATGTCCCACGCCCCCCCCTGTACTGCAATAGAAATCATTGATGCAATACCTTTAAATTACGCCTATAATACAAAAACTCGTGGCAAGAATCAATCCGACGTTCAGCTTTTTACTGCTTGATTATCCTTTCCCTGTTTTGTAATTTATTTATTGTATTTCCACACCAGTCACATGTCAACATTTCTTCTTTGTATTGAGCAAGAACCGGTGATCATCGCCGAGGGAGCCGTCATCGAACGGCTGCGAAGAACACCCGGAATTTCCCTTAACCCTCACCTGCTCAATTCCGCTCTATTATATAATGAAGGAAAGAAATATCTTGAAGCAATCTATCGTCAATACATCGACTGTGCATATCGCAGAAATCTTCCGATGATCATTCTCACTCCTACCTGGCGTGCAAATCCCGAACGAATCTCGCGGGCAGGGTTACCTGCCCACCAGAGTTCAAAGAACGTCGGTGGGCGTGCCCATGATGTAAATAAGGATTGTTACGATTTCCTTGCAGAAATACGAGCCGGTTATGGTGAATATGCCAAAAAAATATTTATCGGCGGACTCATGGGCTGTTATGGTGATGCGTATAAACCCGAAGAGGCGTTACCTTCCGGGACAGCACGTTTTTTTCACCGGGAGCAGGTTCGTGCACTTGCGTCGTCCGGCGTTGATTTTCTTTTAGGGTCGACACTTCCGGCTTTCAGCGAAGCACTTGGAATGGCACAGGCAATGGCCGATTCGGGATGTCCGTATATACTGAGCTTTGTCATTCGTGCAAATTGTAGACTCCTTGACGGTATGCTTCTCCCGGATGCGATTAACAATATCGATACAACAGTATCACCTAAGCCTACAGGATATATGATCAATTGTGTTCATCCGGAAATATTTAGGAAAGCGATAATAGGTCGAGGTCAAGATCAAGATCGAGAAGTGCGATGTAGAATCCTTGGACTTCAGGCGAACACATCGCTCAGAAGTCCGGAAGAACTCGACGGCCGGGAAGAGCTCGACGTGGAAAATCCGGACAGATTTGGCGAAATGATGGCATCGCTTCATAAAGATTTTTCACTCAAAATACTCGGAGGATGCTGTGGCACGGATGAGCGGCACATAGAGTCGATTGTTCGTTCGCTCACTATACAAAACAAATGATTCGAGACGTCTGAAAAACTCTATTGCCACGAGCTTTAGCTCGTGGGAAATAAGAGGAGAAAAATGAGGGGTTTTAACCCCACATTAAATTGATATAGGGCTAAAGCCCGCCGAGACTTTTTAGATTTGAAAATCCACGACCTGAAGGTCGTGGCCATTCATTCTGCATTCATTTTTCTTCAACCGGATATATTATTTAAAGGTATTGACCCATATGACTCAAAGAGTCCCAGAGGATTTTTATTTTATCGGCAAAGGATATTTGACATTTCGTTAATAATTGTTATCATACGGTAAACTTGCCGATAAAAGCGTTATACTTTTTCCTCCAGGTTCATCCGGAAAACGCATCGGCTTTTTAAGAATGGAGCGTTAAATACTCCACAGTATTTCAGAATCTAAGGTCGACTGAGTCGACCTAATCATAGGTTAGGCGGTTTTTACTCCAGTAAGTAAGGAGTTTTGTATGTATAACAGAATATTTTCAATTACAATCTTTTTATCTTTGGTTGTTGTTTTAGGAAGCTGCAAAAAGTCTGAGCCTACTGAGCCGGTTAAATCAACCTCATACGTTAGTTTTCTTGACAAAGGTGCTGTTGTTCCTCAACCTGTATCAACTTTAGTTACTGTGGATCAGGAAGACATAATCTTTGTATCATCTCAAAATGGCGTTACGATAAGTTCTTGGTCTGCCAAGATACAAAGTCAAGAATATAATCATATGATTTCACTCATCAATAATAATAAGTTGGTCGGAGCACCCGATCCCACTGGATCCTCTTTGTGTGTAGGTGCGCAAGCCCTGATAATTGTTATCAAAGAAGATAATATTACTGACACATTGAATATTGCCGGTGTTTACCGATGTGATAAATCTTGTTGGCCTATGGGATTAGATTCGCTTGTTGCGTTTAAAGATTCTCTCGTCGACAAATATAAACCGTAAAAACCTCCTCCTAGGTAACTCATGAGTAGGAGTGAGTGGGAGTTGCCAGAGGAACAAGTTGGAACCCGAGATCAGCTGCTTTATGCTTGAGTCGTTTGAAAGTCCGGTCGTTTTCAAGCAGCTCCGATTTTGCAATTTTCTGCTATTGCTCTGGTGGTTTAGCTGCTGTATATTTGTAGCTAAAGTTCCCCTTTTAGTATAAACGAAGAGTGATAAAGGGGCGGGAATGGGCCGCCACTAGTTGTGTTACGAAATGGATGGTGGCCAGATAATAACTATATTAAGCAGCGCAAAGGAATCCCACATTTTGGATCAGCCTTTCTATTCAAATTTTCTTGCAAATCTATTTGCAACGATTGTTGGTATCGGAATCGGCCTGCCAATCGCCCTTTGGATAGATCGCATTGTTCGATCCAGAAACGAAAAGGAGAAGAAAAAAGAATCTGCCGAAAGAGTAAGGAAGATACTCACAGTTCTTCAAGCAGAATTAAAAGAAAATTATGATTCTATCGGTCAGTTCAGTGATAGTCTCGATAACAAACTATACCTTGTGCGGGTAGAATCCTGGAAGGCTTTTTCTGACGGCGGAGAGTTGCAATGGCTAAACGATCCCGATCTGTTGGGCGTTCTCTCCTCAACGTATACAACAATCAATAATTACCAATTTATTCTAGATAAATACATTCAGGTCAGAATCTTCCCTCAAGCAGTTATGGATCCAGCGTTGAGACAAAACATGTATCATAAAGTTATTGATCATCAAGATGCAGCGCAAAAGAAGATCACGACCTGTCTCCAATCCATCAACAAGAAACTGGAGAAGACATCTAGGTCACTTTGCAGTACTGAACAATCCGCCGCTCCACGATTAAAAGCATGTCGGGGTAGACAGGCAGGTTGCCGTAGCTTAACTCCGGTTCGTTAGGCGGCGCGGTAAAGGAATAAAACGTTATGGATAATAGTATTCTATCTGCAATTCATCCAAATCATCTAATTGCAGTAGCAACTATTTTATGCGGCTTAATTTTTGGCTTCACACTTGCCCTTTCCGATTGGAAATCTAAATTTACCATTGGTGGAATCATTACAACTGTGAGTGGTAGTCTTACATCATTCACTGGTGACAAGGTTGCTGCAGTTAAGCAGTTTCTTGATGGAGCAAAACTTTTTACGCCAATATTGTATGGTCTTAACATTGCTCTTATAGTGTTTATCTCATCTCTATTTTTAAGTACTATTATTGTGTTCACAGCAAACTTCCTAAGAAATAAGCGTATTAATGATCCAGAAGCCTTTGGCAAAGCCGCCCGTCGTGCCTTTACAATCTTAGGTAACGGCCTTTATCGTTATGTAACTGCACAACCTGATTTGGTAGCAGCAAATAGAATTCGAGATTTAGAAAAACATATTAATGTGCTAAGTCTCATGCATAAGACCTTAGTATCCGAGATCCGATGTCATCAGCATAGTGTGCAACATTTCAAGGACAGCGTTGATGCTGCTGGAAGGCTTCTTCTACAGTATTCATTTGGTGATAGCCCTGAGCTTCAACAATTTCGCATGGCATTCTTTGAACAAAAAGGTGATAGATTAGAATATATGATTGCTATAAACAATAGAGATTGGACTTCTCATAGTATGCGCGGTTTTGATGTGAATAATAGTTTCGTAGGCCAAGCAATCCTCACTGGCCGGCCTCTTATTTATCCAAAGGATAAAAAATTCAATGCTCCTTACTTGAAACGAAAGAGTAGTAGGTATAAATCCTTTATTGCAGTACCCGTTCCATGTAGCCAAAGCGACGTGCCAAATATCGGTGCGATCACTGTTGACTATACAGGTAAAGAAAGTGTTTTTACTGAACTTCGTATTGACGAACTCTTTATAATGTCACAACTTATTTATGTTCTTTATATCCTTAATATTCAAGGAAATAAAAATGAAAAACGAACCAAAAAACAGTAACTCAGATTGCCAAGCTTCGAGGCGTGAGCAAGTACTCAATGAAGCCTCAGAACGACTTCTTGGTATTTCGAAAAAAGCTAATAACAATGATCCTGCCCATCGTACTCAAGAAGTAATCAAACTTTTGGAATCTTTACAAGATAGAGATTCAAATTCTAGCAAATAGAAAAAATAATTTTGGTATAATATACACCGCCCCTAACCAGCGCATCAAGATGATGCAATGATCTTAGCGGTAAATTAATGACGAGTATAGGTGTAGTTAAGAATTGAGAGTACAGCGAATGAACCCGTCTTCGACGAGGCTCAATTTTATCGGCTTGGCACGGATAGTACAATTTGCTAGTTTTCAGTGCAGCAGTCTAATCACCGTCTGTAGGCCGCACGGCGCACATTCGACGGAAGCAATTTTATGATACTGACGGTTGGCCCCTATTATTTGACGCAGCAAATCAACACGGCTGAAGGATTAAAGGAATTTTCAGAGGAGGATTATCTGTCCGCTGAGTTTGCTGGAATGAAACGAGTCTTAGAGAACGAAAGGTTTTTCAACGGAATCAATGTGCAATTTGCTGCCACCCACTGGGATTCAACGATGATTGCATCTACTAACGGACAGATATATAAGATCAGTTTACAGTTTGATGACTGGAATAAGACCCTCGCCAAGATGGTTTTGCAGACAACTCTAGCCTTCGTTAACAGCGAGATTGGCAAATACAGCGAACACCCGTTGTTTTCAAATAAATATATTTGGGATACGAAAGAAGGAAACATCATACTCTACGAAATTAGAAGGTTCCAGATTTATTCCGTCAATATATTCTTCACATCGAGTATAATTCGCAGTCAAATGGCAAAGTTGATCGGTGCGGTCTAACTCCGGTCCCTTAGGCGGCTATCAATATGTCTATTACTAAATCAGAAATTGTATCAATTTTGAGAAGTGAATATGATCGTCTCTGGAAAGATTGGTATCCCACAGATGCCAATTTGAAGAAGGCCACACTTAAAATTGAGTTTAGCATGTCAACTACATTTTATCGCCCTTCCGAAGATTGTCTATATATATTCATAGCCGATGGCAATCTTGAAGATTTTGAGAACCAAATTCAAGGTCATTGTCATCCAATGAGCAAGCTTGGCTGGTATATTCATCAAACTGAACTTGTTCATGAAATGTTACACGAATATCAAATTAAGATGGTACATCAGCCGACAGAAGAAGGCAAAGCACTATTTGCTAAATATGGTCCAACATTTGATGGTCGAGGACACGATGAATTATTTTTTACAGTAATTGTAGAAAAAGCATCCTATTTTGGTCTGACTCCAGACGAGTTTCTTAAAGAATTATAGCCGCCTCCTAATTAACTCATGATTAGGAGTGTGTGGAAGTAGTGTTGTTCGTAGTAGAGTTCGCCAAGGTCTTGATATTCAGTGTGGTTTTTGAGCATAGCATAGACAATACGTCCAAGCTCGTTGGCAGTGGTACATTTTATGTTATTACCTGCCTGACAGAGTGTTATTTACGTAGGCGGAGCGGTTATCCGTTAATCCACTAACAACTATATAAATAAACGAAAGGAACAACATGAAAAGGTTTACAATATTTTTCATCATAGCAAATCTCATACTTGGCGGTTTGCTTCTTTGTCAGAATTTAATGAAAGTGGAATCGTCCTCAGGAAATGATTCAATAAAAGCAATTTCAACGATCAAACAACAGCAATTAATTCTATGGACAAGTGGGGATCGAGAAGTTGCTCTCAAAATGGTGTTTATGTATGCCTATTACTGCAAGAAGAATTCATGGATGGACAATGTTAGATTACTTGTTTGGGGTCCATCGTCAAAATTGTTAGCCGAGGATACCGTGCTGCAAGAGAAATTAAAAGATCTTAAGCAAGTAGGTGTTGAATTATATGCATGTAAGGCTTGTGCAGATCTTTATGGTGTCTCTGACAGACTTACACAGCTTGGTATAACTGTTATGTATACCGGTGAGATGCTTGCAGAACTTCAGAAAAGTGGTTGGCATGTTATAGCAATCTAAAAGCTCGTTAGCTGACTAACTCGCCGCTCCCCGCAAATAATACGTAATTTCACACAAAACGTTCAACAAGTTTAAACCAAATAAGCGCCACGTTGAAAAGCACACAGTAATTGTGTACATTTGACATGGCGAATGCAGATGTATTACAAATTTATCCGAAGAGCAGATGATCAGGTATTTTGAAAAAATAAATCAAATGAAAGGGTAAAGTCATGTGTCTTAATATGATAAGAAACAATTTATTAAGCCTTATATTAGTATTTACTTTGATGGCGGCAGGTTGTTGCCCATCTCCCACCGGACCATCAGAAATACCGGGCGTAGCGACTATTGATTTAAACGTCCCTCAACAGCTTATCAGGGGTTTTGGCGGTGTAAACATGCCTGGGTGGATTCCCGATTTGACTTCTGATCAAGTACAGAAGGCTTTTGGCACCGGGACCGGTCAAATTGGTCTGACCATACTGCGCATTCGCGTCTCTTACGATTCGATGGAATTTAATCTGGAAGTTCCCACTGCACTGCTGGCAAAATCGCTCGGAGCAATAATATTTGCATCACCCTGGACACCTCCGGCTTCAATGAAAACAAACAATAATATCGCAGGCGGCGCTCTCGATACTAATTATTATGCCGCTTATGCGGCCCATTTAAAATCTTTCGCCGATTATATGTCAAACAACGGCGTTCCTTTATATGCCGTATCGGTTCAGAACGAACCAGATTACTCGGCAACATATGAAACCTGCGTTTGGACCCCATCACAATTGCTCAAGTTTGTCAAAAATAATGTGCAGACAATCGGCACCAGAATCATCGTACCCGAAGTGGGAAATTTCGATCATGCATTTTCCGACCCTATACTCAACGATCCTGTCGCCGCCGCTAACGTATCCATCATCGGCGGACACATTTACGGAGGAGGGCTCACAAGTTATCCTCTGGCCATCAGCAAAGGTAAAGAGGTGTGGATGACCGAACATTGTGATACTGCCAGAACATGGACTGCTGTTCTCGGAACAGCCAAAGAAATTAATGATTGTATGAATGCGGATATGAACGCTTATGTCTGGTGGTATATCAGAAGGTTTTACGGCCTGATCGACGACAACAGTAACGTCACCAAACGAGGTTATGTAATGTCTCAATATGCTAAATTCGTTCGTCCGGGATTCTATAGGGTAAGTGCTACAGCCAGCCCTCAGACAAATGTCGATGTCACTGCATATAAAAAAGGCTCCAAGGTGGTCATCGTTGCTTTAAACAGAAATTCATCTTCAACCGATCAAACATTTACGATCTGGAACGGGCCACCATATATGACGTTTACGCCCTATATCACATCAAGTACTAAGAATTGTGCACAGGGAAGTGATATTGCCGTACCAAACGGTAGTTTTACCGTTACTCTTGATTCATCTAGTGTGACGACTTTCGTGTTGAACTAAAAGTTAAGACAATACGTTTGTGTTGTTTCGATAAATCATCTCCTTGCTTTATCCAAAGGCAAGGAGATTCTGTCCTCTACGGTAGTTAGACTTCCGTGTAGAAGATTCTGTGGCCGTCGGATGCTTTATAGTAAGAGTCAATGATCAGACTGGAGAAGCACAAGTCATATAGGGACATGAAATATTTGCCACTTAGCCAGCCGCTCCCCACAAATAACACGTGATTCCACATAAAACGTTCAACAAGCTAACGGAATGAACGCCTAATTGAAAAGCACGGTGAAAATGTTTACATTTTGCATAACGAGCATAGGTGCAGTCCAGATTTATCTAAAGAGAAGATGACCAGGTATTTTGAAAAATTAAATTAAAAGAAAGGGGAATGCCATGTGCCTTAATATGATAAGAAACAATTTATTAAGCCTTATACTATTATTTGCTTTGATGGCGGCAGGTTGTTCAAAGAAAGACACAATTAACGGACCTTCAGATGAATCGGGGACTGCCTCCGTTGATTTAGCTAATACCCACCAGGTGATAAGGGGCTTTGGTGCTGCGAACATACTTCCCTGGCGTCCTGATATGACTGTTGATCAAATCAACACGGCTTTTGGTACCGGAGCAGGACAATTAGGTTTCACCATACTTCGCCTGCGCGTACCGCCTGACACATCTCAGTTCGCCATTCAGGTTGCTACTGCTCAGTTAGCACATGCTCAGGGAGTGACAATCATAGCTTCTCCCTGGACTCCACCTGCTTCGATGAAGACCAACAATAATATCGTTGGAGGCGAACTCAAGACTGATTCTTATGCAGCCTATGCGGCGCATCTGAAAGCGTTTGGCGATTATATGTCGAGCAACGGTGTTCTGTTGTATGCTGTATCCGTTCAAAACGAACCCGATGTAACGGTCACCTATGAGTCCTGCTATTGGAATGCAACACAAATGGTTAACTTTGTGAAGAACAATGTGCCCTCTATCGGAATCAATATCATCGCAGATGAGTCAATGAATTTCAGCCACACCATTACAGATGCGATATTGAATGATCCTGTTGCCGCTGCGAACCTTTCCATTGTCGGTGGTCATCTGTACGGAGGAGGGCTAATGAGTTATCCCCTAGCTATGAGCAAAGGGAAAGATTTATGGATGACCGAATATCTTGATACTATTACTACTTGGTCTCATGTTCTTGCCACAGGCAAACAAATTAATGATTGTATGAATGCGAGTATGAATGCGTATATCTGGTGGTATATTGTTCGCTTCTACGGACCGATCGATGATGGTGAAAGAGGAGGTACTAAAGGAAATGTAACCAAACGAGGTTATGTCATGTCGCAATACGCCAGATTCGTTCGTCCGGGATACTATAGGGTAAGTGCCACAGCCAGCCCTCAGACAAATGTTGATGTAACTGCATATAAAAACGGCTCCAAGGTGGTTATCGTCGTTTTGAACCGAAATTCATCTTCAATCGATCAAACATTTACGATCCAGAACGGGACAGTCACGACGTTTACGCCCTATGTCACATCAAGTAGTAAGAATTGTGTACAGGGAAGTGATATTACTTTATCAAACGGTAGTTTTACCGTTACTCTTGATTCATCGAGTGCGACGACTTTCGTGTCGAACTAAAAGTTAAGACAATACGTTTGTCTTGCTTCGATAAATCATCTCCTTGCTTTATCCAAAGGCAAGGAGATTCTATCCTCAACGATAGTTAAACTTCCGGGGTAAGAATCCCCAGCCGGCGGACGCAGCCGTGCTCCATTATTTTTGAAACGTAAAATATCTCTTAGCTGCAGCGATAAAGAATAACTCGATAGAGAAAATCCGGTAACTTATGGAAAGATGATAGCGTCGCTTCGTAGAGGTTTTTTGACTCAAAATACTCGGAGGACTCTGTGGGACGGATGAACGCCATATAGAATCAACCGTTCACTCACTCTAACAACAGGGAGAGTACCATGAAAAATTTCATCATTCACACTATCATTTCATTAAGTATGATCTCTCTCGTCCATGCACAGGATATCGAGATTTCTTCGAAGAGCGCAAAAGCCAGGATCGGAGATATCGACATCTCGGTGAAAAAAGGGCCTTTTATGCAGGGAGACTGGGAACTCACGATGTCCGGAGCGCTCGGACAATATACGACGAAAACTACCACCTCCATGAATTCCTGGAATTATGGTAATGAATCAAAAGAAAATTTCGCTACCATCTCTCTTACAGCCGGATACTATTTTATCGATTGGCTGTCGCTTGAACCGGAAGTGAACCTCTTTGCATATGAGGGAGGCCAGCCGGGAGAATCGGTCCTATTAAATCTTTCGTTCACATATCCGCTAGAACACTCTATCGTGGCTCCTTTCATTCGGGGAGGGTTTGGGCTTGGTAATGCCGGCTTTATTACGGGAAATCTTCCATTTTCCTCTTTTGTTTCTGATAAATTCGATGTGAAAACATTCAATGCAGGTGCCGGAGTAAAACTTCTGATCGCTCAAAGTGTCGCGCTTAAGATAGAGCTGAATTATCGATATCAAACCTATACAGAAAATTATACCGGCTGTATCTTATATTCAGTCAATAATAAAAATTCAATGATCAGACTCTTTGTCGGGTTTTCTGTTCTATTGTAATACCATCATAAGCTGTAAGTGACACCGAAAACAGGAAGGGAGCCTCCATTAAGGGGCTCCCTTTTATTATGGAGGCGTTAATTTTTTTATTGAACATCCTTAACTTTGACGACAGGAATAAATCGAAACGATCCATCCGTGCCGACGTCGACAGAGATCATATTCCCTTCGGCAATTTCTCCGGCAAGAATTTTTTCAGATAATTTATTCACAACATGTTTTTGAATTATCCGTTTAAGCGGACGGGCGCCAAACTGCAAATCGTATCCCGCCTTTGCCAGCCACGTTTTTGCCGAATCGGTGAAATTGAGCGTGATATTCTTTGCTTTCACCAATACCTGCACATGACGGAGCTGTAAATCGACAATCTGAACTATATCGTCGCGTGTAAGGGTTTTGAACATGATGATTTCATCGACACGATTAAGGAACTCCGGACGAATTGTCTGCTTAAGCAGGTCGAATAGTTTAACCCTGACAGCCTCCATGACCTCATTGCGGTTTACATCGGTCATGTTCTGCGTCCACTCCATGATGATATTCGATCCGAGGTTCGAGGTCATGATGATGATAGTATTCCGGAAATTAACCGTTCGCCCTTTGCTGTCGGTCAACCGGCCTTCATCAAGTACTTGAAGAAGCACGTTGAATACTTCCGGATGCGCTTTCTCGATTTCATCAAGCAGCACAACGGAATATGGTTTCCGTCGGACTGACTCGGTAAGCTGTCCGCCTTCCTCGTAGCCGACATAACCGGGCGGCGCACCGATGAGACGTGATACGGAGAATTTCTCCATATACTCGCTCATATCAATGCGCACCATTGCATTTTCATCGTTGAAGAGCGACTCGGCGAGTGCGCGGGCGAGTTCGGTCTTTCCGACTCCGGTCGAGCCAAGGAAAATAAATGAACCGATCGGTCTTCGCTCGTCCTGCAATCCCGCTCGTGCACGGCGCACAGCGTCGCTCACCGCCCGGACTGCCTCGACCTGATCGACCAACCGCTCGTGTATCCGTTCTTCAAGATGCAGTAATTTCGACCGCTCGCTTTCGAGCATGCGGCTGACCGGGATACCGGTCCATTTTGCCACGATCTCTGCAACGTCCTCGGCATCGACTTCTTCCTTCAACATTTTCCGATTTTTCTGAACTCCTGCGAGCTCCTGGGTAGCAGCTTTCAGTTTTTTCTCGAGATTAGCAATCACTCCATAGCGCAGTTCGGCGACCTTTGCTAGATCGCCTTCGCGTTCTTTCTTTTCAGCCTCATTTCGCGCTTTCTCGATCTCGGATTTCATTGTCCGGATAGATTGAATGAGATTCTTCTCATTCTGCCAGTGTGTTTTCAGCTGAGTGCGGACTTCGTTGAGATCGGCAATTTCTTTTTCAATCTCATCGAGTCGCTTTTTTGTCGTTTCCTGCATTTTTTCTTGCGTAAATTCAGTCATTGTTCCTCACATCCTTTTATGCCTGTAATTCGCGTTTCAACGCTTCACGTTCTATTTCCAATTGTTTAATTTTTCTCTCAATTTCATCGAGTTCTTCCGGCATTGAATCGATTTCAATGCGCAGTTTTGAGGCGGCTTCATCGATCAGGTCTATCGCTTTATCGGGAAGGAATCGATCCGAGATATACCGATGGCTCAGTTGTGCCGCCGCGACAATCGCACCGTCGGTAATCCGCACGCCGTGGTGGATTTCATACCGTTCCTTTAGACCCCGCAGGATCGAAATCGTATCCTCGACTGTCGGCTCATCGACAAGAACCGGCTGGAACCGGCGTTCCAGAGCCGCATCTTTTTCAATATGCTTCCGATATTCATCGATCGTTGTGGCGCCTATAGCCCGGAGATCACCGCGTGCCAGGGCGGGTTTTAGCATATTCGCGGCATCGACAGCTCCCTGTGCGGCCCCGGCACCTACGAGCGTATGAAGTTCATCAATGAACAAAATGATTTCGCCATTGGATTGAATAACCTCGTTCAACACGGCTTTCAATCGCTCTTCAAATTGTCCACGAAAGCTCGTCCCTGCGACAAGCGTTCCCATATCGAGCGCAACAATCCGCTTGGTTCGTAAAGACTCCGGCACATCGCCGTTGACAATTCTCTGAGCAATTCCTTCGGCGATTGCAGTTTTTCCAACGCCGGGTTCACCGATTAGGACCGGGTTATTTTTTGTACGCCGTGAAAGAACCTGAAGGACCCTTCGGATTTCATCATCACGTCCGATGACCGGGTCGAGCTTGCCGCGTCGGGCAAGATCGTTCAGATCGCGTCCGAATTTCTCTAATGCCTGATATTTATCTTCAGCATTTTGATCTGTCACACGCTGACTGCCGCGGATTTCTTTAAGGACTTTATAGATATCTTCTTTTTTGACTCCCTGATCAATCAGGAGTTTTGCTCCTTTATTTTGCTTTTCTTCAATAAGTCCAAGAAGCAGATGTTCGGTACTGACATATTCATCTTTAAGCTGGTTCGCTTCTTTGAGTGCCGTTTCGAATACCTGCCCGAGCGATTGTGAGACAAACTGGTTCCCAAGCTCTGCACCCGAGATCTTGGGAAGTTTCTCGATCGCTTCATTGATCTTTATTTTGATATAATTCACATTGGCTCCGACCTTCTGTAGAATCGGAACAGTAATCCCGGCCGAATCCTGGATAAGCGCAGCAAGGAGATGCTCCGGCTCTATAGACTGACTGCCATAACTGGTTGCATTCTCCTGAGCATTTTGAACAGCTTCCTGCGCTTTAATTGTAAATTTATTAAAATTCATAGGATCTTAATCCTTATCTAAAATGAAGATTATTTATATGGCTTTTTCTAAGGAAAAAGTAAATCCCTCGACGGGCTCGGGACGAGAATTAAAAAGGATAAAATTTTTACCGAGCCTGCTGGAATCATTTTACCTTTTTTACTTTTAAATTCTCGTCCTGAGCGACCCCGAGCGATCCGCCGGAGGCGGAGAGTCGAGGGGGAGTCGAAGGATTTCCTTTTTCCTTTTTACTTATAAACAGCATTATAAAATATGTTATAGAAAAGGCGAGGTGGAATTCCTCGCCTTCTCAATTCCACTATGATTACGGTTATTTATCTTTATCATCTACAACTTCAAAGTCGGCGTCCTCGACAGCTTTCCCATCGGGTTTCTTTTGCTCGCCGGCCGGCTGCTGTTGTCCGCTCTGTTGAGTACCGGCGGCTTGTTGTTGAGTCGCCTGCTGGTACATTTGTGTCGAGACTTCATTCCAGGCGGCATTGAGTCCATCCATTGCAGTCTTGATATCAGCCGAGACTCCCGTCTTTATCGCGTCTTTGAGTCTGTTGTTTGCGCTCTCGATTTTCGATTTCATTTCGGGAGTCATTTTATCGCCGAGATCTTTTAATTGTCTGTCGGTCTGAAACGACAGCGTATCGGCCTGGTTTTTCATATCGACTTCTTCTTTGTGCTTTTTATCTTCAGCGGCATGGGCCGTTGCATCAGTCTTCATCTTTTCGATTTCTTCCTTCGTCAAACCAGACGATGAGGTAATCCGTATGCTCTGTTCCTTATTTGTTCCCTTATCCTTAGCCGATACATGTAAAATACCGTTCGCATCGATATCAAATGCAACTTCGATCTGAGGTATTCCGCGCGGAGCCGGTGGAATTCCATCGAGATGGAACCGGCCGAGCGTACGGTTATCGACGGCCATCGGACGTTCACCCTGCAGGATATGTATTTCGACAGATGTCTGACTGTCCGACGCTGTCGAAAAGATCTCGCTTTTCTTTGTCGGGATCGTCGTGTTCGCTGTGATGAGCGTTGTCAAGACTCCGCCAAGAGTTTCAATACCGAGTGAAAGCGGTGTAACATCGAGCAGTAGAACATCCGTAACATCTCCCGCAAGAACGCCTCCCTGAATTGCAGCACCGACAGCTACTACTTCATCAGGGTTGACACCTTTATGTCCTTCTTTCACAAAAATATCCTTAACAAGTTGTTGTACCCGCGGCATACGGGTCATACCGCCGACAAGAATCACTTCATCGACCTGGTTTGGCTGCAGGTTTGCATCATGAAGAGCTTTTTCAACCGGCGAAATACATCGCTTCACAAGATCATCGACGAGCTGCTCAAACTTTGCGCGTGTGACCGACATATTCAGATGTTTTGGACCTTCCTGTGTTGCGGTAATAAACGGCAGATTAATTTCGGTCTGCATCATTGTCGAAAGCTCCATTTTTGCTTTCTCTGATGCTTCGCGAAGACGCTGAAGCGACATTGGATCTTTCCGTAGATCGACCCCTTCCTGTTTCTGGAACTCGTCGGCAACAAAATCGAGCAATCGCTGGTCGAAGTTATCTCCACCGAGATGGGTATCGCCATTCGTCGATTTTACCTCGAAAACTCCTTCACCAAGTTCGAGAATCGATATATCAAAAGTGCCGCCGCCGAGGTCAAAGACTGCAACTTTTGAATCCTTGTGTTTTTTATCAAGGCCATAGGCAAGTGCGGCTGCTGTAGGCTCATTGATGATACGCCGGACATTCAAACCCGCAATTTCTCCCGCTTCTTTTGTCGCCTGTCGCTGTGCATCGTTGAAATACGCCGGGACTGTAATTACGGCTTCCGTTACTTTCTGACCTAAATAATCTTCTGCAGTTTGTTTCATCTTCTGCAGAATCATTGCGCTGACTTCGGGTGGTGAATATACCCGGTCTCCGATCTGGACGCGTGCCGTGTTATTATCGCCATGCACCACCTTATAAGGGACAAGCTTCATTTCTTCATTGACCTCATCATAAAATCGTCCCATGAAACGCTTGATCGAGAATACAGTGTTTTGAGAATTTGTAACAGCCTGACGTTTTGCAGCCTGTCCGACAAGCCGCTCGCCATTTTTCGCAAAGCCGACCACCGATGGAGTCGTTCGTCCACCTTCGGAATTTGCAATGACGGCCGGTTCGTTTCCTTCCATAACGGCAACAACCGAGTTGGTGGTGCCGAGGTCGATTCCGATAATTTTACTCATTGATTATTACTCTCCTTCTAAAAAAATAAACTCTCTTCCTATTGTCTGGAAGAGATATTTTCCTTCAATTTCTTATTAAATATTAACCAATTCCTGTGCCAATTCCTAACCCTTTATTTCGATTGATTTTAAGGGATTCTTAGGATAATAAAAAGGACTTCTCAGAACAATTATGCAATCTTGGCAGAGGAATATGCATGAATGGCACCAATCAAATAAAACCTGCAAGTATGTCATAGAAACCAGATTGATTGACTTTTGAAATGTTTTTTCATAGAATGATGAGTACTTGTCAAAACAGGAGTATCTGATATTCACTCTCAATGATTTCACAAGCGCAAATACGTCGAGATCTGGGGACAAAAAATTTTGGGAAGAAGGTATTCACCTTCGATACACTCGACTCCACAAATAATTGTGTGAAGGTTTTGGCAAATGCCGGATTAGAAGAAGGACTTGTTGTCTATTCGGAATATCAGAGCGCCGGCCGCGGTCGTGTAGGACGAACCTGGGAATCCGAGGAAGCTAAAAACGTGCTCTTTTCATTACTTCTGCGACCGCCTGAGACAATCGCCCAGATCAACCTCCTTACATTTTATGTCGCAGTGAGTATTTCTGAAGCAGTTGAAACGGTAACGGGGCTCACCGTCGAATGTAAATGGCCGAACGATCTCACACATGAAGGTAAGAAGTTTTGCGGTATCCTTCTTGAGGCGTCATCCCAGCAAACATCAACGGATTTCGTAGTTGTCGGTGTCGGATTGAATGTCAATCAAACCAAGTTCAGCAGCACCTTACAGGGGAAAGCAACTTCACTAAAGAACCAATGCAGGAAAGAAATCAACCGGGTTGCTCTTATACAGGAATGCATCCGCTGTCTTGAAAAACGCTATATGAATCTATCGACCGACGGATTTGCCGACGTTCTTGAAGCCTGGAAATCACGATGTATTATGTTCAATAAAACAATCCGTATCGATCATCACGGGATGTTTATCAGCGGTCTCGTAAAACGACTCGACCCGGATGGCGCTCTTGTCGTTGTATCTCATAACAAAGAAATCCGCCTACTTGCAGGCGATGTCACAGTAATCGAAACCTTATAAACGGGATCATATTATGTTACTCGCAATCGATATTGGAAATACTCACACCGTCATCGGGGTGTTTGAGCGAGACCGGCTAATTGGCGACTGGCGGATTACGAGCGATACTGCACGCACGGAAGATGAGATCGGAATATTTGTGAAATCATTCTGTAAAAACTCCTCCATTGATCCCGAATTGATCGTCCGGTCGGGAATATCGTCGGTCGTCCCGAATCTTACGCCGATCTATCAAAAAATGACAAAGAAATACTTCGACATTGAACCAACCATTATCTCACCCGCGCTCAATTTAGGGATTACCATCCTGTATGAAGATCCTTCAGCAGTCGGTACCGACCGTCTGTGCAACGCCGTGGCAGGATACACACAATATGGTGGTCCTTTGATTATCATTGATTTCGGCACGGCAACAACCTATGACGTAGTCTCAGAACAGGGTGAATATCTTGGAGGGGTCATCGCACCCGGAGTCGAGACTTCCTCGGCCGAGCTGCATCGCCGGGCGGCAAAGCTCCCGAAGATCGATACGGTATTTCCGGAGAAAGCAATAGGAAGAACGACCATCACAAGCATGCAGTCGGGAATCTTATTTGGTGCTGTAGATTCTGTCGAGGGAATGGTAAAACGTATCGGCGCGGAATTGGGGAAAAAACCGACCGTGATCGGTACAGGTGGATTATCGGCAATGATCAGTCTGCAAACAACAGTAATCGATTTTGTCGTGCCTTCGCTCGTTCTCGACGGGGTTCGGATTATTGTCGATCGTCAGAAATAAAAAAGCCTGTAAAAATATTCAAATACATTTCCAGTTTCCGATTTATAATTACCGGTTTATAATTTCGGCATTTGGTATAAGCCTATAGCTGGTGAGGGTGTTTCTACTCTGCCGCTTCCAATACCAGTTCAGCAATATCCTTTATCCGTACTTTTTCTCCTGCTTCTTTTTCTTTCACACCGTCGACCAGCATGGTCATGCAGAATGGGCAAGCAGTTCCGATGATGTCCGGATTAACGGCCAGAGCTTCCTCGGTTCGTTCAATATTCACTCTTTTACCGGTATTTTCTTCCATAAACATGCGCCCGCCCCCCGCCCCGCAGCAAAATCCCCGGTCGTGCGTGCGGTTCATTTCGTCAATGCGTACTCCCTGGATGTGTCGTATGATATTCCTCGGAGCGTCATACGTCCCGTTATACCGGCCGAGGTAACACGAATCATGGAACGTTATGCGTGTCTCACCTGCAGGCAACGTATTACCGCCAATTCCTTTTTTCAATTTTAGCTTTCCTTCGGCAATTAGCTGTTCAAGGAATACGGAATGGTGTACAACTTCATATTTTCCGCCGAAATCGGGATATTCGTTTTTCAATGTATTTAGACAATGCGGACATGTAGTGACAATTTTTTGGACATGATATTTCTGGAACGTCGCAATATTTTCTTTCATAAGCATCTGTGCAAGATATTCGTTCCCCATACGACGGGCAGGATCGCCGGTACATTTCTCTTCCGTCCCGAGAATCGCAAAATCGACTCCTGCCATCTGCATCAACCGGGCAAACGATTGTGATACTTTTTTATAACGGGCATCGTAAGAACCGGCACATCCGACCCAGTAGAGAATTTTTGCATCCGGTTTTTCAGCGTATGTTTTTACTCCGAGACCTTCCGCCCAATCAGCCCTGCTGCTTGAACTGAAAGCCCACGGTGAGAAATTCGTTTCAAGATTCTTGAATGCACTCTGTAGTTCCTGCGGAAATTGCGATTCCATAAGAACCAACCCGCGACGCATATCTATAATCGCATCGATATGTTCGATCATTACAGGACATTCCTGCATACAGGCCATACAGGTTGTACACGACCAGATCTCCTCATCCGTAATATGTGCATGGACGAGCGTCTTCTCCGCGATATCCTGAGGTATATCCCCTCCGGCAATCCGCGTCGGAGCTTTTTCCATCAGGCGCTCGCGGATATCCACCATGATTTTTCGAGGCGAGAGCGGTTTCCCCGTGATGTTTGCCGGACAGACCGATGTACACCGTCCGCACTCCGTACATGTATATCCGTCGAGAAGCTGTTTCCAGGTTAGGTCATCGACATCAAGCGCGCCGAACCGCTCGAGCTTTTCATCCTCAAGATTAATCGGTTTCAATGCCGGATGAGACCGACGGTATGAGAGATAGACATTGGGTATGGATGTCAAAACATGGAGATGCTTAGAATATGGCAAATAATTCAGGAATACGAGGATCAGAATAATATGTATCCACCAAAAAATTTCACTCCAGATGTGAACACTTTCTGATGAAACTCCCGAATAAAGTCCGACAAGCAGAGATGATACCGGATGATCAAACCCGGCAGCTGCTTTTCCTGAGGCAATTCGTGTAGCATTTTGCAGGAGAAGCGAGATCACAATCACAAAAATCATGCACAAAATCGCGCCGGCATCCATGGAGCCATGACGGTCAACCTGAAGACGCGGCACATGCGTAACAAATCGCCGGTATAATGAAACAATAACTGCAATCGCGACAAAGAGACAAAATATTTCTTGTGAAAAAATTATGAATGAATATACACCACCCAAAAACGAGAGCGAAAACGCTGCCAGTACTCCCGCTCCGATTGATTCTATGACAGCCAGAATCAGCACCAAAAATCCCCAGAAAATTGCAGCATGAAGGATACCGGCAAGCGGATCGCGAAGAAGCTTCTTCTGTCCGAGAGCGATGACAAGAACATCCTTGAGCCGTCGGGACAAATTTCCTCTACGGTCTTCCTTCTGCCCAATTTTTAGATATGACAGAAGCCGCCGGATATTGTACACAAATCCGCTAAAGGCAATGAGTAGGATCAGTGAGAACAGAGTTGCTTTCAGCGTCATGAAGGCTCCTTAAAAAATTAATGCGGCGGAGTATTACGGGATTATTTCAGCAAAAAAATTTCTGACAAATTATCAGATGAATGAGGTAAAGGCTATCTCGATTTTTATTGCAGATAATAGTACGACTCGATTCGACAGACAATGTCTGGATTCGCTCATTACCAGTGCCGTTCCAACTAATATTTTGAAATAATTCTATCTATTTTTAGTAGTTGGAATCCCGCTCGGAGAGCGGGAGGACCTGTTTTTTTATAGGGAATAATAGTTGACCGGGCACTAGTGATATAATCTAATCCTTATCAGAACAACAACATCAAGGTGGCTGGGTTAATTAGCAATAGATAGCCATATCGAGATCACACAGGGATCATTTGCTCGCTGACCACGACCGCTTTCCCACCGATCGTGACGCGCGTTATTGTCCCGCGTTTCGCATGGATGTCGACCAGCACACGACCGGAACGTCCTATTGCATCTCCCTGCTCACCGATCATAAACCGGCGGCCGTTGGTCGGCTTTATTTTCTTATTGAGCACACAGAGTGCGCCGAGCGGTCCGTTAGCCGATCCGGTCACGGGATCTTCGTTGATTCCGACCGTCGGTGCAAAGAACCGTGAATGAAACGCCGAGTTCGGCTCGACAGTCTCTCTCGTATATACGCACATTCCGTAGATTTTCCTGGCTGTGAAATATTCTTTCATTTTGTCAAAATTCGGCTTCATCAACAGAAGGAGCGGTAACCGTGATATCTCGAGATATAAATGAGTATCAAAGGGAACGGCCGTTTTAAAAAGAAAGGCCTCAGTAGGAATTCCCAGAATTGCCGCCAGATCTTTCTTCTGACATTTCATGGGAATAAAATTTGGTATTGGGAGTCCGAAATACACGATCGTTTTTTTTGCTATCTTGACCGTGACAGGAAGAATCCCAGATTTTGTCTGAAGACGGAATTTGTATGTTCCCGGTTTCAGCATATTGTACCGATGGAATTGTGCAAGCGTAAAGAAACTTGCTATCGTGGCGTGTCCGCACAGCGGCACTTCTTCTTCCGGCGTAAACCACCGAATCTTCAGATCGGCGCCCTGTTCGGTTGGCAGAAGCACGAAGGCGGTCTCGGAAAAGTCCATAACCTTTGCAATAGCAAGCATTTGTGCGTTGCTGAGCTTATCGCCGTCGAGAACCACGCCCGCAGGATTTCCTGCATAAGGCGAATCGGTAAACGCATTCACTTGATATACTGAGATTGGTGTCATAAGTCTTCCTATTCTCCAATAAGTTGAACAACTATTTTTCGAGAACGACTTCTGTTATCAAAATCAATCAGGACAATTTGCTGCCAGGTTCCGAGCATCAGCTTACCTTTTAAGAACGGCACGATGAGGGTCGGCCCCAGCAATGAAGCGCGTACGTGAGCGTACCCGTTTCCGTCTCCCCAGGTAGAATCATGATGGTACAATTTTGCAACGGGTGCCATTCGTTCAAACGCCTCCGGAAGATCGGCCCTGAGTCCCGGTTCGTACTCCACGGTCGTGACACTTGCAGTCGAACCCGAGACAAAAACGGTTGCATTCCCTTCTTTATATTTATGTTTCTTGAGGAGTGCGCCAACGCGTTCCGTGATATCGATGATATCGGTGTCCCCCTTCGTCGAAACCGAAATATAATCTGTTACAATCCGCAGGGCACTCACAGACTGCTCTCCATCATAGTCGAACTGCTGTAAGGATCGATCGGTCTTTAATATAAAACAACAATTCATCATGAAAGAAAAATGCGTCCGGCACGGGATATGAGACATCTGTATTGAGCGTCTCGGAAAATATTAACCGTTTATTTGCAATCGAGACAATTTTGAAATAATTATTCAGGGTATCCCGGTTCTGAGTCAATTTCACATTTTTTTCATAGTAATTGAAGAGAAGCATGTCATCATGTTCGATGAATTCAACGCTTCCGATCAATTCTTCCGTATTGACATGTTCATAAATAATTTTTCCCTGTTCACCTTCGCCGGAGATCAACGTTACCGGAAAAGTATAGCGGCGTTCATCGATTCCCAAATCATGTAAATTATCAAATTTGTTCCGATCTGCACTTTCTTCCTGAATTATTCCGCTCTTTGAATCGAGCCGACAGAAAATCCTTTTTCCAAAATAATATCCCTCGGCAACAATTATGCCCTTATATGCCGAGAGCAATCGAAGGCCCGGATTTTCCCAGAGAACCCTTCCTGAAAAAATATCGAGAGCAACGATTCCTTTATTTTCAGGCATATCCGGCGAAGCATAACCATGGATGAAGAGGGTATTTCCGTCGATCGTTTCGATCCCGCTCCACCATTCTTTTTCGTACTTTTTCTCACGCCAGAGAACTTTACCGCTCAATTCGTCGAGACAGAAGTAAACGAGCGATTTTTCCTCTTCGTCCCGGTCTTCACCTATAATCACCCCATTTTCAGAAAAAAGAACTCGCCAGATAACGCCTTTGGCGGTGAAAGTCCACTTCGATGTAATTCTCCCCGGCTTTAGAAAACTTAATATGCCCATCGGCATCCTTTATTTTAATAATATTACTTCTTTTTTCGATGATATTCAACGTGTTTTATCACTTGAATTAGGAGTCGTGAAACCTCTTTTCTTATGCCACTCCAGAGATCATTTATTGAATGTCAATAAAAACCCATCCCGACAAAATGTCTCTTCGATTCATAGACCGCCGAAATCCAACGGTGGCGGACACAGGCAGAAAGTCGGGATGGGCAACATTGCAACGTCACTACATATGTCTACCTCAGCAGCACCATCTTATTGGTTTTTATAAACGATCCGGCTTGCAGCCTGTAGAAGTAGACACCCGATCCAACCGACAGACCCGATGTATTTTTACCATCCCATTTCACTTCATATGTGCCAGGATCCTGAACCTGATCGATTAATATAGCCACTTCTCTGCCAAGCATATCGTATACCGAAAGCCGAACGGGATTTTTCGTCGGGACTGCATAGCGAATGCTGGTCTCGGGATTGAAGGGATTCGGGTAATTCTGTGAAAGATCGAATACCTTTGGAGTAAGCACGATCGTGCTAGCAATTCCATTGGTGACATAATGGATATACGCACGGACAAGATATCTCGCCGCACTATCCTGTGCATTGTTGGTTACAACGACATACCATTGATATGTTGTTCCACCCTGTGGTTTGAAATATGAAAAACTATAGTGCGGCTCTGAATATGGTTCCTTGCTCATCATCAAGCCGGGTGCCGTTCCGTCACTTCCGAATGCAAATCCAACGGCAAATGGATAATTGAGATCGACGTTCCAACCGGAGACATCCGTCTTCACCCAATTTTGATATGGAATCGGATATGGATACGGAGGTGTACTGTCGGTACATATCATTGTGCCGGTGCCATAGTTTTGAGCTAACGGAGATGGACTCATTACCCCCGAATATTTCCAGATTCCGTATGATAACGAGCCGGCTCGTCGGAAGGCAACTCTTATACTATCGAGCATGGCGCCGGGGACAGCATCGAACTGTACTGTAACAGAATCACCCGTTGTCCACGTAAAGTATCCCTCGGGATTCCCGTCGTCGTATGCAATCTCCATAGGCTGCTGGACCCCGCTTATCCCGCTGGCCGTAAAATGATAAATTGTTTTACTTCCAAAAATATTCGTGACAACGAATATTACTTTATCATAACCTTGCCCAAAGTCGTTCTCAAGATAAGGAGTATCCGGTGCAACGTCGCTGACTTTTTTCCCGGCACTCCCTTTAGCAATGGCATGAACGCTGGCCTTAGCGTTGTCATATGAAAAGGTTGCGTTTAAAGAGTCGCCGCCCCAAAAAGTGATGTATCGGGTTCCGTATGCTTCGAGTGTATCATAGGTCGCGGGAACATTCGGATTAGTAAATGTGCGATATGATGACGGATAGGTTGAAATATTCATCCGTTTAAAGCCATACCTGGAATCATAGGTAGTGTCATTCAAACCTGCGGCAATGGCAAAATTTTTCAAGACGTCTAAAAATCGTAATGTCGTTACCTTGGATAAACCATCGTTATATCCGTCCATTCCATGAAGTACGCTGCCCGGATATCCACTTTGCACTATATCTTTTGCAATACCGGTTCCAAATTGCTCGATAAGATACCATGTAAATAACCCGGCACGGGAATATTCAGGGAGCGAATTATTATTATTCCATCCGAGAAAATTCACATTTGTGTTAGCATAGTACAACGACGCACCTTCAAATGCATAACCGCATAATACCATGGCCGATTCAGACAGGCCTTCATTAACAAATGAAATCTCATCGGGGTCGTAGTGGTAATGAATCATATGCTGGAATTCATGCGCGGTTGTCGACTCTGCATTTGTTCTGCCGCTGGCTGTTTTTAAATCGGCAGGATTGCAATCGACATAATAGATTTCGGCTTCATTTGAGTGACGGTCGGCTGGAAGACCCTCGTCGTAATTTTCATTAAGACTGTAGAAATAACCGGCGACATATCCACCCGAGCCGGAATATCCATCTTTAATATCCAGGATAAGAATGATGATCTTAGGATCGCCATCGATATCCAGCGGATCTCCAAAGTATTGAGTATCGAGTTCATATATTCCCTTCACGGGATCAGCAGGAGTTCTTGAATCGAAAGCAGCCATTACTGAATCTACCACTTCCTGGTTTGCACGCGTATTCCACGATGCATCTTCTACAAATATATAGCAGTGAGTCCCCACAGCGCGGCATGTCGATGGAACCAGATATTCGTGTTGATTAGAACCGCTTAAATCTGTTGCGTACCAGCTATGCGTGCTTCCGACATTAAAATCCCATGAAGCGGTTTTCCTCAGGCTTCGCGCCTGCGGGTGCGTCCGGGCATATTCCTTTAGGATCGGACTGAGCATTTCCCAATCTTTGTGGAGCAGATGAGAACCTGCGATGGGATATGAGGGCTGGATTTTCGCCGTACTTTCAGCTGCAGCCGGCATATATGCCTTTTGTGCAAAAACCGGAGAAATAAAGCCGAGTACCAGTGATATAATAATCAGAAGTTTCTTCATTGCACATTCTCCTTATTTACTTGACAACCCGATATTTTTTAATCACGATTGCCTTACCCATGATAGATTTCTTTATTGTCCCGACTATCTTGATACGTTCCCCTTGCATTCTCCGGAGTTTTTTTAGGACCATTGTATCCGCTTCGAGATTAATACTCTTTGTAGGTCCAAGCGACAGCATTAAACGTGTGAAAGGTTCATTCCCGGCGACATATATTTCTCCGACTAGAGTATCGGACGCCACAGTTTTTGATTTCCCTGATCGGGAAGAAGTCATATATTTATTGGTTGAAGATTTAGTTGTATCTTGCACTGCAGTCGGTGTCGTTTTTGCAGTTGTATCCGATGAAGGCTTCTGTTCTTCCTGTTGTTGTCGGGTGCACGAAGTTAAGAAAAGGATAATTATGATAATTAATATAATATTGAAAAGTGTTTTCACTCTCGGTATCCGATATGTTCTCTAAGCAATTCCAGTTTCATTTACGCCTATGTTAAAGTCAAAGGCGCCCATCAGTCCGCTGACGTTTGATAAAGTGGGAGCAAGATTATATCCGGAAGTCCCGACCAGAGCGGCATGAATAACCGGATGCCTATTTCCGAAAAGAGCGGCTATACAGGTTTTCATCAGTTGTCCTGGATTAATTCCGGGATAACAGCGGAAATGAATGAAATGGAATGGATCATCAAACCAGACGAGGTTGTTTCAATCCGGAGGCGGTGCGGACCAAACTCTTTATTTTTTACGATGCAATACGATCGCGGCTCATCGACTCTGATTATGCTCGACAGGTCGGGCTCCACCGTCACATCGCTTCCCCGATTCAACTCATCGAGCGGCAACTCATCCTGAAAAATTTCAACAATACTCTTAATACTACCCGGCTGGAGGACACAATGGACTTCGGCAGCGGTATATGGAAAAATAATGTGCCCTTTCTCTCTGTTCTCACCCCGCATTTCGACGGCAGTACGCGAACTCCGCCATTTACCTTCAAGATAAAAACGTCCTTCAATGTATTGATGCTGATCTATATATTCCACCGTAGATTCCGGAGCATAGCCTTCGCTGTTACCGAGACATCCATGGACATATCCGGTCTGTAGTTCCGGTGTCGCCCGATAACAGAGAGCATCCGGACGATCTGTATCGCGGAGCGGCTCCATCGGGAGCGGGAGCGGTTCGAAGCAACCGGTTTCGATCAGGAGGGACTGGAGTGAATGTTCCAGTGTGATATAATTTCCCTCACCGACAAACACATGGCGTATGAAACCGTCTTTATCGATAAGATATTTTGCCGGAAGATATCGATTTCTGAATCGACCCCAGATAAGCTGCTGATTATCCATGACCACAGGATACTGAATACCAAACCGTTCAATAGCACGCTGGATATTCCCGGGCTGCTGTCCGAAAGGAAACTGCGGTGCATGAATACCAATCACGACAAGACCATAACCGTGGTATCGGTGATACCATTCTTTTACATAGGGAATCGTCCGAAGACAGTTGACAGAGCTATAATCCCAAAAATCGATTAGAATAATCTGTCCTCGCAGCGCACCGAGCGGAAGGGGTTCAGAATTGAACCAGAAATCTCCATAAATCTCAGGTGCCCGAACTGACCTTGTACCGAATTCGACCATGGCTTTCCTTATGAAATGATACCCTTCTAACAAAATATAGATAACTTCTTTGCGAACAGCAAGGAATGTAATCTTTAATTATGTCTATTTTTCCGAAGATACCCGAACCACATCTTACTAACAAATATTATTTTACTTTTGCTCCATGAAGAACGATCACATATTCGCCTTTCATTTTCTTTGCAGTAATTTCGCCGGCGATTTTTCCTAGGGGTCCGCGGAGAAATTGTTCGGTGGGCATAGTTAAATCAAATGCAATCGAGACTTCACGCGACGGACCGAGAATCGACATCATATCATCCATCACAACCCTTAACCGATATGGGGTATCCATAATCACTGACGTCCGCCGTTCATTCTTGATGGCAAGCAGCTGTCTTCTCCTTATTTCCTTTTTAGGTGAAAGCCACCCGACAAAAAGAAATGAATCAAGCGAAAATCCTGATCCAACGAGCGCCGGCAAGAGTGAAGAAGCCCCGGGTAAGGGAACAACGCGAACGTTATGATGAATGGCGGCTTGAACCAGCTCAGCCCCCGGATCTGAAAAAACCGGAGTGCCGCTGTCAGAGACCAGGGCTATTGATTTTCCATCAAGAAGATGCCCGATGATTCTTTTCGTTGCTTCTACAACATTGTGTTCGTTTAGATTCTCGAGAGGTTTTTCGAATCCGATTTTCCTTAAGAGGGCTTTACCTTCCTTAAATTCCTCGCATATGATCAGGTCGACTTCTTTGAAGAGACGTAACGCACGGATTGTAATATCTTCCCAATTACCGATAGGTGTTGGAATGAGATAGAGTATTCCCGCCATGCAATCCTCTGCTTACTGTCCTGTATGACCGAATCCCCCCACTCCGCGGTCGGTCGAATCGAGTCTCTCAACTTCTATCCATTCCACACGATCATAGGAAGCGACAACGAGCTGCGCGATCCGGTCGCCGCGGTGAATGACGAAAGATTGTTTCCCAAAATTCGTAAGGATGATTTTTACTTCGCCGCGATAGTCGGAATCTATTGTGCCGGGAGCATTGAGAATTCCGATTCCGTGTTTAATGGAAAGTCCACTCCGGGGTCTGATCTGTCCTTCGAGCCCTTGAGGTAATTCGATGGAAAAACCCGTGGGAATAAGAGCTGTCTCACCCGGTGGAATAACGATATCGCTTTCAACTGCAGCATAAATATCCATTCCCGCCGATCCTTCCGTGGCATAGGCTGGAAGCGGGATATCCGGGTTTCGTCGGGACTGCGAGACGCGGGCAATACGGATTTTGATTCGGTCTGTCAAAGGAAATTAAATATGATTATGGATGACAGATGAATTTTATCGAAGATAATGTAGCGAGTGTCCACTTCTAATGCAAGATATCCTTCATTGTTTTTTATGAATTCTGCTACTACATATTTACATAGCAAATCCCAAGTGTTGATAGCTGATATTATTGAATCGGATATCGCTCAGCCTCTTCAGCTTGGGATTTGACAATTAAATTGACCCGTAGGGTTGCGGACCCGTTGGGAAAATTGATGTTTTCTTTTTATCTCATTATTATCATTTTTCTTGTTATGACCGATTTCTCAACCTGCATTCTACAGAAATATATCCCGCTCGGCAATTGTGATGCATCGAACTCGATGGTATGGCTTCCCGCTACTTGATTCCCGTCGAGAATAAGCGCCACTTCCTGGCCGATTATGTTAAACACCTTCAGTAATACATGTGCATCATGAGGGAGATCATATCGGATATGCGTCGACGGATTGAATGGATTCGGATAATTCTGATACAATGCAATTACCGTTGGAATCGCACTTCCGGATCCACCACCGGGTTCAACCGCCGTGAGTTCTTCAAACGTGATATCAGGAACAACTGCACCTCCGCCGTTGATGTAATCAATCGCAGCCTGTGCGGTCCCTGTTGCTACGAACTCGGGTTTATCGGCTACCAGCGTGTAGTCAGCCGGTGGAAGTCCGCCAAGATCATAGGAACCATCGGCCCCCGTCACAGCATAATTTACCCTCACCCCGCTCGGCTGAAGTACTGCATAGACTATCGCTCCTTCAACAGGCTTTCCGTCTTTTGTGCGAACTCTTCCATGCACAAAACCGGCTCCCTGATTTTGTTTTTTCACCACACCAACAATGAGACCGGTTTCCTGTCCGGCAAGCGAAATAGTATCGGCTTCTTTCCAATTCCAGACTCCGAAAGCATCTTTCTTGTAGAACGCGGGTAAATATTCTTTATAAGGAACCGCCATCAGAAGATATTTCCCATCATACAGATTTTCAAATTGGAAATTCCCGTTCGAGTCCGTGCTTACAGTCCGGCCCGGCCCAATGTACGGTTTCCGTGCCGGGAATAGAATCAACCGTGAGACAACCCCCTGCCCGTTGCTGTCCTGTACCGAACCCGAAATCAGACTTGTCGCCTTTGGTACCGGGGTCAGCGAAAAATCAATTCCCGTAGTGTCGTTGGCAGGTGTAAATCGATCCGCTTCGAGTACATTGACTTTCCCATTATAAAATTGAATCACATACCCCTTTGCGTATGCCGACGCAATATAAGTGAATCCGGCGAATACCTGTGCCGAATAGACCCCGTTGGAATCTGTAAGTCCGTTTCCACACGCGTCTTCGATCCTCCCCCATGTCGATTCCCCGAGATCGGGCATAGCCGGAGATGCCGATTCTTCATCATTCTCGTCGAGATCATCGGGTTCGGGCTTAACCTTTGAGACAATCACCAATGCATGCTTGATCGGCTTTCCGCTGCTGTCGGTTACCGTACCGGATATCGTAATCTTCTGTGGTATTACTCTTTTTCTCATCTGGAAATTGATTGTCATCGTGGAATCGGGAACGATGTTAATTGGATCCGCTCCGATGATAGTAGGAGAGTTCTTCCACCAGACCGGTAAATATTGATCCCAGGGCAATAGTGTCCAGGAAATTCGCCATCCCTTGACGGCCTGGGCATAATACACTCCGGTATCAATATTCGAGATAGAATACATACCGAGGTCGTCGGTTACACCACTATAGCCGAAGACAGGCATTCCAATGAAGCTTAAAATGGTATACTTGCTGGATGGAAATAGCTGGACAGTTACACATGGAATTGGAAGTAGCGTTACGGCATCGACGACCTGCCCTGAAATTGTTCCGACGGCGTCGAGCACGCGAATTGCAAACGATTGATTCCCGGACCCTCCGCTATCTCCACGAGCATGAATCATGACAGAAAAATACCCCTTGTGCACCGGAGTCCATTGAATAAGTCCCGACACACTGTCGATCGTCATTCCAGTCGGTGGGAATAGAAGTTTGTACGTTATAGTTTCAGCCGAATCGGAGCTCTTTGCCTCTGCGTCATAACTGTACAAAACCCCAACATGTGCAATTGTTATCGGCTTGGAGATAAAAACTATTTTTGGATGCGGTTTAGCGAAAAGAACCACAACGCTCAACAGATCAATTACCAGAAAAAGCACAACATAGTAACGGATTGATTTCATAGTATCGCCCCCTTCTGACGTATATTAAAAGATATCGGATTATCAAATTTGACACTTTAAGATAGAAATTAGTTTATTTCAAAGCAGTGACGTGCATCAGAATACTTCCTCCCACTATAAAATTATCAAATTTCAAAGCTTTTTATCAATTTTTTTAGAATGGCAATACCCTCAATAGATTTTATAACGATTCTTTCTTCGCCGGAAATCCTTCCTTTTCAATCTGCATTCTCTTCAGCAATAATTCCTGATGCCGCGTTACAAACGCCGAAACCTCCTCACCATGCTGGGCAGCTTCTTTCATTTTCCGTTGGTTTTCTTCGATCATCATGTCATATTTTCTTTTCATCATTGCAACGAGTGCTGACTGTGCCACCTGCCAGATATCCGCTTCATCAATAGGTTTTTGCTCAGTCCATCCCGGACTTATTTCGTATTTACTGATAACGACATCGGTGATAAGGTTTTTCAACGGTACGTCCAGCTCGCTTTCAAGCAGCATATGCGGATCGATAATCTCTCCGGCTCGGTATTTATCAAGGAGCAGTTGTGCAACCGCTCGAGTGTGAGGATGTTCAAACTCATCAACCGAGACATGAGAGAGAATAAACTCGATCATTGTTCTCGGTTCTTCGAGCATGAGTTTGACCAGATCGCGTTCCGCGACGGATATTTCGCGTTCCTTCCGGGGTGTGACATCCGATATCGAAACGCTGACCACCGGAACCCGAAGTCCTTCAGTCGGATCCTGATCTCTGGACTTAATCGAGCTTCGAGTTTCATTCATTGAACGACTTCTGTCTGACTGCAGATCCTTCTCGAGTTCACGGTAGAGAACCGATTCGTACAACCCGTAACGCTCCGCCACATCTTTGATAAAAAAATTCCGCCGAAGCTCATCAGGAATTTTTGCAATTGTCTGGACGATCGATCGGATTGCCTCGGCCTGCCCCTCGGGAGTCGCCAGTTTTCCCCGCCGATCGAACGTCCGAGCTTTAAACTCGATAAAAGAGATTGAATTTTTTATTAATTGCCGGAATACCTCCGCACTATTTTTTCTAACGAATGTATCCGGGTCATCGCCTTCGGGTAATTCCGCGACACGGACATCGAGTCCGTTTTCAATCACCAGATCGACGCCGCGCATCATTGCCTGTGCACCGGCAGAATCGGCGTCATAGACCAGCGTTATATTGCGTGTGTACCTACCGATTAGCTGGATTTGTTCGGGGGTCAGGGCGGTCCCGCTCGATGCGACTACATTGAGAATTCCCGCCTGAAATACCGAGATAAGGTCGGCATATCCCTCGACGAGAATTGCATTTTCCTCGCGGCGTACAGCCTCACGGGCATTATAGAGACCGTACAGCACCCGGCTTTTATTATAGATAGGCGTTTCGGGAGAATTCACATACTTGGAAAGTTTATCATCATCGTACAGTTTCCGGGCTCCGAACGCAATGACGCGTCCTGTTGGTGAAAAAATAGGGAACATCGCACGTCCCCGAAAGTAATCATAATAGCTTAGATCCTCACGCCGCCTTAGGAGTCCGACTTTTTCGAGTTGATTATCCGCGAATCCCTGCTGCTGCATATACTCGAGAAGTCCGTCCCACGATTGAAGCGAATACCCGAGGCCAAACTTGCGAATTGTCTCATCGGTGAATCCACGCTGGTGGAAGTAGTTCAACGCAAACTCGCCTTCCGGTGTCGTCGTGAGATTATGATAAAAGAATAGTCCGGCCAGACGCATTATATTAAAGAGTTGTTCATTTTCGCTCGCGGTCTGCTCTGCCTGTTCACTTTGATATGTGGGGAGTGAAATACCCGCCCGCTCAGCGAGGACTCTGACAACCTCCACAAACGACACTTTTTCATGCTGCATCATAAATGTGAATACATTCCCGCCGACTCCGCATCCGAAGCAATGATACATCTGGCGATCGGGACTGACATTGAAGGAGGGCGTTTTTTCCTGATGAAACGGGCAGAGTCCGACGTAGTTCTTTCCTCTTTTTTTCAAAGAGATCACAGAACCGATCAGCTCGACGATATCGGTCGCATTGCGTATCTCGTCGATTTTATCTTCAGGGATTTTCATCACTTAGCTATATAGTAAGAAAAACGGAAAGAAGAATCAACGAACCTTAATATTGATATTGAGCCATAAAAAAATGATAAATGTGTCCAACAAACATTCTGGTATTGAAAGCCAAGAGATAGATAACCGAAATATCCAAATGGAATTTATTAATTACGAGATATTAGTCGACAAGAATTGGAAAGAAATAGATGCTTATCATAGATCTATGGATTTGTAACGTGCAGGACTTTTCGATAGGCATAAACATATTTAGTGTTAATATCACCTCCGCCGATTCCACCGTCGAATCCAGCATTTAATAACGCTTGTTCGACATTACGTGCAGAAGGATATGATAAGGCTTCTCTATAAATCCACCATCCGTCTTTCTCCTGCACATTGTGTTCTTCAAATAGGCGTCGGTTTGGATCTGATGTAGTACCGACATACCAATTCCCAAAGCCGCTTCCGTCTCGATTTGCGCGGGCTAATATATCATTATATATCTCTTTTGCCGTACTTGCCATAATGGATATCTTTTGATTGTGATAACTTCATTAAATATACGAATGAATAAGCGATTAAAACAAGAAAATAAATAGGATTCATGAAAAACAACGGTAATAAATTATCGTCCGTAATCAGTGTAACAGGCCAGCCTGATAGAATGATTGAATCCCGGAAGCGTTCCTTTCGATTTCCTGTCTTGAATTCCTCAAGAGCCCGAGGTTCATAAGTTTTCGGCATAGACTTATCTTCCCGGGAAATTTGCGTTCGGAATATGTGCCTTTCGAAAGCCGGGTGACCAAGTTAGAACACTTTTTCTACAGCCATACCGAGGCCACCATGTAAATTTCGAATTACGAATTTTAAATGTGCTCCGTAATATTGGTTATCATTCTTATTGACATTCTTAGCTTCTCTCCGTAAGTTACTATCATATTCTTCAACAGGAAAGTAATCACATGAACTCTTACCACAAAATAGCAATTTGGATTGTAACGGTGTTGGTTATTTCCTCGCTACCGGCATGGTCTCAATTTGAAGGGACGTTCACAACAACGACGACCGGAACAAGAGAAGGGAATACTCCATTTTCAATAACACAGGAAGTATCCATCAAGGGGAAAAAAATTCGGAGTGCTATGACGGCCCCGGGCGAACAGATGGGTTCTTTGATTATTATTTTTCGGGGCGACAAAGGCCGTGTCATTACAATCCTCGATCAGGCAAAAGTGTACATGGAATTATCGATAAAAACGATTGAAGAAATGATGAAGAATTTCCCTCACGACACAAACATGGTGACGGTTACAAGGACTGGTAAAAAGCAAAAGATCCTCGGTTACAACTGCGAGCAGATAATCCTGCAGGAAGGTGAAGCCACGATTGATATCTGGGGAACCTCAGAATTGACGTTTCTCCGTAAAGCAATGCAAACGATGAGCGAGGTACAAAAACAGAAGGTTCCTCAATGGTCGAAGGAATTGGATAAACTGCAAGTCTTTCCTATGAAAACGATTATTAATGCACAGGGGACAAATGCCGAAATGACAGTGACATCCATTCAGAGAAAATCGCTGCCTGAATCCATATTCAACGTTCCTGCAGGCTACAAAAAACAAGATCTGCCGGCCGGTCAAACCGGTGGTCAAAAAAAACGCTAAGGATTCTCATGAAGCACCGGTATTCGTCTAATGAAATAACTGCAGCAGAGCTAAAGCGATATCGTTCCCTCCTACAAAAAAAATATCGTGAGAAGGAACAGATGTACATAGTCGAAGGAGTTCGCCTCTGTGAAGAGCTCTTTCAATCTCCAATCAAGATCGCATCGGTTCTGTGTACACCGGACTTCGGCACAAGCGAACAGCGCCAGCAGCAGCTCCTCCGTCTCATGAAAGCACGCGAAATCTCCCATCACAGGATTTCACAGAAACAGTTCGGTTCGATCTCAGCTACAGAACAATCGCAGGGAATCGTAGCGATTTGTGCGCAACATCATGAGCCATCCGAGATTCTGGTGCGTCGACTGACCGAATCGCCTGTTGTTTTGCTTGATAGAATCACCGATCCGGGAAATCTCGGAACAATCATCAGGACATGTGCCTGGTTCGGAGCAGCTGCGGTCTTCATCAGCCGCCAGAGCGTCGATCTTTATAATCCGAAAGCGGTGAGAGCAACCATGGGGGGGATGTTTAAGATACCAATTGCCGTTGAGGTTGACCTCGCAGCAGCAATTCAAGCACTGAAAAAACAAGGATATATCATTTACACATCTCTTACCGCAAATGCCGAACCGATCGAGCAGATCCGGTTCGCCGCGAATGCCGCATTACTTTTCGGGAACGAAGCGGAAGGGGTTCACCCCGCGTTTGTCTCGATGGCCGATCATCGCATTACAATTCCCGGCGGGAATGTTGAATCGCTTTCAGTGAGTGTAGCGGTGGGAATTATCTTATCAAACGTAGAATCACGGTCATTTTAACCTACGATAAAATCTTAAAACCGATGTGAATAACTCAGTGCCGCCTGCGTTTCGTTGAAATTGGCACCCGCGCCAGATCCAGTGACATCTGAATATCGTACATTAAGATTCACCGTATCACTATTCCAGACTGGATAACTCGACTGCAGCGTGACGCTGAGGGTTTTTGATTGCGCCGAGTTTGCGTCGGATAACGTAAATGAATTATTTAATTTTCCTTCAAACATACGATAATTTATAGTGATACCAAGTGTCGTTATATCATCCTTTTCACCGCTAATTTGTGTGCTTGTAACACCCCCGAACGGATTCACACTCAGATCCTCTGTCAGCACACTCGAAATATTGACCATCATCGTTGTCGCCTGGGAAGAAAAATCCTTCCGGAAAATATTTCCATCATCAGATGTCTGAAATGAACCGGTCAGGGTCAGCGTATTAGCTACCGTCCCTATAGGGATAAGGAACGAAAGATTAGCCATATAGGATGCCATTGTATTTTCAATCTTCATGGTATCGTTTGATGCGTCGTTCAGTAGACCATTCGCAACATAGCCTAACATTGTAAACATCCAATTCGTCGGCCGGACTCCGAGGTTGACCGAGAGTGTCGATCGCTGCGTTGTGAATCGCTTTTGTTCGGCAAGATTATCCGACAATTGATCGTATGTTGCATTCAGCGAGATTCCCCCCTCTAACAATTGAGTAGTGAATCCCAGATCGAAACCCTTACGATCGTTGATCTGCGAAGCGAGCCCGAGCGAGGTATAACTTGCGCCGATCCTTGTAAATCCCCCGCGAAGCGAGAAGATCTGGAAATCCAGAACGACACTTGTTTTCAGCGCATAGTCAGCGGAAGTGCTCATGCGCAGTGTATAGAGATTTTTCAGCGATGAGACGGTCTTGTTTTTAAGCGCTGATGTATCGGAGATTTCCGCAGCATTCATATCGCTCGTAAACATACATCCAGCCGCCTCACCGCGGAACGTGAACACGCCGTCGAAAAGTGAAAAGCCTGTACTGATCCCTGCAACAAGATTTTCCTGCGGTACAGTCAGAAACGGGTCGTTCTGTGTCGTCGCATAGAGCGAGTCGATCACCGAAGTGCTGTCCTTATGTGGAATAGAATCTGGTTTCTCGGGAACTTTCAACGAACTCGAATTATCCCGGGCACGGAGAACTGTAATGTCGAAGAAATCCCCTCCTTCTCGGCCGATCCCGATCCGTCCGGCGGCAATCACCCGCTCAAAGGCGGCATCGACGGCGTTCCCCTCCACCGCACGATGGGTGAGTCCTCCGATGGCAGCAAAGCGGAATATTCCGGGATTTATCTCAACCCCGCCGCCTCTGATCGTAACTCCATTTAGTGTAAAATCGGATAAAGAACTGCTGAAATCGCCGATATCGGCCCTTCCCCATGACCATTCGGGATGGATAGCAATCTGATCGAGCGACTGCCGCGCTGAACTCCCTTCGGTCGAGAGAAGAAGATTGAAATTCATCGTAAGGGTTTTGAATAATGAAATTGTCGGTTGAAAATAGAGTCTTCCAGTTGCCGATGGTCTGCGATCATCTATCCCGGACGCATGGTACAACTCACCATACATACCGATTTCGCCGCTGAAAGCGACTATTTTCTCCAGTAGCGATAAGGAGTCCGAAGTTTGCGCCGCCGAGATCGTAGCCGACTGAAGGGAATCCGATGAACGGCCGGAATTCACTTGCGCTGTATCAATTTGTGCATAGCTAACCGAACAGAATAATATGCAAAGAAGTCCCCCGAAGATCCAATGCCGGAAAAAATCACTTGTTGTACACACCGATGTACTCCTTCGTCAGGTATTTTTATGGACGAATCGAAATCTCCTTGCTTGGATTACTCTCCCGGCCATTTTTCCATACCGTCGTTACCGTATAGAAATATAATTGCCCGCTCTTAACAGTGCGATCGAGAAATTCCAGTTTATCAGACTTCACAGTTCCTACCACACCCTCTTTTCCATCAAGCTGTGTCCTGTGGATTTTGTATGACATTACGTCGGGATGAGCGACGGCACCCCATCTAAGCATAACTCCATCCATGGTTTTTTCGACGCGAATACCCGATGGGGATAACGGCAGTTCAAGTAGAATATTTACCCGTTCGCTGGCACTGAGAGAACTCACTCCATTGAAAAAATCAACTGATTGCACCGCATATTCAAATATTTTCCCTTCACTGATACTTTGATCAACATAATAATTCAGTGTGTAGGGAAGGAGTGAATCAACAAGTTTCTTAAATTCCTGCCGTTTCGATCCCTGACCGGCATCTTCACGCCTGTAGATGTAATACCCCTTGATGGTCACATCTGACGCTTTCATATCTAACCAGTGCAATCGTACTTCTTTTCCGTCGATCACAGCCGTGAATTTCAACGGCGTAAGGGGCACAGTGGGTATCAATGGTCGTATTGAAATCGTATCGGCAAACCCCCCAAGGACATGACTCTTACTCTCGCTCTTGACGGAGTAGACATACGTAACTTTCCCGACCAGTACAGAGCTTGTGTCAACGTATATCCCCCCCATCTCTTTTTCTTTAAAAGGAATTAGAGGCGAGATCTCTTCGAGAGGATCGCTTCCTCCTTTTCCCCTGTACACATAAAATCCATTGACATCTTTATCCTTCACTTCCCATTGAAGACGAACACCGTTTTTTATTCCCTCGCCGCGAAGGTTGACTGGCGGCAGAGGCATATCAGCACTACGATATAATCCGATCACTTTTGCCGTCGGCGCTGATTCTTCTCCCAACGGACCTGTCATCGTCATGTAATAATAGTATCGAACCATCGGTTGAACAGATTGATCGATATACTCAGAATCCATAGGCGCGACGGTCGCTATCGGTTTGTATCCCTTATCCCAATCGTCACTCCGGAAAATCTTCAGGCTTTTGACCGCGGCGGGTTCATTAATATGCCATCGCAGACGGAGTCCGCCAAGTGTATCAAGGCTTTCTGCTTTCAACCGGTCGGGTAGCCGTATCGCTGCAAAACTTGTTGATGAAATGACAACGGTATCCGACGGGTTTCCTGTATTGCCGTAGAAATCCTTCGGTACGAGAAAATATGCATATATTTGTTTAATCTGGATTGATGTATCACGAACCGTGTAGTAGGCAGAATCCCGCCGTTGAATAATGACACGCACAGGATAAATATGCATGAATGAAGCGTGAATCCCATCTTTTCTATATACATCCATGCTTGCAGGTTTTTTCCCTGCTCCCATCCCCCATGATATTCCAATCTGATTGCCCTGAGAATTTTTTTCCACAAGCCGTAAACGGGGATATTGAACCGCCTGTGGATACGAGACAGCCGGTGACGTAAAAATAATCCTGATATTTTTAAAAGTATCAATTTTTGAAACCTGATATTCATATTGAACGCCTTTTTCCGCCGTCGTATCGAGATAGGTCGTTCCTAATGCAATCCGAACCGGCAGTATTGCTCCCCAAGTCTTTAGCGAATCCATCCGTCTCCATTTTTCCACACGTTCCCATAACATCTTCGCTGGTATTTTCTCGATCGCCAGCGGTTCCGGAACAAGCGGCATGATTTCGCTGAGGCGGCCGGTAAATTCGTAAAGCGACTGTGCCGATACAACATCGGCTATCAGGTTCCATGAATTTTCGGTTTTTTTCTTACGCTCAATCCGATACCCTGCAACATTTTGCACAGGATTTTTCGGTGAGACAATATCATTCCCAACATGAATATAGATTCCTCGCGGACCGCCTCCCACAACCGCCTTGAGAGGTTGTTGTGCAGTTACGATACCGCAGACAAGGAAAACGGTTACGATGCCAATCAATGTTGATATTTTCATTGGTCTGCTCTCATTTTATATATGGAGTTATACTTTTTCCGTCACTTCCGAAATGCGCCTTTAGTCCCACGGTGATACATCCACCCACTTCATGTTTATCACAGAATGTCCCATCGCAGTCCGAGTCGCATACTCCCCATCCGGCATACGCCGAGCCGCATAAAGATAACGAAGCATCGCCTTCGACAAACCAGTCGCCATTGGTGCTGATCTGCCCTCCATATCCGGCAATCACAATAGCGGATGCTTTGAGTCCGGCACATGCAATTCCGATCGACCCGCCAATTCCTGCTCCAGCTTCTCCGAAGATGTTTACTCCCGTGGAGTATGATATTCCGCCGTCAAAATTCATACCTATGCTTTGATCACCGCCGATGTTGACATATAACTCACCCGAAACGATGAAGAAATTGAATCCTAGACTTGGAATGAATGGCATTTGCATCTCGCCTTCGCCATAAAATCCCTTGATATGCGCCGGAAATGCAGTGGGAAACTCACCTTTGTGTTGATAAATCCAGGAGAATTGGCCGAATAGATTTTTAATATGATCCGTCATGGGGTAATTGCCAAAAATCACAGCGGCCTGTCCGCCGAATCCTACAAGTTTCAGGTTTGCTCCGGCCAGGAAATACCACCCATCGTTATCAATCAACACCTCAGCAACACCTGCAACCTCTGTAGGTCCGAGATTGATTCCCTGACTGAAATCGACCGATCCGAAAAGACGGTGATTGACAAAATCATACGTGAGGGTGATATTTCCGAATGGTAAAGGAATATTTTTTACACCAACCTGTTGATTATTGGCAAGAATCTCACCATACACTGTGAAGGCGAGTCTGCCGGTGGCTCCTTCAGTTCCCGTCATGTCTCCGGCGAACCATAGATTAGTCCAGGTACCGCTCTCCACATGCATATTACCGGCAATCGCATTCAGCTTCGATGAACTGTTAGCCGCGATATCAAGCGACTGTCCCGGATCAATCCAGAGTGACGTCGAATCGGGTGTCCGGAATAAATGGATAGTAAAAGCAAATTTCCCTGCTTCGGAGACCGCTCCTTTCGCGATAAATCCGTGTTCGTCAAGCGTTTGCGGATTGTTTGCATTACCCGGAATGTCGATATGCACACCCTTTGTATCAAATTTGAAATTGATCGGATCGAACGAAAAGGCGATATTATTATTGACGTCTTTGTAGTAATCAATCGACGTTGTTTTACCGCCGCCGTCAAGTGGAATATGAAGATCAAACGAACCTGGAACATTCACACGATTCGGATATACAACGATCTTGACCGGTGTGAACGACACTGTATTATAGAGTGTAATGGGCGGAGCATTAGGATCCGCGGCAAATCCCGTCTCCCCGTTACTCAACACATAAAATGAACCGAACGAAATTTTATCGCCTTGACTCATGCCGGGAAGCGTATTGATCATTGCACATTCACTCATCCCCGGTTTCGGTATCACCATCAGCGACCAGTGCCCTTTCGGTTCATCAATACCTGCATAGGGGTTGTACACAAAACTTGCATCTCCGGTGATCACCAGAGGTATTACTCCGCCCAGCGTCAAGTTTTTTAAATCAAAACTCGACTTCTCCGTCTCCAACTTTACCGGTGTGATCGGAAGGTCTTTTGTGAACGGAACATCTACCAGTCCGGTTTTCATCGCTCCGGTATGAAGCACCAGGCCGGAACCATTAAAACTCCAATCACTGCTCACCAGTTGCCATTTCTCAAGCTGAGCGGAAATTTGGTTGGTACTCTGGACGCTCTCGACACTATTCGGAGTGATCACAATAACACCGACATCGAGATTTAAATCGGAGGGAGTTATTGTCGGTATGTTCGTATGAAGATGCGTAGCCAGTCTCAGTATTCCATTCGTCGCATATGATGCATTGGAATCAGCAACAGCATTTTTGTCGAATGTATGTAGAGTATAGCGGAGAGCATTGCCGCTGGCATCGACCACGTTGAAGCCATCCGGAACCTGCGCAAGATCCGATTGAGATGCGGCAACAACCGGGACATTCATTCTAACGCTCATATTCGATGCTCCCGGAAGAATAAGCACAATACTATCCTTCGGGAACGACACTGCCCCGCCGGTACTAAACGATCCGGCATATATCGCCACTTTCCCCCTAATCACACCCGAGCCGTTATTCTTCAGATCTTCAACCAGCAATGTACCTGTTTTCCCACATTGGCTTATCGTACCGTTGAATGACTTCAAAATTTTTACTATTTCGAGTACTTTGGTATCAACCGGTACCACTCCGGCATCCGGTTGTGCTACCGGCACATTATTGCTGTTTAATTTACTCCCCGGACCAATGATGATATCGTAAAATGTTAATGTTTTGGATGTATCGATTTCAAATTGCGTATTAGACGGCAGTGTGACGAAACGGCCCGATATCTTTGCTTTCGTTCCGGCTTGCGGCGTTAGCTTTGTAATTTCAACCGGCAAATCTAGC
This sequence comes from Bacteroidota bacterium, assembly GCA_050011775.1. Lineage (GTDB taxonomy): Bacteria > Bacteroidota > Ignavibacteria > UBA10030 > CAVZMI01 > CAVZMI01. The sequence continues at coordinate 153,882 of JBEKIL010000003.1, read as the reverse complement.
AGACGTGTGATATCCATGTCGTTGTAGACTTTCAGATGAAATTTCAGGGAATCGATTGGTACCCACATAGGTTTGCCTGACGGTTTTCCCTGCATTATACTGCCCGGGGGATAGACATATATTCTTATCCCAGATTCCTCGACGTCGATATTTGCCGAGTCCCCGATCGTCCCTCCCTTTACAGCAAAGAATGTGTGGATTCCTACAGGAATGTTTCGCAATGTGTACGAGCCATTCGCTACGGTCATACAGTCGACCTGTTCAACTTCGCCCGATCCTTCCTGTGCCATGTAGACATGCGCACCCTCCACAGCCTGATCCTTACCGACAAAGACCTTCCCAACTATACGGCCGGCTACCGGTAGATATACCCCCACCGAATGCCAGCCTTTCAAACACGAATCGGCTATGGATACGAACTGGGTTTCAAAGTCCTGGTCTGCCGGACCCCTGACCCGGATCTTGAAACTTTTCGCATCACTCTGGAAGACAAAATAAGCATGCCCGCCTATATCGGTGACCTGCGGCGCGACACCCGTGAGATTGAGAAACTCAACCCGTGCTCCCTTGACAAAAACAAGTTGTGAATTATTAGGTCCTTTTGCGATCGTGTTGACTCTTACATCAATTCTGTGAAGTTTCCGGTACGCGGTGAGCTTCCCCACGTTTTGATTTTGCTTGAAAATGTAGATTGATGTATCCGAAATGATATATTTATCATGATTTACTGGTTCGATAGTTATTGTGTTCACGCCGGTCGGTGCCGGAAGCTCGAAAGCGTATTTTGTGCATACATATGTTTTCGCCGAGTATCCCTGTTGAGAGGATCCTAATATAACCATCTTGGACTCTGCACATTCCGTTTTTATTTTTGCACCTCCTTGAATTCCAATATATGCATCAACTGGTACTCCGGTTTCATCAACCACTTCTCCGGAAATACTTCCTGCGGGGAAAATCGTGAGGGGATCGATAACCTGCTTCTGACCCTTGGAAAGCCTTTGAATGTAGGGTGCGGTCAGTGTCGAATCCCGAAAGCCCATGCTATGACAGTAAATATAAAGCTTTCGATCAGGTCCGTTTGGATTTTCCGGGAGATTATCGAACTTCACATATCCTGCCGAATCGGTTTGCTTATTCCAGCTTGTCGACCCGTCACTCAGGTAGGCCGTCACATTGGGTGCAGGCAATTTTGTGTCGCTCCGATAGATGTTTGCCGCAACATAGGGTGGAAGCGGCTCCAGCTCGCAGAACATGTAATCTATATATGGAGGATCTATTTTATAATCTTCGTTGTAGACCGCCTTTTCCCCGTCACAGTTGTATGTAAAAGGCACCCAGTATGTTTTATAATTGTATAACCCTTTCGGATCCGATTCCAATAAGAGGAAATATTTATCCTGTGTATTGTTATTATCATTTTTCACCAGATTAGTAAATTTAATTCTCCCTTTTTGACTTGTCTCCGGATCAATAGTCGTCGCTCCCTTTGCGATGATATCGAACGTATAGGCTCCGTATTTTTTCGTCTTGGGATTGTCTCCATATCCGCCGCATTCATCTGCCGGGACCGTTAGCGGATGTTTCACCCGAAGAATGTATGCGATAATATTATTCAAAGGATTTTTTGTTTCTTTATCAAATGCAGCAACACGAAACTGGTATGCTCGAACCAAACAACATAGCGAACCGAAATCCTGGAAATTCAAAGGCTGGATCTCAATATCGGCATAGTCGGGATTTCCCTCGCCTGGACTGCAATAGTATGAATTATCCAGGATGATTCGTGCCACACGGTAGAGGCTTCCTTTGTATATCGTGGGAAATTCAGTAGGACCGGTCTTGAAGGTCTGATTAGTTGCTATGACTCCCATGCTGTCGAAAAATGTCGGTGACATCGTCAGGTAGAATCCCACCCTTCCGGTCGAATCACTTGTCGATACACCAAGTTCCTGATTTGCATCAGAGCGATTCACAAGTCCTGTCACATCAGCAACTCCGCCGCCGTTTTTATGAAGGATATACTTCAATAACAGCCGTGCTCTAACACCAGCAAGAGGTTTATTACATGGCCCGTTCGGGAATTTATATGTCAAATGTCCGGTAATATACGACGATAAATACTGAGGATTGATTTCCGTGTATAGGAATGGGAGAGGATATTCTTCAACAAACGTTGCATTATCTGTCTTATCATAATTGAGCGGTGGATTCGGTGTCCCGTCAAATTTTATTGTAAGATCTGAGTAAGAAACCATTGCGAGCCAACCTGGACTTTTAATCTCGAGTCTATAACCGTCGAAGGGTTTACGATTCTGTACAAGACACGCAAATTGCACCTGCCCGCTCTCAATAGAATCCTTCGCTACCAGCGTCCAGACTCCCGACTTCGGACGGGGGTCGAGTGGATCTCCTTCATCCTTTGGAAGATCCGGATAGGTAACAAGCCGGTAAAGATATGCGACAGTCCCTTTCTTTGCATGTCCCCCGGGTTGTGAGGGATCCCATATTTGAACTGTGAGATTGTACTGACGGGCCTTAGCCATTAAAATACCAACATTGAGGTTCCCTTTGGGTTTAAACATAATATCTGTACCCGGGCTGAGGTAATACGGACTCGAGACTATCACGCGTCCGGCACGGTATAGATCTCCCTTAGTGAGCCCTTTATTCGGGACGTATATGTTCGTGTCTTTTGCGATAAGTCTTGTGCTGTCGGAAGTAATAAAATCGAATGAAAAATTTCCGTTACCGTCGGTTGTTGTCGATGCCAGTTCCTTACCCATATCAGGATATGGGATGAAGAATCCCGGTTTCAGTACATAGGGAAGTCCGACTTTTGGGTGGAATACATATTCTACCAGCAGTTTAATTTCGATATTGGCAAGTGGTCGGGCCGGCCTGCTCGATCCGGGCCAATTATATTGCACTGTGCCCTGAACCCTTGTCAGTCCCGGCGGCTGAAGAAGAGGCGGAGTAAACGACATCGACGTCTTTTTATATCTGAAAGTCCAGATTTCGCTCTTACCGTTATTTGCTGCGGCAGGTGCTCCATTCTGATCAAGCGCCTGAATCTGCCATGCATATTGTTTTCCTATTTCAAGTGGAAGTGCACTGGGTGGATACAGAAGCATATTGATGCTCGTGAGTATCTGTTCAAGTTGAGGAACATTTGCAGATAATGCTTTCTCGGGCTGCTGTCCCTGAAGTACTTCACAGATTCGTATCGCATAGCGGATAGTCATTCCCGGCGGTACAAGAACCGGAGTCCATTGAAATGTCGGATATGCGAGAGAGACTGTATCATTGTTTTGTGGAACGACAAGCTGCGGTTGATCCGGCAGTACGATGCTGAAGGATTTACAATCCTGGGTGAGCTGTTTTTCCTGCTCATCGAGTACAGCGATGCAGAGAGTGTAATCATCCTCAGGAAGACGGCCGGATTTTTTTATAATAGAAGCAAAAGTACCGTTGTAAGTCGCCTCATTAATTTTTAACATCTGATTATTATGGAAAATCCAGGAACTGGGTCCGGTGAGCTGTATCGTATTCCCTTTAATCGTGGCAACCTGACCGAACCGTTTACTCGTCACAACGCCACGGAATGTGATCGTTACCGTTTTTTTCTGAATATAGGATAAATTATAGGTAGCAATCTGTGGATTATTCTGCCATTGACTCAGGTATGGTGATGGATTCGGCATAATATTCAGAAAAGATATCCAGTCCGGACTCTGGGCAATAAGAGTACACTGAGGTACACACAGGAGTAACAGAATTACCACGATGATATAGAATGGGAGAAAACGGTGTGCCTTTCGCAGAGACGAGATGATTTGGGAAATCATAGGAACTCCAATCGTAATGGATAATTCACGCTCTCTCCGGAATCGGATAGAGGTGTTTCCTTTATTTCTTAGAAAAGAACTCGTGTGACATTCGTATAATAATATTGATCGACGGCTAAAGAATTGTGTTTAGTATCACCCGATCAGCGCCATTGGATTTTCGAGACAGAATCAGCAGTCATGTGAAAAACAACAGCTCCCTGCTCATCGGTTCTCTCAATGAGTATTGAGTTGTGTTGATAACGTGAAATCACATCGACCGACGGATGTCTAAATTTATTATTTTTTCCCACAGAAACAACTGCATGGGCGGGTTTTACGGTAGATATGAAGGAATCCGAGCTTGCGTTGATACTTCCGTGATGCGCTACTTTAAGTATCGAACTATGAAGAAAAACCCCGTAATACTCGCATAATTCTTGCTCGACAGCCTCTTCAGCATCACCCGTCAGCAGTATGGACGAGCGACCATAACACAATCGAAGTACAATCGAAGTGTTGTTAAGATTCGGCCGATTTAACTCGCTCCTCGACTCAGAAAGTATACCATTCGGATGGAGAACGTACAATCGTGTGTTATCGAATGCATCTATCTGCATCCCTGCAGAGAGAGACTCTATAGGGATATTCTTTTCCTGAATGATTTTCTGAAGATCAGTCAGCAGAGATGAAGGCACATCGGTGCGGGGTATATAGACTTTCTTTACCGGGATTGATTCGATTACCGACAGTGCCCCGCCAACATGATCGCTGTGACCATGAGTGAGCACAAACGCGTCGACATGCGTGATTCCTTTCCATTTCAAGAACGGGAGAATTACCCGTTGTCCCGCGTCGGAATTAGACGTCCGCGATCCCGAATCGATTAGTAAAATCTTCCCATCCGGATATTCTATTACCGTGGCATCTCCCTGACCGACATCAAGAAATGTCACGGTCATCCGCGGTGGAAATGAGAATGCTGCTGATCCGGCAGCAGGATAAAAAACGAAAATGTTCGCAACGGCAAGAGAAAGGATCAACCCTTTGCGCATCCACGATCCCTTCCACAATGAGAACACAATTGCAATGAGAATATAATATCCAATTGTATGGAAGGCTGTCGTTATACGGACTTCAAGAACGGACCAGCGAAAGTGGGCCGCTATTGTAATAATTTTTAATGTCAAATATAAGAGCATATGCGTCGCCGCACCGGCGAGTACAGCGCACCAGGAAGAAAAAATACTGAGGACAACAACCACAATACCCAGTGCAAGCGCAATATTTGCTGCCGGAACGACGACAACATTCGCAAAGAACGACACAAGAGAAATACGACCAAAATACTGTACAATTAATGGCAGCGTCCCCATCTGGGCAACAAGCGATACGACAAACAACTTGACAATGGGTGAAAGCCATCGTGTCGGACGGTAGCGCTCGAATATGGGAATTATTGCCGATTCCACCGGGGAATAGAAAAGGACAAGCGAAATTACGGCTCCATATGAAAGCTGGAATCCAATATCAAAGAATTGCCGGGCATCGTACACATAGATGATCAGTGCCGAGACTGCAAGCGCATTCATTATATTGGCCCGACGCTGGATTATATTTCCCACAAGTACCACAACGACCATCAAGGTTGCACGGACAATCGATGGAGTTGATCCGGCAACGGCCATATAGAGTAAAAGCGTAAGAATGATCGCACACGTTTTCACAATCCTGCTCCCCGGGATAAAGCTACTCAGCGCCACAACGATGAGTGCAACGAATGCAACGTTCAATCCGGAGACTGCCAGAATATGAACGACACCGGCATTGATGAACGAGGTCTGTACTTCTTTTGGAATCTCGCTCCTATCGCCGATTATAAGTCCTTTAAGAAATGCTCCCTCAACTCCACCGATTGTTGTATCGACGACACTCCTGACATAGTTCCGGATCGGTAGGATAATCCAGGATTTCAAGAGATTCCCTTCCTTTTTCTCAAGACATTGAATATCCCCCATTTCGGACACTGTCATAACAGCATAGATATTATTCAACTCGAGATAATTTCGATAATTGAATTCTCCCGGATTCCTTTCATGCCTCGGGACTTCGATAATGCCCCGAATCGCAACTACATCACCGTAGCTCAGTCCATGATTTCTCAAAGTATCATCCCGTTTGTACCTGAGACTTACGATAACATCACCGTTGACCTCGGTTCTAATTGTATCATTGAACATGTCCGAGGTATGCAGGAGAAACGAGAGTCGGTCGTTGCGAATTTCCGGTTGTTCCGCGATCGTTCCTACCAGGATTCCCTGTCGCGGATGAGAGAGAAAAAATGAAATATGATCCCGGGGAAGTAGAGTAGTGTCAATACTGTACTTCGTCACCCCGATACATATCAGCACCAAGATGAGAAGGAGCGTCTGCAGATCTTTGCCATATCGATATCGGATGATTCCAACGGCCAAATACACCAGGAGAATCATCACGGTCTCAATTGCAATAAGGAGAGAAAATGGTATAATAAGAAACCGTCCGGCGATGATTCCCGCCGTAATCCAAAATGCCAGACGAACTGCTGGTTGACGATTCCAATCCAATGTGTAATCCTCTTCAGACGGAATATTTGTCGAATAATTGGAGGATTGTAGGTGTTACGTCCGCGATATTCTTGATATTCCGCGCAATGAAATTCCTGTGTGCACCGACCACTATCAACGGAACCGGATTCCGCGTATGCGTGCGGACATCGAGTGATTCAATATTCCCGTGGTCGCTTGTGATCAACAGCGTTGTCGATGTATAATCAAATGTCTCGAGAATTCCTCCGAGAAAACCGTCTAATAGTTCCAGAAAATTAATCGATTGCTCCATGCTCTGCTGATGACCCGCATGGTCCGGAAGAAAATATTCAAACAATGTGAAATCGTATGACCGGCTGAGTAGATAAAAATGATTCCCTGCTTCGGCGGGAGTTATCGCCGGAATATCGGGGTATCCCAGATCTCTCCACCTCTCGCGTGTGAGATCGGCTGACACACCTTCATTTCTCCGGAGTTCTTCGTCGCCCCGCAACTGTACCCCTGCCATCTGGCATGCAAGCGTCGTTACCGTAAATCGCGTTTTCCCGGATGCGATGTACTTAAAAAATTGCTGGGGATATGCATTGGCAAAACACACGCGTTTTTCTCGGATTTTCAACTGACGAAAAATATTTTTTTCTCGAATAATCTCCCGCTGTAATGATGGAGGGTACGGACCGAAATGCCGGCCAAGTAATTTTGGAGAATTGACTCCTGAAAAGAGAGCTGTCTGACCTGTGCCGCTTTGCGGAAGTCCTGGAATTCCCAGTGTCGCATTGATCGGAATAACTAACGCATGATCACCCTGAAGGCGCGCAGAACGCCGATACGGGATACCGCCACCGAACAACGATCGCAGATGGGGAAGTCTGGCCGAGAAGAATGGATTGGAGGCTGAATCCTTTTTCCCTATTCCCACACCGTCAAGAAAAAGCATTGTTACGGACAATGATCACTTCTCCTGGTGTTTCGGTTCATCCCCTTTCCGCGGAACTGATTTCCCGACCTGAGTATCGATATACACACGCCAGGCCTTTTCTATATCCCTATATTTTTCTCCGAATGTTTTTTCAAATCCCTCTTCCAAAGTTTTGTCGCTCGATATAGCCATAAAAAGAGATATGAATTTCTGCTCACCATAGCGGTTAATTAGAAAATCTAGTGTCTTCAAGAGAAGATAATTATAATCTCCTATCTCTTTGGGATTATTGGATTGTTGCCCTTCTTCGGTAAAATCATCAAATGAACGCATATAGGCTACCGGAGGCGGCGTAAGGGGCAACTCGATATTCGCATACCGGAGCGCGTAGCCATACGTCAGCCACCGTGGAGTTCCGTGTACTGAACCACGATCTAGAATTGAATATGCAATAGCAAAGCGAAGAATTGGGAGCATTCGTTCACGGGCAATTCCGGCATCATTCCAGGAAACTATATAGAGTGTATCGTGTGAATAGAATGCCGGGGATTCGATCCTACCGGAAATCCTTCGCATTAATCCGACGAATGAAGCACTCAGCACCGTTGGAATTTCTTTGGGAAGGCGGAGCATTACTTTGGCATTAAAATCTCCAAAAACTAACTCGATATCGTCTGCAACCGCGCGGATATTCTCGATCGAAATTCCCCGTTCGTACATGATTCGGAAATGCGGAGTAGAAAATGTATCGGCTGGAACCACCTGTGAAAGCTCCTGCCCCCATGCACAGAATGGTAACGCCAATACAATACAGAAAATCTTGAATAAGTGCTTCCGTTTCATAAAGACTCCTTCGCAATTATGGATGCGGTTTACTCTCAATCATAATCGTTACGGGACCATCATTGACAAGTTCAACTTTCATCTTCGCCCGGAAAACGCCGGTCGCGACCCGGTCTGTTCCGAGAATCGTTCTCAGAGATTGTACATAGTGCTCGTACAATGCCTCTGCAAGCGCGGGTTCGGCGGCGTCAGTATAACTCGGACGATTTCCTTTTCTTGTATCGGCATACAGAGTGAACTGCGATACCACAAGTGCACTTCCCCGGGTATCGAGGGCCGAGAGATTCATTTTCCCGTTTTCGTCTTCAAAAATACGCAATGCAGCCGTCCGCGATGCCAGGTACTCGGCGTCTGCCGCCGTATCCCCCTGCCGTACACCGAGAAACACGAGAACACCTTTACCTATTGAGCCCGTGAGAGAGTCCTCGACAGCGACGCTGCAACGTTGTACGCGTTGAATCAGAACTCTCATCCGTTTTGACCAACCCCCCGTCCACAGACCACCCTGTCGTTTCCGGAATAATCTTTTATTATTGATACATCCTGAAAAATCGATGAGAACAGGGAAGCAACTTCTTCCCCTTGATTATATGCAATTTCGATAAAACATTTTCCTTGAGCCTTCAGAAGTTTCGGCATCAGCGACGTTATTCTCTTGAAAAACACGAGACCGTCTTTCTCATCCGTTGCCGCACGGCGAGGTTCGTATCGGGTAATCTCGGGCTGCAGATACTTGTACTCTTCAAGTGCTATATATGGCGGATTCGAGACGACGATATCGAAGGGAGTGTATTTTTCAGGGAACAATTGCAGAATATCCTGCTTTACAAAGAGTATTTTTCCCGCTACCTGATGCTTCAGCGCATTCTGCTGTGCTACAGCGAGAGCATCGCCGCTGATATCACTGGCGACACATTTAATGCGCGAATCATAATGTGCGAGACTTATCGGGATGTTCCCACTCCCGGTACCGATATCAAGAACGTTCAGCGACGATTCACAATCGACACACTGCTTACATTCTTCAAGAACAGCCTCGACAAGCCTCTCCGTCTCGGGACGTGGAATGAAGACGGATGGAGTAATCAGAAATTCCAATCCCATAAATTCGGTCTTTCCCAGAATATATTGGAGAGGTTCGTGATCAAGCCGACGTTTGAGTAATTCTTTGAAGCGGGCTAGTTCCTGAGATGTCAGCGGCTTTTCGAAATTCGTATAGAGATCAATTCGCCGGCACTGAAGCGTATGGGAAAGGAGAAGTTCGACCGTCAGACGCGGGCTGTCGATTTCTCTGCCTCTGAGATAATCGACTCCCCAGGAAATTATCGACAGTGGAGTCCATGCACTGGTCGTCGTTGTCGTCATTTGTCGTTCTTTTTTTCCTTTTCAGGTGATGACTCTTCAGCCAGTAACATATGAAGATCGTTTTGGAGTTTTTTCGCCTGGACGAGAATCTGGAGTAATTGATCCTCCGTCTCACTATCTCCCTCAGGCCGCATTTCCCAGGCACGCATCAATGCATCAATTGTCGTATCGATTTTCTTACTCATTATACCGGTAAGGAGGGCCGGGGTAATTTGAATACGTTTTAATTTTACGCGCTCTCCTCCATAGATCCCCAACACTTCCATCTGTGCCTGATCTTCAACAGATTTTTCTGAGGGGTCGATCCCGCTAGCGGCATCGAGCCATTCGCCCAAGACAAATTCAAAGCGATCGTCGCAGGTGATTGCTTTGGAAAATTCATCAAAGGGGAGTGGATCCCTGTTGGCGAGTGCATCGAGAGATAGCTTCCATAGTTTTTTGATCGGAACAATCACATCGGGATCGTTCGCCAGTAATTTTTCCGCTGCGTCGAGAAATGGATTATTCATAGTAATCTCGATGATGGAACCACCGGAAGAAGAACAGACCTGTCGCGGAATCTTTGCTTACAATACTTAGGATTTTCCTTTACGTAATTGTGCCGCGATCAAGGTTGCTACGTTATCAATATCGAAATGGGACTTCGGAAGTAGAACTGCCAGAAACCGATCTGTCATTGTTTTCAGTCCGTCATACGTATCAGCACTGCAAAAAAAGATCGGCGTCTTCATGTTCACTCCCTCTTTCCGTGCAAGCTGGAGTAGTGCGATGCCGGGGAGATGGCCGGGGATATGTTCATCCTTAAATTCATTATCCAGAATAATCAAATCGAATTTTTCATTCGATATGAGATTTCGAGTCTTGACGCTGGTTTCCGCCTCAACAATCTGGACACGCTGGCCGATCTGTTTCCCCGTCTCCTCCAGTGCAAATGCAAGCGCCTTTCTCTGGCCTTCCTCGTCGTCAGCTAATAACACTTTGTACATTGGATATCGTTTCCGTGAAGTTAAAAAATGATACTATTATAAGATACAAAAAAAAATTATTGTCCGCAACGAGATGTTACCGCCCTGGTATTTCGACCGGTTGCCGATGCCGAAGAGACCGGATTTTCGTGATAATCATGTCAATTGCCACCTCGTTTTCACCTCCCCGGGGGACAATAATATCGGCCCAGCGTTTGCTTGGTTCTACGAACTCACAATGCATGGGCTTGACCGTCGACACATACTGTTGAATAATGGAATCGATCGACCTCCCCCGTTCTGTTAGATCTCTTTTCATGCGGCGGAGCAACCTCTCATCGGCATCCGTATCGACAAAAATTTTTACATCCATCAAATCACGAAGCTCCTGTTCAATAAATATCAGTATTCCCTCAACAATGATGATCCGTTTGGGATCTATTGTTTGGGTCTCCGATCGACGCCGATGTGTTGAAAAATCGTAAAGAGGCTGTTTGATCGAACAGCCTTCACGCAGGTTTTTCAAATGCCCGATTAATAACGATGTTTCGAGTGCATCGGGATGATCATAGTTGATCTCTGCCGGACTCTTTCCAGGATAATGCGACAGATCATAATAATATGAATCGTGCGCTATCACAACGACATCTGAAGAATCGAGCCGCTCGACGACTTTCTCCGTCACTGTTGTCTTCCCCGACCCGGTTCCTCCCGCTATACCGATTATCAACGAGCTCATGTTTGAATATACATTGCTATTTCGGGAACTGCAAGGTAGTTCTCTTGATTCCTGCTTGATAAATCAGTATTTTTTATATATAAGGAATGACATTATCACATCCCTGACATTCATGTTCCTGGCTCTTTTAAGTATATTTCTTCTTCTCTATCTCATCCAATCGACGCTGATTCTCTTGGGTGTCCGGCGTGTACGACATTCCGAGCACTATAGTTCTGAGCCGACAGTGACCGTTATCGTCGCTGCACGAAATGAAGAAGAGCATATCGGCTCATGCCTTGATTCTCTGTTGAATATCAGCTATCCCCATGACAAACTCGAAATCATTATTGTCGACGACCGCTCGACCGATACGACGGCCTCGATTATCGCATCCTATTCCCAGCACTGTCCCTTTGTAAAGACTTTCACCGCTGAACAGAGTCAGAGTCATCTCAAAGGAAAAGCAAATGCAGTGGCGCAGGCGATCGATCGCTCATCAGGCGAGATAATTCTACAGACCGATGCCGATTGCACCGTCAAGCCCGAGTGGGTGCGTGAAACGGTGAGCCGATATAGCCCGACCACCGGCATTGTCGGAGGTTTTACCCTTCTTCGGTCGGATAACTGGTTCGGCGCAATCCAGGCTCTCGACTGGATCTACCTTTTCACTCTCGCCGCTGCAGGAATCGGCTGGAAAAAACCGCTGACAGTCGTCGGAAATCATCTGACCTATCGCCGGAAAGCATACGACGATGTCGGAGGATACCGATCGATCAAGTTCAGCGTCACAGAAGATTATGCACTCGTTCATGCTGTCGAAGACAAGACCCGATGGGATTTTAATTTTTCAACTTCGGAACAATCCCTGATTACAAGCCTGCCATGTACCACGGCGAACGAGCTCTACCGTCAGCGAGTGCGATGGGGAGTGGGCGGTTTGGAAATGAAATTTCGCGGACTCGCAGTCATGGCCGTCGGATTTATCCTGCATGCGCTTCTTCTGCTGGGAATTTTGCTGAGTCCTCGGATGGACATTTTACTCGGAGCTTTTTTGGTTAAGACACTTGCCGACATGATTGTTCTGTATCGCCCGCTTCACACGTTCAAAGTCGACTCGCTGTTTAGATACATCATTCACTTTGAAATTTATTTTATAATTTATGTCGTCGTCTTGCCGTTTGCTGTTTTTTTCCATCACAATGTCAAATGGAAAGGACGAACATACTAATACCCATCCAATTAAATGATTGAACAGTGTCTGCCCAATATTTCTTCAACCATGGCTATTTTCCCTTACAGCAATTATTTTCTATAAGCTTTGATGGTACTGTGCCCCTTCGTTTGTATATTTAATTAGTTATAGGGGCACTAGTAAGTTCTCGACTCTGTGTTTTTAGCACAGGATCGCTGTTTCAAAATACTACGTGAGCTCATTGTATTCTCACGGGTGCTTTCTCGGTCCGGCCGAGACTCGCAATCTTCTTTGTAAGATTTTCCTCCCTGATGTCAAGTAAAATGACGTTTGCACCGGCCTGTAGAAAACCTTTGGCCATTTCGCCGACAAGAACTCCGCCCCCACCGGTTAGTACAATCACCTTGTTTTCAATGTTGAAGAGCGTCTCTAAATAATTCATCGACTATCCCCGAATTGTAGATTCCTTAATTAATAATAGAAAATGAACACCTCGCACAGGTTTCATCTTTCTCAATACTCGTTACTGAATTATAAAACAACAGGCGGGGCACTAAAGTTCAGCGTCAATAAATTCTAATAAAAAAGCCGGCACCCCTCTTTGAACCCAAGGCTCATCGGCCTTTGGCTGAGAAGAGTACCGGCTTTATTCTTCCTCTTATAGTCCGCAACAGCGACAGCCGTTACGAACACCCTGATGTTGCTCCGCAGTTGAGGCATTTGTAGCATGTACCGTTGCGTACCATGATACTGCCGCATTCATGGCAAGGCGGCGCATCTGCCTGCGTCTGGAAAATATGCTTCTCGGTCTTTTCGATCGTCGGCGAAGCGTCAAGAATCGACGGCGGTTTTTCCTGCACTCCATTGCCGAGCGGCGTCGTTTCCGGAACGATGATATGAGGCTGGTCTTCCGGCGGTAGAAACTTACGCCCTAACCAGCGAAAGATATAGTCGCATATAGATTTCGCAATCGGGATCTCCTTATTATTGGTAAATCCCGACGGTTCAAACCGCATATGGCTGAACTTATCGACCAGCACTTTCAGAGGGACCCCGTATTGAAGTGAGAGTGAGAGTGCCGTAGCGAGGGCATCCATCAACCCTGAAATCGTCGAGCCTTCTTTGGACATTGTTATGAAGACCTCGCCTGGTACCCTGTCTTCATAGAGCCCGACGGTGATATATCCTTCGTGTCCGGCAATACTGAATTTGTGAGTGATTGATTCGCGTTCATCGGGCAGCCGCCGCCGCGCCGGCTTTTTTACCGTGACTTCAGCCGGTGGAGCGGCCTTTTTAGCGTCCGGATGCGAAGTGCTCAAAGGCTGGGTCCGCTTGCAGCCGTCGCGATAGACTGCGATCGCTTTCAAGCCGAGCTTCCATGCCTCGATATAGGCCTGCATTATATCATCGACCGAGACATCATTAGGCATATTGACGGTCTTTGAAATCGCTCCCGAAATATACGGCTGCGCCGCCGCCATCATTTTGATGTGGCCCATATAGTGGATCGTTCGGCTTCCCTTTGCCGGTCTGAATGCACAATCGAACACGGGAAGATGTTCTTCCCTCAGATACGGAGCCCCTTCAATCGTATCATTCTTGTTGATATAGCCGATAATATGTTCGATCTGCTCTTCGTTGTAGCCGAGCCTTCGTAAAGCACGTGGTACCGTATTGTTGACGATCTTCATCAATCCGCCGCCGACGAGTTTTTTATATTTTATCAATGCGATATCGGGTTCGATGCCGGTCGTGTCACAATCCATCATAAACCCGATGGTGCCTGTCGGGGCAAGGACCGTCGTCTGAGCGTTTCGGAAACCGTATTTCTCTCCCAGGGCATACGCTTCGTTCCAGACATTCTGCGCCGCCGTTAATAGATCGGCGGGCACTGTCTCTTTACTTGCAATCATATCGACATGAAGACCATGTTTTTTTATAACATTCAGCATCGGTTCACGATTAACTGCAAACCCTTCGAACGGACCTTCCTCCCTGGAAATCAGTGCTGATTGGCGATATGCTTCGCCGCACATGAGAGCCGTAACGGCTGCCGCATAGGCTCGCCCTTCGTCGCTGTCGTATGGGAGTCCACGCGACATCAGCAATGCTCCAAGGTTTGCATAGCCAAGGCCGAGTGGTCTGAACTCGTGGCTGTTTTTTGAAATTGCGGGAGTCGGATAGCTGGCATTATCGACTAGAATTTCCTGTGCTGTGACAGTAATATCTACCGCATGGCGGAACGCTTCGATATCGTACTCGCCATCAGCTTTCTGGAATTTCATTAAATTCAATGAAGCAAGATTGCACGCAGAATCATCGAGAAACATATATTCGCTGCAAGGGTTCGACGCATTGATGGGAGCAGTCGCCGACGATGTATGCCAGTTATTGATTGTAGTATGGAATTGTATTCCGGGATCTCCGCATACCCAGGCTGCTTCTGCAATCTGTTTCATGATATCGCGCGCACGGTATGTGTCCATTATTCGGCCATCGAGAATCGCTTTGGTCGACCACGGTTTGTCTTCAAGAGCAGCTTTCATAAACTCATCGGTAACGCGAACCGAATGATTTGCATTTTGATATCCTATCGAATCGTATGCGCCGCCGGGGACATTGAATCCACCGTCATATCCATGATCGATGAGAACCCATGCTTTTTTTTCTTCATCAGCTTTACATTTGATGAAGTCGATAATATCGGGATGATCGATATTCAGGATTACCATCTTCGCTGCACGGCGTGTCTTTCCACCGGACTTGATCACTCCGGCAAATGCGTCGTACCCGCGCATAAAAGATACAGGACCCGAAGCCGTGCCGCCGCCCGAAAGACTTTCACGCGATGATCGGAGCGTCGAGAGATTTGATCCTGTCCCCGATCCGAATTTAAAAAGGCGACCTTCTGTTTTCACCAGATCCAGGATCGATTCCATCGTGTCCTTCACCGAATTAATGAAACAAGCTGAACACTGCGGATGTTCTTCGATGCCGACATTAAACCAAACCGGACTGTTGAACGCCATATACTGATTGACGAGAAGATATGTAAGCTCGTAATAAAAAATTTCTGCATCCTTATGCGTTGCAAAATATCCGCCATTCACTCCCCACCCAGTAATGGTCTTGGCGACGCGTTCGACGAGCTGTTTCACGCTTCGTTCACGTTCGGGTGTGTTGGTTTTTCCATGAAAATATTTTGAGACAACAACGTTCGTCGCCGTCATTGACCATGTTGCGGGAATCTCAACATCACCCTGCTCGAATATTTTTTCTCCCTGCTCGCTGATAATGACTGCAGTGCGGAGCTCCCATTGTATATCTTCGAATGGATGAACTCCGGCTTTTGTGAAATACCGTCTGAGCGTGAGTCCTTTAGTACCCGGTTCATTAACGGCAGCATCAGATTGCGTGTACACCGACGGCTCCGTCTCAACGGCAGAAGGTTCCTTCAATACCATGTCAAATCTCCTTGCGTCTATTACTAACGTAAAAATCTCTTTATGATTTTATTCTTGGTCGAAGATAGGGCACACATCAATAATATAGTTAGCCAAGGCGAGACATAATCGAAAAGTAACTCCTGTGAATATAATCACTTGCTGAAGTGAAGTCAAGTAAAAAATGAAGAAAAATTCATTTCAAGAACAATTTTCTGGCACGTAATTCTAATTCTCATATTTACAGTACTTCGACTGAATGATCTTCAGTTATACTCTCAATAACGGTTACAAAAACTTTCTATATATTGATATTTAGGTTCTTCACAGTTGTACTGTAAACGATACAGTATAACTTCTCCGCGGCATCGGGTAACCGGACATTACTTCATAGCATTTATTAAACACATTTTGAATCGAAATCATGACTTTAGACGAGAAAAAACCGACGAGAACATCTGCACCACAGTTCAATCCTGTTGTAGCATACGACGGAAGAACTAGATCGGGATCGTTCTCGGCCGTTGTATATCGAAGTCCAGTATAGTGCCACTCGAGACCTAACCATGCCTTCGGCAGCCATGAAATCGGTATGGGCGGATTCCATTGAACAGCTACTTTTCCAATCTCGCGGGGTATGAAAGGGAGTTGTTTCTTATATGTCTGGTCGTTTTCTCCATCGCTGTTCTCCTTCGTTGTCTTTAATGCTGTATAATTTCCATTCAACGAGAATTTTTCATCCGGTGTTCTAAAAGTAAATGAGAACTCGAATCCTGTTGAGAGCGACTTTCCAATATTTTGAGGAAACCAGAGCCCCCCCTCGCCAGGAGCCCAAAGGATCCTGTTGATCGTCCGGATATTAAACCATGTAATTTCAACTGTGTGAGACAGGGAGAAATCATTGACAAAAAGTATTCCGGCTTCACAGCTCGTCGAATTCTCCGGTTTCAATTCCGGATTACCGCTCCACGGGTAATATAGCTCGTTGAATGTCGGGACACGGTAATTCGTACCAACACTTCCGCGAAGCGTTACCGTTGCGTTCCTCAGTCCCCATCCCATGATTGGAACCGACCGAAGCGACACGGCAAGTTTAGGACTTATTTTCGAGCCGATTTCCGAGAAGCGATCATACCGTATTGCCGGAAGTATATAGACAGATTCAACGACATCCCCAAGTCTCTGCCAGCGGAGATCATAGGTAGAATAGAGGCTCTGTTGAGTCCGCTGTGGCGTTGTTGTTAATTCATTCCCCTCTAACGAGTACCTGCGTATCTCCGTACCGAAGACTAACATGCTTTTTCCCGAGACAGGGACGTCGAATTCGGCCGTACCACCATGCATCGTATTCAATGAATATGTGTCGAGAGGTCCGTTCCCGTACGGATAGAGCGGATCCTCATACCGTTGATAGAGTTGCTGAACATCTGCTGTTATACGGCACTGTATTGTACCAGCGATCGGGAATCCCGAAGAGAGAAGAAGGCGGAGAGTACGATCCTGCTGACGGGCAACTCCATCGGGAGCCGACTGAGAGAGGATTTGTCCCGGAATGCCGCGAACACTCCCACCGTACCACAGGAGTGCCCGTATGGATGAGGAAGTGCCGAGTTTTGTTGAGAGAGAAAAAAGAAGATTTTTCCGATTATAGTCGTTGTTATCCCGGTGCCGTGAAATCTGTTCCGTTTGTTGGGAGAGTGTATAAGGAAAATTTCCGGTACTCCGTTCCATGAATGCTCCGCCCGTGATCGAGACCGGTCCCACCGTCTGTCGAATGCTCAAGCCGGCTTTACTCGTCCCGAAAGAGCCGATGGCACTATGGAGTGAAATGGAAGGCTTCTCTTCGCCCTGTGGAAATACAATATTCACAGATCCTGCCACCGCATCGGCCCCAACGATGGCTGAATTCCCGCTCCGGATCACTTCGATACGTTCGATCATTTCAACGGGAATTTCTCCACAATCAACAACACCGTTCTGCATATTTGATAACCGTACGCCGTTTACCATGAAAACTGTATGCTCGGCACTCATTCCGCGGAGAGAGACTGTTTTTATGTTATTCCCTCCATAGTCCTTGATAAATAGGGCTGTTGACCCGTTCAGTGCGTCGGAAAGCCGATAGGCATTTCGCTCCAGAAGACTTGCACCTGAGATGACTTCGGCCGCTACCGGCGATTCGTTCCGGAGCATTTCGGTTCTTGACGCGCTGACGATAACCTCGTCAAGACGGTAGAGTGTTGAATCGCTGGGTGTACCGGTAGATGAACCGGAATCTGCCGCGTCGACATGCAGTAATGTCCCTGAAAGGAGAACTCCGAATAATATTCTTCTCATACACATAAAAAAAACCCCTTTCTTCGGCGGAAACCGGAGATTGGGGTTATAATCACCATCCATCCCCTTCCCGCGAAGGTATGTTTCGATGGAGTGCAGGCAGGTCTCCTGGCTTTCCCGAATTCTGATTTGTCTTCCCGTCCACTTCCGTTTTCAGCGGATTCTGGGCAGTGACGTCATTGAATCAGAGTTGTACCCCCTATGGATTATAGAGGGCCGGGATCACAGTTGCGGGGCAGCCTCCGAATTCCTGCATCCTGTATCTATCGTTTCGCATCGATACGGGATGCTGGTCACGGAGTTCCCTTTTCACACAGTCTCGATTTCATCGAGACGATGCACCTTCACTCATTATGAAAAAGAGCATTCTAAAAAAATGTTGTGCAATATACAGAATCGAAGTACGGATGTCAAGAACTTTTTACACAAAATGAAAAAATATTGCTCGACGAATCAGAATTCGGGAAAGCCCAGAGCAATTTCATTCATCGAGCAACCGAGTGTCTACGACTCGTAGAGGCGTAAGATAAAATCCTAGAATGGCAGATCGTCGTCTTTTTGAGATCCTCCTCCGATGTCCGTCCCCGGAGTCACCGAACCTTCGGTACCGGGCGCTCCGCCTGTTGATCCGGGTCTGCCCGCTTCGCCGCGAGGCGAGCCCACCCCTCCTGCTCCATCGAGCATGATCATATCATCGGCGACAATTTCGGTTACATATTTCTTTACACCGTTTTTATCGTCGTAGGTTCGTGTTTGAAGTCTACCTTCAATATAAACTTTTTTCCCCTTCTTCAGCCACTCACCGCAAATTTCTGCAAGTTTTCTCCATGCGACAATATTGTGCCACTCGGTGCGTTCCTGCAGATTTCCATCCTGATCTTTCCAGCTCTCGTTCGTTGCAATGGTGAACGTCGTCACGGCAACGCCGCTTGTGGTATAGCGAAGTTCAGGATCCCTCCCCAAATTCCCGATTAACATGACTTTATTCAGACTTTTAGCCATCGGAAAAATCCTCTAATTATTTTCTTATGTGTATTGTTCAAATATTTTTACAACGAAAAGTATAGAAGAAAAATACGATTAAAGCAAGCTCTTTTCACTCTTTAGGGGGATGAAGATCAAATATTATCACTTGATGTGCTGTGAGAATGTATATCCGATTGTTTCGATACACACAATCTATAATGACATGATCATGCTGTTGATTATATTCCGGTACTGGTAAAACTATAGTCTGTTGTTCATGCCATTCCGTTCCGTCTAACCGAAGAATAGTTACGGAACTATCGGAAGCGCAAATCCATTGAGAGGTCGAAACATCAAACGAGCAGCTCGAAATTTTTTCCGTATTATGATATCTACTAAGAAAATTTCCATAGAGGTCGAAGAATATCAGGTCGTTTCCATCGACTACCGCAAGGACATCTGTAAGACTTGCACGGACGCGTATTGGATGCAAAAGCCGGCCCATCCCCGCGTCAAAGCCTCCGAATGTCGCTGTGAGTGCTCCTGTTGCATTCATTTTGATAATACGCGCATTATCACCATCAAGAATAAAAATGTCATTATGACGTGATACTGCGAGACTGCGAGGATAACGAAAAATCGGACTTGCCGGATCGGGATATGTACCTGTAATGGTCGAAACATAGTTAAGATTTTTATCAAATATTTGAATCCGGTTATTTCCATAATCTGCAATAAAAATTCTTAACGGTTGTACCGCATCAACATCTGCAGGTTGATCAAATTCGAGATTTCCCCATCCCCTGCCGCTCAGCATACGGAGTATCTCTCCCGATGCAGCCATTTCAATAACAGCCTCATTCCCCGCATCAACGATTACTATTATTCCATCGAGTGTGAGCGACATTGCGCGTGCGTCCGCGAATGAACCGTAAGAATGGATTACTTCCGCCGCCTCAAAGGATCGCTGGGCCCGCATGGTAGAAAATACCATGACGGCACAAAATAAAGAGAAGCAGAGAATCCACTTATATTTACGAGCACGAAAATATTGCATGATTTCCGTCGTATCAATAAAAGAGGAGCTCCATTTAGGGGAGCTCCTCTTCACTTATAATGTTGTTATAAATATGACTTTTAGAATCCTGCCTTGACAGTAATCCATTGGCTACCGCTGAAGAAATCCGTTTTCCTGTACGAGTAATCGAAAGAAACGGATGATGTTCCGATCGGAATCTTCACTCCAACTCCGAAAGTCGGCCCAAAGATATTGTCCGATTGATTCTGGGATCGATTCGTACCACCGCGAAGGAAAAGCATGTTATTCCACGCATACTCCAGACCGATGCTATACTCATCGTTCCCATAGTTTGAATTTTGGAAATTACCGGCGATACTTATTTTGTGTTGTTCGGCTACCTCGAAATCATATCCGAGTCCCATCTCAAGTGTTGATGGAAGATCGAATTGCTGGCCGGGAACTGCCAACGAACGTTGACGAGCCCCCGGTTCCTGTCCCGGTATCTCGACAAATGATTCCATATCTTGGCCGGAAAAAACCATTTTTGGACCGAGGTTTTTCAACACGACACCGAGTTTCAAACCGGATGATCCCGATACATATTGAATGCCAATATCAACTGCGAAACCCGTCGCGCTCGTACGTATGATCGATTCATTGATGAGTTTCACCGTCGCACCACCGTATATTCTGTCGGTAAATGCACGTGCAAAGGTGAGCCCGACCGTAATATAGCTTGGACTATAGGTTGTGCCAGTGCCTTCGGGGAAATCGGTGGTAGTCACCGGAATATCACCAAAGCTTAATGAACGCGCCGTCAGTCCAAGAGTGCCGACATCACCCAGCGATGCTGCAACACCGAAATAGTTAAGTTTGATATCGCCAATATAATTCAAGTTCGAAAACATTAATTCCACGGACCCGGGAATTCGCGCCATACCTGCCGGATTCCACGCTATGGCTTCAACGCCAGAGACAGAAGCATTTACTGCTCCGCTCATTGCTGTTCCCTGAGATCCAACCGGAACAAGCAACTCCGTCGCTCCGGCCGTCCCTCCTCGGGTATCGGATCCGCTATAAGCGATGTCTACACTTATACATACCACAAATAGTGGTAAAAGAAACGTAGACAAATTTTTTATGATATCCATTGTTGCTCTCCTCAAGTTGAAAATTGGTGGCAAATGCCCTGACACAAAAACATTATGGGATTAATAATTATCCAATCGCTCTTCCGACATAATGACTGCCATTTTCAGAATTTTTGTTCCTATACCCGGCATGTCAATATATGCAATATACATACCGCTGGCAATTGGGAGGGCGCTGTTATTCAACAGGTCCCAATCTGCTGTTGTCCTTGTGTCATTTTTATCGATCACACGAACGAGCTGGCCGGCAAGATTGAATATTCTAATCTTTGCCGTTTGCGGTAGATTTGTAAATCGTACCACATGATTGAACTGATCGCGTTCATAAGCACTTGCACCAAAGTATGGATTCGGGACTGCCATGATTTTGTCTAAATCGATCCTCGCCAGAGAATCATTCTGGGTCGGCGCTGTCGATATAGTAACTGTATAGACGTCTGCAGCTTTTATTGGTTTGTAAGGTATTACAATGAATTTAGATACAGCGTTGCCAGTTGTCTGTCCATCTACTAAAGCGATCGACATAGCATACATGATATCTGCCCCCGATTTGGCTGTTGCTACATCCGACCAATCAGCAGCGACATGACCGGCTGCATTCTGATAGAGCCATTGTCCACCGGCTGCATTATACGTCCGGTTATAAATGATTGCAAACTCTAAGTAATTATCGACAGTAGGATTGAATGTTGCATCGTTATCCTGATCACGCCAGGAGACGGTGAGCTGCCGAGGACTTGCCGGATTTGTCATATCCCACACCGTAAATGGAACAGGGACAAATGGATTGGTTTCCTGAATAACATAGGAAGTGCTCACGCCACCAGCCCTTCTCATTCTGTAAGCATTTTGTGATTGGCCTGGACCGAATCGAACTTCGATCGGTGTATTATTAAGCATATCCCATGCAGTACTCATATGTCCTAAGTAAGTAGGCATATCACTTCCTGTGATCATAATGACATATCCTGATTCTGTTGGATCCAGAACCCCACCTCCGGTACTAGGATCGAACCAACCTGTTGATTCAAGCCAGCTTACATCACCCTGAACGGAGCAGGAATCTGGATTCGGTCTGGATTTGACGTCGAGAACAACCCATTCGATCCCATCTTTTATCGGCCATGAATAACTATTCCCACCTTGAGAGGGACCCAAATTCGGCGAAGTGAGAAGATCTTGTGCAACCGTTTCATCGCGCAATTTCCAGCCCACTCTTGCTCCATTCTCGTAATCAGCCAATACTGAATATATATGTCCTTTAAGGAGCGCCGGATTTACCACAAATGGAATTATAGTGGCTTCCGATATCCCGGCAGTATGAACTACATCAGAAGCTCCCGCAACGTGCTTTGCAACGGTCCTCAGCGTATCGCCATTGGTGGCATGCAACCGCACACCGGGCAATTGTGTCGGACGAACCCTTATAGTCTTGATTGCGCTTTCCAATGTTTTAGGTACGCTCTCCTTATTGTATGTATACGACGTAACTGCAAAATAATAATCCTTCCCATTGGCAAGTGGATCTCCAGTATATACATCGGTTTTAATACGAATAGACCGCTGGATACCTTTATTCTCGCCAAACTTCACCGGCTTATTCACTATATTCCCGACTGTTTTATCAAATACGTCGTCGTAAATAATTGCCGGACTTGCCAGGGCCGGATCATGAGGATTGACCTTGAGATCGTATGTTTTCAACATCTTTGGGTCATCGCCTGAAATGTTAGCCAGCTGATACACAACGTACCCTTCGAACATATAGGTATCAAATGTCGCTCCCGCTGCGGCTGCGATTGGATCAGGCGTCACTGTATTTTCAATTGCTGTCGTAGCCGAATCGTCTTCGCCCCACGATAACACAATCTCATCGTTAAGTTGCCCCACCGATACCGTTGGAGCCAACGGTGGTGGAGACAATGTAAAGTTGAGGTCATAGGCAAGTTGTGCGGCTGCATCTGTGACTTTTAACGATGACACACTTCCAAAATTAGTTGTTCCCTGAGCGATCAGATTTGCGGCAACAATTTCTTGTGTATCGCCGACTGCCATATTGAAGGGGCCAGCCGTCATCATGAAACGCCGATCGCCGGGGACGTCCGTATTTTCAATCCAGTTCGTTGCGGCATCGTATGCTTGTGTCGGGTCGCCCGGATACATGAACTTGGCAGGATTACCCAGATCGTCAACGATTGGAGTTCCATCCCGGGCAAGACCTTTCATATAATTGTATGATTCCGCTCCGATATCCGGATTTCCCATATTCGAACGATCGTTGCTATATTTTACGTATCGTGTCATCTTGAGGAATTTCTTCCCGGGGAAAATCCGACCATCCGGAAATTTTGCCGTATCTTGAGCTGTTCCATTTACAAGCGGCCCCTGCAAGAAATCGAATCCGGCTGCAGGCGCGATTTGGTAGCCGGCTGCACTCGGATTGTCACAATAGGTATATCCTATCCCGAGTGTCGTATCGCATCCATCGTAATCATTTGCACCGTCACCGATATCGCAATCTGCCCAAATTGTGATATATGTATCGTCAAGTTTGTTGCCGCCCTTATTTATCACTTTCCACTTACAATAAATTGTATTCCCGAGAGCATCGGATCGATTGTATGCAAAAGCGGTCATCTGAACTTCAATGCCGAGAGGTTCGGTCAATTGGTTTGTATGCACCTTCGGATTATTATCGTTATAGACACACCAGACCATCATATCGCCTATGAGTGCCGGAATACGATTTCCGTCGGCGTCAAGGCTATCTGTCCCATCGACTTTTTTCAAAACGGGTGCGCCATCCTGCCACGGCCAGTTCGCCCAATCGGGATTTGATTTAGCATCGTCGCCCCGTTTGATTTTATAGACGTGATATCTATCAGCACCCGGGTCGACTCCTGCAGCAATAGGGCCGGCATCGAACTCATAAGAGTATTCTGCAATTGCCACTCGAGCTGAACCGTTGACTAAAGCTCCCATCCATAGACCTGACGCATAGATCGCGGTGTTGCCAGATCCTTTTGGCCATTCGAAACCGGCAGCCCCCGTACCAGGGTCACGGTTGAATGATCCGTTGTTTCGAACAAAGGTTGATATATTGTTCACATCGAATTTGACATAATCACCCTTTGTAGCAACCTTCGCGATTCTGTATGGGTCATTCCCTTTGTTGTGTCTATCATAGGGAGCCATGCTCATCGACAGTACTGCGAGGATGAGCAAGACAATTAATAGGGTTGTTCTTTTCATATAGAATTTTCTCCTCAGAGTAATGTGAACTCACATTCGCAGAGATATTATTAATATTCTACACGAATGCCTAAACGAATTTGGCGCGGAATTCCATAGTTCGTAGGATCTGCCTCCCTGGTTGAGAATGCGGTGGCTGGATCCAGTACAACACCAGTAGGACTCTCATGTGTAACACCCTCAGCCCACTGTTGTCCTGCAAGCGTCGACAACCAGCCCGTCGAGTTCGGCATACCTGTTGCACGCCACACTGCAACAACATTCTTTGTATCCAGGAGATTAAGTACTGTTAACGACGCGATAAGATTAAACGGACCGGCTTTGAACGCCCTGTCGACACGGAGATCAAATCTGAAGTTCCATGGCGTGTAGGCTGAGTTAATTTGGCCGATCGGCTGGATTGATGTTGTTCCAAACCATGGGTTGTACACGACGGAAGGTGTGTACGGAACGCCGCTGTTAAATACAAAGAGCAGGTTCACACCAAATTGTTCCAGCGGGTAGATATCGCCGACCTTCGGACCTTCTTCGGTTCCAAGACGGTAATCAAGATTGATGGAACCGCTGTGCCGACGATCGAAATCGAGCGCAGAAATAATTTTCGGGCTTTGAGTCTGAATCCAGGTTATACGACCCTGCGTATCCGGATTGGAACCTGTTCCGTCTGCAAATCCGAGAGTATAGTTCACTGTAGCAGCAATATGATTAGTTCGTCGCAATTCGAAAATAATATCGAATCCTTTAACATTTCCGAAATCGACATTCTCATACGGTTGATAACTATTGGGGTATGCCGGGTCAGTGGCTGTCCCAACATTACGCACCTGAATAAGATCCTTTATCTCCTTATAAAATCCCGTAATGGAGAGCGCGGCATTATCCGACAGCATCTGTTTAAATCCGATTTCGTACGAAATAGTTCGTTCAGGTTTCAAATCGGGATTCGCAATAGTCCCTGAGTATGGTGCATCGACGATCATACGGTCTGCATATGTCTTGCTGGCGAGAACGTCCCACAACTCCGGCATCTGAAGAAATGTGCCATATTGTGCATGGAACACAGACTTATCGGTAACCGGGAAAGAAAAACCAAGTCGCGGGCTTATTATTGTCGTGGGAGTTGAATTTCTCAAATCGTCCGGCGTAAACACGCCGGCACCGGGTGTACCACGGGCTCCGAAAGGATTAACAGGATCCTTAAACACTTGTTCCTTCGCATCAAAACGATCAAGACGAAAACCTATGTTCAGTATAAGGTCGGACAATTCAACCTTGTCCTGAATATATGCCGCGAAGTAATTCGGCTTTTTCGCTGCTTCGCTATGACCTGAGCCGAAGAAATCATCTCCTCCATTATACCAGTTACCGGCATAATCGTAGCCAAAATACTGGACGTTACAATTGCGGTATCCATCCCATCCTGCATCTGCACCGGTTCTAGGTATTGCTAAATCTACTGGATTAATTGTATACCAACGAATCTTGTATAATCGGTATTCAAGTCCAGCTTTCAGAAGATGATTTCCTGTCTGAAGATTAGCATTACCCGTAAACGTCCATATTCTTGAATCTGATTTTGTAAATCGATCAAGAACTCGTCCAGGAGGAGCAAGGACATTATACACATAGGGGGGTTGTACCCCGTCCTGTACAAATGAAGGATTCTTCGATTTCAGTCCGTAAGAGAGCAAGTCATCGAACCAGACACCGTCACCCTGTTTTACAGATTCGTCAAAATATCCTGCCTGAACGTCATAGTAAAAGTTAGAACCGACGTTTTGCGTAGCACGGATGAATCCGGTATATGTTCCATTGTCAAATTTTTGTTGATGGTCGCTATTGAAATCATAATAATCGACCTGTCCATTATTAGCAAAAGTTCCAACATTCCCTTTTCGAATGTAGGCTGTACCGCCGAATTTCAGTTCCAAATCCGTGATCGGTCTCACATAAAATTTTCCGGCGAAATCCCAGGAATGTGTCGAGTTATTCGGCTTTACACCTCCGATAGCCCGCGGATCATTATCGGTCATAATAATGCGTTGAATCGACAGACTGAAATTGGCGGTGTTGTCACCGGGAATAACCGGGCCGTTTAAAACAACATTCGCATCATAGTAACCGTATCCGCCCCTTTTTCCCCATGTCGGTTTCATGAATCCATCGGTGACAAATTCACCGATCGCGTGATATTGAGAACCACCTTGTTTGGTCACCACGGCAACCACTCCCGACATTGCAGAGCCATACTCGGCATTAAAACCGCCGGTCTGGATCTGTAGTTCCTCGACGTTGTTTTGATTCACGTTTGCAAAGGTGGCACTTGGAGTCCCATAGAGCGGATTTGTGACCGAAACACCATCGATCATATAATTGACCTCGGTCGAGCGGCCGCCACGCACGAACAGGTTGTTCGATCCTTCGTTTTGAACAATCGAAGCTTGAAGGCCTGCAACGTTGGTCACTCCACGAACAGGAAGAAGATTTATTTCTTCGGATGATTTATTAACCAGTGTATTCGTCTGGTCTTTAACAAGTAAGGGACGCCCGGCGACTATCTCAACAGCCTGCAATTGCACACTCGTTGGAGCGAGCGCAAAATTTATTTCTGTTGTAAGATCGATATTTACTCGAACGTTTGAAACAATGTTAGTTTGATAACCAACATATGACGCTCGAAGTGCGTATGTTCCAGCCGGGACATTTAGTATAAAATATTCACCACTGATCTGCGTCGCAGTACCCATTGTTGTGCCATCGATGATGATCGTGGCACCTACTAGGGGTTCGTTCGTCTCTTTATCAACGACCTTCCCTCGTATTTTTCCATCTGCACCCATTACCATGATGGGAAACACGAGTATCCCCACTAGCACACAGAATAACTTACGGTACATAATGACCTCCTTCTTTAGAGTCAACCATGGGGGAACGAATTAAACAAGAAAACTACAACTCCAGGTCACAAATGTTTCATTATTTGAAACATGGTAACGAGGTTCGGGGAATATCACCTCCTTTTGAGTGAAGTTATTATTGAATTTGAATTAGAAAAGAAAAGTTTGTGAGAATGACAGGTCCGAGAGCACCTTGATCATTATGATTGATTTCACTTCTAGGAAACTTCATTGGATTTGAAATTTCTGGATCTCCGCACATTGACTACCACCATCACGTAGGATATACTTATTTGAAACGTTGAAGAAGAAGACAGAGACCAAAGATTCATAAAGGAAAGAACTTTGTGAAAATGTCTTAGGCCGTTTTAAGTAATCCAAGTATAACACTAAGAAAATACATTGTCAAGCCCTTTTTTTTTACCTTTTCTTAACGATTACGGCCTTTTTTACATCAACATATCGTCTGAAAATCTCCTTAAATTATTAAGGTCCCATAAAGATGAAAACCTTCGAAAATTCATCGGGAGACGTGAAAAAAACCATTCTATTCAATGTTTTAGAAAAAAGCGAGATTGTTTTGTGGGTTCAGGTTCGCCCCGATAAGGAGGGAAAAGAAGAGTAAATTATGATTGAAGTCTGGAAGAAATGATTTTCATGACATCGACCTTCCCATCGCCTGTAAATGATGAGAACGGAACGACATGCTGACATGAAGAATATGCCGAAAAGACCTCTTCCGCGTTCTTGACAAAATTGGCTACCTTACTCCGGGCAAGTTTATCGGCCTTTGTCAAAATTACCACGAAAGGAATTTTATAGAAATCGAGCCAACCGACTAGCGCCTTGTCAAGTTCCGTAGGTTCATGACGAGCGTCCATTAGATGGAAAGCAAGCTTGATCTGTTTGCGGGTTTGGAGATATTGTTCGATAAATTTCCCCCAGCTGGCCCGGAGCTGTTCCGGAGCTTTTGCATATCCGAAACCGGGGAGGTCGACAAAATACAACGAATCATTTATGAGATAGTAATTAAGCTCACGCGTCTTGCCGGGTGTGCCGCTAGAGCGCGCAAGATTCTTTTTGTTCGTGAGAGCGTTAATAAGCGATGATTTTCCAACATTCGATCGTCCGAGAAAAACAAACTCCGGAAGATTCGTCACCGGAAGATGATTCAGACTTGTCACCCCCACAACAAATTCTGCAGATGTGATTTTCATTTTCGTATCCAGTTCGAAAATGAATTATCGTTCACTAGGTATTTCTCTCTTCTCTCGCCCACGGTTCACGTACTGCCGGTATTGCCTTTTCCGTTTTCACAGGTGTCGCTGCCGGTGGCGAGCTCTTTTTAGATTTTTTTCGCGATCGTTTTGCTTTTGCACTTCCCGTTGAATCGGCAAGATTGAAATCAACCAGCTCAATGACAGCAACCTGAGCACCATCACCCTGACGTTGACCCAGTTTCACAATCCGTGTATATCCACCCGGACGAGTTGCTACTTTCGGAGCAATTTCCTCAAAAAGCGATTTCACCACAGCACGATCTTTTACGGTTCGGGCAACCTCGCGGCGTGCATGAATATTCTTCGCCTTTCCATCTCCTTCGGCACCGAGAGCATGCTTTGCCCGTGTTATGATTGCCTCGACCTGCCTTTGAGTCTCTTTCGCCTTCGCAAGCGTCGTCTGTATCTTTTTATGTCGCAATAAAGATGTTGAAAGAGAATTTAAAAGAGCTTTACGATGGCTTGCCGTTCGTTTCAGCTTTCTCCCACTTTTTCTATGTCGCATTTACTGATTTCCTCTGTTAAAAAATTGTAAAAAACTTTAAACTGTTAATTATTCACCCTCGGGTAAATATTTCTCAACCGGCATACCGAATGTCAATCCATACTCTTCAATGATAGCCGATAGTTCTGCAAGCGATTTTCGGCCGAAGTTACGGAATTTGAGCAGTTCTGATTCTTCCCGTCGTACGAGATCGGCAATAGTCCGGATATTCGCTGCACGGAGGCAGTTATGAGACCGAACCGAGAGTTCAAGTTCATCGACCGGTGTTTTCAAGATCTTCCTGATACGCGCCGTTTCTTCATCCTGAACTCCTTCTTCTTTCTCGGTCTCAGGTTCGATATCGAAGTTGATGAAAAGCTGGATGTGATCGCGAAGAATCTTTCCGGCATACGTCAGTGCATCGTCGGGGGTAATCGATCCATCTGTCTGAATTTCCAACATCAATTTTTCATAATCCGTTGTACCCCCCACACGAGTGGGTTCAATTATGTATCGGACATTTTTTATCGGTGTATAGATTGCATCGATCGGTATCACTCCGACAGGCTCGTCGACGACCTTGTTCTCTTCAGACGGCACATAACCGACGCCACGGCCGATCCGCAGCTCCAGTTCGAAATCAGCCTCTTTATTAAAACTAGCTATATAGTGATCCGGATTGAGAATTTCGAAATCAGTAGTAACCACCTGGAGTTCACCCGCTGTCAGCACGCGGGGTCCCTTGATTTGGAGCACAACCCGGTTAGCTTTCTTGTTGATAAGTTTTAAACGGACTTCTTTCAGGTTCAACACCATTTCGGTTACATCCTCTTTCATTCCCTTGATTGTCGAGAATTCGTGCAGGACCTGCTCGTTAGGTGATGTTACCTTGAAGGCTGTGATTGCTGCGCCGGGGAGCGACGAAAGTAGTACACGGCGGAATGCGTTCCCGATCGTAACACCAAAACCTTTTTCCAGCGGCTGTACAATGAACCGTCCGAATGAATTCGTGTACGTCGCCTCATCCAATTGGATGGCTTCGGGCATTTGCATAGTTGTAACGCTCATAGGAACCAACCTCGTAAAAATCTCTCCATCGAGACTGGAGAGAAGTGATTAAAAAAAACCATGGATTACTTGGAATACAACTCGACGATCAATTGTTCATTTGCATTTAGCGGGATATCTGCGCGTTCCGGAATGTTAAGGAACGTCCCGCTGAGATTCGCCTTATCAAGACTCAACCATGGATACAATCCATCTTTCATTCTTTTTACCGACGAATGGATTACTTCAAGCTTTCGACTCTTTTGACGGACAGCCACAATATCACCTGCTTTCACCAGATATGCCGGGATATCAACCGCACGACCATTTACCGTAAAATGTCTGTGGAGCACAAGTTGACGCGCAGCCTTCCGTGAAGGAGCGAATCCCATCCTGAATACAACGTTGTCAAGCCGCCGTTCGAGCAGTTTGACAAGTGTTTCACCCGTTCGTCCAGTTTGTTTCAGCGCCTGTTTAAAATAATTGCGGAATTGTCTCTCGAGGATTCCGTAGATACGGCGGACCTTCTGTTTCTCACGAAGCTGAATTCCGTATTCCGAAACCTTTGTCCTACGAACCTGTCCATGCTGGCCTGGAGGATACGCCCGTTTCTCAACCGGACATTTTTCCGTGAAACATTTCGTCCCTTTCAGGAACAATTTTTGATGCTCGCGTCGACATAATCTGCAATTGGCGTCAATATATCTTGCCATTAGGCTCTATCTCCAAAAAGTTTATTAGTATACTCACTTAAGCAACTTCACGCTTACACGCGGCGTCGTTTTGGTGGACGGCAGCCGTTATGTGGAATGGGCGTGATATCGCGTATGCTGGTTACTTCGAGCCCCGCCGTCTGGAGTGCACGGATGGCCGCTTCCCTTCCTGACCCGGGTCCTTTGACCAGTACGTCGACCTTGCGTAATCCAAGATCGTACGCTTCTTTCGCCGCTGCCTCGGCCGAAATCTGTGCTGCAAACGGAGTATTTTTTCGTGATCCTTTGAATCCGTTCTTGCCGGCCGAAGACCAGGCAATTGTGTTTCCGTAAATATCCGTCAATGTCACAATCACATTGTTGAATGTCGCTTTCACAAATGCATGACCATGAGCTTCGACGTTTACTTTCTTTTTCTTGCGCGTTGGTGCTGTTGTTTTCGCCACGCTTGATCCCTCCTAGGATTGACCTACTTCTTCGCCATGACCTTCTTCTTACCGGCAACGGTTTTCCGTTTCCCTTTCCGTGTCCGGGCATTCGTGCGAGTGCGTTGACCGCGCACAGGAAGCCCTTTACGATGACGAAGGCCACGATAGCATCCAATATCCATCAGCCGCTTGATATTCATCTGGACTTCGCTACGTGCGGCTCCTTCGACTTTGAAATCAGTGGTAACAATGGAACGAATCTTTGAGATTTCATCGTCATTTAACTCGCCAACCTTTTTATTCCGATCTATACCTGCTTTATCCAGAATCTGTTGCGCCGTCGTACGGCCAATACCATAGATATAGGTCAAACCGATTTCGGCGCGTTTCTGTTTCGGCAAATCAACTCCGGCGATACGAGCCAATGTTTCTCTCCTTATCCTTGACGCTGTTTATGCTTGGGATTTTTACAGATCACGCGGACTGTGCCTTTCCTGCGTATGATCTTGCAATTATCGCACAATTTTTTCACTGATGATCTGACTTTCATACATGCTCCTAGATCTCCGCCTGCAGCGAAGAAGAATTTATTTATATCGGTACGTAATCCGCCCTTTTGTTAAATCATATGGCGACAGTTCCACCGTGACTTTATCTCCCACAAGGATTTTAATAAAGTTCATGCGCATTTTCCCGGAGATATGTGCCAGGATTTCATGGCCGTTCTCCAGCTTCACTTTGAACATCGCATTAGGAAGTGTCTCCGAAATCACGCCATCAACCTTAATCGGACCCTGTTTGGCCATAGCTTTTTTAGAGTGCTGTGCGTGTAAGGATTTCTGCCGCACCTTTTCGAACTACCACTGTATGTTCGAAATGCGCCGATGGTTTTCGATCCCGCGTCACGACCGTCCATCCATCACTTGCAACGTCCACCGGATATTTTCCATAGTTGACCATCGGTTCTATAGCGATAGTCAACCTTTCTGTCAGACGAATTCCTGTTCCGGCCTTACCGAAATTTGGAACTGCCGGTTCTTCGTGGAGATTTCTTCCGATCCCGTGTCCCACCAGTTCACGGACGACCGAAAAACCCTCATGCTCCACATGAGTTTGAATTGAGTATGATACGTCGCCTAGAAAATTTCCCTCGACCGCTTGTGCAATCCCTTTATACAGCGACTCTTCCGTCACCCGTAAGAGCCGTGCCTTTTCTTCTGTAATCTGTCCGACAGCAAATGTCCACGCACCATCACCATAAAACTTGTTCTTCAGTACTCCGACATCAATCGATACTATCTCACCATCATTCAATACACGCTTGCCCGGAATCCCGTGAACAACTTCTTCATCAATTGATACACATATCGTTGCCGGAAACGGTGTCGATCCATTCGGCGAATATCCTTTAAATGCCGGCTCGCCGCCACACGATCGAATATAATCTTCAACAATTGCATCGAGCTCTGCTGTTGTCACTCCGGGTTTAACATATGAACCGATGAGATTGAGTACCTCTGCTACAATTCGGCAGCTCTCCCGCATCAACCCAATCTCTTCTTCCGTTTTAATCGCGACCATTAAAGTATTACTATTGTTAACGGCCAATACGACCTTTTATCTTCCCGCTCTTCATAAACCCATCGTAGTGACGCATTAAAAGATGCGATTCCATCTGTTGCAACGTATCGAGCGCAACGCCTACAACGATGAGCAAACTTGTACCGCCAAAGAACTGTGACATCTCACCCGAAATGCCGAAGCGTGAGGCAAATGCCGGAAATATGGCAATGATCGCCAGAAAAATTGAACCGGGCAATGTTATCTTTGTCAGGATATTGTCAATAAAATCAGATGTATGCTTACCCGGCCGGATACCCGGAATAAATCCACCCTGCTTCTGCATATTGTCGGCGACATCTTTCGGATTGAACGCAATTGCAGTATAGAAATAGGTGAAGAGTATGATCATAATGCCATATATCACCGAGTATATTGCCGATGTATAATGAAAATATTCCGAAATGCCTTGCATGAATTCGCTTTCGGGAAAGAATGTCAGAATGGTCTGCGGAATGAACATGATTGCTTGAGCGAAAATAATCGGCATGACGCCTGCGGTATTTACACGCATCGGGATGTATTGCGTCACTCCGCCGTACACTTTCCTGCCGACCACCCGTTTCGCATACTGCACCGGAATCCTGCGTGTTCCCTGCGTCACCATCACAACACCGGCAATAACAAACACGAGAATAATTATGACAACAATTTCTACGATCAGACTCCGTGTACCAGAAGTTACAAGCTGGTACTCATGTAATACCGCAATAGGGAATCGCGCAATAATACCTATGAAAATAATTAGAGAAATACCGTTCCCGATACCTCGTTCTGTGATCTGTTCACCAAGCCACATCATAAACATCGTACCCGCTGTTAGAACAATCATCGTCGATAACATAAATCCTGCACCATGGACCGGGACGAACGGAAATCCCTGAAAAGCCTGACTTTGCAACTGGACGCTCATTCCAAAGGCCTGGAGCATTGAAATTATTACTGTTCCGTACCGTGTGTATTGCGTAATCTTCTTTCTTCCTTCTTCCCCTTCTTTCGTCAATCTCTGAAAATAGGGGAATACAGCACCAAGCATCTGGATGACGATTGAAGCGCTGATGTACGGCATAACACCGAGGGCGAACACCGCCGCATGGCTGAACGCACCTCCAACGAAGAGGTCATATAGACCAAAGAGCGTATTGCTGCTCGCCTGTCGTGCAGCCTGAGCTATCAATGCGGCATCGACACCGGGAATCGTGATGTGTGCGCCGATACGGACGACAATTAGAACCGCCGCAGTATAGATAATCCGCTGGCGAAGTTCTGCTATTTTGAATACGTTGCGAAAACTCTCGTTCAGTGTACTCATGCGTTCTTCGTCTTTGAGGGAACAGCGTTAGTTATATGGACTTTTCCTCCCACCGCCTCAATCTTTTGCACCGCTGATTTGCTGAAAGCATGTGCCGTGACGTCAAGTGAAGCTTTGAGCTCACCTGTGCCAAGGATTTTTACGGGGACTTTCTTTTTTGATACCACGCCAAGTTCATAGAGAATCTCCGGCGTAATCTTTCCATCGCTAACTTTTCCATCTGAGGATAATTTCTCAAGGGTCAGGATATTAACCCCCTGATACTCGACGCGAAAGGGACTAATAAAACCGAATTTCGGGATACGCCGTACAAGGGGCATCTGACCGCCCTCGAACCAGGGACGATATCGGTTACCGGAGCGCGCCCCTGCACCTTTGTGTCCACGTGTCGACGTTCCACCGTGACCAGAACCCTGACCGCGTCCGATTCGTTTTCGTGGTCTTCGGGAACCCTGTGCATAGTGAAGATTTCCAAGTATATTCCGTACCATAAAAAATTCTATCCTTCTCGTTTATTTCACTTCTTCGACGGTCACCAGGTGTTTCACAACCCTTATCATTCCCCGGATTTGCGCCGTATCGGTTTTGATCACCGAATAATTCGGGCGGCCGAGTCCGAGCGCTTTAATAGTCCGTTTTTGTTTTTCCAGCCGATCAGTAATACTCTTGGTCTGTGTAATCTTGATTTTCTTTTGTTCGCTCATAATTTGGATCCCTTACCCGTTGAAAAGTTCGCTCGTGGTTATTCCGCGGCGGGCGGCGACTGTTTTTGCATCTTGAAGCATGAGCAGAGCTCTCATGGTCGCTTTAACCACGTTGTGGGGATTAGAGGATCCCATCGATTTTGTAAGAACATCCCTGACCCCAGCTGATTCAAGTACCGCACGCACGCCTCCGCCGGCAATCAATCCAGTACCGGGTGAGGCGGGTTTCAGAAGAACCTTTCCGGCTCCAAATTTTCCCGTCACCGCGTGGGGGATGGTTCCGTTGAGGATGTTTACTTTCACGACATTCTTCTTTGCATCGTCAATCCCTTTGGCGATAGCGTTGGTTACTTCATTTGCCTTGCCGAGACCGATGCCAACGTGTCCGTTGCCGTCGCCAACAACCACGATCGCATTAAAGCTAAACCGGCGTCCGCCTTTAACAACCTTCGCGACGCGATTGACATGGACGAGTTTGTCTTTCAACTCGATTTCACTTGCTTTAATTTTTGACACGAGAAAACTCCAATATTAGATAACGTTAAGATCTTAAAGCTTGAGTCCGCCTTCGCGAGCTCCTTCCGCCAATGCCTGAACGCATCCATGATAGCGGAATCCGTTACGATCGAACACCACCTGATGAATATTTTTTTCAAGCGCTTTTTTTGCCGATGCAATCCCAACCTGCTTCGAAATTTCTTTTGGACGCATTCCTTCTTTCAATGACTCTCTCACTTCTTTTGTTAGAGACGATACAGCGACAAGCGTTTTTCCAGTTGAGTCATCAATAATTTGTGCGTAGATATGCTTGAGACTTCGATAGACTGATAGCCGCGGACAGTCGGTTGTCCCTTCAACAGTCTTTCGAATATGTTGTTTGATTTTTTTTCGATGATATTGTTTGTCTTTTACTTTCATGGCTGATACGCCTTTAGATATTATTTCCCAACAGTTGCTGCTGCTTTTCCAGCTTTCCGCCGGATATATTCACCTTCGTATTTAACTCCTTTTCCTTTGTATGGTTCGGGCGGGCGGAATGATCGAATTTTCGCTGCAACCTGTCCAACAAGTTGTTTATCAATGCCGGAGATAGTGATGTTTGTCAATGTCGGTGCAGCCAGAGTAATCCCTTCCGGTGGACCGAACAGGATTGGGTGGGAATATCCGAGTGCAAACAGAATTTTTTTTCCCTTCATTTCGGCTTTGTAGCCAACTCCAACGATCTCAAGTTTCTTCTCATATCCCTCGGTGACACCCTTTACCATGTTTGCAATCAACGCACGCCATAATCCATGCAATGCTCGATGAGATTTATCGTCGGCATGGCGGGAGATGCGTACTTCATTATTTTTCACTTCAACGGTGATATCCGGGTGTACCTTGGCCTGGAGTTCGCCTTTGGGGCCATTCACTTTCACAACGCCGTCTGTAACCTTAACTATTATACCTGCGGCAATCGGTACCGGTTTACGTCCTATTCGTGACACTGCACTATCTCCTTACCATACACAACAGTTTAATACTACCAAATTCTACACACGACCTCGCCGCCAACATGCTGGCGTCGGGCTTCTTTTTCTGTCATCACACCGCGTGATGTAGAAATAATTGCCATTCCGAGTCCATTTAACACTCTTGGAAGATGTTCCGAATCGGCATAGACGCGGCGCCCCGGTGTACTTATCCGTTCCAAACCGTTTATGACGCCTTTCCCTTCATGGTACTTGAAATAAATACGCAGGATACCTTGTTTCCCATCGCTGATTTCGGTGTAACTTGCGATAAACTTCTGTTGAAGAAGGATTTTTGTCAGCTCACGTTTTAACCAAGACGCCGGAATATCAACTTTTTTATGATGCGCCTGCAACGCATTTCGGACCCGCGTCAGGTAATCCGCAATCGGATCAGTCATTGACATGCAATTTTCCTCTCTAAATAAACTTATTTCTACCAGCTTGCTTTTCGAACACCCGGAATTTTCCCTTCCAGCGCCATTTTTCGGAAGCAAAGTCTGCAAATGCCAAATTTCCTGTAGTATGACCGCGGTCGACCGCAAATACTGCACCGGTTATGGATGCGGACCTTAAATTTCGGCGTTTTCTTCGCCTTTACTCTCATAGCTAATCGAGCCACAGAATCATCCTTCCAGATACTATTGACATTATGCCTGCACCGGAGCAGTATCGCGTTTCACAAACGGCATTCCGAGTGCTTTCAGAAGTTCGTACGCTTCCTCATCGTTCTTCGCCGTCGTAACGAACGAGATGTCCATCCCCAAGATTTTTGTCACTTTATCAACATCAATCTCCGGGAAAATGATCTGTTCTTTAACGCCGACGGTGTAATTTCCACGACCGTCGAAGGACTTGTCGGACATACCGCGGAAGTCACGGATGCGCGGGACAGTGATGCTAATAAACCGATCGAGAAATTCATACATACGCGCACGCCGTAATGTTACACGGACTCCGATCGGCACGTTTTCGCGAAGCTTAAAATTCGAGATCGATTTCCGTGATTTTGTAATCACTGCTTTTTGACCTGTGATGATTTCCAATTCACGGACGGCGATATCAATCAGTTTCGGATCCTGAGTCGCTGCACCGAGTCCGGTATTAATGCAAATCTTCTCTAGATGTGGTACCTGCATGATGTTCTTGTAGTTGAATCGTTTCATCATATATGGT
The DNA here is from genome assembly GCA_050011775.1 of Bacteroidota bacterium. Lineage (GTDB taxonomy): Bacteria > Bacteroidota > Ignavibacteria > UBA10030 > CAVZMI01 > CAVZMI01. The sequence continues at coordinate 116,120 of JBEKIL010000003.1, read as the reverse complement.
ACAATCTCTTGTTTGAACCGCTCATGCAACCGCACCGGCACTTTCTCTTCGATCAATTTTTTCTTTGGAGCAGCGGGAGCTTCGGCTGCAGTCCGTGGTTTTTTTTCTTTCACTTTACCCATAATACACTTCTCGTTTTATTAAAACATTTCGCCAGTTATGCGTGCCACACGAACATGTTTCTTTCTGCCTGTCGCCGGATCGATCACCGATGCGCCGCCAACGCGGGTCGGCTTTCCACTTTTCGGATCGACTACCATGACATTTGAAACATGTATCGGGGCTTCTTTCTGGACGATACCTCCCTGCGGATTCCGCTGTGACGGTTTTGTGTGCCGTTTCATAATATTCACCCCTTCGACAATGAGGCGGTTCTTTCCCGGAAACAGCTTCAATACTTTGCCGGTCTTTCCGCGGCTATTACCGGAAATCACAATAACGGTATCGTTTTTTCGTACTTTCATAAATTCTCCGCTACACTCTCACAGGACTTCTGGTGCTAATGAGACAATTTTCATGTATTGCTTTTCACGAAGTTCACGGGCAACGGGACCAAAGATACGTGTTCCCCGCGGTTCTCCTTGAGGGTTCAATAATACTGCTGCATTTTCATCGAACCGGATAAACGTACCGTCTTTCCGCCGGGTCTCTTTTTTTGTCCGGACGATGACTGCGCGAGAAATTTCTCCTTTTTTGATTGCCGCGCCGGGAATAGCGCTTTTAACTGAGACAACGATAAGATCCCCTACACCGGCATAACGGCGATCATGACCACCCAATACGCGAATACAACGAATCTTCTTCGCCCCGGAGTTATCAGCCACCACTAGGTTTGTTTCTTCCTGGATCATACTAACCTCCATGCAGGGTGATCGTTACTTTGCCTTCTCGAGAATCGCAACCAACCGCCAGCGTTTACGTGCGCTCAGCGGACGCATTTCCATAATCTTCACTTTATCACCGATACCGGCTTCACTTTTTTCATCATGTGCCATCAACCGGCTCGTATGTTTCAAGCGCTTTTTAAACAACGGGTGAGCAATCTGTTGTTCAATCGCAACAACAATACTTTTTTGCATTTTATTGCTAACCACAGTTCCGACACGTACCTTGCGCCGTGTTGTTCTTTCTGCCATGATTTCTTTCAACTCCTTATACTATGCTGGTTGATCCCGCCCTACCGCAGCCTGGTGGCTCTGACGCTCGTGTAGCACCGTCAATATCCGGGCGACATCACGGCGGGTTGTACGTAAAAGCGCAGTGCTTTCCACCTGGCTTGTTCCATGGAGGAACCGCAATTTCCCGAGAGAATCGCGGCTCTCTTGAAGGCGTTTCTCTAATTCTATTGTTGTCATTTCTCGAATCTCACGAATTTTCATTATGCTACCCTCTATTGCCCGTCATATCCCTGACGAACGACAAATCTCGTTTTTATCGGAAGTTTATGTGACGCCAGCCGTAATGCTTCTTCGGCTGTTTTCTTTGCAATTCCACCGAGTTCAAACATTACGCGGCCAGGTTCAACAACGGCCACCCAGAATTCCGGTGCACCCTTACCGCTTCCCATACGTGTTTCAGCCGGTTTCTTTGTGACCGGTTTATCGGGAAAAATTCGGATCCATACTTTCCCTTCGCGTTTCATCAAGCGTGTAAGAGCAATACGTGAAGCTTCGATCTGCCGGCTGGTGATCCAGCCGGGTTCCATTGCCTTCAATCCGAAATCACCAAAGGCAACAGAAGCTCCCCGCGTTGCTTTCCCTTTCATCCGACCGCGTTGTGCTTTTCGATACTTTACTCTCTTTGGCATTAACATACTGCAATTACTCCTTCACCTTGATGGCCTCGCTCGACACTAACGGTTAGCTGATCCGAGTATCTCTCCTTTGCATATCCACACCTTCACGCCGATGGATCCATAGATCGTGTTGGCTGTTACTGATGCATAATCGATATCGGCCCGCAAAGTATGGAGTGGAATCCGGCCTTCTTTGTACTGTTCCGTCCTGGCAATTTCAGCTCCGCCCAACCTTCCGGCGGTCATTACGCGGATTCCCTCTGCTCCCATTCGAGTTGCAGAGGTCATCGCCTGTTTCATCGCTCTGCGGAATGAAATCCGTCCTTCGATTTGTGATGCTATATTTTCTGCAACAAGATAAGCATCGAGTTCGGGACGTTTGATTTCGTTTATTAGAATTTTGACTTCTTTGTTGGTAACTTTTTTCAATTCCTCTTCAAGTTGGGCAATCTCTTTTCCGCTTCGGCCGATGACGATTCCGGGTCGGGATGTATGAATGGAAATTACCGCCCTTTTCGGTGTTCGCTCGATCATGATTCGTGAGATGCCGGCTTTTTTCAGACGGCTCCGGATATAATTGCGGATGACAAGATCTTCATAGAGTTTCGCAGCGAAGCCTTTTTCGTCGTACCAATTTGAATCCCACGACCGAACGATACCGAGCCTAAGCCCGACCGGATGAGTTTTTTGTCCCAAAGTTCCTCCTATTTCGAAGTCCGTTGTGCGACGATAATCGTAACGTGATTTGCCCTCTTGCGTATCCGGAAAGCGCGTCCCATCGGTGCCGGGAGAATCCGCTTCATCGACGGGCCCTGGTTGACGAATATTTCTTTAACAAAGAGAGTCTCGGTGTCAATTTTTCCCGCTTCATCCTTATTCTGGATATTCGATATAGCCGATCGCAGCACTTTCTCCGCAACCTTAGATGCATGGTGCGGATCAAAGTGAAGTATACTCAGCGCATCGTCGACTAATTTTCCGCGGATCATGTCGATTACCAGCTTCATCTTGCGTGGTGATGTTCCGATATATCGGTGTACTGCCCGTGCTTCCATGAATGCTATTCTCCGTTGTTCCCAATCAAAACTTATTCATTTTACGCAGATGTAGTTTCTTCGGATTTGACTCCCGGATGTGCGCGAAAAATTCGTGTCGGGGCAAATTCACCAAGTTTATGTCCCACCATCCCCTCGTGCACATACACGGGGATAAATTTATTACCATTGTGGACTGCGAAGGTGTATCCCACAAAGTCAGGAGTAATCGTCGATGAACGCGACCATGTCTTGATCACTTTTTTCTGATTCGACTTTATTTGTGCCTGAAGTTTTTTGAGCAATTTCGGATCGACAAACGGACCTTTTTTAAGTGAACGTGCCATAGATTATTGAGCCCTCTTATTGCTGCGCCGCTTTATGATAAATTTATCAGAATCTTTATGTTTACGTGTCTTCATTCCTTTTGTATTCCATCCCCACGGCGAGACCGGATGCGGATTTCCCTGAGGCGACTTTCCTTCTCCACCACCGTGTGGATGATCGACGGGATTTTGTACAACTCCACGCGATTGCGGACGGATTCCAAGCCATCGTGAGCGCCCTGCTTTTCCGACGCTGATATTCTCGTGTTCTATATTACCGACAACACCTATTGTCGCTGTACATTGGATACGCACTTTACGTACCTCACCTGAAGGGAGACGGAGCTGTGCATACTCGCCTTCTTTGGCCATCAGTTGAGCAAACGCACCGGCGCTCCTTGCAAGTTGTCCGCCTTTTCCCTGCTTGAGCTCAATATTGTGGATAAACGTTCCTAGCGGAATATTTTTAATCGGTAATGAATTACCTGATTTAATTTCCGCATTTTCTCCGTTCTGGATGATCTCTCCTACTTTCAAGCCATCAGGAGCAAGGATATATCGCTTCTCGCCATCAGCATACTGGAGCAGAGCGATTCGGGCAGAGCGATTCGGGTCATATTCGATTGAGGCGACATGTGCATCGACACCGATTTTATTTCGTTTGAAATCGATGATGCGATAGAACTTTTTATGCCCGCCGCCGCGATGTCGCGACGTAATCCGACCGGTATTATTCCGTCCCCCCGAGCTTTTCTTCGGTGTGACAAGAGTTTTCTCCGGTTTTGTCTTTGTAATCTCATCGAAAGTATAGACCGACATCCATCGAGTACCGGGTGTTGTCGGATTTAATTTTCGAATACCCATATTTGTTTATTCTCCAGGTTACGTATTGGCGAAGAAATCGATCTTCTCGCCTTCTTTTAGCGTCACGATTGCCTTTTTCCATGATGCAGTCTCACCCTGAAATCGGCCTCGTTTTGTGAGCTGCGTCTTCGATTTTCCTCTGAGGTTAATCGTACGAACGTTTACCACGCTAACATTGAATTTTTTTTGAACCGCGTGTGCAATTTCAATTTTATTTGCACGCGGACTCACTTCGAATGCATACTGATTATGTGCATCCTGAAGTGCAGTCATTTTTTCCGTCACAAGGGGCTTTACTAAAATCTCTTTCATTGGATTCTCTTAGCTTGTCAATGTACCTTCCAGCACCTGGATTGCGCTCTTCTGGATTAGTAATATCTGATGGTTCACTATATCGTATGTGGACGCTTTATCGGCTTCACATACCGAGAGTTTCGGGATATTACGGCTTGATCGAACGACGCCGGTATTCGCTTTGGGAGTCAGAAGAAGAATTTTCTTCTTATTCAACCCGAGCGATTGAAGAAGCTGCGCCATCTCTTTTGTTTTGGGTGTTTCCATCGTGAAATCTTCTACAACAACAATCGCTTGATCTTTTGCTTTATAGCTCAACGCTGATTTCCGCGCGAGCTTTTTTACTTTTGCCGGTAAGCGGAGCACATAATCGTGCGGCGTCGGTCCAAAGATCGAACCACCCCCGATCCAGATCGGATTTCTGATTGATCCCGAGCGGGCACGGCCTGTATGTTTCTGTTTCCACGGTTTTTTCCCTCCGCCGCGGACTTCAGATCGGTTTTTCACATCATGTGTTCCTTGCCGCTGATTCGCCATATACACCCGGATTGCCTGATAGAGCGCGTGATCGTTCGGTGTAATCTCGAATATTTCCGGGGACAGTGTGATCATTTCACCTGATTTACTTCCGTCTTTTTTAAGTACTTCTAATTCCATGACTCTGCCCGTTTCTCAGTTACTTCGCTGCTTTTATTATCTCAACAAACCCGTTATTGCATCCTGGAATAGAACCTCGTACAAGCAGGAGGTTCGATTCCGGAATGATCTTGACTACACGAAGATTTTTCACCGTCACACGCTTGTCGCCCATATGTCCCGCCATCCGTAATCCCTTAAACACTCTTGATGGATAGGAGCTTGATCCGATTGATCCCGGTGCCCGTTCGCGGTCGCTCTGACCATGAGTACGGAATCCGCCGCCAAAATGATGTCGTTTCACAACTCCCTGAAATCCCCGGCCTTTTGAAACACCCACGACATCGACATGATCACCCTGCTCGAATATGGTATCAACCGTAATTGCTTTCCCAGGCTGCAGATTGGCAACGTCGAACCCTTTAACCTCACGGATAAATCGGAGTGGCTTCACACCCGCTTTGTCGAAGTGACCTCGCATAGGTTTTCTTGTCCGTCGGTCCGGTTTTTCCTCAAAACCAAGCTGCACAGCTTCATAGCCGTCTTTTTCTTTCGTCTTGATCTGTGTGACGAAACATGGACCCGCTTCGATGATTGTACAAGGAATCATTTCCCCGTTCGTTTCATCAAAGACGTTGGTCATTCCGACTTTTTTACCTAATAATCCTGCCATGGTTCTCGTCCATTTCTCTACCACGGAGTGGTACTGTTCACCCTACCGCGAAGCGATCATGCCTCGTTCTGTTTGTCGGAGCGGGACAGCCGCGGGGCGGCACTGTTTCACTTTGTTCTAACATTCTAAAGAACTGCTTTGCTGCGTTACACCATAAAGAAAATACACCACTGACATCCATTGCGACCCGATTACAATCGGGACGGGGGAGTAGTCACCAACTCAATACTCGTATTACCGAAATCGTTACGACGAGCGCCTTACACCTTGATCTCGACATCTACACCTGCCGGGAGCTCAAGCTTCATCAACGAATCAACGGTTTTGTTCGTTGAATTCAGAATGTCGATGAGACGCTTATGGGAGCGGGTTTCGAATTGCTCTCTCGATTTCTTGTCCACGTGCGGCGACCGCAACACGGTGTAGACAGTCTTCTTGGTGGGAAGTGGGATCGGTCCCGAGACCACTGCACCTGTGGACTTTACTGTTTTTATGATCTTCTCTGCCGATTTATCGATCAGATTATGATCATACGATTTCAGTTTGATACGAATTTTTTGACCAGCCACTGTTCTGAGCCTTCCTTACCGTAAAGCGGCACTGTTTCACCGGATTACGAAATGGTCTTACCTCGCTCCCCGTCTCGCCGAGTCTCGACGAGGCGGACGTTCACCGGAGTGGGTCTACCGCCGAAGGCGGTACTATTTTTCCCCATCTTTCATACTACGTACATAATAACACCGTCCCGGTCACAGGTGTGACACCGGGACAGATATATAATCTTACTCAACAATCTTCGTTACAACACCGGAAGCTACGGTACGGCCGCCTTCACGAATCGCGAAACGAAGTCCTTCTTCCATCGCGATATCCGAAATCAGTTCAATGCCCATATTATCTAGATTATCGCCCGGCATGACCATTTCAACTCCCTGCGGCAGTGTGACGACACCGGTGACGTCCGTTGTACGGAAGTAAAACTGCGGACGGTAACCATTCAGGAATGGTGTATGACGGCCGCCTTCTTCTTTTTTCAACACGTACACCTGTGCATTAAATTTCTTATGGGGTGTAATTGAGCCTGGTTTTGCAATCACCTGACCACGCTCAAGTTCGTCCTTCTCGACACCACGCAACAGCAATCCGGCGTTATCGCCTGCGACAACTTCGTCGAGCTCCTTGCGGAACATTTCCGTACCGGTGACGACGGTCTTTTTATGCTGACCGAGACCGACAATTTCAACCTCATCGCCTACTTTTACACGACCGCGTTCAACACGGCCCGTACCGACCGTTCCACGACCGGTAATTGAAAACACATCTTCAACGGGCATTAAGAATGGTTTATCAACATCACGCTGGGGAAGCGGAATATAACTATCAACTGCATCCATCAATTCCATAATGCATTTGAATGCAGGATCATTGAGTTTGCTCTCGGGCTTTATCGCGGCTTCAAGGGCTTTCAATGCCGATCCGCGGATAATAGGAATCTCATCGCCCGGGAACTGATAGTATGTGAGAAGATCGCGCAGTTCCATTTCGACGAGTTCAAGTAGTTCAGGATCAGCGGCGTCGACTTTATTTAAAAAGACAATGATACGCGGGACACCGACCTGACGTGCAAGGAGAATATGTTCACGAGTTTGCGGCATCGGACCGTCAGTCGCCGCAACAACCAGAATTGCACCATCCATCTGAGCAGCACCGGTGATCATGTTTTTAACATAATCGGCATGTCCCGGACAGTCGACGTGTGCATAGTGACGTTTTTCCGTTGAATATTCAATGTGTGCCGTAGCAATCGTGATACCGCGTTCTCGTTCTTCGGGAGCGTTATCGATTGAGTCGAAGGTACGAATCGCCGATAACCCTTTTTTTGCAAGCACCATGGTAATTGCTGCAGTTAGAGTTGTCTTTCCGTGGTCAACGTGGCCAATTGTCCCAACATTCACGTGGGGTTTATCACGCAGGAATTTTTCTTTTGCCATTCTATATTCTCCTTTTACAATAGATGTGAATCGTTTACAATCATCATAGGGTATTGTAATCGCCCTTAATCGTCGTCTCGATTATGTCTGCACTTCAGTAGCCTCTTTGCCTCTCACTTTTTCAATGATCTGATCAGAAATCGTTCGTGGAGTTTCATCATAGTGTGAGAATTGCATAGTATAAATTGCACGTCCTTGTGTCATTGAACGCATCTGCGTCGCATATCCGAACATCTCCGACAGCGGCACCATTGCCTTAATCACCTGGGCGTCTTTACGGGCCGACATCCCTTCGATCTTGCCCCGCCGGGAACTTAAATCGCCCAGCACATTGCCCATATATTCTTCGGGTGTTACCACTTCCACCGCCATGATCGGTTCTAGAAGCACGGCCCCCGCTTTTCTTCCCGCTTCCCGGAAAGCCATCGAACCGGCGATTTTAAAAGATATCTCGTCTGAATCCACTTCATGATACGACCCGTCATAGAGCCGTACTTTCACATCCTCGACCGGATAGCCTGCCAGGATACCGTTCCGCATCTGTTCCGCGATGCCCCGTTCGACTGCCGGAATATACTCTTTCGGAATTGCACCTCCCGTGATATCGCTGACAAATTCGAAGCCTTTTCCTTTTTCGTTGGGTTCGACTTCTAGCTCTACGTGCGCATACTGTCCGCGACCACCCGACTGCTTCACGTGCTTATATACCTGAGAGACTCTCTTTTTTATCGTCTCTTTATATGCAACCTGCGGTTTCCCGACATTCGCGTCGACTTTGAATTCCCGCTTCATCCGATCGACAATAATTTCAAGATGGAGCTCTCCCATTCCATTAATCAGCGTTTGGCCCGTGTCCTCATTTGTTGTAACACGGAATGTCGGATCTTCTTCGGCCAGTTTACCGAGTGCTTCCGACATTTTTTCCTGATCTGCCTTCGTCTTCGGTTCAATCGCGATCGAAATAACCGGGTCAGGGAATTCCATTTTTTCCAAGATAATCGGATCAGATTCACAACAGAGCGTATCACCCGTCCGTGTATGTTTCAGACCGACGGCCGCCAGGATATCGCCGGTATATCCTACCTCCACGTCTTCACGGTGATTTGCATGCATCCGAAGAACGCGTCCGATACGTTCTTTTTTCTCGCTGACCGGATTATAAATGTACGAACCCGCTTCGACCGTACCGCTGTATATTCGAAAGAACGTCAGCTTTCCCACATAGGGATCTGTTGCAATCTTAAACGCAAGTGCTGAAAACTTCTCATCATCGCTCACTCTGCGTGTAACGTGGTCGTGTACATATTGATGGTGACCCTGAACCACACCTCCATTCACGTCAAGCGGCGACGGTAGAAAATCGACCACCCCATCCAACAAATTCTGAACTCCTTTATTCTTAAACGAAGAGCCGCATAGTACCGGAATAATCGAAACCTTTAGTGTTGCCCGACGAAGAACTTCTTTAATCTCCTTCGGTGAAATTTCTTTTCCCTCAAGAAACTTTTCCAGCAGCGTATCATCTTCATTGGCTACCGCCTCAAGCATCTTGATCCGGTACTCACTGGCCCGCTTTTCGAGATCGTGTGGTATCGGAATATCTTCCCATGTCGCCCCTAACGATTCTCCCTTGAAGATCCTGGCTTTCATCGTAATGAGATCGATGATGCCGGAAAATATATCGCCTTCGCCAACCGGGAGATGAACAGGAACCGCATTTGCACCGAGCCGATTCTTCATCATAGTAATGACATTGAGAAAGTCGGCTCCGACACGGTCCATTTTATTGACAAACGCAATACGGGGGACGCCATATTTGTCAGCCTGACGCCACACTGTCTCCGATTGCGGTTCAACACCTCCGACAGAACAAAATAACGCTACCGCACCATCAAGTACACGAAGCGAACGCTCAACCTCGACCGTAAAATCAACATGACCCGGCGTATCAATAATATTAATCCGATTGTTATCCCAGAAGCAGCTTGTCGCGGCACTGGTTATCGTAATACCACGTTCCTTCTCCTGCTCCATCCAATCCATCGTTGCTGCGCCGTCATGGACTTCCCCCATACGGTGGAGCACACCGGTATAGAAAAGAATACGCTCTGTTGTTGTAGTTTTTCCCGCATCGATATGCGCCATTATACCAATATTGCGCGTACGCTCTAACGGGTATAATCTTGCCATAGAACTATCTACTCTCCCCTTCCCGTCGACATCCCCTCATTTATATGGACTCAGGCGGGCCGGCCTTTTCAACCGATTACCACTTAAAGTGGGCAAAGGCCTTATTTGCCTCGGCCATTTTATGAACATCATCACGTTTCTTAATGGCCGCCCCTTCGTTGTTTGCCGCTGCCATAAATTCTGCTGCCAGCTTCTGCGACATCGATTTATCTTTCCGCTCTTGAGAATAATTTATTAACCAGCGGATCGCCAGCGCTTCACTGCGTGCCGGACGCACTTCGGTCGGCACCTGATATGTTGCACCACCAACACGACGGGCACGAACCTCGAGGAGAGGTCGAGTATTTTGAAGAGCTTTTTTAAAGACGTCGATCCCCTTCTTCTGCGTCTTTTCTTCAATAATATCCAATGCATTATACAGCATACGTCGGGCGAGGTGCTTTTTGCCTCTCTTCATTACATTATTGATAAACTTCGCAATAAGCACGTCGTCAAAGCGTGGATCTGGTGAAATAATACGTCGTGAAGCTTTTTTCTTTCTCATATTCTAAAAATTTATTTGGGTCTTTTTGCTCCATATTTAGAGCGTCCCTGTTTACGATCTGCTACTCCTGCTGTATCAAGTGTCCCACGTATAATATGATAACGAACACCTGGAAGGTCTTTCACACGACCTCCACGAATCATGACAATCGAGTGTTCCTGGAGATTATGTCCCTCTCCTGGAATATACGCTGTTACTTCAATACCGTTGGTCAGACGGACACGAGCCACTTTCCGAAGTGCAGAATTCGGTTTCTTGGGTGTCGTTGTATATACTCTAGTGCATACTCCTCGTTTTTGAGGACTTCCACCAAGTGCTGGCGATTTACTTTTCCAGACAACTATTTCTCGACTCTGACGAACTAACTGGTTGATAGTTGGCAAACGAAAAATCTCCTGTTATACCAGGTAAAATTAATTGAAAATCCTATAAATATAGGTAAAAAAAGAATTTATGTCAAGCATTTTTCATCTATGACGCAACAACCCTTTTTGTTGCTTTCTTCACGGGTTGAGGCGGTTCTTCAATAATCAGGTCATCCTTTTTTGTCACAAGAATATTCTGGAATTTCTTCAATCCTGTACCTGCAGGAATCAGATGACCCATTATGACATTCTCTTTCAAACCGAGAAGCGGGTCAATTTTACTCTCGATCGCCGCATCGGTAAGTACTTTTGTTGTTTCCTGGAATGACGCAGCAGAAATGAAACTCACAGTCGATAACGCCGCCGAAGTGATACCGAGTAATACGGGTTCGGATGTCGCTGGTTCGGAATCGCGATATTCGATAACTTTCTTTCCTTTTTTCCGCAGCTCACCGTTCATCTCACGAGCTTTTTTCCGTAGCAGGATCTGCCCGTTTTTCAACTTTGAGTCGCCTTTGCTTACAACCACAACTTTGTTTTGCAACAAATCGTTCTCTTCCGTGAGCTTCAGCTTGTCGACATAATCACCTTCAAGGAACGGTGTATCGCCTGGATCGATGACACGGACCTTCTGCATCATTTGTCGGACAATCACTTCTATATGTTTGTCGTTTATCTTCACACCCTGCATTCGATACACTTCCTGAATTTCATTCACCAGATATTCCTGTACCGCACCGACACCTTTAATGCGGAGAATATCATGAGGATCGATTGCTCCGTCCGAGAGTCGCTCGCCGGCACGGATAACATCATTATCCTGTACGAGAATGTGCTTACCGAGGGGGATCATATAAGTCCGCTTATCTTTACCATCATGACTCGTTACTATAATCTCTCGGGAACCTCGTTTTTGTGCACCAAAGCTCACGACACCGTCGATTTCACTGACGATTGCCGGATCGCTCGGACTGCGTGCCTCGAACAATTCCGTAACGCGCGGCAAACCGCCGGTGATATCTCGGGTCTTACCGATATCGCGCGGAATCTTTACCAGCACAGTACCGGCATAAATACCTTCTCCATCTTCGACAACGAGATGCGACCGGGTCGGCAGGATGTAACTTCCGGTCTTATCCCCTTTCTTATTTTGAATATGGAGACTCGGGACAAGCGATCGATCACGCGAATCAATGACGACTTTTTGTACGTGTCCCGTTTGTTCATCGGGTTCTTCGCGATATGTGACATTTTCTTTCAGGTCGACATATCTGATGGTTCCGGAATGTTCTGAAAGAATCGTTGCGTTATATGGATCCCATTCGTAAATAAGGTCCCCTCTTTTTACCGGTGTCCCGTCTTTCATTAATAGTGTTGCACCGTAAGGAACATCGTACTTCGTCAGAATCCTGTTGTCCTTATCCAGAATGTTGATGATACCGCTGCGACCGGAAACGATAATTTTTCCATCTGCACCATCTCCCACCGGAATGAGTTTCAAGCCTTCATATTTTATCTTTCCGTCGAATTTGGATGTTACTTGCGATTGTGTTGCAATTAAGCTTGCCGTTCCGCCAGTATGGAATGTACGAAGCGTGAGCTGTGTTCCCGGCTCGCCAATGGACTGTGCGGCAACGATACCGACAGCCTCACCCGGTTCAACTATATTCCCGGTTGTGAGATTGCGGCCGTAGCACTTCGCACAGACACCGCGTTTTGATTCGCATGTCAATACCGAACGAATCTCCACGCTTTCGATAGATGTTTCGGATATCCGCTGGGCTTTCTCTTCTGTAATTTCTTCGCCGCTTTCAACAATCGTTTCACCGCTAAGAGGATCCACAACATCGTGCACTGAGACGCGGCCTACAATACGTTCAGCCAGCGGTTCTTTAATATCTTCTCCTTCTTTCAACGCACTCGTGATAACCCCACGGATGGTACCGCAATCGTCTTCAGAGATAATGGCATCCTGCGCGACATCAACGAGACGACGTGTAAGATATCCCGCGTCGGCTGTTTTTAACGCTGTATCGGCAAGGCCTTTACGGGCACCGTGTGTTGAAATGAAGTACTCCAGAATCGAGAGACCTTCGCGGAAGTTTGCAATAATCGGGTTTTCAATTAATTCACCCGTCGCGCCCGACATACTCTTCTGAGGCTTCGCCATTAGACCGCGCATACCAGCCAGCTGGCGTACCTGATCTTTTGATCCGCGGGCGCCGGAGTCGACCATCATGTAGAGCGAATTGAACCCGTCGCGTGAATGTTGAAGCGCATCAAACAAACGCTCTGCGACACGGCTCGTTGTACGGGTCCAGATATCGACGACCTTATTATATCGTTCACCGTCGGTAATGAAACCCTGCAGATACTGGCTCTGTACACGGTCGACTTCACGTTGAGCTTTATTAATTAGTTCTTCCTTCTCTTTTGGAATTACAACATCACCGATACTCACTGAAAATCCGCCCCGTGTTGCATATGTAAAGCCGAGGTCTTTCAATTCATCGAGAAATTCAGACGTTCTGAGATTACCACACTTGCGAAATGAGGCGCCTATGATTTGTACTAGACGCGATTTATTCAACAGCTCGTTAATAAATCCCAATTCACGCGGAACAATCTGATTGAAGATTACACGACCGACGGTTGTATCGTAAATTCTGCCATCGACGCGTACCTTAATCCGCGTATGGAGTCCTACCTTTCCATTATTATAGGCAATAAGAACTTCGTTGGTTGATGCGAACAATTTTCCATCACCGATATCATTAGGTCTCGATTTTGTAAGATAGTAGCATCCCAGAACCTGATCCTGCGTTGGTGTCACGACTGGTGCACCATGCGCCGGTGAAAGGATGTTATGACTCGACAGCATAAGGATACGAGCTTCAAGTTGTGCATCGTACGAAAGCGGTACATGAACAGCCATCTGATCTCCGTCGAAATCGGCATTAAATGCCGTGCAGACCATCGGGTGAATTCGAATTGCTTTCCCTTCCACCAAAACCGGCTGGAATGCCTGGATGCCGAGTCGGTGCAATGTCGGTGCACGGTTTAACAACACTGGATGTCCATCGATAATATTCTCGAGAATTTCCCAGACATCCGGCGTTTTCTTCTCGACCATTTTCTTCGCACTCTTGACCGTTTTAACCAGACCGCGTTCGATGAGCTTACGTATAACAAAAGGTTTGAATAGCTCGACCGCCATATCCTTCGGGATGCCGCACTGATGGAGCTTCAATTCGGGACCGACAACGATCACCGAGCGGCCCGAATAATCCACACGTTTCCCCAGAAGGTTCTGACGGAACCGCCCCTGCTTTCCTTTGAGCATATCTGAGAGAGATTTGAGGGCACGGTTATTATCACTGCGAACAGCATTGACACGACGCGAATTATCGAATAGCGAATCAACCGCTTCCTGCAGCATCCGTTTTTCGTTACGAAGAATGACTTCTGGAGCTTTAATATCGATGAGTCGTTTCAAACGGTTATTGCGTATGATCACCCTCCGATAGAGATCATTCAGATCAGATGTCGCGAAACGTCCACCTTCGAGCGGAACAAGCGGGCGGAGCTCCGGCGGTATGACAGGAATAACGTCCATCACCATCCATTCCGGACGGTTTACAGGAACCTCCTCACGCTGGCGAAATGCTTCAACGACACGCAACCGCTTCAGGGCTTCCGTCTTCTTCTGAGCCGAAGTCTCTTCTTTAACCGACATCCTCAACTCGGCCGAGAGAATTTCGATTTCTACCCGTTTCAACAACTCCTTAATCGCTTCGCCACCTATGCCGGCCATAAATTTTTTCGGATCGGCATGCTCGAGCTCCTGGTTCTTTGCAGGCAGACTTGCAAGCGCTTCGAAATATTGATCTTCCGAAATCAGCTCGCCCTTTTTCAAACCTGTCGGACCCGGGTTGATGACGACATAAGATTCGTAATAAATAATCTTTTCGAGATCCTTTGAACTTATTCCGAGAATATAGCCGATCTTGCTAGGTAGCGATCGGAAATACCAGATATGTACCACAGGAACAGCGAGAGCGATATGTCCCATCCGTTCACGGCGAACGCTTTTTTGCGTCACTTCGACGCCGCATCGGTCGCAGATGATTCCTTTGTACCGGATGCGTTTATATTTTCCGCAATGGCACTCCCAATCGCGAACAGGACCGAAGATTTTCTCGCAGAAGAGTCCATCTTTTTCCGGACGAAATGACCGATAGTTGATGGTTTCCGGTTTGGTCACTTCTCCGTGCGACCGAGCCAGTATTGCATCAGGTGATGCAAGGCTGATCATGATCCGCTGGAAATTCTTTCTTATTGTTATATCTTGTGTTGTATATGACATTGCCCCCTCCAAAAACGTGATGTCTAAGCCGAAGGCTTATGCATGTCCTGCTTGCAGATTTGCCTAAGTCCTTATAGTAATCGGGATATCGGCGAGCAAGCGGGCGTTTCGCTTTACAGCCGGGCGTCTCTGGCGCAGATGTTATTCAATCTTAATATCAAGACCCAGCCCCATGAGTTCGCGAATTAACACATTAAATGATTCCGGTATACTTGATTCAGGCAGATTCTCACCTTTTACCACCGCTTCATAGACCTTGGCACGGCCTGACACATCATCCGATTTAACAGTAAGCATCTCCTGTAGGATATGAGCTGCTCCATATCCTTCAAGCGCCCACACTTCCATTTCTCCAAATCGCTGACCGCCGAATTGTGCTTTCCCGCCAAGCGGTTGTTGGGTGATAAGTGAGTATGGTCCAATGGACCGGGCATGAATTTTATCATCGACAAGATGGGAAAGTTTCATCATATAAATCTGCCCCACCGTAACTTCCTGATCATATTGATGACCAGTCCGTCCATCAAAGAGAATCGTCTTGGAATTTTCATCCAAGACCGCTTTTCGAAGTTGTTCCTGAACGTTTTCCCAAGTTGCACCGTCGAAAATCGGTGTAGAAAAACGGCAGCCGAGCGTCTTAGCAGCCCACCCAAGCGCTGTTTCATATAGCTGTCCGAGATTCATACGCGACGGTACGCCGAGCGGGTTCAACACGATATCAACGGGCGTCCCATCGGGTAGAAACGGCATATCTTCTTTCGGGACAATTTTTGCTACGACGCCTTTGTTTCCATGACGGCCGGCCATCTTATCGCCGACTGAAAGTTTCCGTTTCTTCGCAACATATACCTTAGCAAGCTGAACAATTCCGGGTGGAAGTTCATCGCCAAGCTGGATTTTATTCTTTTCGTGCTTATAATGATCCTCAAGATCTTCCATTGCCTTCTGGAAGTTTTCGTAGATGCGCTGGATCAAAGTATCTTTTCTTTTATCATCAATCCAGGGTTTCGACGGATCGAGCTTTTCGAGTCCTTCATACGATGTGAAGGTCTCTTCTTTAAAGATTGTTCCTGCGCGGAACACCATTGTTCCATCGACATCGCGAACACCGACAGACTTCTCCCCACTCATGACGCGTGTGAGTTTTTGTGCAAGTTTGTCGACTAAATCTTTCTGCTCCTTCCGACGCTGCCGGTCAAGTACATCGAGTCTCCGCTTATCCTCTTTCTTCGCATTTGCATCCTTTTTCTTACGGGAAAAGAGCTTGGTGGCAATGACTATTCCCTTCATCCCCGGTGGTGCTTTCAATGATGCATCTTTGACATCGCCGGCCTTCTCACCGAAGATCGCCTTGAGAAGTTTTTCTTCGGGTGTCGGATCGGTTTCGCCTTTCGGTGTAATTTTACCTATCAAAATATCGCCTTCACGAACCTCTGCACCGACACGAACGATTCCGTTCTCATCAAGATCTTTTGTGGCTTCTTCACTTACGTTGGGTATTTCACGGGTCAATTCCTCTTCACCCCGCTTAGTATCGCGTACCTGAAGTTCGAATTCCTCAATATGGATCGAAGTATAAACATCTTCCGTCACGACCCGTTCGCTGATTACGATTGCGTCTTCAAAGTTATACCCGCGCCACGGCATGAATGCTACCAGAACATTCCGTCCCAGTGCAAGTTCACCCTGATCCGTTGCGCAACCGTCAGCCAATACCTCACCTTTCTTGAATCGCTGACCTTCCTTAACAATAATTTTTTGATTGATACATGTATCCTGGTTTGTGCGAAAGAATTTCGTAAGATTGTACTCTACTCTTTTTTTATCTTCAAAACTTGTGATTGCTTCGGCGCTATCTTCATCGATATCGTACTCGACAATGATGTGATCGGCATCGACCTCAATGACAGTTCCATTTCGTTCGGCAGATATAAGAGTTCGTGAATCGCGAGCAACCTTTTTTTCCAATCCTGTTCCTACCAGCGGACGCTCGGGACGCAGCAAAGGAACAGATTGGCGTTGCATGTTTGATCCCATGAGTGCGCGGTTCGCGTCGTCATGCTCAAGGAAAGGGACAAGTGCGGCAGCAGCGCTGACGATCTGGTTTGGAGCAACATCCATGTATTGGATCTCTTCCGGTTTAGCAATTGGGTAATCGGATCGATGACGTGCCTTGATGCGATCTGTGGTAAACCGACCTCTTTCATCGAGTCCCGCGTTCGCCTGAGCGATAATTGCCTCATCCTCATGCTCTGCGGTCAGATACTCGATATCCTCCGTGACTTTCCCGTTTTTTACCTTTCGGTAGGGGGTCTCGATAAATCCAAATTCGTTCACGCGCGCATGAATACATAGTGAAGAAATCAGACCGATGTTCGGACCTTCCGGTGTTTCGATCGGGCAGAGCCGACCGTAATGGGTATAATGAACGTCACGAACCTCAAAGCCTGCACGTTCGCGGGTCAGACCACCCGGGCCAAGAGCCGACATACGGCGTTTGTGGGTCATTTCGGCCAGCGGGTTCGTTTGATCCATGAATTGTGACAGCTGGTTTGTACCGAAGAATGCATTGATTACACTTGAGATTGTCCTTGCATTAACCAGGTCTTGCGGTGTAAAATTTTCGCTGTCGCGGAGATTCATCCGTTCACGGATTGTCCGTGTCATGCGGGCGAGTCCGATATTGAACTGTGCTGCCAGCTGTTCACCGACGGTCCTGATGCGCCGATTACCCAGGTGATCGATATCGTCGACTGTTTTCTTTCCTTGCTGGAGTTCGATAAGGTAGTTGATGATTGCTACTATATCTTCTTTTGTCAAGGTTGTAACGGTTGTCGGGATATCGAGATCGAGTTTCTCGTTCAGGCGGTATCGTCCGACATCACCCAGGTCGTACCGTTTCGGATTGAAGAAGAGCCGGTCTATGAGATTTTTTGCCGAATCGAGATCCGGAGCATCTCCTGAACGCAACTGACGATAAATCGCTTCGAGCGCTTCTTCGTCGGACCGGGCGATATCTTTCTGGATGGTATTCGCTATGACCGAACCGTCGGAACTATTTCCTTCGACGCGGAGGAGGCGAATTTTTTTAATTTCTGATTTTTTAATCTTCTTTATATTGTCTTCCGTCAGCACGGCGTCCTTGCTGATAAAGATTTCGCCGGTTTTCTTATCGACCACATCGGAGCAGATGATACGGTTGACGTAATCGTGCAGATCAATTTTGCGCACATCGATTTCTTCGATTAGATTGAAGAGCTGGAGAATTTCATCATCGGATGAATATCCTAGTGCGCGGAGCAATGTGGTGACCGGAAATTTTTTCTTCCGATCTATATACGCATACATGACGTTGCTTATATCGGTTGTAAACTCCACCCAAGATCCCCGGAACGGAATAATACGGGCAGAATACATCGGTGTGCCGTTCGGATGGACCGATTCTCCAAAGAAGACACCGGGTGACCGATGCAATTGGCTTACGATCACACGTTCAGCACCGTTGATGATAAATGTCCCGCGTTCGGTCATGTACGGCAGATTACCGAGGTACACTTCCTGCTCGACCGTATCAGAATATTCTTTCCCGTCTTCTGCTTTCGAAGAAAGCCGGAGCTTTGCTTTAAGCGGGACAGCAAACGTCAGTCCTCGTTCCTGACACTCGACGACTGAGTACTTCGGCCTTTCGATATAATATTCTACAAACTCGAGGATATAATTTTCCTTTGAATCTGTAATCGGAAAATTCATCTCGAATACTTGCTGAAGCCCCTTGCTTTTACGGCGCGACGGGACAACATTTTCCTGCAAGAAACCCTGGAATGATTCCAATTGCACATTTAGCAGATCAGGGTATTCAATGACGCTGGGGATATTCGCGAACGAAATCCGCCCGTCGCTATCTGTACTTAAGGTTTGGTTCTTCAAGAGTACCGCTCCTTATCGTTATTAAAATCAGTGACAAACGACCAATGACATGAGGGTAAAAAATTAGCAAGCCGACACCCGGGAATGCTTCGCATTATCAGGATCGGCCTACTCACTCCGCCGATAGCAGACTGAAAATGTCGATCGTTACTTCAGCTCGACCTTTGCTCCGGCGTCCTCAAGTTCTTTCTTTAATTTCTGCGCCTCTTCCTTATTGATACCTTCCTTCACAGGTTTCGGTGCACCATCAACGAGATCTTTTGCTTCTTTCAATCCAAGACCTGTTGCAGCACGAACGACCTTAATCACATTAATCTTCTGTCCACCAACTTCAAGTAACGTTACAGTGAACTCGGTCTTTTCTTCCGAAGCTGGAGCAGCCGCACCAGCGGCAGGAACTGCCCCGGCAACCATCATCGGCACCGCAGCAGTAACACCAAATTTTTCTTCAAGCGCTTTTTTCAATTCGGCTGCTTCGAGCAGTGTGAGTTTTTCGATTTTCTCAACCAATTCTTGTACGACTGACATGCCTATATCTCCTTTTCTGATATTTTCTTTTTTTACATTTCAGTTATGCTGCTTTTTTCTTTTCGATCTGATCAATCACATTAACTAAGTTGCGCGTTACAGCGTTGATTGCGCCTACAACACCCGAAATCGGTGCGTCGAGGCTGCCAAGAATCGATCGGATTATTTCACCTCGTGATGGAAGCGCTGCCAGTTGTGGAAGCTGGGACCCTGCATAAACGGTTTTTTCCAGCACGGCGATCTTGAGCTGCAGCTTTTCGTATTTATCACGGAACTTTTTAATTACCTTTGCCGGGGCAGTTGGGTCATCGTACGCAAAGGCTATACCGGTTGGACCAACCAGGACATCGTAAACCTTGTCGTATCCGGTCACTTCTTCCAGCGCCTTTCGTGCAAGCGTATTCTTTACAACTCTGTAATCGACACCCGATTTACGGAACTCGCGTCGGAGCTCGGTCGCCTGTTCGACTGTCAACCCAGAGAAATCAGTAAGGAACAATCCCTTGGATCGAGTTAGTTTCTCGACTACCTCGGCAACTATCTGTTCTTTTTCTGATCGTTTCATGTACTCCTCAGTTTATCTTTCTGTTGCACGATGAGAAGCCCTCACGGCATTTGCCTGAGGCATCGTGCATTTATTAAGTAACGAGTGCGTAATTTTTCAGTGTACAGCAAGTACATTTCGATCGATTTTCACGCCGGGTCCCATAGTGCTCGAGATGGCAATACTTCGCACGTATTGCCCTTTCGCTGACGACGGTTTTAGACGGACCACCGTGTTCAAGAAGGTCTGAATATTCTCGACCAGCTTCTGTCTTTCAAAATTTGCCTTCCCGACCGTTGCATGAAGAATTCCGGCTTTATCGACACGAAATTCAATCTTTCCGGCTTTGACTTCCTTCACCGCTTTGGCTACATCTGGTGTTACCGTGCCGCTCTTGGGGTTTGGCATCAATCCGCGGGGACCAAGAAGTTTTCCAAGTCTTCCGACTTCTCCCATAACGTCAGGAGCAGCAATAATCACATCGATCTCAGCCCAACCCGACTGTAATTTCTGGACATACTCTGCCAGTCCTGCATGATCCGCACCGGCTGCCTTGGCTTCCTCATCCTTCGGCGGTTTTGCAAGAACCAGTACCCTGACTTCCTTTCCTATTCCGTGGGGAAGCGAAACGGTCCCACGAATTGCCTGATCGGCTTTTTTCGGATCGACGCCGAGGCGGACGGCAATATCGACCCCCTCATTAAATTTTGCAGTAGCGGTATCTTTTACAATATCGACCGCTTCTTCAATTGTATAGAGTTTCTTTGGATCGACTTTTGCAGCAACTGTTTTAAAACGTTTACTCTGTTTCATCGATTGTTCCTTCGATTAAGTGGTCCAGGCGTCTGTGTACCTCAGACTTCCACGTGATGATTTTATACTTCGACTGTAATTCCCATGCTTCGTGCCGTTCCGGCAACCATGCGTGCGGCTGCTTCGATATCATGCGCATTCAGATCGGCCATTTTTGACTGTGCAATCTCACGTACTTGTTTCATCGTTACATTACCGACCTTCGTCCTGTTCGGTTCGGCTGATCCTTTCTCAAGCTTTGCCGCTTTCAATAAAAGAACCGACGCCGGAGGTGTCTTTGTGATAAAGGTAAACGATTTATCCGAATATACCGTTATCACAACGGGAATGATTAGACCTTGCTGATCCTTTGTACGCATGTTGAAGGTCTTACAAAACTCCATAATGTTGACACCCTTTTGTCCGAGTGCCGGACCGACTGGCGGCGCAGGGTTAGCCTGTCCTGCCGGAATTTGGAGTTTTATGTATCCAGCTATTTTCTTTGCCATTTAATGCTCGCTGCTTTATTTATAGATAGACTATTTACTTTTCAGCTTCAACCTGACTGAAATCCAACTCCACCGGTGTTTTCCGGCCGAAGATACTCACCATAACTTTAAGTTTCATCTTCTCTTCGTTCACTTCCTGGACAAAACCCGAGAAATTATTGAAAGGACCGTCAATTACTTTGACGGGTTCACCGATATGGAACGGAGTTTCGATCAATTCGACATCTTTCTTTTCTTCAATCTTTCCGATCAATCTGCGTACTTCATCGACTTGAAGCGGGACAGGTGTATTCTTCGGACCGACAAAATTCATCACCGACGGTGTATTCAGGATAAGATCCTTCACTTTTACATCCATCTCGGCCTCTATAAGTATGTAACCGGGGAAGAAGGTTTTGGTTTTACTCTTCTTCTTTCCCTCCTTCACCTCGAATACTTTTTCGGATGGGACAAGAACGTTCGTAATTTTTTCCTGCATTCCTCGTTCGACGATTTCATGCTCGAGGTAATTTTTCACCTTATTTTCGTGTCCCGAATAGGTCCGGACCACATACCACTTTTTGTCCACGATTGTCTCGACCTTCCTTTAAACGAGGATTAAAGGATAAACTTAAGAATTTGACTCACAGCCGTATCGATCAAATAAATGAACGCCGCGATAATAAGGCATACCACGATAATCACCATTGTTGATTCACGCAGCTCATCTCTTTTAGGCCACGTGACTTTCGCCATTTCCTTGACGATATCGGTGAAGAAAGCAATAATTTTTTCTTTCATAATTCAATCACTGATAGTATAGATACCGTTCTTTGATCCATTTTCTCCGCTTCATCCCGCCTTTCGACTTCGTTTCGTCGGAAGGTTGCACGTCAGGAGGGACTCGAACCCCCAACCTGCGGTTTTGGAGACCGCTGCTCTACCAATTAAGCTACTGACGTATATATGGCATTATAAGAGATTCATCGACCAAAGAGTTATTTTGTCTCTTTGTGTTGGGTATGTTTTCCACAGTAGCGGCAGTACTTTTTATATTCGACTCTGCCCGATTGTTTTTTTTTATTTTTAGTGGTCGAATAATTTCGACGTTTGCACTCCGTGCATTCCAGCGTGATAATGTCTCTCACGTATGACTCCTAATTCGTTAATAAGACTTTTTAATTCCCGAGCTTGCGACCGGGATTGAACCGGTGACCTCTTCCTTACCAAGGAAGTGCTCTACCAACTGAGCTACGCAAGCTTGTAAATAGTGAATAGTGAATTCGGAATTGTGAATGCCAATAATGCAACGATTTGAATAAAGCGCTACGTATTTATCTTCAAATAAATCACTCTCCAAATACTCACTATTCACGACTCACAATTCACTATTTGAAAGAGCGGGAGACGGGACTCGAACCCGCGACCAACAGCTTGGAAGGCTGTGACTCTACCAACTGAGTTACTCCCGCAAAGCTTGTAATAAAAAATTTTTAGATACTTCCAACGCCGCAACCAACAGTCCCGTCCCGACTTCATTGGGTCGGGATCCTCGTACTCTCGAAGTAAGTGCGGGACTGAGTTACTCCCGCAAATAAAAAATGAATTACGAGTTTTGAATTTTGAGTATTACTCCTATTCACAATTCCCACGGACCGTCGGCGTAATTCACAATTCATCATTTACGAGTGGGCAGGGAAGGATTCGAACCTCCGAAGGCGCTCGGCCGACAGATTTACAGTCTGTTGCGTTTAACCACTTCGCTACCTGCCCGTAAAGATAAAAAAATTCTCTAGCTGGCGATCCCGCCCCAGGCGGGATGACCTGCTGATTATCCCCACAACTTCTCATAGAGCTGGCGATCGGACTTGAACCGATGACCTGCTGATTACAAGTCAGCTGCTCTACCAACTGAGCTACGCCAGCGCGAAGCGGTATAGGTTGTCGGGATTGAGCTACGCCAGCATGATATAGCAGAAGTTGCTGGAACCGTCCTACAAAATAAATTACCTCAGCAAAAATCGAACCAAATTAGTAAAGCCTTAAAATATACGATTTTTTTACATAAAGTCAATCAACTATTTCAATAATTTCACTATTTTTCTATGTAAAAACCATTTCTGCAAACTTTTCCATTCGATAAAGAAAAACTCTACGAACCTCCTTCATCCGGCTTTCGATTTCTTTTGTCAATTGTTTAAAATCGGCCATTCCGACGGATTTTGCCAGAAAATCGGCTTTTTGCCCTCTCCCAGGCAAAATTGATGAGTTTATTTCAAGTGCCAGGCGCAAGTTTTTTTCGATGTTCCTATATTCGATATATGAATTCTTGAGGAATCTTAATTCGTTCTGCGATATATATCCCAGAGAAGCCGCGTCATTGAGACTCGCAAGCGTACCAGTATCATTAAGTGTTTCTCCCACTCCCAATCGTATGAGACAAAATGTTTGCGCAAGAAATTCAATATCCATCATTCCCCCTATACCTAACTTGATATCATAGAATCCTTCTGCATGGACTTTGCTTCGTGTTTCTGTTTTTCTGCGCATTTCTACAATCGATCGGATATCCTGTGAACTGTATTTTCGAGATGCGAGTACCACTCGTATCATACGTTCTGTTTCACTCATTACCGCGAGATCGCCGGTAACTGCCCGTGCTTTAACAAGTGATTGAAATTCCCAGAGCGCTGCGCGCTGTTCTAAATAGGCTTGGTACGTTTCTATAGGTGTCACTACAGGCGCGTTCCTTCCCTCGGGTCGCAGCCGCGCGTCGACATCGTACAATCTCCCGGCCTCAGTGACTTCCGTGAGTTGAGAAATCAATGACTGACAAATAACCCGCATTGCTTCGAGGCGTTCCATCGTCTCACCGGAACTTACAAAGACGAGATCTAGGTCTGAATCAAAAGTAATTTCTTTCCCTCCAAATTTTCCCAAAGCGACAACGGCAAGCTTCGGGTTTTTTATTTCTGACTCTTTCACTATCCGTGCATAAAGTCTTCCTACGATTTTTTCCGCCGTGAGCGTCAATTCTCCCGTCAGATCCTCGATAGTCGACAAACCGAGAATATTCCGGATTGCCGAACGCATCTCCTGAAAATATTTATAATCGTGAATTGAAAATGACTCTATCCCAGTAAGCTCCCCACCTGAAAGGATTTCCGACATCCGGGCCATGAGGATATCCAAAAACAGCGAATGGTGAATCAGAAGAGTGACAATGCGAGGACTCACAGAACAGATTTTTATCAGGAGAGACCTGAATGCTTTTTCTCGTAGCGTTGTATAAAGTTGTTCCGGGAACCTTAGTCGAGTGACAAGCCGTACGAGATTTGCAAGTCCAAGATCAGGATTGACCGATGTCCGCAGGTCTTCAATCAAAAGCGGCGCTATGTTTAGAAAGGCTTCCTGAGTCCTGCTGTCAAATTCCTTTCGTCCCATACTCGAAGAACCCCGAAGCAAAATACCAAGATTCTTTTTTGCCTCATCAATCTGAGAAAATATTGTCAGAAGTATCAATCCTTCGATTGGCAGATCACGGCCAAGTCGGGATGGAACGCCGACGTTTCCTCCCAAAGACTGAGACCCAACAACAGAATCGAAGATTGTCCGCACACCAAGGCGAAGTGAGCGTATATGCCCGGTTAATTGCTTTCCATTATTCATAGACAAACGCCGGGCAAGTTTTGTCATTTCCCGTGTCGACGACGGCAGAGTGTGTGTTTGAACATCATACATAATCTGAAGACGGTGTTCAACATTCCGGAAGAGAAAATATGCACTCGTGAGAGTAGCGTATTCATCTTCCGAAAGTAGACTTTTTCCTCTTAGCGCCTCGAGTGCCTTCATTGTGTTGCGCTGACGCAATTCCGGATGTTTGCCTGCATTAATAAGCTGTAGTGCCTGTGCAACAAATTCAATATCGCGAATTCCACCAGGACAGAGTTTGATATTAGCATCGTCGCCATACTCTTGTTCAATCCGTGCTTTCATTCGCGCGATTTCCTCTGTCGGATTCTTAAAAAATGTCCGGGGATAGATAAACGGACCAAGCCTTTCAAGTAGATGCGCTCCGAATTCACGATCACCGGCGAGAGGTCGTGCTTTTATCAACATCTGACGTTCCCACTGTTCACCGCGCGACTCGTAATAAAGAATGGTGCTTTCGACCGATCTGGCAAGCGGTCCAGAATTCCCGTCAGGACGGAGACGGAGGTCTATTCTATAAAGGGTTCCTTCCGAAGTCGAGGTCATCATCCATTGCACCACTGTTTCGGTCATACGTATAAAGAACTCATGATGATGTATTGTACGACCATTGAGGGCATCTATTTCCCCTTCCTCACCATATACAACCATGAGATCAATGTCGGAACTGTAATTCAACTCTTCCCCGCCAAGTTTTCCAAGACCGATGATCGTCCACGGCGTTTCCGGCCGAGCCCCGTAATGTTTTGTAAGCTCTGTAATAGCAAGATGGGCCGTACAATCAATAATTGCGTCTGCAAGGATTGAGAGTTCACGTGTAACGCCAACGACATCCGAAGAACCGAGAAGATCACGCACACCGATCCGAAGAATCTCGCGGCGGTAAAAGCGTTTCAATGCGTTGATTTTACGCTCCGTTTTTTCAAATAACGAAATTGCCTCCCGTGTCTCGGTATGGTACTGGTCGTATGTTTTTTCACGTGAGAGTGCATCGCTTGTCGTCAGCCAGCGGAAGAGTTCCGGATCGCGGACGAGGATATCAGAAAAGTACTGGGAAGACGAAAAGATTTTTATCAGAAGCTCACGAAGAATAGCATATCGTGATAAATCGTGAAGGAGCGACGCCGGAGTAAATGACGCTTCAAGGAATCGCAGAATATTAGTCAGCGCCATGTCGGCATCGGCGCAGTTCGCCAGCAGCGACATAAACGATTGGACGAGATCATCGCGGACAATATCAGGAGTCGAACGGATGATTATCTCGTTGAATGCATTGAGGTTTCGTTCGGCGCGGCGCGGATCATTGAACCGCACGCGCGACCGCGCTCGCTGTTTCATCAGTGGATACGAAGATATTCAATAGTAAGATATGCAAAGAACCCGGCGCCGGTTTTCATTGCCTCTTCATCGATGGTGAAACGCGGCGTGTGAAGATCGTGAATAAATCCCCTTCGTTTATTCGCAACCCCCAGCCGGAATAAAACTCCGGGAACTTTCTGTAAGAAATATCCAAACGTCTCGGCTGTCATCACAGGACTCAACTCCAGAACTTTTTTTCCCCCTACAAAATCATTCGCACACTGCCGGGCAAAAGATGTCACCGCTGAATCATTGATCACAACACATGCCCCGTCGAGAAATTCGACACTAACCCATCCGCCTTGCGAATGCGCTATCCCTTCTGCCATCCGCTTGATTAGATGCTGTGATTCCTTTCGCCACTGCTCGTTCATCGTCCTGAGTGTCCCGCGTATCTGCACTTCCTCCGGGATTATATTCTGTGTGTCGCCCCCGTGAATTTCTCCGAAGGTCAGTACCGATGGATCGTTCGGATGGCGGTGACGACTGATGATAGTCTGAAGTCCGATAATAATCTGCGCTGCAATCATAATCGGATCTATGGCGTGATGCGGCTGTGAAGCATGGGCACTCTTACCGTGAATTGTAATGGTCACTTCGTCGGCCGCAGCCATCATGGGGCCCTCAATAAAACCAAGTGCCCCCGACTGTAAGCCCGGATCGACATGAAGTCCAAAAATTACATCGACAGCAGGATTTTTAAGCACCCCTTTCTTCACCATTGCCTGAGCCCCCGGCGGATTTTTTTCTTCGCTCGGCTCAAAAAAAAATTTTACATTTCCTATGAGATTCTCCCGTAAAGACGAAAGGACCATTGCTGCTCCCAGAACCATCGTGGTATGTGCATCATGACCGCAGGCATGCATTATTCCGTCCACTGTCGAGCGAAAATCAAATTTGTTAAGCTCTTTTATCGGTAAGGCATCCATATCGCCACGAATGGCGACGGTCCGACCCTTCGTCGATCCCTTGATTAATCCGACGACCCCCGTTTTCGCTATTCCCGTCCATACTTCAACCCCGATCTTCCGTAACTCTGAGGCAATTAGTTCTGATGTGCGTACTTCTTGATAGCCGAGTTCAGGGTGGGCATGAATTTCGCGCCTTATCTCGACTAACCGGGGAAAAATATTTTCAACTTCTGCCTTGATTTGCCTGTGCAAATCCATGGATATCTCTTCATGGTTATCGTCTTTGTAATCTAAGAAAAATAGGCCAAAAATCAATGCAATTGCTTTTCGATCGTCAACTTCCTATATTTTTTTTGTTATGTTTCACTCGATGAAACAAACCGCATTCATCGAACGTCGGGAAATCAGCAGCTCGGGTATCTACCATTAACAATCATATAAGGGGGATTTTATGAAATCGCATATTCTTCTTTTAATGGGGTTCTCCCTCTGTCTCGTCTCTTTCTGTCGCGGACAGTATTACGGTGAACGGGCGCTTGAGAGATCGTTCGAGCAGAACGAATTTTTCTTCTCCCAGGTGTATTTAAATCCGTTTGGAATGCGGGGCCTCCAATCGGTCGCACCTGGAATATTCAATGACCCTCTGCTGAAGCTCCAAATAAATCCGGCATATCTATATCACGATTCCGTATCCTCGAATTATATTTACGCCGATTTTCGGAGCGGGCGAGAAGTAGCCCAGGAAGATGTCTATAGTTATCCCAGACCAATGTATTATGGGAATGCTGTGAATTCTACGTATTACATTCCGTATCCTCAATTCTATGTTTCATCGCGGCGGGAATTGGAACCTGTGTTTTCATGCGCTATCCTGACACGACCTCTGCCTTCAACCCTTCCCGATCTCTATATCGGCGGAACGTATCAATTATTGTTCCAGGACGAAAAATATTATGCGATCCCTCAGGACATCTACCAATCAGCGTACGGCGTCGACTACGCTGGAAAAGAATTAACCGATACTCGAAATATACCTATCGTAGATAAATATTCCGGTACCGATAATATGCATCAAAAAGGACATTTCGGTTCCCTCTACCTTGGTTATGCAGCGACTCCATCACTGGATGTCGGTGTTCGCTTGGGTCGTACTATTTTTAAACGAGACGGTTCATCCGGATCAAAAAACATATGGGAGTATACCTCTATAGCAAATTCAAACTCGGTATGGTACAATATGGAGTCGAGAGATCAGAGTTATAATCATTGGGACTTTGGCGGAGGCATCAATTATAGATTGGCAAATACGGCTCGCCTCGGCGTCAGCGGCAATTATCTGTGGGGCGATGCGGTTCAGAATCTCACCCGTCTCGATACATCGTATTATGACTACAGCGATCAACAATCCTCGAGTTATTGGAGTAAAAGCAGAAGATACGCTTCGACTGCCCAACATTGGGATCACAATGGAAAGACCTACGGTCTCGGACTCAATCTTGACGCTCCAATCAATGAATCACAAATGTTTCATGCATTTTATCAATACCAAAAGCAAAATACCGATATCTTACTGGGTTCAGCAATCATCGACTCGTCATCATATTCCTATCGATACACCTGGGACACGACATATTACGGCAGTGAATCTCAATATCTCCTCAGTGATACCAGGACAGGAAGTGGGTCCATAAAGACAGCCATTCATCGGGTAATGGGGTCGATAGAATGGATGATGGAACAGACAATGAAACTTGATCTTGGATTATTATTTGAGTCGCAATCATCTGAAACCACTACTGATGAACCGGTTGTTGCCACTCACTACTCCAGTTCAGATTACCGGTCTAATTCGAACCGCTCCAATTATCTGGACGCCGGCGATGAAAGAAAAAATATCCAATGGACCTTCACAGCCAAACGTAGTTCATTCCAGATCCCTATTTTCTTCACATGGAGTATTACGCCTGTCTTCGAACTCCTTGTCGGATTAAATAAAGAATACTCCTATTGGGAGACAGAAGAAGCCACACTTGCAATTTTTCAATATCGTCTGAAAACAGATCTTACCGGCACGACCACTGAAACCAATTTCGGCGAACGGTATACACAACCATCGGAGAGTATTACCGATCAAAAAACGACATTCCTTGCAGGACTTACCGTCTCACCGTCGAAAAATTTCAGCGCCCGATTGCTGATCAGCCCGATAGAAAAAAAGCAGACCTACAGCGACACCAAAACGGAATACCAGTGGTGGATTGGAGTGACACTGCGTCCGTGAATATTTAAATGGCTTTATCGAAGGAAAAATTAAAAAGTAAAAATTAAAAAAAAGTCATCCCGAAGTGCTGCATTTCCTTATTGAACTCGTGAATTTGATTTGTTTACCAGCGAATTGAATATTGTATTCGAAGACGCCGATCTTCTTGCGATCAATAAGCCCGCGGGACTGCTGGTTATCCCCGACCGGTACAGGAAGGATCCTCCAAACCTCCGGGATCTCCTGATCGCAAAATACGGGAATATTTTTGTTGTGCATCGGCTTGACAAAGAAACGAGTGGTATTCTCATCTTTGCCAAGAATGCAGCGACACACAAACACCTGAACGATCAGTTCACCAACCATACAATCTAAAAAGTCTACCTTGCACTCGTCCGGGGTCGTCTTCAGCATGCAGCAGGATCGATAAAATTCTCTATCACGCCGCATCCTAAGAAACCGGCGATGATGGTGGTCAATCAGGGCGGAAAAATTTCGATCACGGATTATGAGGTCAGAGAAGCATTTCGAGATTACACACTGGTCGAATCACGACCACATACCGGACGATTGCATCAGATCCGCGTCCATTTCGCAGCGCTGGGGCACCCGCTTGCGATCGATCATCTCTACGGATCTCATGAACCCATATTTCTATCGTCCATCAAATCCGATTACAAGCCGTCGGGAACCCGTGAACTACCACTGATCGATCGACTGACGCTACGCGCAGAGAGTATCACATTCTACCATCCCGCTTCACCGGCGGAGCCCCGGACACTCAGTGCATTTCTTCCAAAGGATTTCGAGACTGTGATACAGCAGCTACGGAAATACAATAAATGAATTCAAAGATATGCAATGAGAATCACGTCGTGGTTATTCAATCTTCTCAAACTTCAGAGCCACCGAGTTGATACAAAACCGTAAACCGGTCGGTTTCGGTCCATCTTCAAAAACATGACCGAGATGTGCGCCGCAGCGGCTGCAAAGGACTTCCGTCCGTATCATAAAGAGGCTTTTATCGGTCTTCAGGATAATATTTTCGCCGGCTACCGGTTGAAAAAAACTCGGCCAGCCTGTTCCGGATTCGAACTTTGCATCGGAAACGAACAGGTCATTTCCGCAACACACGCATCGATAGACCCCCTTCTCGTGATTATTCAGAAAATGGCCCGTAAACGCACATTCTGTAGCTTCATGACGTGTAACTTCAAACTGCTCCGGAGTGAGAATTTTTCGCCATTCTTCGTTCGATTTATTGATTTTTTCTAACTCAACATATCCTTTATTTTCTATAGAATATACCTTGATCATCTTCCCATCCTTTTTCTTACTGACGCCGATGTTTTCCTGCTGAGAGGTCGCCGTTATTGCTAGACTTCTAGCTACTATCATCACAAAAAGAATTCTTATGACCTGCATAAAATTATCAATGGTTATAAAATTGTAATATATCACTTCATCATTAACGACCGTGAAGGCTTTTAAGTTTCCTTCTTGCTTCAATAATAAACTTTCGGTACAATACTTCACCATAATCATTTCAGAGATCGCGAATGGCAAAATATATAGCAGTCATTGGCGCTGGTACAATCGGAAAAGATATCGCACGAGCTATAGCCCTCGCACAGATCGATGTGATGCTCTACGATATTAACGACACTATTCTCCGGCGTTCGATAGAGACAATCAAGGAGGATCTCCAGCAGCAGGTCAAACAGAAGACGATAACCGGTGACGAATTGAAGGCGTTAGTCGGGCGTATCCGGCCGAAAACAGAGTTGAAAGCGCTCGGCCATTCCGATATCGTCATCGAGACAACGCATGAGGATATGCGTGTCAAAAAAGACCTCTTCAAAAAGCTCGAAGATATTTGCAGGCTCAATACAATCCTTGCAACCAATTCCTCATCTCTCTCGATCACGGCGATTGCCTCGGTATGTAAACTCCGCCATAAAATCGTCGGGATGCATTTTTTTCACCCGGCCCATATCATGAAACTGGTGGAAGTCGTCCGGGGAAGTGAAACATCGGATGTGACGGTCAAAGCCGTCGTTGAACTTGCCACACGAATGGGGAAAACACCGGTTGTTGTTGGCGATACGCCGGGATTGATTGTCGATCGGATTCAGCGGCTTTATTTCGGTGAAGCACTCCGGCTTCTCAATGAAAACGTCGCAACCGCCGAAGAAATCGACCGTATCGTCCGGCTGGAGGGTGGATTTTCATCGGGGCCTTTCATGACACTCGATCAGATCGGCATCGACACCGATTTTGCCCTGACACAATCGATATACAACCAGTACTACCATACTCCCCGCTATCGGCCACACCCTCTTCAGAAAAAAATGGTTGAGGCAGGGATGCTCGGCGTAAAAACAGAGATCGGTTTTTTCAAACACGAACGCAGATTCAAGGTATAAAATGGATGCGAAAATATATATCCTCGGTGAACCTATTCTTGTGAACGAGTATGCCACAGTGTGTGCCGGGCATGGCTATACTGTCGCTTTGCAGTATACGACAAACGATCCCCATCAACTCGATATCAAACAGAAGAATATTACCAGGACAAATACACCTCCGAAGAATACCACGATTGCTATTGAGCTAACGAACTGCAATCATACACAGAAGAAAAAAAATATTCAGATACTTGACAAAGCCCTTTCACAATCGGCGATTATACTTTACTCGGCGATTACCATTACAGCAACAGAGTGTGCACAATGGATGAAAAAATCGCGCGTATATGCCGGCATCAGTGCATTACCGACCCTGATAAATAATAAACTTGTTGAACTCTCGGTACCGGCTCATCATACCGATAAGGGCATTGCAGATGTCCGGACGTTCTTCGCCTCTCTTGAAAAAGAGACGGCACTTGTCGACGATCGAATCGGTATGGTGATGCCGCGAATCCTTGCACAGGTGATCAATGAAGCCATCATCGCTTCAATACAACAGCTCGCATCCCCGATGGCAATCGATGCTGCGATGAAACTCGGGGCCGATTACCCGCACGGTCCCATAGAATGGCTCGATAACATAACCCCATCGCAGGTAGTCGCGGTCCTCGACGCACTGCATCACGATACGGGCGATGAAAGGTATGCCGCTGCTCCGCTGCTTCGTAAAATGGCGGCGGCCGGTGAATTCTGGAAAAAATATTAATAACTGATACACTTTATCACCAAAGTTAACTTCAACAATTCTATTTTTCAATGAAAGGATTTACATATGCCCCGTGAAGAATATACGGCTCTGATTTCGAAATACGCCGAAGCGTATAAGAAACTCAAAGACATAATCGCCGGACTCAATGCAGAGGAAATGCTTACGAACCCCGCTCCGGGAAAATGGTGCATCCAGGAGATTCTCTTTCATCTCATGGATAGCGAAATTGTGTCCGTCGAACGCATCAAACGGATCATAGCCGAGGAAAATCCGTTTCTTCCTTCATACGATCAGGAAAAATTTGCGGCGCACCTTCAGTACACTGCACTAGATCCGAAAGGAGCCATCGTGACATTCGGTATGCTCCGCGAAACCACAAGCGCTCTCCTCGCGATGCTGACTGACGAAACCTGGAATCGAAAAGGGAATCATGAACAACGAGGATCGATAACTCTCGTTGAATATTTTAGACTGATGGTGACGCACGGCGAAAAACATATCGATCAGATTCTAGCAATCCGGAAGAACATTCTGCATAAATGACGCATCGGTTTTTCTATACTTGAGGATGAGATTGAAATCTCGTATCTTCTCATCCATCACCAGTCTTTTCCATTCAATGGAGGGTTTGAGTATGCAATTTGTGTCTTTCTTTCTCCATATCGTTTAACTTAAATAAAGGTTCTACAAATGGATAAAAATCTTGTTACAACCGCTTTTACAATCGATGGGTATAGAATCATAAGAAACTTAGGACTTGTTCGCGGTATCACGGTACGTTCACGATCGATTTTCGGCACTATCGGTGCGGCGTTTCAAACGCTCGGCGGCGGTAACATTTCGCTCTTTACCGAATTATGTGAGCGGGCCAGAGAAGAAGCATTCGAAGTAATGCTCCTACATGCTCAGCAGATGGGAGCAAACGCCATCGTCGGAATGCGATACGATGCAAATAATGTCATGGACGGTGTAACAGAAGTGCTTGCATACGGGACAGCCGTCGTTGTCGAAAAAATTTGATCATTTTAAATGGAATCATCCTATGGATATTTCAAATAAGGCGGTTCTCGTTCTAGGTGGATGGGGCCTTGTCGGCTCGGCAATCTGCCGGAAGCTGATGCTGCATTCACCGAAGAGAATCATCGTCACCTCACTTATGAAATCCGAAGCTCTGGAAGCTGTGGCGCAATTGCGCACCGAATATCCCAAGATGCGCAAGAATTTTTTTATCCCATGGTGGGGAAATATTTTTGTCCGTCATGAATTCAAGGACATTAACCGGGAAGAAATTCTTTCCGATCATAAAAACCGAATAAAATTCATCGAAGACATTATCGAAGAGCTTACCCCCGAGCTTTTAGAACGTTCGGCACTCTATCAACTTCTTCTGAAGTATAAACCGGATATCGTTATCGATTGTATCAATTCAGCGACAGCGATTGCCTATCAGGATATTTTTCAGGCTGCACGATCGGTTGTGCATGCAATTCATGAATCGGAGAAATCGAAAAAAACAGCCGACACGCTGTTCGAAGAAACCGAACGCCTTCTCTGCACACTCTATATTCCACAGTTGATACGACACGTTCAAATTCTTTACCGTTCGATGAATCTGGCAGAGACGAAGATCTTCGTTAAAATCGGAACGAGCGGCACAGGCGGTATGGGATTGAATATCCCGTACACACACAGCGAAGAACGCCCTTCCCGTGTCCTTCTCAGCAAATCAGCCGTCGCAGGGGCGCATACGCTTCTTATGTTCCTGATGGGACGGACTCCCGATGCGCCGATCACCAAGGAAATCAAACCTACGGCCGCAATAGCATGGAAAAAGATCGCCTTTGGAGAGGTGAAGAAACGTGGGAAAGCGGTTCCGCTTGTCGATTGTCCCGTTGAACATGGCGTAACGCTGAAAGGAACGCTGAAGTTAAGGATGGACAATGCCGGACTGCCGGT
The DNA here is from genome assembly GCA_050011775.1 of Bacteroidota bacterium. Taxonomy (GTDB): domain Bacteria; phylum Bacteroidota; class Ignavibacteria; order UBA10030; family CAVZMI01; genus CAVZMI01. The sequence continues at coordinate 81,386 of JBEKIL010000003.1, read as the reverse complement.
GAACGAGACATTAAAGTCTGTTTTTATCGATACCGGCGAGAACGGCATTTTTTCACGCGGCGAGTTCGAAGCCATATCCACTCCCGGCCAGATGGAGTTTGTAACACCGGAGGAAATCGCCGAGGATGTGTTATTCGAAATTCGCGGCGGCAATACAGGACACGATATCATCAATGCTCTTGACAATGCGACGCTGGAACCGACATATCGGGCGGGTTTTCTTTTCAACAGCGCAATGAACAAGATGAAACAGCTGGAGAAGGAACACAATGTGAGCAGTATTGCCTTTGAGATGCTCGGTCCGCCGCGATTATCAAAATTACTCCACGAGGCCAATCTCCTCAGGATCGGGTACAGTGACGTGAAATTGGTTCTCCAGACCGATGCGCGGAATCTTTCGGCGAAACTCTCCGAGATCGTTCAGACAAATTCTGATCTCCGGACGCAGATCATTTCCATTGGAATTCCCATTCTCATGCCCGACGGAAAAACACTCCTTCGTGGAAATGAAATCAAGGTTCCTTCCCGACCGAGTAGGGAGGAGAACGAGCTGAAAATCACTTCGGCGGCAATCGATACCTGGGCACACGACGGCTGGGTTGATCTTCGTCCTGAAAATATGAATACCTGGAAGAAGAGACTCTCGTTGATCGTAAATGAGGTCTCGAGCCTTTCAGAAACGGACACGAGTTCCCGGTTTATGCGGACGCCCGAGTACTGGGATCGGTTCCAATCCATCGATCCCGGGAAGATTGTCGGCTGGATATTCACGGAGGAAGAAAAAGGGCTGCGAATGAAGGCTTAACTCTTTCACAAAAGAAAGATTTTCAATATATCAATGATGTCATTCCAGCGTGCCAAGCGAGTCCGGCACTCATCGAGCCGGATTAGTCTTCTGTAAGAGAATTATCTATTTGAATGACAGTGGAATTTTTGCGGTATTCGAACCAAAGTACAGCCCGGCAATTCATTTCCGTAATAATAATTCACTTCTCTTCTTCAGAAAAAATCTATATCTTGTAGTGCTTTGAATTATTTTTATTACTCACATAACTTTGGATACGCGATGACGGTACCTTCTTCAAGAACGATTCATTATCCAGTATACAGGCGTGTCCGATATTTATGTAAGACTATCATACTTATTTCGTGTATTTTTTTCTGTTTTACTTCAACCGGACGTGCGCAGGACTACCAGACTAAGAACGTCCTTATCCTTGTCGAAGGAAATACAGATCTGAAAAATCGTGCTATGGGCGACGGCCGTCAACTTGCAGCACTGATGGGACATTTTAATACCGTAACAACCGTTAAAGGAGTCAATCAATATACCCCGAATGAACTCGAGATATACGACATCACGTTCTACATAGGTTTCACAGCAACGAATTCTGTCCCGGCAAAATTCCTCAATGATGTTTTTTCCACTTCGAAAGATATTTTTTGGATTAATACAGGATTCATTGATTTTTGCAGGCGATATCCCGTCCGAAAAAAATTCGGATTTTCAGTCGCTACTCTCGATTCGGTGAGCGTCTTTGACGAAGTACAGGTTGGCTCGAAAATGTTCGGAAAAGGGGAACCGATCACCGCGGTTATAGAGATTTCCGAACGGAATGCTGTGTCGATTCTTGCAAACGCGGTCTCATCACGCCGCCACCGCGATACGCCCTACCTTGTCAAATCACACAACCTTACTTTTATCGCAGATTCACCCTTTGCATCGGCCAGTGAAAGCGATCGCTACATATACTTTGCCGATCTACTGCACGATGTTCTGCAACAGCCACACGAGCAATCACACTCGGCACTGATACGCATCGAGGATGTCACCCCGCTGGATAACCCAGACCGATTAAGAGACATTGCCGATTTCCTTTCCGGACGCGGTATCCCTTTTCTTGTGGGTGTGATTCCATTCTATGTTGATCCGTCGGCAGGAATTCGTGTCAGTCTCTCCGATAAGCCCGATATTGTTGACGCTCTCAAGTACATGGTCAAAAACGGCGGCACTATTGTGATGCATGGTGTAACCCATCAATATAAAGGTACTACTGCGGTCGATTTTGAATTCTGGGATGAAATGACGAACAAACCGATTAAGGATGAAACACCCGAATACATCGCGCATAAACTCGAGACAGGCATTCAGGAATTCATGCGGAACGGCCTCAACCCTTTAATCTGGGAAACACCTCATTATACCGCCTCGTTCACGCTGTATTCAACTGTGGCAAAATATTTCAGTACAGCATGCGAACAACGCCTGTCGATAGAGGATTTTGATTACAGTCAGCAATTTCCATATGTAATTCAGAAGGATCTTTTCGGTCAACGGATCTATCCAGAAAATCTCGGGTACGTCCCCCTCGATTCCAACAAGGATGTCAGCCGCGGGTACGTCGAGACAATCATTAAGAATGCAAAGATAAATCTTGCTGTTCGTGACGGATTCGCTACCGCATTTTTTCACTCGTTTCTCGATATCGACTTGCTGGAGGAGCTCGTTGACGGTATCCAGAATGCAGGCTACACATATATCGATCTGAGTGAACATGTAAACTGGGTCAAGACGAAAGATCGTATAATTCTCTCCGGAAATCAGGATTATACCATCGAGCTCAACGATCAGTACCTTCTTGAAACATATTATGACCGTAACGGCGAAATAAAAGACCAGAAGATCTCGGAGAAACGGATACTGGGAAAAGTTACAAAATCGATTATCCTTGAACCGGGCGAGTTCTACAAGGCGGAACCGACGGAATTCCGCGAACGTCCGGCGACGATTGTCGATAATGTTGTCCATCAGGCAGAAAAGCTCTATGAATCTATATTTACATCCGAGGAAAGCTGGTCTGATGCACGCGTGGCAATTCTCTGGAATCATTTTGCAAAAGGTGCGGCCTTTAACGATCAGGCCTCACTCGCCGCGGTGTTTCGGGCGGTAAATATTGAGGTCGATACAATTTTTGTCGGCCAGCCCATACATCTTTCTGCCCATAATTTACTCATCGTCCCATACGCTTTTGTCGATTCATTGAAACATACTGATTATGACATTCTCACCCAGTTCGTGAATCAGGGAGGAAACATCATTACCGATACACGAAACGATCTCGCGGAGGAACTCGGTATTCAGTTTACACCAACACGTCTCCGTGTCAGCCACATAAGCGATCGTTTTTTTCCCGAGGAACGAATTGTATGGAAATATCCGGAGCTTGTGACAAAATTCGAAACGGCGGATATCGATGAAGTATTTTGTTCCGACGAGGTTACGGAAGCTCCTCTGGTCATCGGAAAAAAGGTGGGGAAAGGACGTTTTATTTTTTTTGCTACCCGTTTCGATTCATATTCACAGTGTGGCACGAGTCAATATCCATACTTGCTTGAATATGTCAGGAAATATTTCCTTCTCCGCCCCATCGTCCGGCGAGATCTGCTCGAAGTCTATTTCGATCCGGGATTCAGGCACACCTACAGTATTGAACAACTGGTGAGACAATGGGTGAATTCCGGGATCCGGACCGTTGACGTAGCCGGTTGGCACGAGTATCCGAAATACACATATGATTATGAGCGATTGATACGCCTGGCCCATGCAAACGGTATCCTGGTATATCTCTGGATCGAACCGCCACAGGTGAGTCAGAAATTCTGGGCTGAACATCCCGAATGGCGTGAGAAGAACTATAGGATGGAAGATGTCCGTCCTTCGTGGCGCTATCCGGTTTCTTTGACCGATGACAAATGCCTTGCGGCAATGGTGAACGAATATAAAAAAATTCTTGACCAATTCGACTGGGATGGTGTCAACGTTGCAGAATTATATTTCGAAGCAGCCAAGGGATTCGACGACGCAAAATATTTCACACCGATGCATCCTTCGGCACAAAAAGAGGTTAAGAACAGATACGGAATCGATCTCACAGCAATTTTTAATCCGCAGTCTCCCTACTACTGGAAATCGAATCCCGCCGTAAAAAAAACTATTGTGGAATACCGCATTCAACGGTTGAAGGAGGTGTACGAAATTTTTCTCTCGGTTATTGCCGACTATGCAAAAAACAGAGAGGGATTCTCGATTCTTGTCACGGCTATGGATAGTCATGGATCGCCTGAACTTCGCGAGTACCTCGGCGTCGATATGGGCACAATCCTGGAACTTCAGAAGAAATACCATTTTTCATTACAGGTCGAAGACCCGGAATACCTCTGGTCCACTTCACCGCTCCGATATATCGAAATAGGAAAACGGTACAAATCGCTTGTTGAAGATTCAACGAAGCTCTACCTCGATCTGAATATCGGACCGTTCCGTAAAAAAGAAGCCGTGATTCCTTTCCCGACATTGATCCAGACAGGCACCGAGAGTTTCCTGCTTGTGAAAGCGGCATCACTCGGCGCACAGCGTTCGACAATATATTCCGAATCAAGCATTAATCCGCAAGACCTCGGCTTCATGGCCAATGCGCTGGCGGGCGAAGTGCAGTACAACCTGAATAACAACCGTTATGACGTTGAATCGCCATACTCTTTTACTCTCAAACTTCCGACATCCATCCAGGAAGTAAGCGTCGACGGGATTCCAGTATCGCCGTTCCGCGATAATGTATATATCATCCCTGCCGGTCGGCACGAGATCGGTCTCTCGCCCGAAGCGGTCACCTCATTTTCAACGCACGAGCTTCAGTCACGGATCATGTCGATTTCCGCCAATCTTCTCACTGTGTCGTACGGATTACGCGATGTTAAATTCACATATGAATCGGATATGCGGACACTCGCGTCGTTCAACCGTACGCCGACTTCGGTCAGTGTCGATGGAAGGAAATATAATTTCATCGCTATGAAAGGAAACGACTGTTACACGATCTTTCTCCCTCCGGGAAAGCACTATGTCGAGCTTGTGGCAGGCGATCAATTTTCCTATGGAGTGAATCTGACGAGTCTCTGGTCATCGACCTTCATCGCCATATTCGGATTCATTGCAGTATCGTTATTAATTGTCATGTACATCTTTTTGAAAGTTATTAAACGTCAAAGCGAAATCACAAGAGCATAATTTCTATGTCGGTTCTTGAAGTCGATTTAAGTTTCCTGTTCGTTGTTGCAGTCATTCTTATCTGGTTTATGATAGCTTACCAGTTTATTCTGACTGTCTTTGGATATTTTAACTATCTAAAATCACTAAAAGAAAAATCGGCAATCGATACCGGAGTGATCGAATTTCCGACATGTTCTATTCTCATTCCTGCACATAACGAAGAAAAGGTGATCGGAGCGACAATCGAATCGATGCTCAAATTGAATTACCCGAAGGATAAGCTCGAGATCATTATTATCAACGACGGGTCGAATGATTCCACAAAAGACATCATCAAACGATATGCTGCCCGCGATAGCCGGATCGCCCTTTTTAATGTACCGAAAGGAGAAGGAGGAAAAGGAAAATCACGAGCCCTCAATCTCGGCATTCAAAAGGCCCACTCGGACGTCATCGCCGTCTTCGACGCCGACAACACACCGGACCCTGAGTCGCTGAAATATCTTGTCGCCAACCTTATTATGAACCCGGAGCTCGGGGCTGTTCTGGGGAAATTCCGCACGGTGAACAAGAACCACAACATGCTCACAAAATTTATCAATGTCGAAACGCTCAGTTTCCAATCGATGCTTCAGGCCGGACGGTGGCAGATGCATCATATCTCCACACTGCCAGGAACAAACTACGTCATGTGGAACAGTCTTATTAAAAAATTAAACGGGTGGGATGAAGAGGCACTGACGGAGGACTCCGAACTGAGTATCCGCATATATCTCGAAGGATATAAAATCAAATATGTACCATATGCCATCACGTACGAGCAGGAACCGCAGAAATGGAATGTATGGGTGAAACAGCGGATGCGGTGGGTCCAGGGAAATAATTATGTCATCTCAAAATTTTTTAAGAAAATCCCTCTTCTTAAAAACAAGCGGCTTGCGTTCGATCTTCTCTATACTCTTTTATTATATTACGTTTTCTTTGTTGCGATGATCATTTCCGATTTCCTTTTCATTATCAGTGCCCTTAACCTTGTCAGCATAGCGCTCCCCGGTCCGTACACGGTGGTCTGGATCATGGCCTTTATCCTTTTTCTCTTCGAAATAATGTTAGCAATCTCCTATGATGACGAAGACAGCGTAAAGAAGATCGGCTTATTGGTTTTAATGTATATATCCTATTGCCAGCTCTGGATGTATGTCGTTATCAAGGCGATATATAATGAGTACATTAAAAAAGAGAAGCGAACATGGACGAAGACGGTGCGATTCGATGTTCCAACAGCCGGTGGCAAGTAGAAGGGAAATAATCCACGCCTGTTCAGACAGCAAAGGCCCGGGAGTAATTATCTTCCAGGCCTTTTTAAATTTGCCTTCCCTAAAATTCATTCATATCGAAGCGATTCGATCGGATCGAGGTTGGCGGCTTTCCATGCGGGGTACGTCCCGAAAATGATACCAACAATTGAACAGACGACAAGACCGATGACTACCCAATCATAGGGGATGATTGCGGGAACACTCATCAGCAACGCCACTATATTGCCGCCAAGCACACCGAGCACGATCCCGATCAGGCCTCCGAATTCGCAGAGGACGACGGCTTCGATCAGGAATTGAACGAGCACGTTATTTTTTCTTGCACCGATCGCTTTTCTGATTCCGATTTCGCGCGTACGCTCGGTGACAGAGACGAGCATAATGTTCATGATTCCCACGCCTGCCGCAAGCAGCGCAATAAAACTGATAAAACCGACGCCTATTTTCACATATTTTGTGAAGTCGTTGAATTGTTTGATTACCGAATCGTTCGAGAAAATTTCGAAATCATCGGGTCTTCCAGGTTCGACCTTCCGCTCCATACGAAGGATGCCACGGACCTGTTCTATCGCATCCTCAAAGGTCTCGCGATCATTGGCCTGAACCATAATGTTGATCGATCGCTGTTTACCATATCCCAGCATGAATGTTGTGATCGGCATAGCAACAAAATTATCTGAATTCCCTCCCATCGAGGAACCCTGCGGTTCAATAACACCGACTACAGTATAGTTATCACCATCAATTTTTACTTCTTCGCCGATGGGGTCACCCTTCAGAAAAAGTTTTTTCACTACAGCGTCTCCCAGCACTATCACTTTCCGGGAAAGCTCTAGGTCCTGGGGCAATAGGGCGCGTCCGTCTTTTACGATCCAGTTATTCGTCGGAAACCCGCTTGGATCTTCACCTGCAACTCCGACGTTCGGATTCGTCTCAATATTCTTATATTTAATAATCTTTGCACCCACCCATGATTCCAATCCGACATATTTCGACATAGTTGCTTTTTCTTTTACTGCTAGTCCCTGATCATATGTAATATCTTTTCGGTTTCGGTATTTTTGCCACGCACCCGGTCCGCCGACAAACATTATGGGATATTTCTGAACCTGGAACGTATTGGCCCCGAGCTGGCTCAATCCGCTCTCGATGGAATTTTGAAGAACACCCATAGCGGTCATGACAAGTATGATCGAGAAAACGCCGACGGCAATACCAAGCAGTGTTAGGATGGAACGGAGTTTATTCGTCCGCACGGCCGTAAGGGCCATGATCAGACTTTCTTTTATCTCAAGAATATAAACACTTGGCATAAGTTTTTATTTCACTTTAAAAAACGTTATTCATACCGTAGGGCATCGACAGGATTCATCTTTGCCGCACGATAAGCCGGTAAAAATCCGGAGACCACTCCTACAAGCAGAGAAATGACAAGAGCAACAATCACAACAGAAACCGGCATTGCAGTCGGTAGAATCTGGTCTATAATAAGTGATAGGGGAAAAGCGATGGCTACGCCGATGAATCCGCCGATGAGACATATCGTTGCCGATTCCATAAGAAATTGCAGCATGATTGTCCGTCGCTTGGCGCCAATTGCTTTTCGTATGCCGATTTCTTTTGTCCGTTCCGTCACCGACACATACATAATATTCATAATGCCGATCCCGCCCACAAAAAGTGAAAGACCGGTGATGAACAACCCGATTCCGGCAATGACGGCACCGATTTGATCGAATGTCGCCTTAAGCATTTCCTGCTGATTGATAGCGAAATCGTCCTCCTTCGATGGAGGGACTTTGCGGACTTTTCGCATGATGCCGCGCAACTCTTCCTTCGCATCGTCGAGAAGCGATACATCTTTGACTTTCACACTGATCTGAATGCCGTGACGAGTGCCGAACATCCGCAGCGTTTCCGAAATCGGAATAACGACGCGGTTATCCAGGCTGAAAAGTCCAAGGAAGCTCCCCTGTTTATCCAGTACTCCGACAACTCTGTATCCGTTTCCATTTATGCGGATTGTTTTTCCGATCGGATCTTCACGGCTGAAAAAATTCTCGGAGATATCATAGCCGATTACACAGACGGGCCGGCCTCCGTCGACTTCGGCGCTTGTCAAGAAACGGCCGGTCAATATCGAGGCACCGGCGGTGACCGGATAATTTTCATTCGACCCTATGATAAACACATTCTGGGAACTCATGTCCCGATATTTAATCGTTCCCAGATCGCCGAAATTCGGCGAAACAGCGGAGGCGAGAGTCGCATTTTTTTCGACAGCTTTTGCTTCTTTCATCCAGATTTCTTTTCGATTTCTGTATTTCCACCAATCTTCCCCGTGCATCCACGGCCATTTTTGAACATACAGCACATCGGCGCCGATGGACGAGATACTATTATTGAATGCGCGATTCAATCCCTCGATAGCGGTTCCCATTAATGTGACCGACACGATGCCGATTATGATGCCCAGTGTCGTTAACACCGCCCGCATCCTATTGGCAAGGATGGCTCGAAAGGATATTGCCAATCCCTCCCGAAATTCCTCCAAGAAATACATTGATTCCCCGAGATACTGATTATTTTCCTGCAGTTGATTCTTCTTGCTGTGCAACGACCTCACGGGCATTTACCCGTGCGCTCACAAAATCGTCGCTCTCAATCATCCCGTCACGGATACGTATAATGCGATGAGCATGGCGGGCGACATCTTCTTCGTGCGTCACAAGAATGATGGTATTCCCTTGTTCATGAAGTTCTTCGAGCAACATCATTATTTCCTGTCCGGTCTTTGTATCAAGGTTTCCGGTCGGTTCATCAGCCAGTATAATCGAAGGATTGTTTACCAGTGCACGGGCGACCGCAACACGCTGGCGCTGTCCGCCCGAAAGTTCATTCGGCTTATGAAGCATCCTGTCTCCGAGGCCGACATGCTGAAGTGCTTCCTCGGCGAGTCGCCGCCGCTGTGTCGCCGGTATGCCGGCATAGATCAGAGGCAGCTCCACATTATGGAGTGCATTGGAACGCGCAAGCAGGTTAAATGTCTGAAAAACAAATCCGATTTCTTTATTTCGGATTTTCGCCAGCTCATTGTCGTTCATCTCGCTGACATTGATCCCGTTAAGCTCATAGAGCCCCGATGTCGGCGTATCGAGACATCCGAGAATGTTCATCAACGTCGATTTCCCCGATCCCGACGGACCCATGATAGCGACATATTCGTTTTTTTCTATCTGTAATGAGACGCCGTTGAGTGCGTGAACAACTTCGGCTCCCATCTCATAGAATTTCGTAATCTGTTGGATTCTGATTAACATAGACTTCCCGTTCATTATTTTGTCGAAGCTGTAAATTTCTTCTGCTGGTTATCGATTTTTAATTTCGAACCATCTTCGAGCTCGCGGTTGATAGCTTTAAAGCTTCCAGAGATAACCTCTTCTCCGCCTTTAAGCCCTTCGGTAATCTCAACGTATGTATCATCGCTGATGCCGCGTTTGACCTTCGCCATTTTTGCTTTGCCGTTATCGTTCTGGAATATCACCTCGTCGACTTTTGTTTCTTCCTTTTTCTTCCCATTATTGATAGTGACGCCTTCAGGTTGTCCTTCTTCCGGTTTCTGTTCCATTTTCGGTGTACGTGTTGTCACACTCTGGATGGGAACAGCCAGAACATCATGGCGCGTATCGGTTTCAGTATCGGCAGTTACCGACATACCTGGACGTAACTCTATTCCCTTATCAAGAACACGAATCTTTACCTGAAAATTCACGACTTCCTCCTGCGTTCCGAGTCCTTTCGTCTTTGCCGCATTGCCGATTTCATAAACAATACCGACAAGCTTCTTCCCGGGGTAGGCATCGACGGAGATACGTGAGGTATCTCCGATTTTTACCAGAACGATATCGTTCTCATCAATATCGACCTGGGCTTCCATGCTTTTTAAATCCGCGACAGTCATGATCTCCGTCCCCTGCATGAACGAACTTCCGCTCACACGCTCGCCGAGCCTGGAGATAAGGTTGCTTACCGTACCATCAATCGGTGAGTAGATTGTTGTTTTCCGGAGGCTTTCTTCCGCCTGGTTGAGGGCGGCCTTGGCAGACTCCCATTGCGCTTTTTGGACAGAATAGTTGGTTTTTGCCGTCTCAAGGTCCTGATCGGATATAAGTTTCTTTTCAAAAAGTCCCTTCGCTCTGTTATAGTCGGCCTCAGCTTTTATCATGGTGGCTTCGCCGACAACCAGCATTGCTTTTTGCTGATCTCGTTGTGCCATATAAAGATCTGGTTTTACTTTTACGAGTAGATCTCCCTTCTTCACCTTCTGTCCTTCTTTAACGGGCAGTGCGATGATTTCACCGGAGACTTCGGCATTTATTTTCACCTGAAGTTCAGGCTGTATTTTACCGGTTGCTGAAACGATTTGTGTGATCGTTCGTTTTTCGACTTTTTCAGTCTGGACGGTAATAACCGTCTCACGTTTGCTTCCCAACACTACCAGCAATACCAGTGCAAGAACGACCACACCGATGATCGATAAAATAATCACTTTCTTTTTCGACTTGCGGCTTTTTGTACCATTAGCCATGACACTCATTACTCCTTTTCTATCGAATTAGTACGGAATTGTTCCCACCGCTAAATCTACATTCTTCTTTGCAGTTATATAATTATAGACAGCGTTTACTTTATTCGACAATGCTGTTGAATAATTCGCATTCGCAGTCAAAAGATCCAGTAGCGTGCTCGCACCCAGCCGATATTTCTCCTCCTGAATTTTTCGATCTTCATCTGCCGAGCGTACATTTTTTTGTGACACATCCACCTGTTTCATAGCGGCATCCAGATCGAGTAATGCTTTTTTAATGTCCACCTGAACCGACCGCTCTGTCTGCATCATTTGTGCTTCGGCGTTTTTGTACGATACCCGCGCTGTCTGAACCTGGTTATCAGTCTGAAATCCATTAAAGAGCGGAAGCGAAACATTGATCCCCCACGAGAGTGTACGGTTATCATTGAGTTTATTTATTTCAGAGGCGCTTAATCCATATGATACCGAACCGTTGACAGTGGGAAAGTATCCGCTCTGAGCCATTGTAATGCTAGAGCTGGCGGCATTCATTTCTTCAATAGCACTCTTATAGTCCGGGCGAAGTGAGAGCGCCTGCTGAGTAAGCGCTTGAAAGTCTTTATATTGTGCATTCAATAAAGTAAATTCGGCAGTATCTACTTCTGCTTTTATCGTCGGATCAGAAAATTGATAGTTGTCATTCGCATTCAATCCGAGAAAAAGAATGAGATCAGCTTTCGCCTTTTCAAAATTATTCCGTGCCTGTATCAGCACCAGTTCATCATTTCCGACTTGATATTGCTGGCGATATACATCCGCAATCGCTCTTGCGCCGAGGCGATTCATTTCAACGATCTGATCGAGCTGGCGTTGACTGCGCTTCAGATTATCTTCACTGACTCCTACAAGATCATCATTTCGCAGGATATTAAGATAAAGCGATTGAGCCTGAAAGACCGTGCTCTGTCTGACACGATATAGATTTTGCTCGGCTGCGACGGCATTTGATGTTGCCCGATTTACATTCGAGGTATTTTCAAAACCATTGAAAAGCGTCATATCGGCACTCACTGCCGTCCGAAAGTAATTGCTCGTCGATGTGTTCGCTAAAGGTACTGCAATACCATTGAGAAATTGGTTCTCCGTGTGCGACTGTGATCGACTCCATGAACCATTCGCACCGACCGAGGGGAGAAGTGCCCCATAGGCTGCTCTTACATTGCTTTCTTGACCGTCGGCAACATTCTTTTGTTGAATGACACCCAGATTACGTTCAAGAGCTATTTGTACGGCGGCATCAATCGAAACCACCCGTGTTGTCTCCTGTGCAAAAGAAAATGATACTATGAAAAACAGGATAAATGTACCGCGAAGCATAGATTTCATAAAATTTTTCTCCGGTAGAATGAAATTCTTCTATAATTAACGCAGTTATGAGGGAAATGTTTCGCGTAAAACAATAATATACGAAAAATCGTGCTTAAAACAATGTAACAATCCATGGTCCTACACTTATTCCAACGGCGAACTCATCATCGATTAATGATTCTCTACTGTCCGTAGGAATCGGAGTTGAGAATTGTATCTTTGATTCTCAGTAGAAATTCTAGGGCAGCATCATGCTCATTGGGAATTTCCCCGTCAAGAATCGCATTCTCAATTGCTGTCTTGAGTTTTCCGATAATAGGACCTGGTGCAAGACCACAAACCTGCATAATCTCATCGCCTTTCACCGGCGGCTGCCAGTTCCTAATCCGATCTTTCTCTTCGACCTCTCTCATCTTCGCATAGACCCGGTCGTAATTGGCGGTGTATTGCGTCACCAGCGTCGGGTTTTTTGACGTGATATCCGCTTTACAGAGAATCATAAGATCATCGACTTCATTCCCCGCTTCGAAGAGAAGCCGACGCACGGCAGCATCCGTCACACCGTCGTCGACGAGTGCCATCGGACGCAGGTGAAGCCGTACAAGTTTTTCGACGTAGGAAAGCGGTTCGAGCGGTAACCTCAGACGATGGAAAATTCCCTTTTGCATCCGTGCGCCGATTTCTTCATGTCCATAAAACGACCATCCGATCCTCTCGCGGAACATCTTCGTACGCGGTTTTGCAATATCATGAACCAAAGCGGCAAATCGGAGCCAGACATTGTCCGTCACGGCACTGATATTATCGACTACCTTAAGCGTATGAAGCAATACATCCTTGTGATAATATTTCCGTCCATCGTCGGGGCTCGTACCAATGTCGTCCCGCTGATCCACTCCCGCCATTGCAGCAACCTCGGGAAGAACGATCTTCATCAATCCGCTCTCGCACATTAATTTGAGACCCAGTGAAGGCCGTTCGCTCTTCATGAGTTTTAAAAATTCGTCGGTGATGCGTTCCTGCGAAACGATTGTAATGCGGTCTGTCATTTTCGCGATTGCAGCAAAGGTCTCTAAGTCAATCGAAAATCCGAGCTGTGCTGCGAACCTGACGGCCCTCATCATCCGTAGTGGGTCGTCACCAAAGGTCTGCATTGGTTCGAGTGGAGTGCGGAGTATTTTACGTTCAATGTCGCTTTTACCGTCAAATGGATCCTCGACCTCGCCATACCGTGATTCATTGAGTGATGCTGCAAGTGCATTGACGGTGAAATCACGTCGTGCGAGATCATCTGCGAGACTCCCTCCCTCGACATCGGGCTTTCGTGACGATTCACTGTAACTCTCTTTCCGTGCACCTACAAATTCTATAATGCGATCATCCAGCGGCAGCATCGCCGTACCAAATTTTTCATAGACGATAATGTTTTTACGTTTCAATATCGAGGCGGCGTTTTTCGCAAAAACGATCCCATCACCAACTACAACAATATCGATATCTTTGACCTCTCTTCCGAGAAGCAGATCTCGGATATATCCGCCGACGACAAATGCTTCGATTCCGAGTTCATCCGCGAGAGCGCCGACACGTTTCAGAATCGGGTCGGAGAGAGATAATATTTCAGGTTTTTCGTTCATGATGCTTCTCCCCACGGCTTACGCCGTGGGTTAAGGTCTTGCGCCCTACGGAACTTGTCAGTGATGTAATGCTTTTTTTTCAACAGCCGGGTTACCGAGTAGTCCTGTTACGCGATAGTGGAACAGGACGTCCTTCGACTAGCTCAGGACAAGTATCGAGGTAACCATATTAAAACCGCGAGTACAGAATACTTGGAGAAAATATTTCATCAGCTTACTTGATCAATGACTTTTCTATATTTTTGTTGTTGTTTTTCAATTGTCGCTATAATTTCCTGTGCGACTTCAAGCGCCCGTTTTCCGTCTTGTGCACTCACCACAGGCACTGTATCATCAAGTATTGACTGAAGAAAAAGTTCGAGTTCATACTGCAATGCATTCACTTTTTTTGGCTTTGGCCGCTCATAGACAATGTTTCTTTTAACCGGTCCAGAATCGATCTGTCCAAGAAGTCTGGTTGCTTTTACGGAGCGATCCTTCGAATCGACAAGGCGGAATACCTCCGCAGTCCCTCCGGAGAAATCGATCGAAATATAAGCATTACTCTGGAAGAGCCGCATCTTCCTCATTGCGCGCTGCGAAATCCGGCTTGCCGTTACATTCGCGACGCAGCCGTTCGCAAACTGGATTCGTGCGTTTGCGATATCGATGTTTTCCGACACAATACCGACACCGCTTGCATCGATTTTCTCGACCGGAGCTTTCACAAGGCTGAGTATAATATCAATATCGTGAATCATCAGATCAAGTACGACTGCGACATCGGTCCCGCGTGGTTTGAATTGTGCCATACGGTGCGACTCGATGAATAGAGGATCAAGATTCATATGTCCTACAGAAAGAATAGCAGGATTGAATCGTTCAATATGCCCGATTTGAACTTTCTTCTTTGTACGTTCGGATTCGGCGATTAGCAATTCGGCTTCCTTCACGGTCTTCGTGATCGGTTTTTCAATAAATAGATGAAGTCCTTTCCTGAGCGCTTGCAGAGCGATATCCGAATGCGTTGAGGTCGGAGTCGCAATACTAACTGCATTTACAGCAGCGTATAATTCGTCGATTGTCGCAAATGAGCGTACCCGGAATTCTTTTGCCACAGACCAAGCCCGCTCTGTATTGATGTCATAGACACCGATAAATTCTGCGTTCTTAATCGACGAATACATTTTTGCGTGAAGGGAACCTAGATGCCCTACTCCGATAACGCCGACTTTTACTTTGCCGTCCATAAAAACACCTTACTCATTTTTCAGAAATGCTTTCGGTTGAGCGTTATGCCGTACCCTATATACAGTATAATATATTACATGAAAGTCTGATGTCCTCATCCCGTAAAATGCACGATGAAAAAGCGGGACGAGATCCTCGTCCATAAGGCGCTCCGCCACAGAAGCCCGATCGATAACATAATCGGGAATACATGATGAAAAATAAAGTCTTTTTAACATAATGTCGTTGTAGCCATATCCCTGATGTCTGAGCTTTATCATTTCAGGTGTAACCACTCCCATTGGATCGCATATTTTCCTATGCGAATAATAGCCGATGACGCCGGCATCCGGAACCGTGACTATTGCATCCGTCGATGTGTTGGTCTCGAGCCATGAGGCGATGTACTGAAATACATCCTCGGTCCCCTGGGCGATATCTCGCATATACGGCTGAATAGAGTGGCGATAGACGAATTGGTTCTGGATCAAAATTATCGCCGTCAAAATAATAAAGATATTATAATCGAGTCTTTGAAACAAATTATATTCTTCATGAATTTTTTTCATCCCCCAGAATCCTAGTATCGTGATAAAAGGAATGATCAGCAGCAGCGAGCGCTGAGCAATAGCTGTCCCGCAACTCAGAAAAAATACCGACAATATAATGACCCAGCCGGCGGGCAGCACAAGCATCCGCAATTCAGTTCGTTCAGATGCCATCTGGTTCCGACTTTTTCGGACTGCGATGATAAGTCCGATTAAAAAGAACACAGCAGTGACGGCATCCGATGCACCAATGTATGCGGTAAAAGCTATTAATCCCCGAAGGCTTCCGGCAGTACTCCCATCCGCAAAAAAAGAATTCGAAAGCACCGTTCCGAATGTTCGGAGCGCAAAAATATACCAGGGAAGGATGACAAGACAAAATGCAAGAAGTGATAAGCCGACTGTTTTAATAGCCCGCCGCCGCTCAACGGTATTGAAAAAGATATCGGCAATGATAATAACGATGAAGAGTATCGCCTCCGGTCTGACGAGTGACAGCAATCCTGCGATGACGGAGCCGATGACGTACTCGTTCCGCATGCAATACCAGGCAGCTAGTAATGCCAAAAATACAGCGAGCGAAGTTTCCAGTCCGCTCGACGACCACTGAAGGAATGATACATTCATAGAGAAAGCGAGCGTTGCCAGAAGCGCAAGAATTCTATGACGGAGTATTTCAATTGCCAGCATGAAAAAAACAATCAGCCCAAGAGATGCAATAAATAGATCGAGCGCCTTGGTACCGAGCACGACGTCGATCGAAAAAAAGTTCTCGCAAGCAATCAGAAGCGTCCAGAGTGGGCTCGTCACGCCGTACGCCGGTTCATGCGGATTAAAAGAAAATCCATCGCCATGTGCAATATTCCGGCCATACTGAAGATAAACATACGTTTCATCCGGTGTGTAATAAAAATGAGCTATCGATGCGCCATAAAAAACCAGTACGATGGCGGCAAGTCCAAAAACAAAAAGCCGTTTTTGCGATGGTGTATATTCGGGTTCTTCGATCATTGTATTCATAAAGGAAACGTGTCTTTAATCCATATAAGAAGTTCCTCAGCAGAATAAAAAACCAGATCGGGCTGCAATGCCAGTACCTGCGGTTTCATATACGAATCCCATACAACGGCAGCCGTTTTTACTCCAACGGAATGCGCTGCCTTCATATCAGCAACTGAATCGCCAACCATTAATACTTCTTCATTACTCAGATCGTACTTCTCCATGATTTTGGAAATCCCTTCCGAGGAAGGCTTATGATTGACGACATCGGAACCCGTAACGAGCATATCGAAATGTTTGAGTATACCTGATAGCTCGAGTGTAATCGTTGTCGTTCGAATTCCTTTCCCCGTGAACACTGCCAGTATCATTCCTCGTTTCTTAAGATGCTCGAGCATCTCAACAACACCGGGATACAGAGGGGCAAGAGAGGCATGCTGTTCTGCATAGTATGCATAATAATCTTCACATGCCGCCGCCGCAATTTCTTTGCCGAGCATCTTCTCGATGCATACTTCCTCCGGTGGACCGAAGAGCGCTATTATTTCCGGTTCAGAAAATGTTTTATGAAGATATTTTTGCGCTATGTGGTTGAAAGTGTCGAAAATGAGCTTGTTCGTCTGTGCCAGCGTCCCGTCAACGTCAAAAATAACGCACCGCAGTTTGTTCATTCAGCCCTCATTAGTAGTTAAAATATCTTAAATATACGAAAGGGCAAGTCGAGGTACAAGGAGTTGAGAAGTAAAGAGAAAGATCGAGGTTAAGGTCAATGGTTGAGGCTGAGATGGGGCAGTAAATTTTTTCCTTTTTCCTTTTTAATTTTTCCTTTATCTTAATCTCGACCTTAACCTCAACCTGTTTCTGGAGGTTTTCTGACAAAGCGTGTTTTACTAAAGAAAGGCCATGATGCCCGCCTGCTAGCCGGCCATCTCTGGGTTTTCAGCAATGAGATTCATTCCATTGAAGGAAGTCCGGTGGTAGGTGATGTGGTTGATGTCCGCCGAATCGACGGAAAATTTATCGGGCGGGGTTTTTATCATCCCCATTCATTAATAACTGTCCGGCTCGTCACACGGATTGATGAGGAAATTACTCCCGCTCTCTTCACGCAGCGAATTTCCTCGGCTCTCTCGCTCCGCAAAAAAATCTATCCGGCATCGAACACGTACCGGCTGGTCCACGGGGAAAGCGATTTCCTCCCCGGATTGATCATCGACAGGTTCAACAAGCTCTTTTCAATCCAGACTTTTTCTGCTGGTATAGATCAATGGCTCGATCAAATAGTCAAGATCCTTATCGGAATGTTACAACCGCAGGCAATTGTTGAAAGGAATGAATCGGCGTTACGGACACTCGAAGAGCTACCGGCCCGCGCCGGGATGCTGTATGGTGCGGAATCATCCACAACAATCGATATTGATGGAATTAAATACGCCATTGACGTGTTAGAAGGACAAAAGACGGGTTTTTACCTTGATCAGCGCGAAAATCGAAAAAGTCTTCGAAAATATACGGAAGGATCAACGGTACTCGATTGCTTTTGTAACGACGGTGGATTCGCATTAAACGCCGCCGCTGCCGGAGCATCAAATATAGAGGGGGTAGACAGCTCGGACAGCGCAATTACGCGTGCGAGGATGAACGCGGAAACAAATGGGTTCAGCACCCGATGCACATTCCATATTGACAACGTATTCGAAGCACTTAGAAATTTTATCGATCAAGGTCGGTCATTTGGTGTTGTTGTTCTCGATCCCCCGTCATTCACAAAGAGCCGAAAAACCGTCAATACGGCCAAACGGGGCTATGCTGAGATCAATACGAATGCGATGAAAATTTTATCACAAGGAGGGATACTTGCAACTTCCTCATGTTCTCACCATATTACAGAGGAGACTTTTATGGATATTATCAAGGAGAGTGCGGTTGCTGCCGGACGGCAAATCCAACTCCTTGAATGGCATGGAGCGGCTCCCGACCATCCGGTGCTCCCGGCAATGCCTGAGACACAGTATTTAAAATTCGGAATTTTTAGAATCCTATAAGAGAATTCGAGAAAAACAAAATGCGAAAACTGATAGTAACAGGATTTCTGATCTTACTTGGAGCCATTGGAAGCACGACTCCTTCAAATGCCCGGCGTCCAGACTCGACGATGGTGTTTGCCAATCCTAATAATCCTCTCATCACGACGGATACATCATCGTACACGAATATATATGGACTCGATATTCTTTTTTCAAATAATGGATTTGGCCTCGGCTTTTTCCTTCGTAAGGAATATAGCCGTACCTTTCAGGGATTTATATCGCTGGCAATCTCAGAAGCAAAAGATGATCAGGAAGTTGAGTACTATGATCCATACACGTATCAATCCTATGTCCCCGGAAAAGTGAACCGATTCCTTGTATTTCCGTTGACTGTCGGTATTCAGTACAGACTCTTTGAAGATGATATCCTCGACACTTTCCGTCCTTATATATCCGGAGGAATCGGACCTGCAATTGTTCTCTCAAGCCCTTATGAAAAGGAATTCTTCAGCAGTCTGAGTTATGCTCAGGCGCACTACACGTTCAATGCTTATATCGGAGGCGGAGCGTTTTTCGGGAGTGATAAGGTAAACATCATGGGAGTAAGTTTTCGTTATTATTTCATCCCGGTATTCAATGGAATCCCCAGTCTGGCCGATGCTAATTCTGGCCTTGTGACAAATAAAAAAGAATTCGGCGGGTTCTTTATCTCTCTGAATTTTGGCTCAAGCTTTTAAACGCTCGGGTACTGATATAGCTCCTCCATTTGCCACCCTTACGAGCCCAACGGGTCGTAGACCGTAGGCCTTACAGGATCCTATTTTCCCAAAAGCTATTTCTATGAACATAACACCTCTACGGGGTTTTGTAAATATAGAATTATGCCTACGACCTGTAGAGAATTACGACCTGTCCGCCGGAGCGGCTTGCCCGCCGGAGTTACACGAAGGCGGAGTCGAAAACGCAAAATGATTCGAATGACGATCCCAACGGGGTCGGATATTAGAGCGGCGGACGAAGTCCGCCGTTATGGGGAGAAAAGAGATTCAGAACCCTGAAAGGGTGAGATATCAAAAAACACAAATGAGGTATTTTACCCTTACAGGGTAACATGATTTTTCTTTTTTTTGTTGGGGCTACGCCCCAACCTTCTCTATGTGACCCCTTTGGGGTCATCAGCCCGGTGGCCTCAGGGTGAATACCGAGGCCCCATTGAGAGAAGATGATTCAAAAGCTGGAATAGCCAGGTGGCCGAGTTAAATTGCAATATATTAAGCAATATCGAGGCCACCGCTTTCCAAGAGAAAAATTTGAGAATAATCCGAGTTAACCTAAGAGGATCAGAGGGATGGAGAGTTTTGGATTATTTCATCTTCTGCACTTCCAAATAGCGATAGCAGTCGACGAGGTGATCGTTGACCATTCCAGCGGCCTGCATGAAAGAATAGCAGATCTTAGGCCCTACAAATGTAAATCCCCTCCTCTTCAGATCCCTGCTCATCGTTTCTGCCTCTCGTGATATTGCCGGAAGCTGCGACAGTCTCCGGTATCGATGTACCAGCATTTTCCCATCCGTAAATTGCCAGATATATGAGTCGAACGATCCGAATTCTTGTTGCACCATTAAAAATTGCCGTGCATTCAATACTGCAGCATTGATTTTAAGGCGGTTTCGGATAATTCCGGGATCAGCCAGAAGCCGTTTGGTATCCCTTGCTTTATACCGGGCAATTCGCACCGGATTAAAATTGTGAAATGCTTTTCGAAAATTTTCCCGTTTCTTCAGCACTATTTCCCAGCTCAAGCCGGCCTGGACAGCATCGAGAATCATGAATTCAAAAAGTTTCCTGTCGTCATGAATCGGAACACCCCACTCATGATCATGATAGTCTATCATCAGGGGATTACTGGAAGGCCACCCGCACCTCTTTTTTCCATCGGAGAATACCATTCTATTATTTCCATTAATTCTACTGGAATAAAATCTTTACAATGAACAATGCCCCTAACGCACCTGCCAAGTCGGCCATGAGTCCGGCCGGCACTGCATGACGCGTAGTCTTGATATTTGCAGCACCAAAATAAACTGCAAGGACATAGAATGTTGTTTCTGAACTTCCATAAAGCGTTGAGACCAGGACTCCAACGAACGAATCGGGTCCGTAGGTTTTCATGATGTCGGTCATTAAACCGAGTGATCCGCTTCCCGAGAGAGGTCGCATTAATACCATCGGCAATGCTTCGGCCGGCATACCGATGAGTCGTGTGACCGGATCGAGAAGCATCACCAAAAAATCCAGCGCCCCGCTTGCACGAAATATTCCAATGGCAACGAGCATACCGACTAAATACGGAATGATTCGCAGTGCAACGTTGAAACCCTCTTTTGCCCCGTCGATAAACACATCATAGACTTTCACCCGCTTGAAGAATGCATAGAGAAGGAATACGACTATGATGAGTGGAATTGCAAGAGCTGCAACAAGACCGATGATGGAGCGGAAGAGATCTGTCATCGCTTTATCCCCCCTTCATCTTTTGTCATTGTTTCTCGGAACTCTTTTTTCTCTTCTTCAGTGAGTTCGATCTGTTTCCGAAATACCGGAAGACGCTGGAGTAATTTCGCCGTTGCAATGCCGACAATAGTTGCGCACGATGCACCGAAGATCGTCGTGCCAATAATCACTGCCGGGTCGGCCGAGCCGATACCGACACGAATTGCCAGTGCAGTCGCAGGAATCAGTGTCAGTCCCCCCGTGTTGATTGCGAGAAACGTGACCATTGCATTTGTGGCAACGCCCTTCTTTCGATTTAAGGTATTCAACTCATCCATTGCTTTCAAGCCAAACGGTGTAGCGGCATTGCTCAGCCCCAACATATTCGCGGCAATATTCATCACCATCGCAGCCATCGCCGGATGGTTTTCAGGTACGTCGGGAAAGAGGCGCGTCATAATAGGAGAGAGCCCCCGTGTGATTAATCCGGCGAGACCGGCCACCTCGGCGACTTTCATGATGCCGAGCCATAGTGCCATGACGCCGACCAGACCAAGAGCAATCGTTACGGCAATATTTGCATATTCCAAAACCGCCTGAGTCACCGCGCGAATTCTCACCAGAGTTATAGGTTCAAAAACGATAGATGCCTGACGTCCTATACCCCCGCCGGAATGAAGCACAATTTTCCCGTTCAATTTGTCTTTTGCCCCGGCTGCCTTTGCCAT
This sequence comes from Bacteroidota bacterium, assembly GCA_050011775.1. GTDB lineage: Bacteria > Bacteroidota > Ignavibacteria > UBA10030 > CAVZMI01 > CAVZMI01. Next base: position 59,430 of record JBEKIL010000003.1, on the reverse strand, counting down.
TTTCTGCCACCAAGGGTGCGATTTTTCCGAGAGAAGAAGCTGGAATGTCCCGGTCCCATCTCCCATCAAGGTGACAGACGCCGGTTGTATTATAAATGTTGTATCCTCCCGACCTGGTTGAGGTCCGGACCCCGGGGAGAGACGATAAAAATCCGAAAAACGAGTGAGGGGAAGAATAATAATACAAGGTCGTGATTGACACGGTTGTGCAAGCGTATCGTGATCGGTAAATCGGACAGTCACCTCGAGAGCCTCACCGTTCCTGTACGTGTCCCGGACTTGATCGTTGATATCGCTGCCAACGGCAACTGCAATTCCCAGAACGATGAGTCCTATCCAGATGTAGTTTAACATTGTCTCATCCTGTTTTTTCCGGCTCTTGCGCCAAGGGTCGTCAGACTTCGACGAACTCTGTCGAGCGCATAAGCCTATGGCTTAGTGTCCTTATACCCAACAGCCGTGGAAGAGTTCTCTGTGGTAATCTTTAACAAAGATAAAATATAACCACAGAGGACACAAAGGAAAAAATGAGAACACAGAGTTTAAAAAGAGACCTTGAAGTTGATTGCTATTCCTGTCGGCTGCGGAAATGGCTGCAGCATTACTTTTGAATCTTTATGAAAATCGAAAAGGCTTGCATCGACGAACGCATCGAGAATGTTGATTGCATATAAAATACCGAGATACCAGGCAAAACCATCGCGCTCGTCGCGGTAAAACTCACGAATGGTCAGCAGTCGGCTGTTTCCATTTCGTGCAGTCGGAGTGATACTTGCGTTATATTGATCGCGGTAATCACGATAGAGATTATCGGTCTGGATCCATTCATATACGAACCATCCGCCGATTCCGAGTATAATCGGAGTTTTCCAGTATGATTCGTTATATATCTGACCGGCACCGGGAAGAACAGCCGAGAGTCCCATTGCAAGAATCGTCGACTTTGTCTGATGATAGGGTGCAGAGAGCGAATCTTCCACTCCAGATACTTTCATCGTATCACTCTGCCCATAAGAAGATGAGATATATGAAAAAGGAACACCAGGGGCAGCTTTCTCAATTATGTATTGCGCATTGAGCGGACTGGCGATCCACAGGAGTACAATCAGCACTATCAGTGTTGTTTCCCTCATATATTTAAAGGACGGCAATGACCTCAATTTCGACGCTGACATCCCGGGGAAGCCTTACAACCTGGATGGCACTCCGTGCCGGGCTGTTCGTCCCAAAATATTCTCCGTATACTTCATTCATCGCTGTAAAATCTTTCATATCTGTCAAGAATACCGTTATTTTTACCACGTTTGCAAATGAAGATCCGGCTTCATGAAGTATCGCATCGATATTTTCACAGACCCGCCGTGTCTGGGCCTTGATATCTCCCATAATAACAGCATTTGTCGCCGGATCGATGGGAATCTGACCGGCGAGAAAAAGCATCTTCCCTGATGCTTCTATTGCCTGATTATAGGGCCCGATCGGAAGAGGCGCCTTCGGTGTTTTAATGACAATTTTTCCCATACTTATATATTTCTTTTTTCAAGATCGGAAATGAGCTCTACAATCCTTTCGAGATCATCCGGAGAATAATATTCTATCGTGATTTCCCCTTTTCCTGTCGGGTGAGATTTGATCTGGACTTTGGTACCCAGAGCATGACGAAGCCGTGACTCCATACTCCTTATTCCCCCATCGGCGGGTGAAAGTGTAGCGGGTGTTTCTTTCCGTGAAACCGATGTCTTATTTCCGATCGTGCGAACAAGTTCTTCCACTCTTCTTACCGACAATCCCTGCCGGATTATGCGATGCCAGATCTTCAATTGTACGGCTTCGTTTGGTAATGCAATGAGCGCGCGGGCATGTCCCATACTGATCTCTTCTCGCCGGAGACTCAATTGAACTTGGGCGGGAAGTTTTAATAGTCTCAGAAAATTAGTTACCGTTGTCCGGTCTTTCCCTATTTTTTGGGCAACAAGTTCCTGTGTCAGGTCACATTCATCAATCAACCGCTGATAGGATATTGCCACTTCAATCGGATTCAGGTGTTCACGCTGGAGATTTTCAACCAGCGCCAGCTCGAGCATTTCTTCATCTCTTTTTACTTCGACGATATAGGCGGGGATCGTTTTCAGTCCGATCTCCTGAGATGCACGTACACGCCGTTCACCCGAAATAAGACCATAATTACCGTCAGCGGTTCGGCGTACGGTAATCGGTTGTATAACTCCTTTCTCGCGGATCGAGCGTTTCAAATCCTCTTGCGCCTCGACATTGAAATCCATTCGAGGTTGAAACGGGTTAGGCCTGATGCGATCAAGTTCAATGCTTGCAATGATGTTTGTCTGTTCTGAATCATCCCTGCGCACTTCAGGCGTGGTACGCGGTTCTTCGGGTGTCGATCGCTGGAGTAAAGCACTTAATCCCTTTCCTAAGACCGTTTTGCTCATAGAGTATGCTGTTCTCCGATCTTCGTTTGGGTAAGATGATTGTTATGTGTGAGAATTTCTTTCGCGAGCTCCATATAATTTCTGGTACCGCTTGAGACCGCATCATAAAGAATAATCGGCTTTCCAAAACTCGGAGCTTCGCTCAAGCGGACATTCCGATTGATAATCGTATGAAAAACCTTTTCGCCAAAATATTTCTTCACTTCCTCCACAATTTGATTTGAGAGACGCAATCGACTGTCGAACATAGTCATGAGAACACCCTCGATTGTCAACGAAGGATTTAATCCCTTTTTTATAATATTGATAGTATTGAGAAGCTGACTGAGACCTTCCAACGCGTAATATTCACATTGAACGGGGATTAGAACGGTATCAGCAGACGTCAATGCATTAAGCGTAAGAAGTCCAAGAGAAGGCGGACAATCAATAATAATATATTTATAGGTATTGCGGATTTTTTCGAGGGCATTCCTGAGCAAGAGTTCGCGTTCGGGTAATTCAACAAATTCAACCTCTGCGCCAACGAGATTCACATTTGATGGAAGAACCGAAAGGTATGGGACGGCAGTCTCTACAATAACATTCGCGGGTTCTTCGCCGCCGAGAAGGACTTCATATATCGATTTTCCATCGTTTTTTTTATCGATCCCCACACCGCTTGTAGCATTCGCCTGCGGATCAATATCAACAAGTAAAGTAGAAAATTCCGCTACGGAAAGGCACGCGGCAAGGTTGACCGCTGTCGTCGTTTTCCCAACTCCTCCTTTTTGGTTCGTTATTGTTATAATCTTCCCCAATACGGACTCCAACAAAATTTCACCATAGTTGAACCAACGGTAATTATCATTTCTCCCCACCAAAGAAAAATCAGATATGTATCGCTCAGCCGGTATAATCTGGAGTGGTGGGACCTTTTATGAATCCTCCGCAGAGATGGCGTGAAACCGTGTGAAACAAATATAAATCAATTTTTAAGGGATTGCAATCAAAATATTAGTTATCAACAGCTTATCAACGACTTTTTTAAAGGTTATTTTCGAAACCACAAATACTAATATTTATTCTAAAGACGATGAAATTCGCTGTCCCTGAGAACTGGAAATTATCCACACCCTTCACCAGTTATCCACATCATACCGTCTTCAAAATAATACAGGAGGAGTTAAATTCTACTTGTCGTGTTTGACGGTTGACTCAGAATTATAGCCCGTTATTGGTAATTATCCTCCTACTAGCACCACGATTAATTCTCTGGGTCCGTGCATCCCTTTGATGAGGATTTTTTCAATATCTGCCGTACGGCTTGTTCCGGTAATAAACGTCAACGAGCTTGTTTTATGCGTCCAATCAACATCAGATTTCTGAAGACGGGCAAAATATTCTTCCAGAGTCGAAACGTATTGCTCCGGACGTGCGATGACACAATGCGTTCGTGTAATAAGCGACAAGACTTTCTTTTTATTCTCGCCTCCCGATAGAATGACGGTCCCGGTCTCGGCAATAAGCGCATCACAAGTTGTTATTCCTCCCTCACTCTGTACTGGCTCTCCCTCAAGAGAAAAACCTTCGTATGAGATATCATGAAGATACGGCGTCGATTCCACACAGACCCGATCCGTCTTTGAAAATATTTGAGACAGAATTACCGGCAATTCTTTTTTTGTACAACGGACCACCCTTCCACCGACTTTTTCAAGTGCATCGTTGAATTGTTTATGCAGCATTTCATACGACTCTGGGTTCGACTGTTGCAGTGATTTTTCTCTTTCGATTGTTGCATAATCCACCGCAGTGAGATTCCGCCGAATCCGGCTCATAATATTTTCACGCGTTGAGTTCATTGATTTTTAATTATTCTTTATTTGTTGACTTTCCCACCATTCATGAAACGATTCATTCGCGGGTAGGGGAAAATCGCGCGTCGCCGACCAAACCGGAACAGACAGCGACCCCTTTCTTTTCCATAACCGGGCGATAATGCGTGAAGATCGAAGGGCCAAACGGTAGAGAAATTCGCTCATCATGACAGTTTTCCACACCGAAAAGATAAATCGCTCAACGAGAGGAGACAGCCGTTTTTCGATTACCCGACTTCGCTGATAGAGGAGAAGATGGTGTATATTAATTTTCACGGGACAGATTTCCGAACAGCTCCCGCAGAGCGATGATGCGAATGGAAGCACTGTTGCCTGTTCAATCGGATATAATGATGGAGTGAGAATCGATCCGATCGGTCCGGTATATACCGAACCATATGCATGTCCGCCGACATTCTGATATACCGGACATATATTTGAACAGGCGCCGCACCTGATGCAGTACAACACCTCTCGCATGACAGAATCGCCTAGTATCGCACTTCGGTTGTTATCCACCAGAATAACTATTATCTCATCCGGCCCATCTGTATCTTTAGACTTTCGAGGCGATTGAATTACCGACACGTAGCTCGTCATTAGCTGACCTGTGGCACTCCGCGGCAATAGTCTCAAAAACAGCGGAAGATCCGAAATCGCCGGAAGGATTTTTTCTATCCCGGTGATGACGATGTGTGTTTTCGGCAATGTCGTCACGAAGCGTGCGTTTCCTTCATTTTCAATAATTACAATCGAGCCAGTATCAGCAATAAGGAAATTCGCTCCCGAGATTCCCATTTGAGCCGAAAAAAATTTTTCTCGCAGGATTTTCCTCGCAATTCCTGCCAGCTCGCCGGGATCATCTGTGTATTCCGTGTTGAGTTTTGATGAAAACAGCTCCCCTATTTGCGATCGCGAGAGATGGAGCGCCGGTGCCGTAATATGCGACGGCGGCTCGTCGTTCAATTGTACAATATATTCACCCAGATCGGTCTCGACAACTTCAATGTTCTGCTTTTCGAGATATTTATTCAGTCCGATTTCCTCAGTTACCATAGACTTAGATTTTACGACAAGCCGGGCATTTCTTTTTCGTGCTATCTGCGCAACAAGCTCATTTGCTTCATCGGCGGTCTCGGCCCAGAGTACTTTTATACCGTGCGACACTGCATTGCGTTCGAACTCCTCCAGATATTGTGCGAGGTGTCCTATCACATGGCGCTTGACGGAATATGCACGATTTCGAAGCTCTTCCCAATTTGTTATTTCATCGACTACCGCAGCACGGGCGGCCAAAGCGGAATATGTCGCGTTGAGCAGGTTCTTCCGAAGCTGCTTATCATGAAGCTTCTCTTTAGAATGCGCTTTGAATTTGTTCGCGTTCAGATGCATGATTTACTGCCGCGCAAGAATTTCGGTCAGATGAATTGATTTTACCATACTCTGATGCCGGCGGAGATATCCCTCGATGTTCATCAGACAACTCGAGTCATTAGCTACGACATACCGCGCACCGCTCTTTTCAATAGCGGCAACTTTTTGTTTGACCATTACCGTAGAAAGTTCCGGAAATTTCACTGCAAATGTCCCCCCGAAACCGCAGCAGCGTGTGCTGTCTTCCATTTCAACGAATTCAAGTCCCTTGACATTCCGCAGCAGAATCCGCGGTTCATCTTTTATACCAAGCTCATGAAGAAGATGACATGCATCATGATAAGTAACCCTTTCCTCGAATCGGGCTCCGACATCGTAGATCTTGAGGATTTTTACCAGAAATTCCGAAAACTCGAACGTACGTGCGCATAACGCTTTCTGATCTTCGCTCAATCCCCCTTCGAAAAGCTCGTTGTAAAGATTCCGAACCATACCCACACATGAACCGGAAGGGGCGACAATATACTGACTCCGGTCAAAGACCTTCAGCCACCGGGCGGCTACAGCGCGAGCATCGTGACGGTATCCAGTGTTCATCGCCGGTTGCCCGCAACAGGTTTGTGATGTTCTATAGTCGACCTCCACACCTACACGCCGTAAGATTTCAACCATAGCTATTCCCGTAGCAGGGTAAAAAGAATCGACCAAACAGGGTATGAATAGTGTGACGCGCATGATGGTATAAGATAAGAGAATCGGATTGTTTTGCAAGGCAGAATCAGTATCACCCGAATCACTGTATAGGCCCGCTCATCCTACGGAGAATCTCTCTATAATCTTGATTCATATACTTGGCTTTTGCCTCAGCTGTATATGTTTCAAGTAAATATTTGTAACCACCCAGATTCATCTGTACGATGTCGCCAAATCGCTGGAGGGTAAAAAGAGGACCCCTCGTAATTGTCAACAATTTTTCATAATAGAGATGAAGACCGCGATCTTTGATTAAGTTCCTGCCCTCTTTCACCGATTCGATATAGCCGTCGGGTACGACCCGATAAAAATGGCCGGGTCTCCACATAACCGGATTACTCACCGGGAGTCTTGCAAGGAGTGGATCGCCTAAACCGACATAATCAATAATAAATTTCTCGGGACCGGCCGCATAACCAAAATAGCCGATTGCTTCGCCGAAACCCGATTCACTCGCACCGCCGAGATGCACCCTCACCGGATTCTTACGAAACCGTTCCCCTTCATGATACCAGGCATGGTCAGGAAGAGACTTTCCCGGCCTATAATTCAGCAAAGCTGCTCCTTCCTGATAGGCGTACCATTTCGCATCAATAGGAATTGTGCCGAATAATTCCGGCATTCGATAGAACGTCGTTCCCATTTTAATTGAAGATAGGGGATGGACAAAAAGAAAAATAACAATAATTACCGATGCGTAACGAGCAATCTTTACATTATCCAGATGATAGGTCAACAACAGACATGCGATAAAAAAAGGAAGTGCAAAAAAACGTCCGCTCATGTGGGTGGCTGAAGCCGCCACAAGAACGACATACCCGATATAAATAATAACACCGGATAGTATCATTAGAGATCTGGACCACTTTTTTCGAATACTCAATACTATAGAGCCCAAGAGCACAAAATGACTCAGGGTATCCCAGAACACGCTGTTCCTATAATATCGGATCCCCCGTTTCAATTTATCGATGAAATCTATTCCATTTACAAAAGCTTTCGCATAAGCGGAATTAGGAAATGGGAAACCATAATATATCATCGAAAAGAGTAGCCACAGGATGGCAGGCAGAAATCCATAGAGCACAATGCTCATTACCCGCCAATTATACCTTTTTGTCCCCATCCATACGGCATGGACAATAGCAGGAAGGAATATTATTATGATATCCGCCCGATTGACAAAAGCCAGCGAAGCAATGAAAACGAGAATAAATATATTGTTACGATTGAAATCCTTGTTCCGAATTATATAGATACCACAAAATAGGATTGTGAGTAAATACGAAAGCGGGTTTTCCAAACCGGAAGAAGTATAGTCGATAAATGCTTTCGAAGCAATGAGTGTCAGTACAAAAAAAGAAGGTTTCCAATAATGATTTTCATTTCCCTTCAGAAAGAACCTGCACATTACGATGAACGTCAATATACATAGAAGAAAGGATACGATAATTGTCGTGTAAAAAGCTTCTGACGTGAACGCGTAGAAAGCGCTGATGAAAAACATCCAGAGCGGATTTGAATAGACCTGTACACGTTCCTGAATATTCCAGGTTAATCCGTACCCATGGATAAAATTGTCTATCGTACGGAAAGTAATATATGCATCATCCGTAACCCAGGCATTGATGATATAAATGTATGTGAATAAAGCCAGCAGTCCCAGGAATATGTAATAATGTAATACTCTGCCTGAAAAAATTTCTTTCAACTTATATTCCATTAATGTACCGGAATCTTGAATTCAAGCGGTCGGAATATTCCCATTACACTGCTTCAATCGTCGATGGCGGTTTCGTTGTTATGTTATATGTGACACTGACAACGCCGGGTACCCTGCGGACAATCTCACGGGAAATCTTCGCAAGCACTTTGAAGGAGAGCCGCGTCGGTGTTGCTGTTCGTGCGTCGACGCTTTCCCAGCAGCGTACTTCGATCTGCTGACCGAAATCGCGTTTGCCGTCGCGCATCCCGGTTACACGGTCTTCATGAAGAATGGCCATGTATTGAAATGCACCGGTCCCCTTGAGCATTTTTTCGACAATGACAGTCGCTTTACGAACTGTTTCAATGCGATCCGGTGTCACTTCGCCGATTACACGTGCCGAGAGCGCCGGTCCCGGAAAAGGAATACGTTTAAAGATCCCCTGTGGAAGCCCGAGTGCTTTACCCACTTTCCTCACACCATCTTTACGAAGCTGAATCAGTGGTTCGATGATCCGATATCCGAAAGTTTCCTGCGGGTCGATGCCGAGCTGCTCGAAAACATTATGTTGCCGCTTGATGCCTGCGATGGTCTCATCGACATCGGTAAGAATTGTTCCCTGGAGAAGATATTTTGCCCCACTATCCCTGACAATTCGGCCAAAGACGTTTTTATAAAAAGTCTGGGTTATCGCCTCACGCTTTGCTTCCGGATCTGTAATTCCTTTGAGCGCAGCGAAGAATTCTGCACGTGCATCGATCACTTCCACTTCTACGCCGAGCTTTTTGAAAATATTAACGACCTGGTCGGATTCACCTTCACGCATGAGTCCGTTCTGGATGAAGACTGTCTTCAAATGTTTTCCCAGTGCCCGATGTCCGAGCATCGTAACCGTCGACGAATCGACGCCGCCTGAAAGTGCATTGATTGCCATCCCGTCACCGACGGCATTTTTAATTTCTTCCACTTTTTCATTAATGAAACTCCTGGTGTTAAGGGCCCTGGCTGTGATTTCTTTAATCATATGGCAACCTCCTTTACATTTGATAGTACCATTCCAATTATTAGTTAAACCTTATGTGAGATTTTTTATTCTAAGAAGCAGACAGCATGCTGGTGTTGCGGATCGGCTACGACTTTTGCAAATGCACCACGAACCGTCTGAGGCACATCGATTAACTGAAGAATTTGCTCATACTCACCGGCCTTAGGAAACAAGTCAAGCAGAACATTCTGAGCCGTGCTAAAGAATTCTCCTTGAAATTCCGTTGCAGAACTATCAGGATAGACTGGTAAATAAATGATCTGACCTTCAACCAAATCCTGAAAGAAGTGCGTCCCATATGATACTTCGGGCACATGGCCGGCTTCTTCTAAGGCTACCTCGACCAATACCGACGCATTATCAATATCGGAGTATGTCACATTGACGCCCAGATTGATATTACCGCTCCCCCATCGACCCGGTCCCATCATGATGATTTTATTCTCCTTGATTTCCTGATGGCGGTTGATTTGCCCGACCATGCGGCCGAGTTTCTTTTTTAACTCGAGAGAAGCCAGATGGCTGTAGCTTTGGGGATCGATGTAAAGGATATAGCGGATTTTCTCGACAATACCACCGCAGATCATGCGCTGTGAACGAAACAAAATCTGACGCCGTTCAAGGTTTTTCGGTAATGAGACGTTTGCCTGTGAACCGGGTAACATCAGCGGACGGCATTGCAGGAGATTTATATGGACGCGATCGTCTGAGTCCACAGAGGCTGTAAACTCCATATCTACCGGTTGTCCGTACGCCTTCTCCAGTATAGTTAAAATTTTTCCCATTAGCAGCACAAAATCTGTACGGCCGAGCAGGTTATTAAATGTCAGCACCCACTGTCCTGCATCCCCTTCAACCATCCAGGAGACGGGATCATAGGGATGGTTGTCGCGCATAAGCGAGACGAGCAAATATAAATTTGGGTATTTGTTGTCGGCCAAAACATCAATAAGGTCTATGCTGGAAAACTGATTCGCTTCTATATCGAGTAGGTCCACCTGGTGTTGAGAGTATTTAGCGATCCTGGCCCCCACTTCCGGGCGCAACGATGGATGGCTGATAGCGATCATGCGGGGGTAATCCGAACCGAGACGCTCTACCGCACGAGTACCCAGTCCGAATACCAGTCGGATCATTCCTTTCCTCGAATCGATGCGGTCATTCCAGGCGTAGAGATTATGCGAATAGGCGACTCCCGCGAGCGACGGGAAAAAAAAGTGCCGGTACGGCATACCCGATACCCGCTGTACCAGGATAGCCATCTGTTCATCGTTTTCGCCTAACCCGCGTTTTCTTCGGTAGGAGAGAGCATCAGGGTTGAGAGCGCTGGCATATACTTGTTTGACAGCTTCCATAAAAGCTGCAAGGCGCGCATCAGGATCACCCTGGTTGGCACAAAAAACACTGCGATACTTTCCGGCAAACGCATTTCCAAAACTGTCTTCCAGCAAACTGCTGGACCGAATGATGATCGGCGCCTGGCCATAGTAGTCGAGCATCATGCGAAATTGTTCTTTAATCGCTGCCGGAAAATCGCCTGTGAGAAAACGCTCTTCCACTTCTTTAAATTCTTCGATTGAAATTTCTGAGCTCCGCGTCAACCGCAAGCGGAGCCGAAAAAGATCGTTGTTGATAAGAAAAGTAAAAAAGACATCCGAGCCGATGTAGAACGAGTCGTGGTCTTCAAGCCGTTCGGAAAAGTCCATCCCGCTTTTCTCTTTTTCTGTCAGTAAAATTCGCCGCGCCAGCAACATGCCGGCTGCTTTACCGCCAATGCGTCCGGATCCGATAAGACGGTTCCGTATGGCAAATAGATCTGCCAATGTAAAATATTGTTCTGCCAGCCGATTAAAAACAGGATGCTGACCAATGAGCAAGCGGCAATATTCTTGTTTCAATGCCAGTTGTTCCGGATCTTTTTCGTCAAGACCGGAGGAAGAATCTCTGTAGTGTATTAGTTTCTGGTACACACTTTCCCAGGGAGCCAGAGATTGTATCACATCGCCCAAGGGCAATTGTTGAGACGAAGTCAAGACTTCCGACGCTGTACGACTGTGTGCGAGTGGTATCCAGTTTTCACCGTCGACGATATGAGGCAAAAACATCTGCGGCGAGTACCGATCCCAAACCTTGATGGGATGAAGATACATCTGGCCTTTGGCGTGATAGATATCCAGCAGAATTTGTGTTGTATCGCGAATACGGGCAACAGAGTGATGCGCATGCTTGCCGCGTGTCAGAGCAAAATATGTTACCGTGTTCAGTTCAAACAGGAATGGACATGTCACCTGGAAAAAATTCGCGAGCGACTCATCGGTCGCCCATTCTACCACCAGAGTAGATAAATTATCGAAGACATAGAAAACCCTGGGGCCGCGGGCTTCGATGAGTTGATGAACTTCCCGGGTAAAAGAATCAAAGCCCAGGCCCGGATTAAGCTCGATTGTTTCCAGTCCCAAACGCGGAGCCAGGACGGGCGGGTGAGAGGCAAATCGTATGTACACCAGCGGCCAGTGTTCGTCAATAGCAGCCTTTGCAAAAGGCTCAACGAAGTGACGATAGTCTTCGAGGCAATCGACCTGTAAGACGACATTGTCGCCCAGCCTGATTCCCTGCAGAACATCATCCAGGGCAGGAATTCCGCTATGGACTGCATTAGAAGTCATACTATTATATTCTCAAGTCAACAGATTACTCTAATTAATGGAAATAGGGTTTTATCCCTCTCCCCTATTATTCATTTTATTATTTCTTACATAAAAAACAAGTGACTTGAGTAAAAAAAGAATGGAGGAAAAAGAGGATAGAAAATGTGACCGTCACTCCAGCACCTTCAACATTTCGCTCGCAATAAGGCGGTTTCCGTCATTGTTCATATGAACACTATCGTAGGTCAGGATACCGGCTTCTTTATTGTCAGGATTATTCGTTTTGAGATACTTGACAAATGCTTTTCGCAAATCGCAAATAGTGCTACCCGTTTCCCGTGCTACACTCCGGCAGATTTCGGAATATTCATCGAGCTGCGTATCAAGCTGGTTGCTTCCGTCCCATTTCTCACCTATAACGCTTGGAGTACAGAGAATAACCCGACCGCCGGTATGCTGGATTTTCGCAATGACTTCCTTCAGACCCGATATATAGATATCTTTTGGTGTGCCGCTTAGTCCGGGAGTAATAGTATGCCAGACATCGTTGATCCCGATATAAACGAAAACGATATCCGGTTTCTTTGCAATCACATCCCGATCGACTCGCATCTGAAGGTCTGCCACTTTGTTGCCGCCGATTCCCGCCCCAATTATCTCAACCAAAGGCCACTTTTTCATCAGCTGGTTTTTTATAAGCGTGATGTACCCTTCGGGTTGCAGTCCTAATTCAGTGATTGAATCGCCAAAGAATATGATTCTGCCGGTACTTTTCAGGGAACTTTTCCTTCAATGTATCTGGCAAGTACCTATGGAAAAAAATGGTTGTTAAAAATTCAGATGAACCAGGATCGATCCCCTTTTTTGCAGATTCGCATTCCCATTAATCGTATGATATTATCCTTAATCAAATCCTTGCCAAAACTGTTTGAAGACCGGTCTAAATTGAAGTGCCGACACCCTGACTTCCGGACACAGGATTGAAGAGTTTTATTGTCTCGTTATTCAGCAGCACCCAGATACTATAGACCCCTAATATTGTACCGAGTGGAACGCGCACGAGGTTAAAGAACGAAATAACAAGGAGGAGAATTCTTGCCCATTCCTTACGCTTGAGCACACCTATCGCCCCTATGATTCCCAAGGTAGAGAATGAAATAATAATTATTGCTATGATCAATAGAATAAGCGGTATGATATTCAACACTTCGATGGGAATCTCGTGCGGTTTGATGGAACCTGATCTGATAAGAAAATCGAAAAGACCTCCAAACCCCAGTGCAATAACAATGAGAACCATTGCGACGATAATAGCCAGGCCGCGGTAGACGATGTTAAGAACTCCGACCAATGTAATATGTTTTTCCATTTTTTCTCCTTTTAGGATGTCATTAAGATAATCGTTTCCAAATTCATCTTTCTATACGCATTCATTCAGAGAAAGTTATACCCTCATATTGTCTATCGCTTGAATAACCTCTTGCGAGGAAATATCACGAATCGTCTTCCCCGGCGCAGGCCGCAGAACAGTACACTGCTGTCCCATAGGTCGAAATTTGTGATAGTTCCATTCTACATCCGGAAATAATGCCACCTGTGGAACGTTAAACGCAGAAGCAATATGGACAATCGACGTATCGGGAGTGACGACAAGATGTGCATGGGGCATTAATGCGATGACATCATCGATTGCAGGGGAACTGAACAGCGTAATATCCGGAACATCACTGAGAAGAGTCCCGGCGTTTTTTCGATCTCTCGGATGAAAGACGATTAAAACCTTATATCCCCGCGATAAACAGTATCTGGCCGATTCTTTCCATTTTTCGACCGGCCAGTATCTCGACTCATCTCCGGCGGATATATTGAGCAGTATCCTCTTTGAATCTCCGGCACCGATTTGAAACACAACTCTTTGTTCTGCGCGTGAATCAATAAATAATTCCGGCGTGAGGTTGTGTAAACCTTGAATACCTAAATGTTCAAGAATGCGAAGATTGCGCTCCACCGCATGAAGTCCGGAAAAATCTTCCTGAGATGGGATTCCGGCTGTAAATATTTTTTTACCTGCCTTGTTAAACCCGATGGAATTCTTCGCTCCCCCAATTCGTGCAAGAAACGATCCCTCTCTTGAATAATGATCCTTCGGATCAATCCACCAATCATAATGCTCATGCCGCAAACGAATTATTAGTGCCGCAAGCGAAAAAGGATCTTTTCTGTAAACGATGATTTTTTGCAGCCGCGGATTATTCTTCACGACAGGAACACCATGCCGCGAGACGAGGATGTGAATTCGTGCCTCGGGCATCGCCTCTGAGATAGCGCGAAACATCGGCGTTGTGAGGATGGCATCACCGATGCGGCCTATCTGGACAATAAGGATCTTCATCAAAATATTGTGCTTCTATTCAACGTATCAACATCATCTTCTTCGTCTCGATGTATGAGCCGACTTTCAACCGATATAAATAGTATAAAATAAAAACCCTGTTTATGTCGAATTTAACAATAATTGTATAACAAATATTTCCCTGAATAGCAAGACTTTCATCTTTTTAGTAAAGGGGCAATTACTGTGTTAAAGAGGATTGGTGGATTTACGGGAAGATACTCTATGAACTTCTGAATGGCGTTTATAACTTATTGGACTTTCAATTTCATGGTTTTTATTTCTCACCGAGTAATTTTTGAATTTCATTTTCAAACACACTCTGTGTATGATACCCCTGAAGCACGTTTCGTACGATCCCTTTCCTGTCGATCACAAATGTCGTGGGGATTGCCTCGAAATTTCCGTAATTCATGACAACCTCATACGATGCCATCAGCTGTGGATAATTCATTCCGGCACTTTTCACAAAATTTTTAACGATGCGGGGGCCATCCTCATCAAGCGATACTCCGATAAATGTAAATCCTTTTTCCTCATATTTTTTTTGCAATAGAATAAATGAGGGGATCTCAACCCGGCATGGCGGGCACCAAGTTGCCCAAAAATTGAGGATGATAACCTTCCCCTTAAATTCCGAGGATGACACGGTCTTTCCATCGAGATTTTTAAGTGCAAACGCCGGGGCCGGTTGTCCTATAAGTGAACCTGTTGATGGCTGCGCCGCAGCCACGTTAATTCTAATAAAAAAAATGACAAGAAATATGCTTATCACCATCAATGTGTAGTGTTTATGTATTCCTCTCCGCTGCATATCCTTCATAGACATACCACCCTTCGATAATAGGCTTTTCAACGCGTTCATCTGCAACCTACGCAATTCCGCATGAACCGCCGCAGCATTCGGAAGAACATGGCGGCATATCGGATTCGCTTTTTTTACCTGCTCCCGACCTACCTACATTGATTGTCGACATTAAACGGCTATAGTGCGTCGACCGACAGTCCGGGCAAAAAATATCATCGACTACTTCATGAGAGAGATGTAATATCTCATATTTCGATCCGCACTCATTGCATTTATATTCGTATATTGGCATAATATTATGATACTATTGAAATCGATGGTTTAACTTCAACAGGTGTATTAATTGAATTCGCAATTACACATCCTTCATGCGCTTCGCGTACAATTTGTGCAATATCGGCTTCCGTGACGCTTCCCTTCACGTTGATTCTCGGCAGTATCCGGGCACTTACAAATCGATAATTGCCTTCAACGAAATCGAGCGTCGCTTCTGCCTCGCTTTTATACGAAATCAGGATAATCCCTTTCCGTAGAAGGGAAGCAACAAAGGTATTCATCAGGCAAATATTCAGTGCCGCCACGAAGAGATCTTCAGGAGTCCAGACATTTGGAACTCCTTTAAATTCAGGCGGATTTGCCACCGAGATATCGGGTTTTCCCTCTCCTCGCAGAAGACCGGTGCGTTCGCCAGTCCATTGCACCTTTGTTTTATACTGAAACACTTTATACTTCTTCATTGGTTCCATATCGATCCATATCCTTTATTATACATTGGTTTTGTGAACTAAGGAGTCACCCGCGGGAATGTGAAAGATTTTTTCCGGATTTTGCCCGTTCCTCCTTAAGTGACTTCAGCAAGAGCTTCTGAACAGCAGGAGGAACCGGTCCGGTTGTATAATTACGATACAGCTTTACCGTTTTTTTCATTGAAGCGAGATAAGCGCTGCAGTCCGGGCATTTGGCAAGATGACGGTGTATTTCGATGCAGCGCGGAGAATCGACATCGGCATCGAGATTGTCACATATGAAACGGAGCACTTGAGTACACTTCTTCATGCTACTTCCTCATATACGGGTCGAGCTGATTTCTGAGAAAAATCCGTGCGCGGCGCAGACGCGATTTAACAGCCGGAATGCTGAGACGAAGAACCCTTGCCGTTTCTGCGGCAGACTGTTCTTCGACATCACGCAAGATAAACACCACTCTGTATTCCATCGGTAGTTTTTGAATCGCACGATCAAGATGCTCTTTCAACTCACGGTTCATGACGCTGGCGATCGGCGAATCATTCCATGTACCGCTATGTTCAGCCGGTTCTTCATGATCCGGAAATCCGGAATCGAGTGAAATCGATTCGTCGTCCAAATTCCTGCGGCGATGTTTCATCAGGCAGTTATTTGCAACGATACTGTAAAGCCACGTCGAGAATTTCGATCGACCGTCGAACTGGTCAAGCTTACGGTAGACATTCACGAAGGTATCCTGTAGAGTCTCGGCTGCTTTGTCCTTATTCCGGCAGACCTTGAAAGCAAATCCGTATACTGTCTGTTCGTACCGGCGCACAAGTAGTGTAAATGCCCTCTCGTCACCCCTGCGTGCCCGTTCGATAAGGATCAGATCTTCGGCAGTATCATTCCGTTGCGTCGTCATATAATATGATGCAACAATTCTATAAAAGATTCAATACGCCTTACTACAATTTCTATCAACGACATCGTATTATAATGATTGATATTTCTGCCGGTGCCTGAAAGCGAAAAGGCGCCCCTGTCAGGCCGATGCCGTTTGTCACACTGACAAGCATGGACCCGACAGTATAGAAACCTTTTACGTATGGAGTTTCGATTTTAGACATAATAATCGGCCACCATGGAAGTCCGAGTACGATCTGCCCGCCATGTGTATGACCGCTTAAAAACAGGTTGTATCTGTGCTGCGAGGCACTGTCGACAAGCCACTGCACAGCCGAGTGAGTGATCAGGATTTGGAGATCGGTAGAATCTGTTCCCTGTTTTGAAAATATCGAGTGAGCCGCCCGTCGCCCGTAGAAATTATTAATACCAAAAAGTTTTATATTTGACATTCCAGCATGGATTCTCGATACCGAGTCTTCAAGAACGATCACACCATTCTCACGAAGATGCTTTGTTACCTGTTCCGCATCCGCCCACGCGTCATGATTTCCCAGGCAGGCATAAATTCCGTACTTCGCATTCATTTTGCCGATGATTCGGGCACCTTGTTGAATATATTTTGTCCCTGCCGTTACGAGGTCTCCTGTAAAGATTGTCAGATCGGGTTGGAGTACCTGAACTTTCTGAATAGCATCATCAAATATTTTACCGCCCGTTCGATCATCCACCTGAATGTCGCTTACATGGACAATCCGAAATCCATCCAACGATTTCGGAAGCTCCGGAACTGTATATTCTTTTATTGAAATCCGGACCGATGATGTATCGCTTATGATCTTCACCAGAACGTAGCAAATCATAGGCACGGTGAATGCGATGATAATTCTACCCTGCAGGTGGAGCCACCGCTCCTTTGAGTGTCTGTACAGCCAGAAGAGGAACATTTTTAAAAGATCGGTGAGAAGAAATGCGATCCCAAGTTGTGCCGTGCAAACAAGACCGTACCAGTAGGGATAGATAAAAAGAAAATCTATGACTCTGATCTCGCCAAGGGCAACTCCCACAGCCCAGGAACGATCGATAAAATAAGAGGCCAGAAGCAATAAAGGAACGCAGAACAACCAGGCTGCGATGATAAATAGGATTTTTTTTACCCTGCGTCGTAGAAATTGAAATCCATGCACAAGAGCGTTTGTAAGTTTCGTCCCGACATACCAGTAGAGAAACAGAAAGGGAACCGCAAGGACAAGATGCAGATAAATCGGCCAAGGCATAGAATAAGGTTGATAATGGTCATAGAAAAAAACAAGTTTACAAATATACTAAACAGAGAGGAAAAAATCAGTAGAAAAAATTAGTTTTTTATCATTGGATTGCTGTTACAAGGGTTTCCTTTGCAAGTAGAATGTATATTGGAAGGAAACCTTTTACTCTTATCTATCCAGCCCCACATCAACGATTGGCAGATCCCAGTGCGCAAGCAGGATCTCGAACCGCCGTTGTTCTTCCTTCTGAAATGTCTTCTGATCCGGGTACAATTTTCTCTTCAAGGCACTTTCATCGAATCCGGAATCCAGCATCTGAATATTTTTCCATACAATCGTAATCCTGTAATCCCAGCGTCCATCTTCGGTGGCATGAAAGCGCGGCCTCACAGCCGTGATCTGCAAAATTTGACCCATTTCCATTCGCTTCTGCAGCACCGGGTAATGGTTTTTCTTGAATAGCCGTATGAATTCATCCGCGTACCCCCAGCGGGTTTTATAATAGTACTCAACTGTGTACGGTTTTTCATTTTCGCGCGGCTTCATAGCTGATCTTTCTCCTTATCTAAACTAATTTTTTCAACGATGCAGAATAATATAACAACAGAATTTGAGTTTCTCTCCCAATTCAAACAACTTAATTAGCTGTAAAATGAATTATCATATCCTCTTCCGGAAGAAAATTTTCTTTCCACCAATAGTATATCTTCATCCCTTGAATTTGATAGACACTATCCGGCCGATATGACAGCGTTTGCACAGTCACAGGTTTTTCAACCACCAACTTATACTCTGCTGTCTCCAGTGGTTTATGCCAATATTTTGTCGTTTGTAATATATATCTGACGCTGTCACTGACAATGCGTTGATTGTACTCGATATGATATATCGAAGTATCGTTCGGTCTGATCTTTATTTCAAAGAAGATACCTGAAGGCACTTTTTGCAAAATCTTTTCGAAGGCATTACCGGTTATATCATATACCATTATTGAATCGACTGTACTTTTATCATTTGTAGTATCAAAGGGATAAAATAGTAATCTCCTTATCTTTTTGTCCGTATGATTGCAAAAATAATAGTTTCCTTTTACCGAAAAATATTTTTTGGACAGCTGAAATGTCAGATCCTCTTTATAAAAATCTATTTGCTGACTATGAACAGTGTAA
Source organism: Bacteroidota bacterium (assembly GCA_050011775.1). Lineage (GTDB taxonomy): Bacteria > Bacteroidota > Ignavibacteria > UBA10030 > CAVZMI01 > CAVZMI01. The sequence continues at coordinate 40,330 of JBEKIL010000003.1, read as the reverse complement.
TAGAATGAGGATACAACAAAAAATATCATCAGGATTTTCATAATTTCAATTTTACTTTAGTAAAATCATCGATCCATTTTTATACACACGATTATCGAAGATCAATTGATAATAATAAACACCTGTAGGCTGAATAAATCCGTTATTATCGGTGCCGTTCCACTGAGCCGTCGAATTGAGCAATATGTCAATGTTTTTAATCTCCTGACCGGCGACGTTAAAAATCTTGATATTTCCCTTTTGATGTTGTAACGACTGAGGGATAATTATTGAAAAGTTTGTGATGGAATTGAATGGATTAGGATAATTAATGATTGATAATTCATAGTTCCGGTAGTCTTCACGTACAGGTATTCCGTAAGGAAAATTCATCCTTATATGGATGTCCCTCCACACCACCGAATCGGGTTCTACGTCAAAACATAAAGAGTCTATTGAAGCGGTATGGCCCCCGCTGTATAGAGTCAGTATACATGTTTTGCACGAATATACTCTCATCGAGAAGGAACCATCGGGTTGAAAAACAAATTTATCACCAAACGGGGTAACCGCACCGGGGAAAATTGTTCCGTTTGCAATACGGTGGTTATGAAAATCGTACATAAATCCCTGAAGAGTACCATAGGTACCCGAGGTATCATTCGGAAAACCGATGGTGGGACTTTTATCTTTACAAAAAAATTCACTAAATATTCTACATATCGAATATCCGATTTGTAGTGAATCGAACATCGAGCCCGGATAATCACCGAATGCTACACCGTCAATATATGAATACCCGGAAGATACTTTTGGGTACGAAATAAGTTCCACTCTATCACCATTCCTATTCATCGGCAGGGGGGTCGTCAAACTATCGGAATTAATTACAATAAGGTAATCACCGTCCTTGAGAGAATTCAATTTCAATTTTGAGATGCCGTTTGAAGTGCGCATACAAATGCTGTCATAATCTTCAGAAGAAAAACCACCAAACGTATCAAATATTATTTCCAGTATCCAATGATCATTCTCATCAAATAACAATTCTGAAATAAGAGCCTGATGTACTTCAATAGGATTGGCTACTGCCCGGGTAGTAAATGAAATTATCATTAATGCGCAAATGAGCACAGTATTTTTCATTTTCATTCTTTCTTCATTTCCAAATGATAAATCCGGATAACGACATGCTCCACAGGAATGTATCTCCAACAAATTCATTCTGTCCTTATTTCAACACCATCATCCTCTTTATCCGGCTCGACTCTCCACAGCGCAGCTCATAGAAATAAATTCCCGAAGAAAGATCTCTCGAATGAAATTCGACCGAATGCACACCAGCTGCCTGAACTCCTTCCACCAATTTCCGCACCTCACGTCCGAGCAGATCATAAACCGTTAACGATACAAAAACCGATTGCGGTATTGAATATTGAATGGTTGTCGTCGGGTTGAACGGATTCGGGTAATTCTGAAGTAGTGTAAATCCTTCTGGCTTAGATTCATAATTATCACCCCTTACGGCAACCACCTGTGATTTGTTCTTGGAAAATACCCATGGAAGGAGAAATTGATTTGTATAGGCACTATCCCAGATGCTATGGCCGACATTTTCATATTCGGAATAGAGAAGATTTGCCCCTGCATTTATTGAATCGGCGAGCTCGATGTCGTTCATACCGGTGCAATCACCGTTTTTGCAGTGAGTATACACAACATGCCGTCCCGACTTTTCAAGCGCTGCAATCATTACACGAGAATATATAACCGGCACGGTGTTATCGATGGCTCCATGGAAATTCCATATAGGGATATGTTTAATGATTTCGGCTTTTGTCGTATCTCCGAGACCGCACATAGGAACCGCCGCAGCAAACCGGTTCGGATACCTGACAATCATATCCCACGTTCCGAGTCCCCCCATCGAAAGGCCTGTGATATAAATCCGGTTGGTATCGACTGAAAATTCCCGTATGAGCGAATCCAGAATATCGTTCACCGTAAGCAATTCATCGCTGATCGGAGTGTTATCGACAAGATAAGATGCCCCACTCCAGTTTATGTTTGTCCAGCTATGGTTGATCGGGCATTGCGGTACGACGATCAAACAGGGCCACTGCGCCTGATTCGAATCCAGAGCCCAGATTGTCGCCATATGGTTTTTTTTCACCGCCTCGTCGTTATCTCCCCGTTCACCCGCACCATGCAGACAAAGGACAAGAGGATAATGCATCAAGGAATCATAATTATCAGGTTTGAATACATGATACGGGAGTGTCGTGCTTCCGTATGTATGATGCCGTTTCTGGAATTTTAAAAGGATCTCATCCACTGTTTGAGCTTGATTCATGCCGGAGAATAAAATTATCATGAATAATAACAGGGGCATTACTTTTAAGGGAGTCATCATAATTTTTCTTTTTCCTGATAATCGTTATATGAGAGCACACGACGGAACTCCGATATTTTATTGATTACAACTCCCTGTAGACATCGACGAGATGGATCAGATCACTCTCTCCCTGCGGTACACCGGCTGTGCACCGGACTACATAGTGATTGTTCGGCAAATTTCCGAATTCGGCGTGTATCATGTACGTACAAATACATCTGCAAAGGTGTTGCGCAGTATCGACAACAGCCACAACAATTGTATCTGTTCCGGCAGTGGAAGTAACGGTGAACCGGTTTGAGTCAGGGCAACAATTACCTCTCACCGAGAAATCAATAATAAGTTTATCAATAAACGTATAGATGAAAACAGAATCTGAAACAGTTGGTTTTTGCAGGCCATGCTCCCCACACTTGCCGTACTGATAAGAAAATGAAACAGGACCCTGTATTTCGGGGTTAGCCGATTTTTCCTTGCATGAAAAGCAAAGAAAGGTAATCAATCCGAGGGTTGTTAATAACACCTGTCTAATCATTGGCGTCTCCCCTTGTCATTTCGAAGATATTGCAATTTATGCAATAACTTATCCGGTTGAGAAGAAATTCGTGCTGCTGCTCTGGTTGTGATGACCATTCAGTTAGCAGATTCTATTCGGATTCTAAATGTTACTGTTTTCTAAATCCACGTGAAAGTCCGCCTAGTAGGACCAATGCAACGGCAAAAATACATCCGCTGGCTATTGGAGTGATAGTTCCAGCTAATAACAATATCGCGAGTATGATGCAAATCACCAGAAAGAGAAAACCTGCTGTTTTCCGAGACATGGAGTAATCCTCATTATGTTACAATTTCCGACCACAATATGAGTTCGTTCTCATAATCTACGGATTTTGCACTCTTCCGGTTTCATTCATGCATAGATTAAAACACAATCTCCGCGACAATTAGAAGAGATAACAATAGGCTCCAGCGACTCATTGATTATTTCCGATCATACCTTCAGTAAGGATTTTTTAGGCTTTATCACCTCAATACACTCAACGGTAGATTTTTATCAAACGTCGTTTTACTTATCTGTGGATTTTGTTTTCCTCCTGTAAGAGTTGAAACCGACGTACGAAGATAATCAACGATCTCACCGAGTGTGACAATGCCGTCGTTGTTCGTGTCGGCCGGGATAGCTTTCATTACACGTCCCTCGGTATCTGTGATCTTCCCGCCGAGTCCGGCAATCAGGAAATAGGTAAATAATCCGTGCTCCCAGTAGACCCATCCTTCGCGCGAGATTTCTCCTTCGGAGCTTGAAGTGATCGAGAGGAGTCCGGGTTTCGATCGGCCAAGCTCCTGCAGATACCGGTTGATGAGATTTTTATCGGTATCGAGCGATCGCCGCCCGATAAAAAAAACATTCACGTTGCCGCTGAAACATGCATCGGAAAAAACAATCACACGCTCGGCAGGAATTATTTTCGTCACGGCATTTTGAATTTCTTTCATTGCCACTGCGGTTTTTTCGAGATCGCGAAGCCTGGTGTCGCTCATCAGGAAATATGATTGATCACGACTGAGCGACGAACCGTGTCCCGAGAAGAAGATCATGACCAAATCCTCTCGTTTCGTTTTTGCCAGGAACAAGAAGAGCGCTTCTGTAAAACTTTTTCGCGTCGCCTGCTCGTTGAGAAGGACAAGAATATGGTCGTCGTTAAAGGCGCCGCCGTTCGGGCTTTTAAGAAAATCGGCAAAGGCCCGCGCATCACGGTGAGCGTAGCGCAATTGCGGGATCGTCGTATCACTGTACGCACTGACACCAACGATAACCGCCCAGCGGGAACCTACGGAATATTTCAACCGCTGGATCGTCAGCTTCCGGGTCGATGAATTCCCCATCCGGTCGGCCGCAGTTACCATAATGGTATCCAGGCCTTCATGCAATGGAACACGCTGCACAGTCGTCAAGAACGTTCGGACCGAATCGATACGAATCGGTATATTATTGAGAGATAGTGATGCCACTCCGCTCGAATCACGGACCGCTATTTCTACAGAACAGACAGAATCGATTGTCACAATATAATCGGTACCGCGGTTTGTTTTAAGTGCTATCTCAGGCCCCGTCGTATCGACTCCCGCCACAATATTTTTGGGGAGCGTACGCATACGGAGATGTTCCTCGGCAAATTCTCCGAAAATACTCATGGCACGCAACCGTTTAAGGAACACCGATGCCGAATCATCGACGATCATGACCCCGTCGTTTCTTTTTCGGACGCGGATCTCGGTAAATTTTTCGGTGCTGGCAAAAAGGATCAGCTCTTCTTCACCAAAGGGAGACCGCACTTCAAACAGTGTGGGCAGCTGATAGGTCCGGTCTTCCTGAATATAGTCGCTTGTATCCCGCATATTTGGAACCAGCTGTAAAGTATATCCTGCCGCATCCTGATACAAGACCCGGACATAGCACGGCTTTGTCGCTCGGACATATACCCGGAAACGATCTCCTTCGGAATATCGAACCATTTGAGAATCGGCCGTCATTGCTGAGAGAAGCGGATTCTTGTCGGTCCATAGGTGGACGTTAAGCGCCTGTCCGAATGCAGCCGAACTTAAGAGCAGAAATACCAGCATTCCGGAGAGGATTATGGAGAAAAATAGGTTATTCAATTGCGATTTCATATACCGGGATCTCCTCATCAAGTCCTTTGACCTTGATTTTATTACACTGAACCATCCGTACATGAGGTTGAGTTTCTCGGTAGGTTTCTTCCGATAGTAAAATTCCTTCTGGCGGCGCATACATCTCGAGCCTTTGGGCAAGGTTCACATTTGCACCGAGTACCGTGTAATCCATTCTGCGTTCTGTTCCCATATTACCTACAATGACCTCGCCGGTATGGATACCGATTCGAATTTTTAAGGACAGTCGGCCCTCGGGTTCCCATCGTTCTTTCAACGCCCGGCATCGCCGCTGCATTTCACGTGCCGCATGAACAGCGTTGAGCGCATGATTCTCGACTCTTACCGGATCACCAAAAAAAACCATCAGACCATCGCCGATGTATTTATCAATTGTCCCTTCATGCTGAAAAACAATCCCAGCCATTGCATCAAAATATTCATTAAGCGTACGTTTTATTTCTTCCGGTGAACGGCTCGAACAATAGGGCGTAAATCCGACGATATCACTGAAAAGAATCGTGAGCCTGCGTTTTTCTCCGAGCGACAGGAGATCTGGCTGATCGACGATTTTCCGGACGACAGCCGGACTAAAATAACGCTCCAGTGTTTGCCGGAGGAATTGTCTCTCTCTTTGCTCGCTGAGAGTCCTGAGAATCACAAGACCCCCGCACACCATCACCAGGCTGAGAAGACCCGGTAGGGTAAGAAAAAGCATGCGATAAAAAAGGAATGCATAGACGCATGTAGCGATATGCAGAATTACACAAATTCCGAAAAGGCCGAGAAGCACCAATGGACGAACACGGTAAGAAAATAGGGTGAGAAACGCCACAAAAAGGATCGCAAGACCGAGACTCATCCATAAAGGTGCTGGACGAAGAAAGTTTTCGGTGAGAATTGAATTGACCACCATACTGTGAATTCCGACAAGAGGAAATTTATTTTCAAGCGGCGTCGGTCCGATATCGGAACTTCCGGTTGCAGTCTCACCCACAAAGACGAGGGCACCGGCAAATTCACCTTCAATATCTGCGCGCGTTTCGGGATTTGTGGCATTATCGATGATGTTCGTAAACGAGTAATGTGCTAGATCCTTCCAGTGTCCCGGGAAATTCAGTAATATTCTTCCCCGGTCATCGATCGGGATAACAATGTTTTTGCTATTTCCACCGCTGAAGGTCGCTCCATGAAGGATGATCGAAGAACCGAAATCGACGGTGATGCTATCGGGCGGGACCTGTAGATAGTCGCACACAATCCTGAATGCCAGACTCGGATAATACGCTCCGTTGAAACTCATCAGCAGCGGCATACGGCGGTACACCCCGTCAGGGTCGGCTTCTGCATTAATGAAACCGATGCCTTTACTTGCGCTGAGCAGCGCCGGCATACTGGCAACCACCGGTGTCGAGCCGATCAGTGGATTTCCTTTCCGTACGACACGGATCGACCATTTTGTGCTGTCAACGATTTGAACACGCCGGTTCTCCCCCCTTTGAACGATCGACGGATTATCCGAAGGTGTAAATGCAATTGCATTGAACATCATGCCAGCCGAACGGGCTGAGGCTATAAACGTAGAATCATCATGCGCAAAACCGGGTCGTGCAAAAATGATGTCGAATGCCACGCTTTGCGCACGGGCACGTTTGAGAAACGAGAGAAGATCGGCGTAGAAAGCACGGCTCCAGACATACCGATCCACACGTGCCATCGACGCATCGTCGATATTGACGTGGGCGATATTTTCATCGATCGGTTCGGGGCCGGACCAGGCATACCGGAGCTGATACAGCAGATCGCTTGTGCGATCTTCCCAGCCTCCGACCGTCACGGGGAATAGGAACAATGCACCATGAACGAGAATCAGTACCATTAGAGCCAGAATAAGCGATGAGATTTTTAATCTGGCCTTACCGATGCTCGATCGTGATCGTCCTGATGTAGAGTCCTGTGGCTTCAACTTCTGTTGCAAATTGGGATAGGTCAACGCGGTCAACTTCTTTTTCATCGCCGATACCACGGACATTTCCGGCAATGGCAATCGGCTTTTCAGCCATCGAAGTGAATTTACGATATTGTTTCCGATATGAATTGATTTGTTGAATTACCTCTTGTGTTACCTTCTTTGCGGTTTGTTCATCCTGTTTCTTCAAGCTGACAAGCAGTTTCTCGAGTGCTGACAGCCTTTCACCTGAGGCAATTATATAAAATGTTTCTCGCCCAGTATTCGAATCGAGTGAATACCAGAGTCGTCCGCGCGGCATGGTATAGGAAACATCGGTCGAGACCGATGTACCGATTTCTTGCGACGAGTATGGGAAGAGAAGAGTCATTCCCCCGCGCGAATCCTGAAACATCACATAGATATAGCAGTGTGAGAGCGGTTGGATCAGCATTTTAAACGAGTCTCCGGTATACAGTACCGTATCGCGCTGGATATTGATAATCGCTTTCTTTCCATTCACCGACATTTTCCCCACTAGCGCCCACCGGAAAGAAATCGGGCGAGGCGATTCCTGTGCAATAAGCAATGAGATGCAGAATATTGCGACGAGTGCTAATAACATGAATCTTTTTAATATGATCATTGTCACCTCTTCATTTATTTCAATATTTTTATAATCAAGCCACTGACCACACAAAGAATTCGAAAACGGTTTTGGAGTACCTGAACATACGTAATAATAGTCATTTATGGCACTAAAGTCATTGGCAGATTTCGGTCATACGCACCGCTCGCGAAGGGATGCTGCTGCGCCTTCGTTGCACGTCGCACATTCTCGTTCACATAATCGAGCAGTTCGCCAAGACGTACGATATGATCTTTGTCGTAGTCTGCTTCACCTTTCAAACCCTGCAGAAGGTAATATGTAAAGACGCCGTGTCCTCCGCCCCATTGGGTTCCTTCCTGAGATTTTTCTTTTGCTTCAGCAGCACTGAAGGTGCAGATGCTAGGATCTGTACGTGAAAGATCTGCAAGGAATTCATTAATGAGTTCGGAGGTTGCCAATCCCCTCGTAGCTATATCGCCGCCGATCCCGGCGCTGTGACATGCATCGGCAAAAACAATCACTTTGTTTGATTTGACGTAATATTTTATCGCATCCTGGATTTCCTGCATCCTGACAGCGGTCGCTCCCGGCCTCGATATATCCGAATCATACGCTAGCAAATACGGGACATTGGGCCGTGTGGGATCCGGCACCCCGTGCCCGGCGAAATAAATAATGACAACATCATCTTCGATGGGATTTTTTAAGAAATCAGTTATCGCCCCGCGTATATTGACCGTCGTGGCTTCCTTATTTGTCAGTTTCAGCACATTATTTTTTGAAATCCCACCTCCGCCTTTCTCACGGGGTGAGACGAGAAGATCATAGAAATCTTCGGCATCACAATGTGCATAACGTAACGACGGGATATTTGTGTCGCGATATTCGGATACACCGATAACAACGGCCCAGTACTGACCCCTGAACACTTTTTCGTTCGATCTCTTTTCTTCGGCAATATAATTTACTTCTCGTTTTACATCGAGCGTTGTCCGCGCGATGTTCCGGTACTTATCGATCGCTTCGATTTCAATATGATTCGTTCCGAGTGTAAGCAGCGCCTCACTGTTGAATTGAACTCCCCCTTCGATTGGTGTAAGATTTGCTTCGATGTTATTGACTCTCACGACTGCAACGCCGTTTGCATCTTTGGCGACACCCTTAATCGTTATCGACGATTCCTTCGTTGAAATTAGTGTGTCGCTCTTCGCAATGCCAATTCCGCGCTGGGCAATAGCCTGAGGTTCCAGCAGAACGATCGTAGGGGGGATAATATCCTTCGCCGGATGAAGATCAACAGCTGCCGCACCCGTTACGATTCCTATTCCAGGCTGAATTCCAGCCTCTTCGGTTTTCTGCTCGGTCTTTTGTGCTAGACTCCCTTTTCTCACTGTAATAAATTGATCGGTCACGCCTCCGATTTGATCGCAGACTTCGATAAAATGAGATTTGAGTGTGTTGTCAATCCGTACAGTCGACCTGAACTTGATCCCTCCGCTTTTCATGCCGTACTGCCGGGACTCAGCCTCTGTGAGTGGAATAAGGGGAAGTTCATTATTATCGAATGTCACATCGGCAATTCCAAGATCACTTGACGCAATGCCGGTAAGGGTCAGCGAATCAGAGAGCGTTTCCAAATCGACTGATGCAGAAGCAGCGACTTTTTCCGGAAGTACAGGTTCGATGATTCGAATAGCCGCCAAAATAGGCTGCCGATTCTGTCCGAGTCCTTCAACATTCCATACCTTCACGGTTTTATCGGCTGAACCTGTAATAAATTTTTTCCCGTCTTTACTCACGGCAAGCGATGTCACAGGCGCGGTATGCACCATCGGGAATGTTGTTGTTGATTTTTTTAATAGATCGATAACGGCGATTTTTCCATCCTTCGTAGGCAAGAGAACATATTTTCCATCGGGTGTGATTTCCAGAAAATGATTTCCGCAAGAACGGCCTTTATATTTAGAAAGAATCTGTTGTGTAACAAGATCCCAATGAAGAATGGTGTTATTTCCATCGGCAGAGACGAGCTGAAGACCGTCGGATGAAAAAGCACATGCTGCGATGTAGGAATTATGTCCGCGGAGTGTACCAACCTGCATATTCCGATTCAGATGAATCAATGCAATCGAATGATCATCCAGTCCGCACGCGATAAAATGTCCGTTGGGTGAAAACTCGATTGTCGTTACATTCCCCGCCAATGACACAACACCGATTTCTTTTTGGGTAGTTGCGCGATAGAAACGGATAGTCTTATCGTTCAAAGCTACCCCAAAGACGCGCGCATCGGGCGAGAGTGCAAGTGCGGTTACCCGTGACGGCATCGAATACGATCTGTCGTACCGGGTCGATGATGTCGCCGATAATGTTGTATAGACAACCGAACTGCTTTTTCCTGTATTCGTACTCATAAGAACTACTCGTTCATTGGCATTCGAAACGGCTAGAGAATATTTCACATCTGTTATAGTCTGGACGACACTGTCACGGAGCAGATCCCATACTTTCAATGTTGCATCCCAATCGCGCGTGATTAACGTCGTACCGTTAGAACTCAATGAAAGAAACTCGATACCGGCATTCTGCTGCCTGAGCGTCTCTAGAAGGGTGATTACCGGCTGTGCTTCAATGGTAGCTGCCATCACCACTAATAATACAGCAACCAACAGCCATCGTGAATGTTTCATTTTCGTATTCCTATCGTACAAGAGCCATTTTCTTTGTGATACTCATACCGTTTACATTAAGGCTATAGAAATAAACTCCCGAAGCCAGACCCGATGCATGCACCACCACATCATAATATCCTGCAGGCTGATCGCTATCGACAAGCCTTATTGCTTCCTGGCCGACAATAGTATAGAGAATTAGGGTGACGTGTCCCGGTTCGGGAATCTGGTACCTGATCAACGTCGATGGATTAAACGGATTCGGATAATTTTGAGCCAGTGCATACTTGGCCGGAATAGTACTCACACCACCTGTCATTTGAGTGACATAAGAGCGTTCGCCGACAATAAGTTCAAGCAATCGAGTCCCGTCAGCCGAATATATGTCACGGAATGATTGCTGCCGCATATCGTACAGGGCATCTCGCGCCTGATCGAATAAAAATACTCCATAACGGCTGGGAATATGTTGTAGATTTTTTAATTCAAGCCGAACCATCGTGTGCGGTGCATCCCGCAACTCCAGATCCCATGTCAATCCATTTTCAATCGACGGTCTTATATCGGCTGCGAGACGATCAGAGATATCCGGGCTTTTCGGATTCGGGAAAAAGAGCGAGACGGTATTCGGCATCGCCGGGGGTTCATATATAACATAGGCATTATTCTTTTCAGAGACTTTTGTATTCACGCCAAAGTATGTGATCTTATCGAATGATACATCGTCCGATGCGATAATTCGTCCTACCCATTCATTATCATCCCGGCCTCCGGAATCCAGTGCACTATCCGCGTTTTGAAAATATCTATAAACAGAATTCGGTTCATCACTGCCCGTGGTTGAGAGCTTTTGTAGAGCTGCATCGGGATTTTTCAATTTGAGAAAGCATGTATCGGTGACATGGATCGCCAGTCCTTCCCACGGTCTGAATCCCGCCGATGTGCCAAAATCCCAACCGCTTTGCGAACCTGATCCGGAGTAGTAGAAGGAAGACGTCGTAAGATTATTGACTGCTGGTAAGAGTTCCAAATCCGACAGTGCCAGTTGATAAGGGAAAAAATCGCCGACAATATTCCATCCGGGTTCAAGTTTGGCGCCGGGTACACGAAGATAGCCCAACGATAAGGCACCGCCCAAGGTATTCCGAAGTTTTATGCTCTTCGATGTAATGAGCATGTATGCATGACCGATCTGGAGATCAAAATCATTTGTAGTACTCCACTCGTCATATCCGGTCGTTCTAATGAAGCGGAACAATCTCCATTCCGTCCCGTTTATTCCTAATGAATTTTGACCGGAGAAAAAGTGCGATGCCTTTTGATCGCCGAGTCCGACTGGTACTGAAAAAAGCCGATAATCTGTTTGGTTCGTCCCGCCTTGCGTGGAAAACGAAAACTTGTCAGATGCAACAGTAATCACAATTGGAGTAAATTGGTCTGCTGCGACTCCATTCAACACACTCGTATTCCCGCTTAGATCGGAAGCAACGATACGGTAATCGATCCCGTCGGTCGTTACCGCAGCATCCGGAATTGTCGCCGACGGAGGCGTAATTCCCCGATTGAATGCAGTCTGCTGCCAAGCACCCTTTCCTGTCCGGTAATCAACATAAAAATCCTGTACTCCGCCTGGATCGGAAACATCTGCAACGATAGTAATAGCATTACCGGGCATCTTGACAACGGGCACACTCACGTTCGATATCGCCGGCGGGGTATTATCGACAACAGCAGTGCCACGGATAATTATTTGAGCTACAGGTTTTGTCAGATCATTGCTATAGAGTAGTAACATTCCATATCTCAAACCATCCGATTTCGGTGACCAGCGAAGTGTCACCTGCTGATTGCTGCCATCGGTTATAGAAATAGGGTAGACAACACTTACGAGTTTGAATTCTGATGCGCTGCCAGTCGACATTTGCACCCGAATTGAATCGACGCGGAGATTAACCGATCCGGTATTTTGAATTGAGAAATTCTGGTCAGCATCCAGACCTGTAATGACGGTGCCAAACGAAAGAGTATCCTGTACGGCAATTTTGGGCCCTAGTACCCCGGTCCCACGAATGACCACCTGAGCCGATGGTTTTAACAGATCATTAGAATAGATTATCAGTACTCCGTTTAATATCCCCCCTGATTTCGGCGACCAGCGGAGCGTCACCTGTCGGCTTGTACCATTGGTAATAATGAAAGGATATACTACGCTCACGAGTTGTAAATCCGAAATATTGCCAGCGGATATCTGCACCTTCATCGAATCGATGTGGAGATCGCTCGATCCCATATTCTGAATCGTGAGATTCTGGTCAGCAGACAAGCCCGTAACGACATCGCCAAATGAAAGTGTATCCTGCACGGCAATTTTAGGTCCCTGAACCGCAGTCCCGCGAATAACCACCTGAGCAATCGATTTTGTTGGATCATTATCATAGAGTATCAACAAACCATCTCTCAGACCCGCTGATTTCGGTGTCCAACGAAGCGTTATCTGTCCATTGACACCATTTTTAATAATAAGTGGATAGACTACATTCAGAAGCTGGAATTCCGACACATCGCCGGTGGTCATCTGGACGCGCATCGAATCGATCCGGAGATCACTCGATCCTTTATTCTGAATCATGAGATTCAGATCGGAATAAAGACCAACCATGACAGTTCCAAATGGAAGGGTATCCTGGACGGCAATTTTAGGCCCCTGGAGTCCGATCCCCTGAAGTGGAACGGATGCTATTTCGAGTGTCGGATCATTACTATAGAGTAAGAGATTTGCATCACGGACACCCCCCATGGTTGGTGTGAAATGGAGTGTTAAAGTTGCAGTCTCGTCCTGTTGTAATAGAATGCTTATAGCTGCATTTGAAATTGAGAAATCGTTTGGATTTGCACCACCGATCCGTATTGAATCGATCTGTAACGCTTCCCCACCGACATTTTGTATTTTAATAGATTGATTGTCAGATGCACCGACGTTAACGCTTTGGAATTGGACTCTTATCGGTGGAGAAATCACCGGGAACGTAGGGATCCCCCGCCAGACACCACTGCCGTCGGTTCCGGCAAAAATCATCCCATTAGATGTAAAGCCGAACGACCAAATAAATACACTTGTTAAATCCTGATTTGTTTGATACCAGCTAAGTCCATTATCATCGGAAATATAAACCCCGCCATTCGATGTTCCACAAAAAATGAATCCTCGAGGCCCCATTTCAAATACGTTGATATCAGGTCCGCTTAATACCTGCACCCATGAATCGCCATTATCCGTTGATCGAAAGATGCCAATATCAGTTCCGACCAGAAGTACGTTCGTTGTACTTGTCAAAGGAAAAGATGATAGATTCCAAAGAATTTTCGTTGTGATGCCTGTCCCAACTTGTGTCCAGGTATTACCTTCGTTGGTTGACCTGTAGATACTAAAAGTGCTATCAATTACAAAAAGTGCGCCTGATTGAGTAACTGCGAGTGAATAGATATATCCTGATGGAAGTGTAGAAGATATCGTTGTCCATGTTTTTCCAGTGTCGGAACTTCGATAAACCCCGCCTGTGCTTTGTGCATACATTATACCCGCTGTATTCATCGTGATAATATTTACTCTAGGATCGTCTGAGGGAATACCATTGTTACTCGCAGTCCACGTATCGCCATAATCGGTTGAGAGATATACGCCTCTTCTTGTTCCTGCAAATAGTGAACCATTTGGATGCACCATGATGGAATTAATGGTAGTAGTTCTGATCTCGTTGCCGACGTGAAGCCAGTTCTTTCCATAATCGGTTGTGTGATATAATCCATTGTATGGAGTGCCGGCAAAGAGACCTCCAATCGGCTGATGCTTGAGGCAATAAATAGTAGTACCGGTTAATCCATAATTCTGCTCTGACCAGCTTGCCCCGTTATTTGTTGAACGATAAACTCCAATCCCGAGGAAGCCTGCATACACTGCGCCTGTTTTATCGACGACCAAAGAACGGGTATTTGTTGCAGGAATATTTGCACTCACGGGAGTCCAATTCCCTCCACCATCAGTTGATGCTAATACTCCGTTCAAATCTGTTCCTGCATAGATCGTTCCGTCAATTGGATTGCGACAGAGCGCAACTACATTTAGATTGTCCATTACCAATCCACTCAGTATATATGTGTTACCATCATCAACGGACAGATACATACCATCTGAGGCACCGATATAGATAATATTAAGCGTTGGATGGACGATAATCGAATAGCAGATTTTCCCGGCAATGAGATTCCCTGACGGGTACCACGTTTCACCATAATCAGAAGAGCGGAACATGCCGCTGCTTGTTCCGGCAACGATTGCTCCCGAGTGGGATTGTGCGAGTGAAAGAACATTAAGGTCCGTTAAACCCAGGTTGACCGGAATCCAGGTTGTACCATAATCGACTGACCGATATATGCCATCTGAAGTCCCGGCGAAAAGAACTCCACCCGGGATGACGAGGATTGCTTGTACGCTCACATCCGCGATATCGGCTGTTGTTATTAGACTCCAGCTTGTTCCCTGGTCAGCCGAGCGATATATTCCCGAGTAATTTGTGCCGGCATAAAGTACTCCCGTAGTATTATCCACGGCAAGCGACCTGACATACGTATTTTCTATTCCGATATTTATCGGTTGCCACGTCGTCGCCCGATCAAGAGAGCGAAATACTCCATTTCCGTAAGTGCCTGCATAGACTATACCAAGATAATCATCAACTGCAATCGCACGAACCGTGCCGCCGTACGGACCTTTTGTCTTTTCCCATCGGATTTGTGAAAAAACAGACGGTGAAAGAAAAACTATTAAACCAAGTATAAGAATAAATCGTGGACCTGCGTGTCTCATTGCACTAACCTTATAATATCATTGCGATTAAAACTTCGGATTTGTTTCCTGACTTTACGGATCGTGGACTGTATGCAACTTATCCTCCATCATGGCAAATTTGGTGGTTCAGGAAGCTTCGACGGTCCTTCTGTTCCTCCACCCCCCTTACTTCCACTAATGAGAACCGCCGCCAGCACTCCACCACCGACGACAACACCGCCGATAATCCAGTAGATTGTTGAACTTGATTCTGCCTCCTTTTTTACTTCTGGTTTTTGCGGAGGCTGTTCCTGCTTTTCTTTTGTCGTCAGGGGCGTTAGAGGCTTCATTCCTTCAGCCGTCTTTGCCAGAAGATCGGCAAGAATACCTTTATATTGCGAATAGAGCGTTACACTCCCTTCCAGGTAGTCCATTGTTTGTTCGTAAATCACGCGTGACTGGGTAACATTTACGAGACTGACTTTCAGCGTGTAGCCGGTTTCGACTTGTGTCACAACTCCGAATACTACTGCATCGAGTCCGATCTGTTTCCCAACCAAGGCGGCAGTATTTGCATCCTCGACGACCGGGAAAGATCCTTCTGCCAATTCGTCAATCAATGCCGCCCGATCCTTGATCACCAGTTTCCCATCGACAGCAAGTGTAGCAGCAAAAAGATCGGAAAAACGATCGGCGATAAGCTGCGACGTGTTGACAGGTTTAAACGGACAAACGCCAATGGTAACATCGACGAGTTGTTGACCATATATAAGAGATGTAAAGAAAAAAAATACAAAAGAAGCGCGAAGAATTTTCATGCGTACACTCCTCGGCATAATAGTACGGGAAGACCGCTCATTGTTAATGTTATGAGAATCTGGAAGAAAATCAAGCCTCTTCATATGCCTATGCGTAATTGTTTTTTCCTGACCCATTCCGTATCTTGGAAAAACCTTATATGCTCCGAAACCTGCGGGTTGACCGATATTCAGTTTCCGTTGCACGTACCGGAAACGTAGGATGACAGACAGGTACCTTGAATATATGGAGACAATATTTTGTTCGAAAAACCATCATATCCGCGTTTAATCTTTGTCGACTATTTGCGATTTGCAGCAGTGTTATTCATGCTGCAGGGACACACGTTCGATGCCCTTCTTCAACCAACAACAAAGGTAATTTATTCATATAAAATTTTTAATCTGTTCCACGGACTTACAGCGCCCATGTTTCTGTTCAGTGCCGGATTTGCATTTGCAGTCTCTTCAATCCGGCACATCGATCAGTATATTCAATATTCCCCGAAACTAGAAAAACGTTTTCTTCGATACATTGCGCTGCTGGGTATCGGATACTTACTTCACCTTCCGTATTTCTCACTTCAAAAACTTTTTTATGAGACTGCGTCGTGGGAATTTGAACAGCTCTGGAATGTGGATACGCTTCAGTGCATCGGAGTAAGCCTTATTCTTCTGCAGACGCTTGTATTCGTTCTTAAAGACGAAAAGAAGTATCTTGTCGTGACGAGCTTCTTGGCCGGATTCGCGATTCTTCTTGCGCCGCTCATGTGGAACCTGCCTCGGGTGAATTGGCTTCATCCCGCACTCGTTTCATATATTAATGGTGAATACGGGAGCTTTTTCCCGATGTTCCCCTGGTTTGGATTCATCGCATTCGGTTCGGTTGTCGGACAACTCTTTTTACTTGCTACCAAAGCTAAACAGCCGGAACGCTTTGTTCTCTTAATGATGATCGTCGGGGCGAGTATGATCCTGGCTGGACTTATCCTGGTACATTTACACATTCCTTTCTATCCAATACACGATTGGTACAAGACAAATCCTCTCTATAGTATGATCCGACTGGGTATGATTATGTTGTTCTGCGGAATGCTCTGGCATGGTGAACAACACAGCCGTAAGTATTTGCATGAGACGACAAAAAAGAAGATACGCCCGCTGCAAATGCTAGGTCGCGAATCGTTAATGATTTACGTTGCCCATCTTATTGTTCTATACGGCTCACCGCTCAATCATGGTGCCGGATATTATTTAGGCACGACGCTGAATCTCTGGCAAAGCACGTTTGTATTCGGAATCCTCTTTTTTACAATGCTTCTTCTGGCAATTGCCTGGCATACATTAAAGAAGCGCTATTCTATGCACATACGGTTTGTTTTGTTTGCGACAACAGTATCGTTGATAATGCTCTTTGTCACGAGAGAATATTAAATTTCTTCTTTCCGTATTGTTTCAAGCGCTTCGATCGACCGGCGTCCTATTTTCAGAGTCTCATTTGTGATCTGCGCAATATTGTGTATCACACTGCGGAGGCGTTCAACGAGAAGTTGTTGGATCAGATTTTGGAGTGTTTCATCAAGGAGACGAGTCTGTGTATTATACAATTCCAAAACTTTTATTTCTGTTGATCCGAGTCCTTTAAGAATTGTCGTACGAATTGATTTCCTTACCTTCTCTTTCTTCAAATGGAATTTCACTCCTAAACTTGACAGTAAGCCGTTGATGATCATTTTTGAAATCGGCTGTGTATACGCAAGCGAAACCGATGTCACAATGGAACCGGGTTGAAAACCCTGCACACTCGATTCGCACTGTTGTTCGATCTGTCTAATCAAATGCCGGGTAATCAGGTTTGTCAGCACATTCCGAAAATCCTTTCCTATTTCTATCTGGTGTCCGTTATCTTCTGTCTGTTCCTTGATGTGTTCTACGTGCTGACGGCAGTCTTCGAGAAAACGATGACATTCCTGGTGGACGTCCGCTTTCCACCGCTGGAGCGCATTGTTCAGTCGTTCACGCAGCTCCTCGCGGATTTCTACCTCGAATTTCATCGTAATCGATTCTGTTGTCGATTGTTGATTACGAAGCACATGGTTTACACCGGTGTCGGAAAAAATTTCATCTAAAGCAAGATCGACCCTGATACGCCGGTGCTGGATGAAATTGTGTAGTGCGTCGCGTTCGGCCTCGGCATGAGTCATCACAGCCGTGTGAAATTGATGGAGACTATAGGTAACATTCCGTAGAAATATTAGCAGCCGATCGAGAGTGGATCGAAGAGTGTGGAGATCCGCCATACTTTCCCTGATAACATTCTCGGTATGATTGAGCGGATTCAGAATCCGGAGCTCCTTTCCTTCATCGGCAATGATATGGAGGACCCTGTCGATCAGTTGATGGATATTGCTATCTTTCTGCTGCTCGAGTCCCTGTTTGCGATCTCCATGATGTTCCATATCAAGTCCGATTCGGGCCAGGCGGGCTGAGATAGGAACGATATCCAGGCTTTTCATTAATTCTACGACACCATATTTCGGATTGCGGAGCGTAGCTTCAATATATCTTACCATCTCTGTAATATCACGTTTTTTCAACGGGATACGTGCATCCGTATCGATGTCTTTCGCCATATCGCACTGAGTGATGACGAATAGAATTCTCTTTTTCTCGCCGTATAGATCCTCTTTAATGTTCCGGAACTCGCTGCCACGAAGAACTGCATCGCTATTGGACAGAAATAGGACAAGGTCGGCTTTTTTAACATAGGAGACAGCCAGTTCATGATTCCGCGGTGAAATCGATCCGACACCCGGCAGATCTACAACACGGAGGGTCTCGACGTCGCACCACTGGATTTCTTTTGTGGTTTCTGTAGGTTTCACTTCAAACTCTTCAAGACGTATCTGCGATCCATCAGAAAGTATCGCATGAAACAACAGCAGATCCTGTTTCAGGCCATGCACTTTTTTGCCGACAAGAAGATTTGCAAGGTAGCTCTTTCCGGAATTCACCTTCCCGAATATTACAATGCGGAACCGATCGGCATTTTCATGATAATCCATGAAATCATCATGCAGATGTTCGATCGGAGCAAGAATATGGTGATGAAGCTCTTCAATCTCCACCGGAAGAAAATTTTTCAACCATTCATCATCCCGATGTTCTTTATCCGGTTCTAGAGTTCCAATATTGTATTGACAAGCCTCACACATACGTCGCAGTGCGGTGACATACATATCCTTTGCTGTTTCGATATTGTGAAGAACCTGCAGATACCTTTTGGTGGACGACCGGAAATATGATCGGAATGAATAGAGTTTATTGGTGAGCATTGAAGTCATTCCGGAGTGATTGAAATTTATCGAGTGCCGCATTGATCCGTTGCATTCGTGAATTTACAGCTGAGGACTTCCTTTCAAAATACTTCTGCGCATTGTCATACACCATTTGAATATTCCCGCTAACCGATTGTACGAATGCGTCGCTCATGAGCTTCTGGACCTCGAGCAATCCACTGACCACAGCCGGCACACCATCATCGTCCGACATCCCACGTTCAGCCGCGAGGGCTCGAAGTCGTTCGATCGCTCTCTCTTCAAATTTTATCCGAAGAATGGGTACAATCAAAACCGACCCTGTCTTCTTGTCGAACCATTCAGAAAGTGATGCCAGTGCTTCGTCGATTTGTTCTGATAGCTGACGGGCGAGATTATGAATCTCGGTCTGTTTAACAACGACTGTAGCGAATTCTCTCGAGATTTTTATCCCGGGTGCTGTCGTCAAGGTTTCCCGCTCGGCAAAGGTTTCTGCATTCGGAATTCGGTCTGTAAAGAAATTTTTTATGCGGTTTTGACAGGTATTGACAACTTCATTGATATCGCGCTGGCGATCATTCCACGATTGCCGTAATTCTTCAAGTGTTGTCGTTCCTTTTTCAAGCTGTGTCTGCTCTTTCTGGAGTGCATCGAGAACATTGTCAATATATGAAATGAACAAATAGGCTGCAGTGCGGATTTTCAATTGGGCGCCGCGATCGCGGATGGTCTCGATAATGAAATACTGCAGCTCTCGCAAACCACTTGCCTGGATTTTCCGGGCATTTCCCTCACGTATACCTTCAAGAGCAAATCGGGCCGAGAAAATCAAGAATGTAGGTTTCCGTACTCCAAGAGCATGAATTTGTTTTACGAGCGCTTTCCGTACAATCTCGTAGTTTGGAACATATTCTTTCTTCTGCAGTATCCCGCGACGACGGAGTAAATATATTCCGATAATTCCGAATTGGAGAATTACAAGAATTACTAGCAGGATAACAAGTGTAGAGGTTTCCATGTATAAAAGAATCTCTGTTTTTGCCTGATATCAGTCATCTCTTTTCTTATTGAGAACATATACAACATCTTTTGCTGGTATAAGATGGTCACGGAGAAATATCTGGGTTACCGCGTCAAGATCTCCCTCCTTATCGGAGAAGAGGAACACGACAAGGTCGGCAAGGTGCAGTTCTTTAAGCAACATTGCTTCGTCGCGAGTATCTTCAATAGAATCTATTCCCGGTGTGTCGACGATTGAAATTCCATTCCACTCTTTCTTTGAAACACGATCGGTTTTCCGGACAGCTCCGGTCGGGAAAAATTCATCCTGCTCGATGACCGCGTTGGCCGTGGAACTTTTTCCTGCCTTACTGACCCCGGCGAATAAAACGCTTAATGTGTTTTCCTTGACTCCCGCATACGTTTTTTCGACCAATCGAAAATCGTCGATAAGATTCGGAGGGATAACTTCTGCATAAGTGGTCACCGCATCCCATACTGAGGTTTTCAGTGCATTAATACTACCGAATGCAATACCAATGCCACTTAGAATATGTTTTACTTCCGCCTCGAAGTTCACCTGTGCTCCATGTCGTGGATACCAATGGTGATAAGATAATTGTGGATGGAAAAATATTTACAATAATTCGAGAGAAGTATAGCAAGAATTTGAACTGAAATCAAGCGAGTGGAGATATGACCTTCAAGGTCTTCTCTGATATCGGGTTAACGTACGGTCTCCTGGATGAATATAACTTTGGGAAATTTTTCGTTCGACTCAAGATTGAAGAGATCGAGATCGAGTACTGCCGAGATTCGATACTCTTTCTCTACGGCTTTTGAGAGTGCATCGAGCGCTTCATTATCTTTATGGTATATTGCATATGCGCGAGCAAGTGCGTATTGGAATGTCGGGTTCTCTGGATTTGCATTCGCGACGCGCTGTACTTCAGCAAAACCGTCGGCAAATTTTCCCAGGCGCATGGTACTGAGACCCATCATCATACGGGCTTGTGCATCGTTGGTATTTCTGTCGAGTGCCGTAGATGCGTTTTTCTTTGCTTTTTCCAGATACTGATCCCCCTCAAGCCGTCTTCCGATTCCCTGGTAGATCCGACCCAGACGATAAAGTATAAAATAGTCATCTGGTGATTTCGCAAGGAGGCTAAGGTATGTAGAAATTGCCAGATCGTTCATATCGGCACGATTGAACGCGTCGGCCATAAGGTACATTGTTGTTTCATAACTGTGATGGGATTGACTGCTGATCGCCCGTTTATAGTCTTGCGTTGCTTCCTTGAACCTCTGCTGAAAATGATTATTAAGGGCTGAAGCCAACCAAGCCCGGTATGAATGCGGATTTAGAGTGGTTGCAGAACGGATATGGTCGTCTGCTGTTGAAAAATCATTGAAAACGATCGATGCGATTGCCAGCTCCGCATGAGCATCAGCATTGCTCGATGAAATTTGCAGCGCTTCAATTGCGGAGCTGCGTGCTTCAGAAAATCTTGCTGTCAGCCTGTAGAATGTCGCACGATCCACAATCCCAATAACCGATTGGGAATTCAGCTCAATCGCTTTTTGAGCCGCAACAAATGCTCGATTTCCGATGTCGTTATTAGCACTTCCAAGGATTTCGCAACTATCGAGAAGCACATGTGCGAGCCATCCATAGGCATCTGCAAAGTGTGTATCACTTGTGATTGATGCTTCGAACGCAGTGATTGCACTGCTGATTGAGTTTCCTTCAATGCTGGATATTCCCTGGAAAAATTGTCCGATGGCATCGCGGCGGGAACTCGAGGACACTACAGGAAGTCCATCGACCTCGCTGGAGAGTTCAAATGTTTCTGCAACCGCTGTGCGGAGATCCTTTCGAAGTTGTGTAAGTGATTCTAGACGTCCTACAACTATAATATTTGAGAGTTGCCGTAATGAATCTGCAATATCTAGAGTGACTTCAACCTGGTTTTTATCAAATTTCACTTTCCCTGAAATCAAGTGCGTTGCATGCAACTCCTGGAGATATTGAGAAGGTGATTTGTTCCCTCCATCGGCAGAAATCAATGGATCGCTCACCTGAACATGGGGAATAACCGCGAGGTCACTTGCTAAAAGAACTGCAAGTCCTTGTCCGATTCCCTCGTCGGCTCCTTCAACTGTAAAGGATTGAACTGCCACCATATAATTTTTTGGGAAGAGCCGATGTAAAAGTGGACGTGATACGATCCCCAGAAGAATTACTAGAATGGCGGCCCCAAGGGTGATGCCGAACCATCGGTTGATGACAAAACTGGGTTTTACCTCTTCGCGGACTTCGACTGTCGAAGGCTCACTGACAACACCGCCGGTTGTCTCGGAGACTTCCGTTTCGGATGCAACGTGTTCTCCGCCAAGCACTCCGAGCATCTCGTTCGTTTTTCGAAGATTCTCCTGAGCTACTCGTATTTTCTCTTCCCACTGTCGTGCCTGTGGATTTGCCGGATCGATCGCATAGATATGAACGACTTCATTGATTGCATCGTCGAATCTGTGTTTCCGATAGAAATCCTGCGCCCTGACGATGAACATTTGAATTTGATTTTCGCGTTCGCGTTTCCGGCGCTTTTCTTCCTCTTCCGCACGGTGCTGCATTTCCTGCTCTTCGCGTTCACGGGCCTGTTGTGTCTCAATATCCTTGATTTTTACTTCGAAGACTCTCGCCGCCGCATTACCCGGGTCCAGGATATATATACGTGAAAGTTCATTACGTGCTTTCTCAAGATCTCCTTCACGGAGATAGAGCTCGCCTTTTTCAAGATACTCGGCGATTTTCTTCAGATGTGCTTCTCGTTTCTCAAGTTCCTCTTTTCTCCGTCGATCCTCTTCGACTGCTAACCGCTGCGCTTCTTCTTCTGCTTTCCGACGGGCGTCTTCGGCCTCCCGGCGGCGACGTTCCTCTTCTTCACGACGCGTCCGAGCCTCGAGACGCAGTCGCGCTTCATCCTGGGCAATCCGGAGGCGGTTTTCCATCAAACGAACGTCCTCATTATTCGGATCAAGTTTATATGCCCGTGTGATTTCTTCTGACGCTCTATCGAACTGTTCGACCGTGAGGTAGTCGTTTGCGGCCTGCAGATAGACCGAAATGGCTTTTCTCAGCGCAGCTTTCCGCTCTTCTTCTTTTCGTTTGAGACGGGTTTCCTCTTCTTTTCGCCGCCGATCTTCTTCCTCACGGTGCCGACGAAGTTCTTCTTCGGCTTTGCGCTGCTCTTCTAACTGACGTTTCCGTCTTTCAAGGTCCTGTGTGTTCCTTCGAGCCTCTTCCTCCCGTCGACGACGTTCTTCTTCCTGACGCCGCCGTTCTTCCTCTTCCATCTGTCGTGCGCGGCGCAATTCTTCCGGTGCGGGAAGCGTTTCTGGAATCGTATCCAGCATAACCTGATAAACTTCTATAGGCTCCTGAATATTCTTCAACTGCCGTTTTCCAAGATAGAGAACATCAAGAAGCATTTTATTCCGGACCTGTTGAAATACATCGCTCGATATACTGATTCGACCAGCGTCACTTGTCGCTTCGATACGGGCTGCAATATTGACCGCATCACCAAAAATATCGTTACCCTTGATTACTACATCACCCATGTGAATGCCGATTCGTACAAACACACGTTCCAATTCTGTTGCCTGGCTGCGATTATATTCCCAAAGTTTTTCCTGCGCTTCTACCGCACATCGAACTGCATTTACGGCGCTAGAGAAATCCACCATGTAGGCATCACCAATAGATTTGATGACCTTCCCACTGTATTTTGAAAATAGTGATTCCATAATCGAATTATGCATCTGTAACACGCGCATTGCAATAGTTTCATTCTCCCCCATTTTCTTTGAGAAGCCCCTAATGTCGGTAAAGACAATACTGGAAAGCTTCCTCTCTTCAGTCTCTCCTTCAGCAATTGGCGGGACGATGAATTCTTCCACCATTGGCAAATGTGGCAGTTGACGTACAGGCGTTGGAATGCTTACTACCGGTTGCTCCGAAACCGGTTGCTGCGAAACCGGTTGCTGTGTAACCGACGGCTGTGAAACCGGCGGCTTAAGCGGTGCTTGAGGCAAAGGTTTCTCAACTTTATCTGGTGGTATTTCCGGTTCGATGGTTGCCTCAATAAACGCTGCTTTTCGTGCTTCCTCCTCTGCACGCCTGAGAATTTCATCTGTCAATAAATCACGCGACTGAGTTTTTGGGGGTTCAGGTTTTTTCTGTTCATCACGGGGTTGTTCGGGCTTCTGTGGCTCTGATGCAGGTAAATCCGGCTTTTGGGGTTTGGGTTTTTCCGGTTCAGGCTTCGGCAATTCGGATTTCGATAATTCAGGTTTGAGTAATTCGGACTTTGGTAATATCGTTTTAGACGACTCCGGCTTTAGCTGCTCTAATGTCTTCATCGGAGATTTCGGCGGAAGCTGTTCTATCTGCTTTTGAATAATTGTTACAAGATTACTTATCGCTTCGACCGCCTGTTTCTCCCTTGCCTCACCCATGAATCCCAGTGTCGACATGAGCCGCTTGATTTCAACCAATAGATCGCTTGCATGAGGATATCGCCACGCAGGGTTCTTGGATAATAATCGTTTTATAATTAATCCGACGTCCTGAGGAACACTCGATACAATATTTGAGATAGCCGGTGGTTCTGTATACATGATAGCATAAAATAGCTCATCCATGTTCCTACCGGAAAACGGAAGCTTACCTGTTACCAGCTGGAATAGAATCACACCGAGCGAATAAAGATCACTTCGCCCATCAACGGTCTCCTTTTTTAAGAGTTCGGGAGATTGAAAGACGAGCGAGAGAAGATGCTCCTCTTCGTTGATTAGTGATGCAAAATCTTTCATTCGAATCGTGGGAAGATCGAGCAACTTAATTTTCCCATCCGGAGTGAGAATGATATCATCGGTCCGAAGTGAGCCAATAGTGACTTCCTTAAGATGGAGAAGATCGAAGACTTCAAGGATTTTCTCCATGATAATAAATGTAAGTCGTAATTGGGGAATCTGGAACTCAAGCAGGTCCCTGAGACTTATCCCTTCGATAAAATCTGTGACGTAAAAAAATTCACCGTTGATTTCACTGTTCTCAATAACATTACACGAGGACGGATGCTGGAATGACTGTGAGGTGTTCATGTCATCGACGAATCTTTTCCATTCCGCCTTTCTCATCACAAAGCCAGCTAAAAAATCCCGTGGGGGGAATTTCAGCGCAACAAGACGATTGGTTTTATTATCCATCGCCTTGATGACACGGCCAAACGGACCTTCATCAAATTCCTTGATGACTGTATAATGTAGGATTACTGTTCCCGCCATACTCCAGAACTCTTTTTTCTGAAGAAAGATAAATCATGAAATCGTTATAACGTATGTTATATATCACAGAAATTCAAGAGAAATTTGAAATCCGCCCTATTTTATTCCCAAATACATGATCCATTCCGCGAAAAAGAACATTCAAGACAATGCGTCAGATTCTTTGAAAATCTATCCCCCCGTAGATTTCCTATTATCCTTCCCATCTCTTCCTCGAATCGGTCTATTTCGGACTTTCGGATTAGCACCGTAGACACAGCACCCGGTAGATCTGTAAAATAGAGCGTTACTGGAATATCGATTTGACTTGTATACCGACTCACAAGCCATGCATAAACCATTATTTGATAACGATATGCCTGGATTTTCGAAGCTGGTGATATACCATTCATGCTGTCAGTCTTGTAATCGATTACTTCCCATATTCCATTGATCTGCACAAGCCTATCGATCGTGCCTGTAATAAAATCATTTCCAAGTTTTCCGTCAAGACGATACTCAGTAAATATCTGATCAGCGCTCAATACCCGCCGGCCAGTATCAGATGAACAGAAAGAGGTGATTTCCCGTTCCGCTCTCCCGACCGTGTCCAGTATATTTCTGTTACCGCTCAATCCCTGCTCTGCAACGGCTTCCTCAAGGAACAAGGAGAGATGTGTCATTGACTCCTGTGAGAGTACTTTCTGCAACACCCGATGAATAAGCGTTCCATACGTCGTAGCAGAAAGCGGCTCAGTATCTTCTTCATCTTCATCACTATAGTGATAGGATTCCCGACGAATCTCTGCCATCCCAAGATGATAAAGAAGATGATATTTGAGCGGACAATCATGATACGTTTTTATTTGAGTTGCCGAAAAATATTCACCTTCCTCACCTGAGGGAATAGACTGAACATTAGCAAGCGGAAATTCTCCGAAGAGTGTTTGTCCGTGCGATAGAGATATGACGACAGGAAATTCATCCGGGCGACAAAACCATTCGACCGTCAGGGGGAATTTATTTTCAATACTTTCATACGCTCCATCATGAAGAATCAACCTCTGCAACGTAACTTCTTTCGTCGTGCGACCTCGTTCCTCCGGGCTGTCGATTCCCAATCCTTCCTGTACCCATGTCAACGCAGCCATCGGACGAGAACGTTGAGAAGTGGTTCCGGAAAGTACAAGAAGGTCACGCGCGCGGGTGCATGCAACATAGAATATTCGCTGCTCTTCTGCTTCGGTCTTCCGGCGGCTCCTCTGGCGGAGTATCTCGGTTAGCGGTACAGGAAATTCCTTATCGAAATCTGCCGGCTGAACGACCGTATAACCGATGTATCCTTTCATATCAATAAAAGGTTCGCTGTCATAGTGAAAATCCTTCTGGAGATATGGCACTATGACGGCACCAAATTCCAATCCCTTTGCTGCATGAATTGTCATGACATGAATAGCATTTTCTGTCTCGTCAATCGAAGCCTGTCCTTCCTGTTCCTCTTCTTCTATCAATACCCGAAGCCGCTCGACAAAATCATACTGATTACTAAATCCCCGTACTTCAAATGATCGGGCAATCTGGAGAAGTTTTTTCACGTTCGCTGTATGCTGGGCTGAACGATGCGATGCAGCTGCCACTCCGTTATACCCCGTCCTAAGAATAACCTCGAGGATACAATCCGAAAGCGATTGCCTACCGGCTCGGAGAAGATCGCCGCGAAGGATATCGACAGCCCTTGTCATATGTCGATCTGCATCAGGATGACGGGCCGTCCAAGCACATGCCTTCGACCAAAAATCGGTCCCCTCTTCTACAAGACTGACTCGGTACAGCGATGCATCAGAACATGCAAAAAAGGGAGAGCGGAGAATACCGGCCAGAGCAGTATCATCATGAGGATTCAGAAAAAACTGAAAGTAATTAAAGAAATCATATAACTCCTGGGTCTGATAGAATCCTCCACCACTGTAAATGATATAGGGAACGTGATAATGCAACAATGCCTGTTCGAGCCGATGAAGATTGGTACGACTTCGAAGCAGGATGGCTATATCTCCGAATTTGATGGGACGAGGTTCTTCACTGCGTTTATCAATAATCGTGTACTCATCACGATGCAGAGATAGAATACGACGGGCAATCATTTCTTCTTCGATACCATAGAGCGAAGTTTCCACCTTCATTTCCTCTGGATTTTTTATCCTGTTCGACGGAAGCAGCAACTCAACCCTTCCTGGAGCTGATGTTGTTCTGGCAACAATGAGTGGAGTGTACGGAACACTAAATTTATTCCTGGCCTGATCCATACATTTGGTAAAGATCATATTGACAAATGCCGCTATCGACGGCAGAAGTCGAAAACTCTCGGCAAGCGTTACATTGCCTGCGCGTTCGAGCGGTGTCGATTGAAGGATAGTACCATGCCAGAAGAATGGTTCGGGCCGGTGTGCATGTGCGGCGATATCATCAATCGTGTGCATGAAAATCTCTACTTCGGCATTGCGAAATCCATAAATTGATTGCTTCGGATCTCCTACGACAAAGAGATTCCCCCATGCGAATGTTTCGACCAGAGAAAGCAGGATTTCATACTGAAGACGATTTGTATCCTGAAATTCATCAACCATAATGTAGGTATATGTCTTCGATAGCTTTTGACGGATTTCGGATTTAGACAACAATGCCTTGACGTATATCTGAAGATCTTCAAAATCAAGCTGTGCGTTTTCAGCTTTGCGGCGGTTGTATGTGGTCAGGATTTCCTGAAATACCGAAAGGAATGTCCGGCTGCTTGCTAATAAAAGTCTGTGGGCATCATCCCTGCCAGCCATACCCTCGATCAACGGCCTGACGGCTGAAGCCGCCGATTGAATTGCGGCAAGAGAGCGATGACATTGCTCTTCGATGTTTTTTACATCAAAAATACCCGACCGGAGATGATAATCATTACGAAGAAACAGCCGCCATAATAAACTAAATGAATCAAGCCGGGAGTTCATGGAGTTCGCGGAAAGGAATGCGTCGAGAGCGCTCTGAATTTCCCTTTTTTTCTTTTGCTGGATTCTATTGGTCAGCTCTTGAAACGCCTCGTTGAGAGATTGTGCAAGAAGGATTTCATCGACATAGTGATCAACTACAGTATTCCACTCTGAAAGAATCTCATCGTCAGGTCTAGAATATTCCCGTATAAAATGTTCGGCAATTTCCCGTTTTGAAAGAAGATAATGGATGATATTGACGACAGCATTGCGTCCCAGCATCCGGACAACATGAAGCAATTCCTTGCGGTGGGGGTGTTCAGGCGTTCCGAGAATTGCTTGAAATACCTCGTTTGCCGCTTCACCAATCAGCGATTGCTGATCCACAACCTCAAGAATCGTAAACGAAGCATCAATCCCTCCACCCGTTCCGATAAGGTCAGGACGGGATGTCGGAACATCAACGGGGTATTCACGGAGCAGACGTGCACAGAAGGAATGAATGGTCCCGATGATTGCAGAGGATAACTGCTCACGAAGGATTTCAAGCCGGTACCGTTCATGCAGATCTTCGGCTTCCTCATATCTGCGATGGATCGTATCGGCTATGCGCTGCCTAAGCTCGCCGGCAGCTTTTTCAGTAAATGTGAGTGCAATAACTTCGTGAGCGGTTGCATGGCCATACTGGATGATATCGACATACCGTTCGACAAGAACGGTCGTCTTTCCCGACCCCGCATTGGCAATAACAGAGAGATGACGATTGACATCGTGAGCTTTTTTTTGATTCTCGGTCAGATACGACATTGGATTTGTTCTTATCCTTTAATAACGCCGAGAGGAACCAGCTTTGCAACCTTACGGGAAATTCCCGCTTCGTGAACAACACGCACGACTTCACTCACATCTTTGTACGCATCGGGATTCTCTTCGGTCAGTCCGCTTTTCGACGCGCCCTTCACACGGATGCCCTTGGATTCTAAATTTTTCACCAATTCATCAGCGGTGATTTCTTTTTTTGCCGCAGTTCTGCTTTTCGCGCGTCCGGCTCCATGACAGGTCGACCCGAATGTCTCTTTCATCGCTCCTTCTGTTCCCACGAGCACATATGAACATGTCCCCATACTTCCGGGAATCAGCACCGGTTGTCCTACATCCTGATATTCTTGTGGAAGATCGGGATGGTGCGGTGGAAACGCACGGGTTGCTCCCTTCCGGTGAATAAGCAGCTGCCGGCGAATACCATCGACATCATATTCCTCTCGCTTGGCAATGTTATGCGTAACATCGTACACCACACGCAATGATCCGGGTCCAATCACCTTCACAAATGCTTCACGGGTCCAGTGTGTAATCATCTGCCGGTTACAGAACGCAAAGTTCGCAGCAGCAGCCATTGCACTAAGATACTGCTCTCCCTCTTTAGAGTGAATCGGAACGCACGCCAGCTGACGGTCGACAACAGTAATATTAAATTTCTTCATCCCACTCTGCATGACCTCGAGATAGTCGGTGCATACCTGGTGTCCTAAGCCCCGCGACCCGGTGTGAATTAATACTACGACTTGATCTATGTGCAAACCCAACACACGGGCAGTCTCGTTATCAAATATTTCATCGACTCTCTGGATCTCCAAAAAATGATTGCCCGAGCCGAGCGTTCCAAGTTGACCCTTACCCCGTTCCTTTGCACGATCACTTACGTATTCGGGATTTACCCCGGCAATTTTTCCGCGTTCTTCAATATGTTCGACATCTTCATGGTTCCCATAGCCATTCGCGACCGCCCATTGAGCACCATCGCACAGCACGGTATTCAATTCTTGCTTCACGACTTTCGCCACACCGGTTTTTCCGGTACCGCATGGAATATCATGAAAGAGCTGCGTGAGGAGCTGATCCATTCGAGGCACAATGTCCTTTACCAAATATTGTGTCGTTAGCAACCGTACACCGCAATTAATATCGAAACCGACACCGCCGGCCGAGACAACACCATGTTCCAGATCAGCCGCGGCGACACCGCCGATGGCAAAGCCATATCCCTGGTGTGCGTCGGGCATAGCGAGAGATTTTCCGACAAGACCCGGGAGCGTAGCTACATTCGCGATCTGTTCAATAGTAAGATCATGTTCGATCTGTCCGATGAGTGCTTCGCTTGCAAAGATCAATCCGTCGATCTTCATCCCCTGTCGTGACGATTTGGGAATGAGATACCTGTAGTCATCGATTTTCTTTATGTTTATTGTGCTCATATATCAACAAATACCCTTATTGTCCATCGTCCGTTACACTCACCAATAAATAATTGGTGAAATGTCACGGCTTTAATATCCATTCGTGTGGTATGCCGGTCCTGCAAGAAAAGTTCACCGTGGATAGTTGCTTTCAACGTATGACTGACTAGCGAATGAATTTCGATTTTTGAGCAGACGAAGTGTTCAGCATCGAAAAGGTAGACGAGCTCGTTCAGCCACTTCACAAGAAGAGCTTCGTCGTCGTCAGCCTCGATTTCGATTCTTTGCAATATTTGAGTGCGGACTGTCTCCGGATCGACTATAATTGAGATGAGCCCCTCAGCAGCAGACGCAAAAGCCTCGACCAGCGTCGAGCCGGTCGCTTCAATACCGATATCCGCAGGATGCTCGAGCAGTTTAAAAGAGACCATAGAGATTGCCTCTTTCGGATTTTGGATTTCCGATCTTAAACAACGTTCACCATATTCTCACAGCATTCATGCAAATTATTATTCGATATTCAAAAATAAAGTCCACAGAATGCAATTCATTTTATCTGTGGACACATTGCAGTACATACAGAAATCAACAATGCACCAGTGTTCTAATGAAGTTTGCTCAAGGATTTCCCTCTACTCCACTTCTTTTCCCGTCAATTTCCTGATAGCTTCTCGGTAAAGCTCCGATGTTTTTTCAATCACCTCATCGGGCATAATCGGACCGGGCGGTCGTTTGTTGAAATTGATGGAAAGAAGATAATCCCGTACAAATTGCTTATCGTAACTGGCCTGCGCCCGTCCCGGTTGATATGCATTTTTCGGCCAAAACCGCGATGAATCAGGCGTCAGGACCTCGTCGATGAGGATCAGACCCCCGTCCGGTTCAAG
The DNA here is from genome assembly GCA_050011775.1 of Bacteroidota bacterium. Classification (GTDB taxonomy): domain Bacteria; phylum Bacteroidota; class Ignavibacteria; order UBA10030; family CAVZMI01; genus CAVZMI01. The sequence continues at coordinate 8,682 of JBEKIL010000003.1, read as the reverse complement.
TCCGAATTCAAATTTCGTATCGGCAATAATAATTCCGCGTGCTTCGGCTATTTCGCACCCGCGTTGATAAATTGCAATGGCAGCGGTCCGCACCCTTTCTGCAACATTCTTCCCCAGGATTTTTATTGCATCCCCAAACGATATATTTTGGTCATGGGCACCGACATCTTCTTTCGTCGATGGTGTAAAGATCGGTTCGGGTAAGCGCGAGGATTCGACAAGTCCGGCCGGAAGCGGAATACCGCAGACCGACTGTGTTGTCTTATAATCGATCCACCCTGAACCGGAAAGATACCCGCGCACGACACATTCGATCATAAGCGGATTAGATTTTTTCACAAGCATTGTCCGACCGCGAAGGATATCACTATACGGGGCACACTCCCTGGGGAACCTGTCGACATCAACCGAAATAAGATGATTCGGAATGATATCTTTTGTCTGATCGAACCAAAACCCCGAAATCTGCGTCAGTACTTTCCCCTTATACGGTATACCCTGCGGCATAACGACATCAAAAGCAGAGAGCCTATCGGTCGCAACGATAAGCAAATATTCGCCTGCTTCATATATATCGCGGACTTTGCCACGTTTAATAAATTTCAGCTTTGGAAAATTTGTCTCGATGACAACCTGCGGCGTCTGCTTTACACCCATGGGTATCCTCAGATTAATGAAAGATGATGTATTAAAAAAGAAATATACGAAAGATTTTGGGAAAGGCAAGAAAGAGAAAACTTTAAAACAGAAGAGAGCTACTGTGGAAGCAGGAGGGTAAATTTACTTCCCACACCCGGTATGCTTGAGACATTCAATGTCCCTCCATTGATTTCGGCGAAGGTACGGGAGATATAGAGACCGAGGCCGATTCCCTGTTGTTCGTTCCGGTTTCGGCCAACCTGATAAAATCGCTCAAATATGTGTGGAAGTTCATGGGACTCGATACCCAAACCGCTATCCTGAATCTCGACACTTATCGCCCGATCAAGGATCGTGAGACTCAACTTGATAACCCCGTCCTTCGACGTATACGTTATCGCATTATCCATCAACCGTCTGAGTATCTCCCGGATCTGGACTTCACAGCCGGTGACCCGAACATCCTGACGCGGCATTTCTTTTATCAGGGTAATCTCTTTTTCTTTCGCCCGTTCCATAAATTGCAGTTTGACTTCATCCACGACACGGGAGAGATCGAATGGTGCACGGAACTGCTGCGCCTCCCTCATTGCATATGATGCCTCGATACGCGCCACGGTCAGGAATTCCTCCATGAGAATCTGGAGACGATCGGTTCCGTCCTTGAGAATCTGATAAAACTTTCTCAGGCTGTCCTCATCGAAATTGACTGATTCATCCGTAAGAATATCCGAGACTCCTTTAATGTGCGTAAGCGGTGTTCGGAATTCATGAGAAAATAGATGAAGCAATTTTTTCTTGATTGTGTCGAGTTCCGTGTCCAGCGCTTTCTTGATCTGCCCGGCCCGATGGAGCCGGCCTTTTATCACCGAGAGGAGCAACGGCATATCCACCGGCTTAGAAAGAAAATCATCAACGCCGAGTTCTTTACTCTGGCGGTACGACTCATAGTCATTATATGCCGTAAGATAAATGAACGGCAGTCCACTCCAATGCGGATTTTTCGATAAACGCTTAAAAAATTCAAATCCATCCATCTGCGGCATTCGGATGTCGGATATGATCAGATCGGGAATGGATTGAATCATAATGGCAAGAGCCTGCTGGCCATCTTCGGCTTCAACGACAGTATATCCCTGCTCTCCAAGCATTTTGCGAAGGAGCACTCGAAAGGCGAGATCATCATCAACAATAAGAATCGTCGCGCTTGATGAAATGTCCGATGTTTTTTGTGTCACTGTATGTTCTCTGATGACCGACTCAATATCGAATTCTCGATAAAACATGGCTCATTTTTCCCCCCTCCACTTCCAACATATCAATATCACTATTTTCATGTTGTGACGCAGTCCACATTGAGACCTACATCACGTGGATGAGCCAGAGACTCATCCATGCCACCATATGTTGGTCGTGTAAAGTGGGCTCATCTCGGGGCTGTCCAAGAATAAAATATTTCTACCAATTATTCAAATGCTTTCAACATAGGTTACCTCGATACGCCCTGCCCAAAGAACAGGGCAGGACTACACTTCGACAAGCTCAGTGCGTCGCTCGGTAACCTGGCTATATAACACATAAGAAAATAGCCAGGTTGTCGAGTAATCACGTCCCGCCTAAGCGGGACGCGATGTATCGAGACAACCATGAAAATGATCACGTTGAAATTTTTTACTGTCTGAGATTTTGTTACGGTAAAAATTACTTTATAGACAGCCCCTTATCGAGTCGGGTTGGAGTTTTTAATTTAAAAGGAACATTTTTTCCCGACTGCTTTTCGGAGCCTATAGAGATAATCCTCACGTGGAATTTCTGTCGCCCCCATCGAAAGGAGATGAGATGTGATGAATTGAGTGTCGAGAAGTGTAAAACCATGTGAGCGTAAACGTTCGACTAGTCCGACAAGAGCTACTTTCGATGCATCACGCTTGGTATGAAACATCGACTCACCAAAGAATCCCCCACCTATTGCAACCCCGTATAATCCTCCAGCAAGTTCCTGGCCATACCAGGCTTCAATACTATGGGCAAAACCGAGGGAATGAAGCCGTTCATAGGCGGCAATAATTTTTTCTGAAATCCAGGTATCTTTGCGTTTTGCACAGGAACGGATAACATTTGAAAATTCTGTGTCGAATTTAAGCTCATACCGGCACTGCCGAAGCGCTTGTCGTAAACTTCGGGAAATCTTCAATGCATCAAGTTCTATGATGGCTCGGGGATCCGGAGAATACCACCGAATTTCTCCGGTTCCCGCTTCCGCCATGGGAAAATACCCATGACAGTACGCGGTAAGGAGAAATTCAGGGCTGAGTTCATCATCAATGTACTTTTTGGGGTGCTTCACCTATTGCGCATTCGTTTGGGTTTTACTTCTCTCGATTTTAAACCGTAAAAGTTCATCTTCGATAAATTTTTTCCGGGCTCCCTTTTCTGCCTCTTGTTGAAATCGACTTTCAAGATCTTCGATTGAAGGACGAGGGGGGATTGTTGCAATCTTTAATTTAATTCCATGAACAACGAGCCGAACACCCACCACTATAAATGACATAAGACCAATGTAGCTCATCCACGTGGGAAATATTTTCAGGATCGATAGACCGAGAAGAACAATGCCAATAAAAAATAAAAAAATATCCCTATAGTGCATGCGAACTTTTCCCTTCTCTGTTTTGATCCAACACTCTTATAATTGACAGCATATTAATTATGTCCGACGGTGAACCATTGTCGCTGATGCCTGTGCGACCGGCATGACGATGACTTCGTTTATATTCACATGTGGTGGCCGGGTTGCACAGTAGATCACCGCATCGGCGATGTCATCGGGGGAAAGGGGCTGCAACCCTTCGTACACCTTTTTCGCTCTTTCACGGTCGCCGTGGAAACGGACAAAACTGAATTCGGTTTGAACCAATCCCGGATCAATCGAACTGACTCTGATCGGGGTTCCGAGAAGATCCATCTTTAATCCTTCACTCAACGCCTTCACTGCATATTTCGAAGCACAATATACATTGCCGGCCGGGTATACCCAATGTCCTGCAATTGATCCGATGTTGATGATATGTCCGCGACTCCGGGAAATCATTCCCGGCAAAATAGCACGCGTGATATAGAGTAACCCCTTGACATTCGTATCGATCATTTCTTCCCAGTCGCTGATCTTCCCCTCCTGCAGCTTATCTAACCCGCGGCTGAGTCCGGCACAATTAACAAGAACGTCAATTGTTTTCCATTCTTCGGGGAGTGATTGGAGTGCCTGTTCGACTTCGGGCTGATTGCGAACATCGAGGGCGAATGCGTGAACCTGAATTTGCCGTTCTTTTTTAAGTCGATCGGCGAGCGTATTGAGCCGATCTGTCCGGCGAGCCGTCAGAATAAGTCTCGCCCCGAGTTGTGCAAATTGTTGGGCACAGGAAGCACCAATACCACTGGATGCACCTGTAATAAGGACGATAGAGTCCTTCAAAGAATATTGTACCGACATCTAAGAGTAATCGAAAGTAATTACAGAGAATTGAAATGTATTCAATAATACATGAGGAGTCATTAAAAAGCAAGAGAAAATAAACGACCACTACATATTTAACGTATCAATTCTTTGGTTTTCTGAAATACGGTATCTAACATTACTTCCGTGAGCTTACCTGTAAATGTATTTTGCTGACTCGGGTGATACGAGCCAAGCAGAAAAAGACGGTCACCCAGTTGATATTCAACTCCATGACAGAATGCGGGTCGCCGTTTGCCGGTTTTCATTTCCCCTGAACGGACTTCGCGCATGGCGCGATAGGCATTCTCAAAACCAACTCTCCCGAGACCGACCACTACATGAATATTTTTAAGTAATTGAATTTCCCGGAGAAGATATGGGCGGCATTGTGCAATCTCGGATGGAAGTAATTTGTTCAGCGGCGGAGCACAACGACAGACCGCTGTAATATAACAATTTCTAAGCTTTAGTCCGTCGTTCCGATCGGTGGATGTAGGTTGATTGGCAAATCCCGTCCTAAATAATGCGCGGTACAGCCAGTCGCCGCTCCGATCACCGGTGAACATGCGTCCGGTACGGTTCCCGCCATGCGCCGCAGGAGCTAGGCCGACTAAAAGTATTTCTGCTTTCGGATCTCCAAAACCCGGATTTGGTTTACCCCAATAGGTCCAATCTCTGAATCGTTTCGTTTTCTCACGAGCAATCTTCTCTCTCCATTCTACAAGACGTGGACATTTTCGACAGTGGATGATTTGGTTTTGCAGAATTGCAAGTTCCTGAGCTGATTTCGACTGCAATGTATGATCACTCCTATACTATCCGCTGCAAGAACTCAATTAATGCAGAATTAAAAAATTCCGGATTTTCAAGATTACTCAGGTGAGCTGCATGCGGAATCACTCGTAGTTCAGCATTTGGGATTCGCTGTTTCATCACCTCGGAAGCCGAAATGGGGGTCAATGTATCGTATTCACCGACGAGAATAAGCGTCGGTACTGAAATCGTAGCAAGTGCAGGGGTTGTATCGGTCCTCGAGGCCAGCGCAAGAAGCGTTCCTGCAATGCCAAGCGGAGAATTGTGTTCTATAATCGATCGAATAAATTCAACAACTTCCGGTTTTTTCTCGAACGTCTCGGCGGCAAATACCGATTTGACAAAATTTTTCGCAAATGCCGCCGTACCATCTTTTTTCACCGCAAGAATCGATTCCGATCGTTTTACCCGCGTCTCATTCGTGTCCGGCTCACTCCGCGTATCGCAGAGGACGAGTCCTTTCAACCGTTCCGGAAACCGCTCTGCCAGACGGAGCGCGATATATCCGCCCATCGAAAGACCTACGAATACTGCTTTCTCGATCTTCCTATAATTCAGCAATTCTATAAGATCGTTGACAAAAAATTCTATCGTATATCGTCCGTCGCCTACTTCACTCTTCCCGTGACCGCGGACATCGTAGGCGACTATCCGGAATAAATTTTTTAACTCTTCGATCTGAGGTTTCCACATTTCGTGGCTGAAAGGAAAACCGTGGATGAATACTACAGGAACAGTTTCGCAGAGTTCATAGTCAATATAAGCTGTCTTCATCGAGTTAGTACCACATAATATTATTGAATTTTTTCGTTCGCCGCCATGACACGGAGAATATTTTCGCCCAGAATTTTCCTGATATCGGAATCCGGATAACCCCGCCTGAGTAATTCATAGGTTATAATCGGAAGTTTGCCGACATCTTCGAGTCCGGCCGGAGTCGACGGTATGCCGTCGAAATCTGAGCCGAGTCCGACATGATCGACTCCCATAATCTTAACCATATGATCGATATGATCGATTAGAACGGCAACTTGCGGCGGTTCAATTTTTAATTTCGCGTGGAGTTCATCTAATTTCAGTTCGAGTGAATCGCGATTATTTTTATATTTTTCTTTCGCTGCCTCCATCTGAGGACGGATCGTATCGTAGATTGCAGTGATTTTTTTGTTATATGCCATATCAAGGTATGAGGGGTAAAAGTTCACCATGACAACACCGCCATTTTTTTTCACTGCGCGTAGAAGCGAATCGGACATATTCCGCGGCACATCGCACAATGCCCGGGCGCATGAATGCGATGCAATCACCGGTTTTGTGCTCAATGCAATCGCCTGAAATGCAGCTTTGTCGGAGACGTGGGAAATATCGATCATGATACCAAGGCGGTTCATCTCTTGAATCATTGTACGGCCGAAGGGACTCAATCCATGCCAGCGTTCTGTCGTGTCCGTGGACGAATCACAGATCGGGTTGTTATGCATATGTGTAAGTGTGACATACCTGATACCCAGCGCATAATATTTTCGCAAACGTTCGAGGCTTCCTTCAACGGGTGAACCATTTTCCATCCCCATCAGGATGGCCCGTTTCCCCTCGCGTTTTAGTCGGAGGATATCCGAAGTTGAGGTGGCTATTTCCGCAAGAGATGGGTATCGCTTGATAACCGATCGGATTGTATCGATACGCTTCAAAGCTTCACGCGAAGGATTTTTCTCATCGAGAGCGTTGCTAACATACACCGAAAAGAATTCAGCATCGAGTCCGCCTTCTTTCATACGAACAAGATCCACATGTCCATTTGAATTACGTTTGCCGATATCGAACTTTTTTTCTTCCAGCATACGATCGGGGACGTCGCAATGAGTATCCACAACGACCGCCTTCTCATGAATAGCTCGTGCCTTTTCCCATAATTGTTGATCTAGTCGTTGCTGCGCTGCCGCAAATGAAAAACAGGCAACAAATATAAAGATGAAAAAGAAAGAGAAACGATTGCTCATAATGCATCCCCTTTAATATATAGTGCGATCATCAGTGCCGTTTAAAAAATAAATTCAATCTGGAATGTCTTGGACAGCACTGAGAAAAAATAGTTACATAGCCCTTTTTAGACCCGGTTCATGCACCTTCGCGTTCACCCGCCTTTCGAAGCGGTCTCCGCGGAAGGTTCAGTACTTCATCCGGAAACATTTCAACAAGAAATTCAACGATGCCTCTGATTGAGACGATAGCAACCGGCCGATTCTCTCCATCGACAATTGGAACATGCCGGTATCCGCCCACAGCCATCATATGAAGTGCAAATGCAATCGTATCATCGGGCTGCAGTACCTCCGGATCCGGTGTCATCACTTCGTCGATCGATATTGTTTTTAAGTCTTTCACGGTTCCCGTGAGTTTTGTGAGGAGATCGCGTTCGGTAAAGATGCCCGTCAGATACCCTTTGCGCTGAACAAGCACGCATCCTACACTATTGTCTTTCATAAGTCTAATCGCCTCCGAGACAGGAGAGCCGGTTTCAACGACGATCGGTTTCGTCATACCCAGTTGGCGAATAGGCTCACGGATTGTACGCGAATCGAAAATCTTATTCTTCGGTCCTTCATCGAACATCTCATGGAGTTCTTCATCGATATCGACTTTATCCATCGCACGCCTCCTTAGTTACCCAATTGATACTGCATAAACTCATTTTTTCCCCAACGGTATAAAATGCTGCCGCGCCGATAATATGCCAGCAGAAATGTATCTGTATCGAACGAGATGGATCGATTATCCAAGGTAACATTCAGAACCCGCGCGGGAATTCTTGTCAGATATGCATCCTCCTCACCCGATTCAAAAAAGGGGAATTCTTTCACGCTCATAATCGTAAATATATTCTTCTTTTGTTGAAACGCAGCAATCATGCGCATTCCTCCACCGCTTCGACCTAGAATCACAGCATCGATCAATCCGTTCCCGTCAAAATCGCCTGTGCACAACGAGAGATAGTTTTCATGTCCTTTAAATTTCTTTTCCCGGAGTGCTTTGATATAATCGAGTGTCGAGAGCGGGACAAAACTCGAATCGAACGCACGAATCGCTTTCTGAATAGAACGCGAAAGGACGATTTTAGTTCCCTGAGGGGTATCGCGTGTCGTGACAGGGGAAACCTGTGCGATCGTAGAAAATGGGATTAGGAGGATTATGAGAACAAGCACTCTTTTTATCATACGGCTTTTCTCTGCTTTGATCATATTTATCCAGGAAAGTGTCAGCAATGTATTGAAAAAGGAAGAAAAAAGCATGTCCTGCCCTAAAGGACTGCTTCACTGAGCGAGCGGAGCGAGTCGAAGGGCTTGTCCTGAGCGAGTTCTGCCCTCTCTTTGGCGGAACGAGTCGAGGGGAGTCGAAGAACGGGGCAGGACTCGGTGTGATGGGTATCTTTTTAACATGCCTCAACTGGTCTTCCGCCTACACTCCGCTTCCGCCTCCGTTCATAGAACAAACTTCGGCGCCTGCCTGCCGGAGTGCCTCCGGCACGCAGGCAGGGACAACCCGGCGGACAAACAGGCGTGTTCGGCCCAAACCGCTCGGCATGACATAGGGCCTTTTTATTTCCCTTTTCCACTCCCCTCTACCTCAACCTAAACCTTAATCTTGACCTCGATTTTATCTCTTTCACCATTTATATCTCACCGTATAGCTAATGACCTTCTCCCCGTTCTTCGGTATCGTCACCGGAAATTGTA
>JBEKIL010000002.1:0-306915 GCA_050011775.1 Bacteroidota bacterium | reverse complement strand
TGAATACTTCGGATTATTACTTGTGGCTTGTCTAAGTGACAGGACCACGAATAGCAGGCTGGTTTGGGTTCTTACACTCGACCACCGAAACGTTTGGCTCTTGACTTTATACATAGCAGCCGCAATTTTCAAGGAAACTAATGTGGAAGTCTTTATTAGTTATTCAAAGAAAGATTATATAATCGCTAAGAAATTATATGATGGTCTAATGACATTATTAACTGGCGATGTAAAAATATTTCTATGTTCGGAATTACTATATGGTAAAAACTTTTATGAGTCAATAAAATATAGTTTAAGAAGATGTAATTGTTTGATTTTTATAGCTTCTAAAAACTCATTAGCTAGTCAATGGTGCGCCTATGAAATAGGATATGCAGATGGAAAAAAGTGTTTGATACTACCAGTGCTTATCGATATTCCTTTTGAAAAACTGCCGAGTTATCTTATGCAAATGGGGGTTAGTATCGATGACAGAAGCGGCTTGAAGAACGCAATTAGCATAATATTTCCGAAGTATTCATCGTCAATAACAAATAATAGTTTTAATAAATTTTATTCTTCATTATTGGAGGATAACGATATAGTAAATCTAGAAAATAAAATAAAGAATGATATCTTTGAAGTCGTTGAAGAAAATATGACTATTACTGGGCCAACATTTGAATTGTTATTAGGAAGAATAGATTTATTAGAAAATTATAAAAATGATGATACATTTGACTTGTTAATTACTCTACTTAGAAATAATAATACACATGTTCGAGATCATGCCAAAAAGCTTCTCTTGCAATATAAATTTACAAATAGAGGGTATAACTCAATTATCAACATGCTTCCGGATATTAGTTATGAAAATATTCATGAGACCATTCAAATTATTAGAAAATTAACGACAACAAAAAATATAATTCTTCTAAAATCAAAGATATTAAACCCTATTGATGATAGGAGAGCAGTAATAGAGAAATTAAATAGTATTGTACGAGACCTTAAAAACTGCGCCTAACAAGGTATATCTGTTCTGCTCCATGCTCGCAAGCTGCGCGCGATGCTCAGCCTTACTTTTTGTTGGGTAGATCGGAGAAGAAAGACAAAAAGTGCGGCACATTTGCGAGCCTAAGAGCGGCAAGTCTGGCTCTAAGGCTCGCAAACGTCAGGTATACCTACCGTTATGCGCAATTGCCCGTCAAGCAATCAACTGATGAGGAGTCACTGAAATGAACAAAATTAAGCTTTTCGTACTTATCCTTGCTCTGATTCCGCCAATAGATATTTTGCATGCACAATGGATTCAAACAAACGGCCCCTACGCAGGCTTCGTTTATTGCCTTACCGTAAATGATTCGAATCTTTATGCCGGGACAAATATTGGTGTTTTTCTTTCTACCAACAACGGCACAAGCTGGAGTGTAATCAATTCTGGATTGGAGAACACCAGTGTCCGCGCTCTTGCCATCATCCCAACCGGTGACGGGTCCGATATGAATCTCTTTGCCGGGACTTCCGGCGGCGTTTTTCTTTCTACCAACGACGGCACAAGCTGGACTCCGGTCAATTCAGGATTGACAAACAATGTCATCAGGTCTCTTGCCGTTTCCCCCGCAAGCGGCGGTAACGGCACGAATCTCTTTGCCGGTGCAACCGGCGGTCCAACCGGCAGCGTTTTTCTTTCCACCAACAACGGCACGAGCTGGACTCCGCACGGTCCGTCAGGTCCTTATGTCTGTGCATTTGCCTTGAGCGATACAAATCTCTTTGCCGGAACCACAATGGACGGTGTCATTCTTCTTTCAACCAACAACAGCATAAGCTGGGCTCTGGTCAATGGCGGCCTGCCGTATAAGGACGTGTATTCTCTTGCCGTCAGCGATACGAATCTTTTTGCCGGCACTTCTGGCGGCGTGTTTCGATCAATCAACAAAGGCGCAGCATGGACAGCCGCGTATACCGGCCTGACAAACATGTATGTCTATTCTCTTACTCATGACCTGTCAGGAAATCTCTTTGCCGGGACTGGCGGCGGTGTTTTCCTTTCAACCGACAACGGTGCAAGATGGACCGAGGTCAATTCGGGACTGCTGAAGACTACCGTCAGGTCTTTTGCCATTTCCGGTAACTATCTCTTTGCCGGGCTTGATGACGGCAATGTTTGGAGGCGACCTCTCGACCAAATGATTACATCAGTCCGTCAAATAACAGATGAAACGTCAGACGAATTCACACTCGAAGATAACTACCCGAATCCATTTAATCCGAATACGACGATACAATTTTCACTCCCGAAGGCAACATATGTAACGTTGAATATTTACGACAATCTTGGACAAGAAGTCGCTAAGCTAGTTTCGCAACAAATGAATGCAGGTACTTACACAAGAGAATGGAATGCATCTGGTTTTGCGAGTTGTGTTTACTATTACCGATTAGAGGCTGGAACATTTGTTGAGACAAAAAAACTACTTCTCTTGCGATGAACGGGCCTACCCGGCCAAAGTCCCACAAGGTGGGTTGCAGGCGGGCAACTGCAGATAATAGCGGGCACCACGACGTGAAGAACACTCAACCCCGCTTGCCACAAAAAATGAATCATTCATAGCGGCAAGCGGGACTGCGTGGTGCCCGCACATGTTGTGCAAAATTGCCGGTTGCTAAGACACGAATTTTGGCTTTTGGGTGCAAGACAATAATCGCGCGTCCTGCACCCGGAGAAATAAAACAAACAGGACTACTAACAATGGAGGTAAATGATGGTAGATAAGAAAGCGGATCTGGCAGGGCCGGGCATCAGCACTTATGAAGAGGTGGATAAAATCCTTCCCCACAATTATAAAGCGTTGCTAGGTCCCAAGGAGAGGATGAAGGCACTCTACAAGATAAAAAATTTCATCGAAGAGAACCTGTGCAAGGAGCTCAACCTTTTTATGGTTCAGGTTCCACTCATCGTAACCAAGGAGAGCGGTGTCAATGATTACCTTGACCGGGATGGTTCACGCACGCCCATTGAATTTCCTTGCGGGCTCGGTCTTGAAAAAAGAATCGAGACTCAGGTTGTCCAGGCGGCCACAAAATGGAAACGGATGGCCCTGAAACAGTTCGGCTGTGAAGTAGGCGAAGGAATTTGTACCGATATGAGGGCGGTTAGAAAAGACTACTTCCTGGACCATGACCACAGCGCCTATGTCGATCAATGGGATTGGGAACGGGTTATCACTAAACATATGCGTAATCTGGATTTTCTGCGGAACATTGTCGAGAGAATCTGGTCGGTCATCTATGAGGCAGGTCAGATGGTCAAGAAAGACTTCCCCGGACTCAATACCGATAAATATCCGGATATACCAAAGAAGCTGGAATTTTTTCATGCGGAGGAAATCCTGGAACGCTATCCCGACCTCACCCGCAAACAGCGAGAGACAAAAATGATCCAGGAGGTGCATCCGGCGATCTTTATCATCGGAATCGGCTATGTCCTGGAAGACGGTTATCCACATGAGATGCGAGCTGCGGATTATGATGACTGGATCTCGCCAACGATTAAAAGGAACGGAAAGCAGTACCATGGGCTCAACGGCGATATCCTGGTCTGGAATCCAGTGACGAAGCGTCGTCATGAACTGACATCTATGGGGATCCGTGTGACTAAAGAGACCCTGGTGCAGCAGCTTAAAGAGTCCGGACAGGAACATTTTCTACAGTTGCCCTATCACCAGGCGATCCTCAATGACGAGATACCATTAAGCATTGGAGGCGGAATCGGTCAGTCACGTACATTTATGTACCTGTTAAGGACCGCTCACATTGGCGAGGTGAGCACCACGGTCTGGCCTGAAGCCCTCAAGTCGATTTGTAAAAGAAAAAATATCCATGTGTTGGAATAAATATTGAGAAAAAATCAGATGTTCGTTTAATGCAGGTTCAACTTGGGTAAGATTTGGATTTAGGATATTTAAAGAATATGACGCGGATAAAGAGACTGAACGATTTTATGGGGTAACTAAAAGATATTCAGTGTATTTACCACTCAATAATAAGGATTAATAATTGAATGATGTGAGGTAAGTCGACTCTATGTAGGTCGACTCGGCGAGTCGACCTATGGTTGATCATTCCTACCGCAACCCGAACATCTTCACAGATGCAACTGCGGCATTGACGATCGGCGAGAAATACAAACCGAATCTTAAGGTAGGAATCACAAGCAGCATAATGATCGCAATCTGCCACACGCTGAAATGAATCGGTTCTTTGGAACCTTCAGCCTCACACAGAAATAGATTGCGCAATATTCTGACATAATAATAAAGCGAGATTACGCTTGAGATTTAAGAAGATAAGGATAAAAGAGCATCTTTTATCTCGATGAAGATTACGCAAGATTTCTTAAGAGACGCTACTGAAGTCCTGAGGCAACGATCTCGGCAACATCTTTAACGCGAACTATCTTTGCTTTCTCATCCTTCAGCCCATCCTCGAACATGGTCAGACAATAAGGACAGGTAACACACACCGTATCAGGGTTTTGGACAAGAGCTTCTTTAATCCGGGTGAGGTTGATCCGGGTACCTAAGCTTTCTTCCATCCACATTCTGCCTCCCCCAGCCCCGCAGCAGAATGAGTTTTTCCTGTTTCTTTTCATCTCGGCAGGAGCCATGCCTGTGGTGATTTTTATCGCCTGGCGCGGTGCATCATAAATTTCATTGTGCCGCCCCAAGTAGCAGGAGTCATGAAAAATAACCTTTCCAAGGTGCGTCACTTTCTCATTAACCCTTAATTTCCCTTCCTTAAGAAGAATGTTAATCAACTCGCTGTGGTGGACAACTTCGAGATTTAGATCATACTGCCTGTAATCGTTTTTCAAAGAACTGAAACAGTGGGGACATTGTGTGATAATTTTCTTGACTCCTTTTTCCTGGAAGAGTCTGACATTCTCTTTGGCTATTCTGTCAAAAACAAACTCATTGCCAAGTCTTCTAAGGCTGTCCCCGCAGCATTTCTCGTCTTTGCCTAAAATTCCCCATGAGATACCGGCTGCATTAAGGATGGTGGCCATGGCCAGGGTCACTTGTTTGTTACGGGAATCAAAAGCGCCCGCGCATCCCACATAAAAAAGGTATTCTGTATCGCCGGCCATAAACTGCTTGACATTATGTCCGGATGTCCATTTCGATCGCTCCATCGGGGCAATTCCCCACGGATTGCTTCTCTGCTCCATGTTTTCAAAAAGGTTAAAAAGCTCTTCGGGAAATTTCGCTTCAGTTTCAACAAGGTGACGCCTCATCTTGACGATCTTAGGCATTTGCTCGATGAAAACAGGACAGACTTCCATACAGGCACCGCAGGTCGTGCAAGACCAGAGAGCGCTTTCCTGATTGCTTCCTTCGCCGCCGTTGCCGATAAGAGGAAGTGTGGGAGTTCCGTCTTTTTTCAAAATCGGACCGTTTCTCAAGAGATTAATCTTAATATCATGAATAACCTGGCGGGGATTGAGAGGTTTTTCCGTATTCGTTGCAGGGCAGACATCTTGGCATCGACCACATTCTGTGCAGGAGTAAGAGTCGAAGAGGTCTTTCCATGTGAAGAGGTCCACCCTTCCCACACCAAAAGTATTCCCTTTTTTGAATTCCTCCCTGGGCTGAGTATTCGGCTTTTCAAGACTCTTAAAATAACAATTAGGAATGGAGGTCAGGATGTGCATATGTTTGCTGACGGGAAGTATATTGAGAAAGGCAAGAAGCACCAAAGCATGAAGCCACCAGAAAAAACCCTCAAAAAATTCCAGATTAGATGGATTAACGCCGGTCAAGTATGATGCGAGAACAGATGAGACAGGTCTGTAATTACCGGCAGATACTTTACCTGAAGCAATCTCAACCGTATGCATTCCGAAGAAAGCAACCATCAACAGAGTTATCAAAGACAAAATAAGAAAAGCCTCAAAGCTCCTGGCTTTTACATAAGGAGTGCTCAGATATGCAGGAGAAAAGAATATACGTCTGCTAAACGCGATGAGCATGCTGAGAAGAGTCATGAGAGAAATGATTTCGAAAATAAACGATAAAGGGTGATAGATACTCACTGGGAGATTTGAAAGACTAATCGACGGGAAAAGTCCGTGCAATAGAAACTCACAATTTGCGATTAGCAGGATGATGAATGACCAAAAAATTACAAAATGGTTGAGACCGAAAACGCGGCTCACGACCCTCTTCTGACCAAAGGCGTAGAAGAGCATAGCCCGGATTCTTTTGAAAAAATAATTGAATCGATCTTCGGATTTCCCGATGGTAATTAAACTGAAGCGTCTATAGCAGTTCCATGCAAATAAAACAACAGAGGCTGCGAACAATAAGGTGAAAATAGTCGTATTAGATGACATCTGCTTTGTTCTCTATTGGATTCAATTCTCTGTGTACTTGAGCATGATATTTTTTAAGTTCACGGATGCGGTTCGTAAGAGCAGGGACTATTTCAAAAAGGTTTCCCACAATTCCGTAATGGGCGACCTGAAAAATGGGCGCGTCTTTATCACGGTTAATAGCAATTATTGTGTCGGAGTTTTGCATCCCAACTAGATGCTGGATGGCTCCGGAAATTCCGCATGCGATGTATACCTTTGGTCTTACCGTCTTTCCAGTCTGGCCGACCTGGCGTTCCAGAGGCATCCAGCCCGCATCCACAGCGCTGCGTGAAGCTCCAACAACTCCTCCCAGCTCATCCGCCAATTCCTGGAGGACAGCAAAGTTATCCTTGGCCATCATCCCGCGGCCGCCAGAGATGATGAAATCAGCGCTGGCAATGTCTACGAGCTCTTTATGTTTGGCATCAGAGAGAATCTCGAGGACTTTGGTCAAAACGTTCTCCTCTTGAATGGGGCAGGTTTCTCTGATTATTTCTCCTGGCTTTACGGGTTTATATTCTGGCATTGGCATAACGTGGGGACGTACTGTTGCCATCTGCGGTCGAAAGTTTTCGCAGAGAATGCTGGCCATTATATTGCCGCCAAAGGCCGGTCGGGTTTGAAGCAAATGTCTCTTATCTGTGATGGAGAGGCCGGTACAGTCTGCCGTCAGACCAGTTTTTAGCTTGGTTGCCACAGCCCCAGCCAAATCTCTTCCTAATCCTGTGGCTCCCATAAGCAGGATTTCGGGTTTATATTTCTCCACAAGATAGACTACACCTTCAAGATAAGGTACCGTTCGGTAATTCTTAAAAATCGGTGCATCAAGGAGATAAACCTGCTGTACGCCATAGGCGAATGCTTCCTGACAGAGTTGTTCAACTCCATGACCGATGACAACCGCGGCAAGCCCCACATTCAGAATCTTGGCAAGGTTGGCACCCACTCCAAGCATCTCCCAGGATACCTTAGCCGACTCCCCTTCTGTCTGTTCGACAAAAACCCATACTCCCTTATAGGGAGCAATTCTCTGAGCTACAGTCGCCTGCGCTTCATCAACTTCTTCGACAGGCGCGGCAGGCTCGGCTTTCTTTTTGAACTCTTCTAGAATTTTCAATTCTTCAGGAGTGAAGAACATTTCCAAGGCATCAACAGGGCAAACTTTCAGACACTTGACGCATCCGATACAATTGGGGATAATTATGATAGGCTCGCCCCGATCATTCATCTCGATAGCATCTGTAGGGCAAACAACCTGGCAGCGTGCACCGCAGGCGATGCATTTACCCTCAATCAGCCTGGCTTTGCCTCGAGGTTTTTTAATCGGTTTTGGTTTCTCCACCGTCAATCCTCAACATCAAGAGTTAAAAAGTAAGAATTTCCTGCTGAATGAGCTTCTGAACCAGAAGCTCAACCGCTCCTTCAGGATCTTTGATTCCATCTCCGAGAATTTCCCCCTTCTCGCGCTCGGGGGAAAATATTTTCGTGACCCACGTGGGTGACCCCCGTAAGCCGACAGAGAATGCATCCAGATTCAACACCTTATTGTCCCAGATTTTAACCTCTGCTTCCTCTGAGAGAAGTCGTCTTGGAACTTTAGGATAGCGGGGGCGGTTTATTTCTCTGACGACTGTGAGCAGTGCCGGGAGTGGGGCCTCGACGATCTCATGCCTTCCTTCTAGTTTCCTTCTTACCCTGATCTTCTTGGCTTCAGAATCGAGATGCTCGATCCTGTCTACAAGGGTAAGCTGGACATAGTTGAGGCGGGTAGCGATTCCAGGTCCAACCTGGGCGGTATCACCGTCTATCGTCTGTCTACCGCAGATGACAAGTCCAACTTCCTCTTTCTGGGAAAGTTTTTGGATGGTCGCAGAAAGGACGTGACTTGTGGCCAGTGTATCCGCTCCAGCAAAAACGCGGTCAGAAAGGAGAATCGCCTCATCCACTCCGAGGGCAAGGGCTTTTCTCAGAGTTGCCTCCGCATTAGGAGGGCCCATCGAGATCGCTGCCACTTTGAATCCAAACCTGTCTTTTAGCCTCAGGCTTTCTTCTAGAGCATGAGTGTCATAAGGATTGATAATAAATGGAATTCCCTCGCGCACCAGAGTGTTGGTCACAGGGTCTATTTTCACCTGTGTAGTATCCGGGACTTGTTTGATGCAAACTACGACTAACATCCTTATTTATCCATCATTTTAAAAATTCAATCAGAAACAGAGAAAGGAGAGCATCGGCCCTCCTTTCTTAAAAATAAAACAGATATTTTTTTTATCGACGGTGCTTCAACGTCTGTCAACATTGGGCTTTATATCTCAAATTAAAAGGTGTGTCTTTATTAGTAAAAGAAATTTTAAACATTATAATTTACGAAGAGATGGAAAAAGAATCAAGATAAAAAAACATGGGTTTGAAAGATACTCGCTATAGCAAAATATAGTCTATATCAAGCACCGATATTTCTTTACCTCCCTCGAGGCTACCTCTTTGCAGCGTGCCCGCACACTCGTGACAATGATAAATTGTCTTGAGGTATTTCTTTTCTAAAAGTTTTGGTATTACATCGTAGAATTTCTTTTCGCCAGGATTTAGTTTTTGATAAAACTCGTATAATCCTAATGTGCCTTTTGCCTGATTACATTTCTCACAAGCCCAGACCTGATTGTGTATTTCCTGTATATGTTGGCATGTTGAACACCGTTCATTAATCGAAACCGACTTGGGGACAATATGTTCTCTGTTCAAGCTATCGGAAGAACCGCAATATATACATTTCTTTTCGGCTTCGACAAACTGCCAGTCCTCTCGAGTGATCTCCGACCATGATTTAACGCCGCTCATTAATTCTCGAAATGTTTTCTTGATGAATCCGTAGTGTTCGCGCTTGGCAGCGACACCGTCAGGCACGTTAAAAGCACTTTTTGCTATGATTTTCGAGTACTGGTAGTAGATTAAATGTTCAATTGTCCGGACTTCACGATCTGGCATTATATATATCACTCCAAGTAAGTACGGTACCTATTTTGTTGTGGAAATAGCCATATTCCACTTGCAACACCCCTGGCTATTGTTAGGAAGCCACCAACAACGTGGACTCTAGAACTCATATCAATCAGGCTGAAATGAAAAAGGGATTACGGATCCATATAATTAAAACTAATGCACTAAAGACGATACGATAAACAATTTAAATTCCTTCTAGTCTGTCTTCCATATATCGGACAACCCAAATACATAGACTTGACCGAGACTATTTCCAGCCGCAAAAGCATTGTTTAGCGGACTGAATGCCACTGAACTACAGCTAAAAGGTAGGTCAATTTTTTTAAATAAAGTTCCTGTTGATACTTGCCAAATATTTAGGAAATTGTCTATACGACCTGCAGCTACTATAAGATCTCCTGCAGTATTAAATGCAATTTCCCGCAGAGTGGGGTAATCTTCGAATGTCCGAAGGAGGGTTCCATCGGAAATGTCCCACAACGTTAACTTATAGGTACCTCCTATGACAGCAATCGAAGCTCCGGAAGGATTGAAAGTGACTGATCTTACTAATCCGGTATTTGGGAATGAATGATACAATGTGCCATCACCTATTCTAATGAGTTGGAGTTGATCGCCTGCTGCTATAAACTGACCATCCGGACTTATGGCGACATAATTGCTTTTTGAGTTTATTCCAACGATGGATTTTATAAATTCTTGATCATGTACACGCCAAAGATATATATATCCAGAATCTGTCGCAGCAGCAATAGTATCACTGGTAGGTGAAAATGAGATGCAATGCACAGTACCTGTTCCATTACGACTGAGAGTCGCAATTTGCTTATATGTTATCGGATCCCACAAATAAACTGAATTTGAATGAGCTGTAGCGATAACTGAACCATCAGAAGAGTAGCGTACTTTCCACACCGGAGCAGATTCTTTATGCTTTAACTCAGCCAGTGTTGCACCATCTCCGACCCTATATAGCACTACATAATTTTTCCCTGCACATGCTAATACTTGTCCATCAGGGCTGAATGCCATCGAATAAATAGCCTGAGATGCCCCTTTAATGGACCGGGAGTAAAGTTCGTTAAACTCACCGGCTACGTAAGATATTGAGATCAGTTTAGAGTAACGGCTGGTATTACGTTGAGTAAAAGCTTGAATCTTAAATCGATATCTGTTCTGGCTATTCAAATTATTAACGATATACGACTTCGTCGGTGCTGTAACACTTGCTAGCTCTACAAACGGTTGATAATTTAACGATTCCAATATCCGGTACCCGGTTTCGAAACTGCAATTGCCTTTCCATTCAAGCTTCACCGACGTAGAAGATAAACATGTCATAAAAAGATCTGTAGGAACTGGGAATGGGACAATAACTGCAAGAGATTCAGAAAAACTCTTTTTCTCCAGAACAGATATTGAAGAAATACGATAATAGTACACCGTATCTGTTATGGCTATAGATGTATCTTCATATAAATTACAATCTGCGGGAAGTCGAGCAATTACTGTATAAGTTCCTATTAGACCCAACTTTCGTTCGATAATATAACCCGCCTCAAAGCCGGAATTGTCCTGCCATGAAAGTACACGCCTACTTTCCTCGATTATACTCGCAGAGAAATTCGACGGGGCATTAGGTATAAAATATACTGAATGGGGATCGTGAACGTTAACCAATTCGGGTGAATGAGGATCGTTGCAACTACACAACACCAGGACAGAGAACCATACGATCCAGCGCAAATTGTTAATCATCTTTATGTATATGCTGTATATCATACTATCGCACTCCATGAAGACGTGGATTTTCATGTTTATAGCTTTAATTTTATTTGAGCACCGATAGGTGTCATCGAAAGTGGGAATCCTCTATGATCGGTTGGAAATGAATTTAACGGAACGATTTCAATTTCATCGACTATTAAATGATTCAGTAAAGCATCGACGACAGTATAAATATAAAATGCAACGAGCACTGACAGGGAAATTGTTCGACGGAGATAGTACTTATCCAAATCGGCTTTGCGAGTATTAACGTCCTCATATCGCCGGAATGCTTCAATCTCTGAAGGAGCTGCAATGTAATAATCCAGAGCGGTGTCATATTTATCAAGACGATTATTATACTCTTTATGCGAGTAAAGTGCATTGTATCCCAAAGCAATGAATCCGACTGCCATCGCGGCCCCCTCAAAAAATGCCCCGTCTGATAGTTGGGCTGAACCCGGAAGTAGTGTTGCGAGAACGGCTCGCCGTGTTGAGCGTACTCCAAACATTCCTAGATATGAATAGTATGCCGAGTTCATATCCAAATTCGTCAAGATATTAATTCTTTTTCCAGTTGTATCGTCACACATTGAGATCTTATGAGGTCCAGCGCTGGTGACGTAGTCGAGAACCGAACCATGCGAAATTAATTCATCGTCGAGATAAACTGATACATTCGAGTGATTGGCAAACACGTTAATCTTTGTTGCGCGTATCGTGAGTTTCGCGATTAAATTTGTCGTACTCCCCTCAGCCGGGATAAGAAATGTGGACCATGAATCGTGGTACTTTTTACTTACCATAATCTGGAGGGTGTCGGCAGGAAGATCTGTTAATACGACAGGCGTGACCCCCGCCTGCGATACACCCACCCGCTTGTTGGCAACAATCACTGTAGCGCTATCAGGTCGTGAGGCGATAGTTATGGTTGCCGGTTTGAATAGTCGAATAAATATTGTTGTATCAGAAAGCGACCGGAGTAATACAGTATCGATGTATGAGAGATAACCATCCTTGCGAAATTCCATTACAATTGGTTTTAGAACTGTCCCTTTGAATTGATAAGGAGTCAGGCCTTGATAGGCAGAATCGATAAAAACTTTTACGGCTTCGGGTACAGATTGAATAAATATGCTGCCCGTCGCACCTCCGGAAGGAAGCTGCTGCCCGTTCATTTTCATAGCCAAAAAGAAAAAAAATACCAACAACATTAGTACTTTAAGAATTGACTTTGTTGGGATTGATATTTCTCTACAGTGTTTTTTAAAATTCATCTGGCCTGTGCTCCGTAAAATGTGCATATCATTGATTGCGTAATTGGCAGTTATCCTCTCATTGCAATAAAAATATCCAGATTCCAAACGATATAGATTCGCTCCCCCCGCAACACCCGGGGGATTACACACTGTTAGTATAACCATGTTTTGCCCTTTATTTTTACTTCTGTACAATTAAATATTTATCAAAAAAAGCCCCAACCCTCACAAAAAATTCAGGATAGTTATACATATCCGGACCATTTCTGCCGCCATGTTCTGCGCCGGGAACAATCCACAATTCTTTCGGTCCTTTGAGCAACTTGAAAATATTTTCGGACATCCACGACGGAGTGCGAACATCTTTTTCACCGACGATCAGATACGCCGGTTTATTCATGCTTTTTGCACTATTTATCGGCAGCAATTCTGCCGGATAATCCACCGGCGCCTTAAATGTTCTTGAAGAATCAAGCTTATTCACTATTGGAACTAAGTCATTGAACGACGTCATTAAGGCCCTACCGCAATAGACAGCTATATCGTTTCTCTTCACCGCCATGCCAAATGAAAGATATGCACCCGTGGAAAAGCCGAGGACGCCGATTTTTGCAGTATCGACTTCAGGGCGTCGCTTTATATAATCGATTGCAGCATCATAATCCGTAAGAAATTCGCTGTAGCATAGTAGATCCTGATCAACCGGCCAATCCGAGCTGCCGCCAAATCCACGCCAGTCAAAAGTAAAAACATTATATCCCTTTGCGAAAAAATGATACGCATAGAAGATGAAGTAGGTCATATTCCCGCCATCGCCATCGCAGATGATGATGGTTGCACGTTTTTCTTGATACTTAGCGTTATACTCTCTCGGTTTACATTTTAGCTCTTGCGGAACGGGGATAACTCTTCCGATGATATTATTAGCGATACCGCTTGCATCCTGTGCAGGGAAGAACCAGCCTTTTAAGCTTAAGCCGTCTGCAGTTTTGAAAGTAACATCTTCATAAATTATTCCATAGTCAGATGGAATAGCTCTGTACTCTCTTTCAGGTTTGAGGCTATATGAGATTGAAGCAGTCAGGCATATGAGGGCAATTAACACGGGAAAAAAGATTGATAGTCTCATTTTAAATCTTTCAATAAGATGGTAAT
The DNA here is from genome assembly GCA_050011775.1 of Bacteroidota bacterium. GTDB lineage: Bacteria > Bacteroidota > Ignavibacteria > UBA10030 > CAVZMI01 > CAVZMI01. Next base: position 293,334 of record JBEKIL010000002.1, on the reverse strand, counting down.
ATGTTACGGTCAAAAATCAGAGCAGAATTGAATATGTAAATTCAGCCAAGGCCAGTGAAACTGTATATTTAATCGATCGAAAGGAAACAAGAATAATTGCCACCATCAACCTTTTTCCCTACCTACCGGCATGATATATAACGGCTTTTCTTTCTCCGGCATATTCATGATTTTTCTTACGTCCTCGTCATGAAAAGCTCCGATAACGACTGTTCCCAAATTGAGCGCTACAGCTTGTAAAGAAACATTCTCGGCTGCATGCCCGACTTCAATATGCACATATCTTTCAGTACGTCCTCCGTATTTTACACTGGTGCGTTCATACACTGCAGAGAATACGATGCATGCGGCAGCCTCTTTGATTGAAGACTGACGAATTGCAGCATCATAAATTTCGTTTCGTTTATCACCTTCGACAACCGTCACCAGTTCATGCCCTTGAGGCTTATACTTATAAATTCCAGCCGGAAGATCTTTAACGCTTCCGGCAACGACATAGACCTCGAGCGGATAGAGGGCTCCTGCAGACGGGGTTGTTCTGAGGCCGTCTTTTGGTTCGGTAATTCCCTGAGCAGCCCAGAGAAGCTGCGATATCTCCACCAATGTAAGTGAGGCATTTTTAAATTCTCGGACCGATCTTCTTTTATGCAGGGCTTTTTCGAGCGAGGTTTTTCCGTCATACCTCGGCTGAGACAGTTTTATTGTTTTCATATCTTGTGGCATAAATTAAATGGTGAATATATATTGATGAAAAAACCATTACACCGGACATCGATGCATACTTCCGAATTATCCTCACCGCACGTTCTAATTTCCAGTCACCGTAATAAAATCAGTTTTTTAGTCGCAGTAAATGCCTCTGCTTCCATGCGATAGAAATACACTCCGCCCGAGAGGTGCTCGCCTGAAAACTCTATCTCATGCTCTCCGTCTGTAAGCCGCTCGCTTACAAGCGTTGCAACTGTACGGCCAAGCACATCATAAACACGAAGGTTTACATAGCCTGTGTGAGGTATCTGGAATTTGATCTTTGTCACTGGATTGAATGGATTCGGATAATTCTGGAAGAGGGTAAAACTGCCGGTCATCCCGCTATTACTTACCGGTCTCACGTTCACCGGAGTGGACAATCCTGTCTCCACCGCGAACCAGTACAGCAGTCCTGCTGTCGCCCGTATAGCATATGGGATCAGTTTATCGCGCATATTCTCGAGATAGGGAGATGTCCATGGACCAGACATACTCGTCGGCTGGCCTAATGAGGAGAGCAATGAGGGATTGAGGAAGGCAGCCTCAGAGGGACGGGGATTGCCGGTGATGTCATCGTTCCCATCCCCATCATAAGGTCCATAGCTGCCAAAATGGTCTGCTTGCTCCTGCATCGTGTAAATGAGATAGTGCAACGGCTCATTGTCCGATGTATATGGATCCACCATGGTACCGACATTCTGATGATCCCATACAAGGTAAGGATTTTCCAATCCTCCAATCCACTCCTCGTAGGGATCAAGGTCAAGACCATGTTCATCCCGATGTGCGTGAGCAGGCACGCTCATATCTTCCAGTAGATGACACATCCGGCCAAGGACCTCCCAGACTATGTTATCCAGCGCTGGTTCGGACTCGGGGAGAAAAATTTCTGGAACTTCGGACTGCCCTATAATTTTGATATCCGTTAAATCAAAGATATAATAGGATTCTGAACCCAACAGATTTAATCGTCGTGTGTGGAAAAAATCGGTCAGTTTATTATATGATACGGTAACACCTCCTTCATCAGGCAACATCGACGGAATAAGTAATAGCTGATGTCCGTTCGAAGGATTCTGAGCAGTCATTTCACGTGGATAGTTAATGATCCATCCGCCGTCAACGAAACGCTTAAATTTATCATAGGCATTTTCGTACGGACCGATATCGAAAGCAGGTAAATTCGAAATCGGTCGAACACGAAAATAATTTTTTGCCATATCACCGCTGTCGGCATCCCAAAAATGCGTGATGCTATTTAAGGCATAATTTGGTATGCCGTTGTAATTGCTATAGCCAAAGATCAGGTCTTCTTCGTCTTCACGCCATGCGCCGGTTGTCACATATGGTCTTTGCCACGCAGAGTCACCGGCATAGAATGCTTCTAATCCGCCGATATGGTCCTGCATACGTGAAATGTCGTGGCCGTATGTCTGTTTCAGGAGCGCGTATGCTTCCTTGACGAGATATTGATGAACATGCTGTTTATGGGCAAAAAGAGCTGTTGTCGGCAGGAGCGACGTAATCAACAACAATAGAAGGCGTCTCATTATAAGTATTTTTGTGTCAATAGAATGAATCTCTGTCTGTTGTCAGCTTTTTCGTGAGTATGTGGAAAGGAAATATGTGCGATTGTACGAAATTGCAGCATGAAATGCAACCGAGACCGGCGTTCGATATCGAATATTGCATGTAACCTCAAGGCTAAATTCTCATTTGTACCTATTCAATCCATTTTGTACATTTAAGAGTATACAAAAATTCAAAATCAGCAATAGCACAGTCTTTCCTACGAAGGGATCTTCTAATGGCACTCTGGAGCGGTCGTTTTAAGGAGCCTCTGTCTGAAATCGCGTTGCGATTCTCTTCTTCGATAGACCTTGACAAGCAGCTCTATCAGGAAGATATAACCGGCAGCGTTGCGCACATTGAAATGCTTGCCGCGACGGGGATCATCCCGGCATCCGATGCACGGCGCATCCGTACCGCTCTTTATCAAATTAAAAAAGAGATCGATAGCGGGAAGCTCCAGCTCTCCTGGGATAAAGAAGATATCCATATGGCCATCGAACAGAGATTGATTCAGAAAATCGGACCGATTGGCGGGAAAATCCATACCGCACGAAGCCGGAACGATCAGGTCGGACTCGACGAGCGGCTCTATCTCCGGACCGCAATCGGAGAAATTTCAAAGTTACTGGTCAACCTCCAACGCGTACTGGTCTATAAAGCTGAAAAATATTTCGGACTTGTAATACCGGGTTATACTCACCTGCAGAGGGCACAGCCGATTCTTTTTTCACATCACCTGCTCGCGTATATTTCGATGCTTGAACGCGACCATGAGCGGCTCGATGACTGCATGAAACGTGTCAACAGGCTACCACTCGGGGCAGCCGCGATCGCGGGAACATCCTTACCAATCGATCGTGCGTTGGTGGCCAAAAAGCTGGGATTCGATACAGTCCTTGAAAACAGCATTGATGCGACAAGCGACCGTGACTATATCATCGAGTTCCTGGCAACTGCAAGCATTATCATCATGCATCTAAGCCGGCTCGGCGAAGAATTGGTATTGTGGAGTTCGCGGGAATTCGACTTTGCACAGATAAGCGATGAATATACTACCGGCTCAAGCATCATGCCGCAAAAGAAGAATCCCGATATGGCGGAATTAATGCGCGGGAAAAGCGGACGGGTTTTCGGCAGCCTGATAGCGATGCTTACAATTATGAAGGGGCTTCCGCTGGCATACAACCGCGATTTACAGGAAGATAAGGGTCCGCTGTTTGATACGGTGGCCACAATACGGCAAACGCTCCACATCGCATCGCATACCCTTGTTCATACTAAATTCAACAAGGATCGATTCGCAAAAGAATTGGAGACCGATTTTCTTACGGCAACCGACGTCGCCGAGTATCTCGTTACAAAGGGCGTTCCGTTCCGCGAGTCGCATTCAATTACCGGCAAGCTTGTTTCATACTGCATCGGACAAAAAAAGCCGTTGAGCGCTTTAACTCTCAAAGAACTACACCATTATTCAAAAGAATTTTCTAAAGATGTTTTTGATGCCATCGATCCACGTAAGAGCATCGAAAGAAAGAAATCTGCGGGAAGCACTTCTCCGCGGGAAGTAAAAAAACAAATTGTACATTGGATGAAGTTGCTTAAAAGCAAGAAATAGTGCGGTTCCATGTCTTCTATATCACGACAAGCGAAGATTAATTGGGACTCTATTTCTTCATAAATAAAAAACTAAAAAACAAATTAAAAATATTTTATGACAAGATTTATAATTACCCTGATTGCGATATTTTCTTTTATACAAATACTCCACGCAAAACCCGATTCCACTTCAACGAGTTGGGTTGTGAAACCTGAAAAAGTCTCATTTGTTCCCTTCCAGGCCAGTCTCACAGAACCGCGTCTTGGTTTATCAAAAGCCATCACGACAAGTACAATGAAAGTCGATCTCGGGAATTCAATCGATCTTGCCCGTCTTTACATCAGAAAAGACAACGCAGATGAACAATTATATGCGGCCGGCATTGATTTTTTCACTTTTGTCCGTGTCACAGGATGGGAAGGACTGCGGCTGCAGGTCGATGCTGCAGACGGCTATTTCGGCGGACATCTGACCCGTACAGTACCGATGAGTCATAATGAGCTGCAGGTCCGCATCCGATTTCTTCATTTGAGTGCGCATTTCATTGACGGACATTTCGATGAGACATCGGGGCAGTGGAAGATGAATCGTGAACCAATTCCATTCACCCGTGATCTTTCCGATCTCACCATGGCGTACAAATTTGGCGATATACGATTTTATATCCTTCTTGAGCATGCATTCCGGATTCGTCCATTCAATCAACGCCGGACATGGTACCAGGCCGGCGGTGAGTGGTTCTTCGGACATTTCAGCAATGAGAACCTTCATCCCTATATCGCACAGGATTTCCGTTTTGTTGGATTCGAATCGTATAAGACAAATTGTTCATCGATAATCGGGGTGAAATGGGGGGAAAAATACGGTGGCGGGATTAATGTTTTTCTTCAGTATTATTCAGGCATTGGCCCTTTCAGCGAGTACTCCGATATACCCACCTATGAATGGAATCTCGGTTTTTCAATTGATTATTGGTGAAAAAGCTTCACACTCTCATTTGCATAAAAAGAAAAAGCGCTGATTGGCGTCTTCGAATCAGCGCTTTTTATGAATTTTGGAACAGGTTATCCGACCCTATTTAATCCTGATGCTTTCAAGAACCCTATCATAAGCCCCCATATAGTCTGCTTCCTGCGGTTTATAATAGCTCAGGGTGAGGCGAATGACACGATCGTTTTTCACGACAAAATAAACACGGCTATCGACATTCCCCATCGGGGAATAGACCAGATAGAGAGCTTTCTGACCGTCGATTGTTGTCTGACCTGTTGATCGGGCCCGATATTTTCCCTTATTCTGTTCGAACACTTTATCGACACTTAATTTCTTTGCATCAAAAACATCAAAATGAATTGCACAATCCTGGCGGGCAGAACTGCGCAGCTCATAGACCATAAGATCGTTCCCAACTGGTACTCCCACCGAGTTATAATTATCAGGATATTTAAACTCGAGATACCTGTCCGAATGTGTAGCAAAATCTGCAGACGGTTTCCCGGGTTCATTGATAGTTCGTACAAGCTTATGAGCGAGACGTATGCTAGTTAGAACAGTATCGATGACAACCTTATAATCATCAAAAGCTTTCCCGACACCGGCATATTCAATAAAGGTGGGAACCTCGTCTTTCAACGCAATGATTTGATAGCCATGGAGGGCAATCTTAGACGTTAGTTGAAACATATAACTGATCTTGATTGCATCCGTATTTGCAAGCTTGACCGTATCTTCACCTGTTATTTTGAATTTTTTCGTGGCGATTTTTTCCTTTTGAATCGCGGTATACTCTTCAAGGGTCTTTACTTTTGCCGTATCAATACCGATTTCTATCCATGCACCCGGCTTTTTATTCTTCGCATTCGGATCGAGAAGCCAATCGTATGTATCCTGTGAAGAAAAAACCGTGAGTTTCGAGCCGGGGGTCGAACTCTTTAACCATTGTTTCGGATATGTGATGCTGAAATCGAATGCCGGATCCACATAAGTCTCCAGTTCTCCTATAGTAACAGCATCTTTCTTACCGCATCCCTCGATCATCACGAGCATTCCGAGAAACAAAATAATACATACCGTGACGATTGCTAAACGGTACTTCATGTGATTTCCTCCATGTATATGATAATGTTGATACAAATTATAAACCCAGAACATCTGCAGCTGATTTCATCGCATCCAGGACAAATTGCATATGATCATCGAGGGGGACTTGAAATTCCTGCGCCCCGTTTATGATATCCTCCCGGCTCACATTGCGTGCAAAGGCTTTGTCTTTCATTTTCTTTTTGATCGAACTCAATTCGACTTCCGCTATTTTTTTATTCGGACGTACAAGTGCAACGGCTGTGATGAATCCTGCAAGTTCATCGCATGCAAACAGCGCCCGTGCAAGCCGTGTGTCACGCGGAACGTTTGTGTAGTGAGCGTGTCCGAGTATTGCATTCCGTATTTCCTCCGGATATCCGCGTTCTTTCAGAATCTCCGATCCTTTAATGGGATGCTCGGGAATGGTTGGATACATCTCATAATCAAAATCATGAAGCAATCCGGTTATACCCCACGTCTCTTCCGACTCACCATACTTCCTTGCATAGGCCCGCATTGCCGCTTCGACGGCAAAAGCATGTTTCCTGAGATTATCGTTCTTTGTATATTCGAAAAGCAAATCCAGTGTATCCTGTCGATTCATAGTAATTAATTTTTCTCGTCCGTAATATCCTTAAACTCGGCGTCCTTGATATCGTCAAACCTCTGCTGTGTTTGCCGGTTCAACGGCGGTTTTGCCTGACGCTGTGACCGAGGCCCTCCAAATGTGGCGATGATACCTCTGAGAATGATATTAACGATAAACCATGCCAGAATAATCCCTACAAGTAAAAATAAAAATCTGAACATCGGAGCCGTTTCTCTATTGTTTGATCGGATTATAGTATTCCACCGGGGCCCTTGTCGGGCGCTGGATTTCCTTAAGGAGATTTTCAAAATCCTCCGGATTATTCACAAAATCGATCTGTGTCGTGTTTACAATGAGCAAGGGCGAAGATTTGTAACGAAAAAAGAAATAGTTATATGCTTCATTCAGATCGTGAATATACTCCGCCGAAATGTTCACCTCGATTTTCCGTCCGCGCTTCCTAATATTCGTCATGAGCCGATCGTTGCTGGACTGGAGATAAACCACCAGATCAGGATTCGGGATATTTTTCTCGATCGAGGACATCAGCGTTTCATAAAGCTTCAACTCTTCATCCTGTAGATTCAGATATGCAAATATTTTATCCTTTTCGAAAATATAATCGGTAATCAAATACTTATGGAATAGATCGGCCTGGAATAACTCCTGCTGCTGCCGGTATCGATTCAATAGAAAAAAAATCTGCGTTTGAAAAGCGTATCGCTCGGGATCATCATAAAATTTTCCGAGGAATGGATTCTCTTCAAACCGTTCGAGAACAACCTTTGCGTTCAGGCGTTCGCCGAGCATTTGTGCAAGAGTAGTTTTTCCCGCACCGATGACGCCTTCAATGGCAATATACCGTACTTCAGATTCGGCCTTCTGCAAACATGCTCCACTTAGTGAATCATTCCATGAGAAGTGCCAGAGGGTATCTCACGATCCGTTCCATCGAAGAACAGCCCGCCAGAATCGCATCCACCGTTTTATTTTCGATAGGATGAACGACAGCCGAATCAAGCTCTACCAATGGCACCAACACGAATTTACGTTCCATCATGTGCGGATGAGGTATCGTCAGCTCATCCGACATAACTACTACATCATCATACAACAAAATATCAAGATCAATCGTCCGCGGAGCCCACCGGGCTGCATCCGTCCGCCCGAGGTCCTTCTCAATTTTCTTCAACTTTTTCAACAATTCCCCGGGATCAAGGGCTGTCGAAAGTTCTATCACCGCGTTCAGGAACTGGGGCTGATCATATGTCCCGACGGGCGACGTTTCATATACAGACGATGATCGTACGAACGTCGTCAACGGTATCATCCGGCATGCATCAAGAGCTTTCTGCAACTGCGAACTTCGATCGCCGAGATTCGAGCCCACGCCTACAAACGCCCGGGCCATTACACACCCCGCTCTTGAACGATCTCCGCCTCGACAGAATCCACGACACCTTTAACGGGCGGATTATGTTTCCTAACCCGTACAACTACACGCTGGACTTTTAAAAATTCCTGTAATATCCCTTTTGCGATTCGCGTTCCAAGCGCTTCTATCAGATAGAATTTTTGATCGACAACGAGGTCCTTCATTTTCTGATAGACCTTCGCGTAATCGACGGTTCGCATCAGACTGTCGGTTTCTTCGGCTTCCTGTAAATTACAGTATAAATCGACGTCGACTTCAAATTTGCCACCAAGGTTTTGCTCGTCACTCATTACACCATGGTATGCATAAAACACCGCATTTTTTATCCTGATAACATCGAGTTTTCCCATTGTCTACCGCTATAATGATACATTATGAAAATATAGAGAATTCCTTGCGCTGATGCAATATCCTTCTTACTTCCGGTATTCAAGAACGACTGATTCAGGACTTTTCTATCTTTGCCCAGGTATCCCGCAATGTGACTGCTCGATTAAATACAAGTGCGCCTTCCTTCGAATCATCATCCACACAGAAATAGCCAAGTCGCTCGAACTGAAAGCGATCCTGCGGCTTCGCCGACACCAGACCCGGTTCGACTTTACAGTGTTTTAGAATGTTGAGTGAATCAGAATTTACAAGATCTCTCCAGTTATCACCACCGGGATCTTCAACATTAAAGAGCCTATCGTAGACGCGAACTTCCGCATCTGCAGCATGCATCGCAGACACCCAATGAATTGTTCCCTTCACCTTCCTTGCACTCTTGGGGGAACCGCTCCGTGTCTCAGGATCATATGTGCATCGTAATTCGATAATATTGTCCGTTTTCTCATCCCTTATAACACCGACACATTTGATAATGTAGGCGTAACGCAATCGGACTTCGATACCGGGTGAAAGCCGGAAGTACTTCTTCGGCGGATTTTCCTTGAAATCGTCCTGTTCGATGTACAGGACTCTGGAAAATGGAATCTTCCGTCTTCCCATTGCTGAATCCTCTGGATTATTCACCGCATCGAGCTCTTCAACGACTCCATCGGGATAATTCTCAATGACCAGCCTCAGTGGATGCAGAACCGCCATGACCCGTGCCGCCCGTTTGTTCAAATCATCCCGCAAACAATCTTCTAGCAATGCAATATCAATCGTGCTCTCGCTTTTTGAAACTCCGATGCGTTCGGCAAACAAGCGGATAGATTCAGGCGTATACCCACGACGGCGCAGGCCGGAAATCGTCGGCATACGAGGATCATTCCACCCCTGAACATAACCTTCCTCAACAAGCTGTAAGAGTTTCCGTTTGCTCATCACGGTATATGTGAGGTTAAGCCGCGCGAACTCTATCTGCCGCGGATGATAGATCCCCAACTTATCAATAAACCAATCGTACAGCGGACGATGATCTTCAAACTCAAGCGTACAGATCGAATGAGTTATTTTCTCGATTGAATCAGATTGACCATGTGCCCAGTCGTACATCGGATAAATACACCATGTATCGCCAGTGCGATGATGTGCAGCATGCAGAATACGGTACATGACGGGATCTCGCATATTGAGGTTCGGTGATGCCATGTCTATTTTTGCACGCAGTGTCCGGGAACCATCGGGAAACTCGCCGTTGTGCATACGTTCAAATAAATCAAGATTCTCTTCAATTGAGCGATTCCGGAAAGGACTATCTTTCCCTGGCTCGGTCAGCGTTCCTCTGTGTTCTCGAACTTCATCGGAGTTCAAGTCGCATACATATGCCTTCCCTTTCTCGATCAACCGGATGGCGTACTCATATAACTGCTGAAAATAATCGGATGCATAGTATAACCGGTCTCCCCAATCGAAACCGAGCCACCGGACATCTCGCTCTATGGAATCAACATATTCCTGTTCTTCCTTGGTCGGATTTGTATCATCGAATCTCAGATTGTACAATCCGTTGTAATCTCTGGCAAGTCCAAAATTCAGGCAAATGGATTTTGCATGACCGATATGAAGATATCCATTCGGCTCCGGGGGAAAACGCGTGTGAACTCTGCCTTCAAATTTATTCGTCTTCAAATCGTCGTCGATAATATCACGAATAAAATTTTTCCGCTCCGGCGATTCTTCGCCTGTCCTATTGTATCCCGGATTCCTATCCTTCTCCATTTTCTTACCTTATCTGCTCGATGGCTGACTTGACTCTCCTGATCGTTTCGTCTTTATCGAGAATAACCAGGATATCATAAACACCGGGACCGGCCCCCATTCCTGAAACCGCTAACCGCAGAGGGTGGATTAAATCAGCATGTTTAATTTTTAATGTCTCCGCTGCACGATGAAGTGCCGCTTCGTAATCTTCCTTCCGTGGCTTTATTAATTGTGAAAACTCGTTCATCAGAACCTTCAAGTTTGAGGGCGTCTCCTCTTTCCATCTCTTTTTTATCACATCCGGATCAAATTTTTCCGGGGGCTGAAAGAAGTAGGGGCTCTTCTCGATAAAATCCTTTATAAAAGTAATCCTCTCCCTCATTACACCGATAACACTCAGAAGGTATTCATCTTCAAAATGCCTGCTGCTGAAGGCCGATCGCGTCAGGAATTCTTTGAGCATGGCGAGGACTTCGGTATCCGATTTCTTTCTTAGGTGCTGGAAGTTCAGCCAGTCCAGTTTCTCAACATTGAAAACAGCGCCCGATTTCCCGACACGTTCCAGCGAAAATTCTTGTACGAGTTCCTCGAGGCTGAATATCTCTCTCTCGTCACCGGGATTCCATCCGAGAAATGCAATAAAATTCACAAGAGCTTCCTGTAAATATCCTTTCTGAATATACTCCTCGACTGCAACATCCCCCTGCCTCTTACTGAGCTTGCTCTTATCCGGATTTAACAGCAACGGGAGGTGCGCAAAAATCGGAATTTCCCAGCCAAAATATTGATAGAGTAAAATGTGTTTCGGAGTGCTCGATAACCATTCTTCTCCCCTTATGACATGAGTAATCCCCATGAGATGATCGTCAACTACAAATGCCAGATGGTACGTCGGATATCCGTCCGATTTCATCAAGACCTGATCGTCCAGTTGTACCGATGCAAACTCGACATGACCCCGGATAATATCATCGAAAGAAATAGTGCGGGATTCGGGTATTTTCATCCGGACAACAAATGGAATCCCCGTATCCAGTTTTTGGTTGATCTCTTCAGGAGTCAGATGTAAACAGGTTCGGTCATACCTGGATGCTACCTTATTACGTTCCTGATCCTTTCGCATTGCCTCGAGACGTTGCGGAGTGCAAAAACATCGATAGGCGTTGTCTGATTGAACGAGCAGGTCGACATGGCTCTTATATATTGAAAGGCGTTCGGATTGAATATAAGGACCGTACGCTCCGCCTTTGACAGGACCTTCGTCGTAATCGATTCCGGCCCAGCGAAGGGTGGATATAAGACTATCCACGGCTCCTTCGACATAACGTGTCCTGTCCGTATCCTCTATGCGCAAAACGAATGTGCCCCTGTTCTTTCGTGCAAATAGATAATTATAAAGAGCAGTTCTGAGTCCACCGACGTGGAGATATCCCGTTGGACTCGGAGCAAATCGTACGCGTACTGGTTGAGGCATGATTATGAGTTAAGCTGTTCCCAGAAATAGATTAAACGCAATTTATTATTTTACAAAAAAAAGATGAGATTTCAAAAGAAAAGCCGGCATCGAATACGCCGGCTTAATATTCGAATATTTCAGAAAAACCTATGCTGTTAACTTTTGCCCGTACACCATTTGCTCCAGCCGTGCGATACGTTCTTCCATCGGAGGATGCGTGCTGAATAATGTGGCTATTCCTCCACCCCTGAGCGGATTAACGATGAATATATGCGCCGTCGCAGGAGTTGCATTCATGGGAATCTCTTTAGCTTTTACCTCCAGCTTTCGAAGTGCATTGGCAAGAGAAAGAGGGTTTCCTGCAAACTCGGCACCACCACGATCGGCTTCGTACTCGCGAGAGCGTGAGATAGCCATTTGAATCAGCAGCGCGGCAATCGGAGCCAGTATTATCATTAGTAACCCCCCGATCGGGTTTCCACCTTCATCGTCGCTGCTACGTCCACCCCCGAAGATCATCGCAAATTGCGCCATATGTGCGATCATACTTATCGCGCCGGCCATAGTTGCTGCAACCGTTCCGATCAGGATATCGCGATGTTTTACATGGGCAAGCTCATGTCCAAGAACTCCACGAAGCTCATCGTCACTCAACGAACGGACGATCCCTTCCGTCATTGCCACTGCGGCGTGCTCGGGATTCCGGCCTGTAGCAAACGCATTGGGTTGTTCCGACGGTATCATATAGACCCGAGGCATTGGAAGTCCGGCACGCTGGGCAATGTCCTGGACGATGCGGAAAATGCCCGGATGCGATTCCGCCGTAATTTCCTGAGCGTGATACATTCCAAGTACGATCTTATCGCTGAACCAATATGTGCCGAAATTCATGACCAGAGCGATCATGAATGCCATTATCATGCCGTTATTTCCACCGAGCAGGTTGCCGATATAGATCACCAGAACTGTCATCAACGCCATCAGTACGAATGTTTTCATTGTATTCAATGCAATTCCCCTTTGAAAATACTGTCTTTCCACATATAATGTACGGAATTTTCTGACCCTTCGCAAGATTTACCTTGCGCTGAGTTTTCCGTTATTCTATAAACGATAACAACAGCATTCCCTTTATAAGTTTCAGTTTTGGAATCGATCTGAATTTATCGATGTCCATCTCACAATAATCTTATCTAGATTTTACTTTCGTTATACAAGTTATTATATTATGACAGGAGCTTTCATTAATAAAATATCCATCCGGAAAGCGATGTCTTACAAAATTCTTCTCGTCGATGATGAAAAAGATATTCTTGATATGCTCAAGTACAACCTTGAGAAAGAAGGATACGACGTTCTGACTGCACGGAACGGTAAGAAAGCTCTTGAGGAATCACAAAAACATCCGGATATCATTGTTCTTGACGTAATGATGCCCGAGATGGATGGATGGGAAGTATGTCGACAACTCAAACAAAGCCAGAACACATCAACAATTCCCATTCTTTTTCTGACGGCAAAAGGATCAGAAATCGATGAGGTCGTAGGGTTGGAACTCGGAGCCGAAGATTATATTGTCAAGCCTATCAGCGTCAGAAAGTTACTCGCCCGTATCAGCGTAATACTTCGACGACGAGAAAAAAACAATGCCTCTCATAAAGAACCTAAAGACATCATTCAGATAGAGCGTCTGGAGATAAATCCCCGGAATTACACGGTGAAGATTGACGGGGAAGGAATTTCGCTTACCAAGAAAGAATTCGAGACTTTGCTCTATCTTGCACGTCATCGCGGTCAGGTGATGAGCCGGGACTCGCTTTTAAATGCTATATGGGGTGAAAATGTAATCGTTATTGATCGTACAATCGATGTTCATATTCGAAAGATCCGTGAGAAACTCGGCATATATGAGAAATTCATCGAGACTGTTAAAGGAGTGGGATATCGTTTTAAGGAGTGATGAATGAAAAAAATCCAGACTAAAATTACACTTACATACATACTCCTTACTATAGCGGTCGTGACATCGGTTGGTGTTATTACGAGTCTTGAGATTGAGTCTTATTTTAAAAACCGTCTTGCCGATGATCTCAGCACCCGGGCCGATGTTATACTATTTTCACTTCAACAAGATACAACATTGTCCGTTATTCAATTCGACCGGCAACTTAGAAATCTAGCACAAACAAGCAAATTACGTATTACCCTTATCGATTCACAGGGAAGGGTAATTGAGGACTCCGATGTCCCTCTGGAGAGACTTTCGAGTGTTGAGAATCATCTGCAGAGAGTGGAGATCCAGCAAGCGATGAAAAAAGGAATAGGCGTTGATACACGCCATAGCGCGACAGTCGGAAAAGACTTCATCTATGTCGCAAAACTCATAAAGAGTGAGTCAAAATCAGGTGGAGTGATACGAGGAGTTCAATTCATTCGTCTGAGTCTTCACCTTGAGGAACTTGAAGCAGCCAATGCAGCTATTCGATACAAAATTCTTATTGCAGCAATAGTCGTTTTTATTCTTGTGCTTATTGCCAGTCGTTTGGTTTCCCGTCAGATCTCAAAACCGATGATCGACATTGCCACGAGTGCCCGTGAAATTCAGTCCGGGAATCTCGACAAACATATTCCTGTTGAGACCAACGATGAGATAGGCCAGGTTGCACAGGCAGTGAACGAATTGGTCGAAAAACTCAAAACGGATATTGTGCAATTACGGAAATTGGAGCAAATCCGCAGCGAGTTCCTCGGAAATGTCTCCCATGAACTAAGAACTCCGATTTTTTCTGTTCAGGGTTTTCTCGAAACACTTCTTAACGGAGCAATCGATGATCCAAAGGTCAATCGCGATTTCATCAAAAAGGCTTATCTCCAGGCCGACCGGTTAAACACTCTCCTTAACGATCTCATCAATATTTCACAGATCGAATCGGGTGAAATGAAAATGAGTTTCCGATATTTTGATCTCGGAGGATTTCTTGAACAGCTCGTTTCCGAAATAACCCCCGAAGCCAATAAGAAAAAAATTACTTTGAGCTTGAAGAAACCGGCAACTTCAATCGAGACTTTCGGAGATAAAGAACGATTGAAGCAAGCACTCATCAATCTTATTGACAATGCAATTAAATATACGCAGCCCGAAGGTACCATCACCGTCTCGTATGAACGGACAGATACAAAAGCGAAAATCGCCGTTTCAGATACCGGTGTAGGCATTGGACAGGAGCATTTATCACGAATTTTTGAGCGATTCTACCGCGTTGATAAAGAACGCTCACGCGAGGCCGGCGGAACGGGCCTCGGCCTGGCCATCGTAAAACACATCATTGAAGCCCATGGAAGTAAAATAGAAGTACAAAGCCAGGTCGGTGTTGGAAGTACCTTTAGTTTCGATTTGAAAGTCGGATAACCCCCCTCTACATTCTTAACAATTCCTTAATCATTCCATAATACCTTCATTATATTCATTGAGTACATTCACATTGACAGAATTATGAACAGGACAAAATCATTTTTCCTATAGTGAAGAAATAAGGCCATGAGAACAACCGTCAAAATCATTGAGAACTCTTATCCGAAAATAATTCCAGCGAATTATATGGAAAAGAAGAATCCACATTCAGAGCCCTTTATTTTTTCCCTCATTCGCGAGCATTTGCCTCACGCAAACCAGACAACAGAAAATCATCAGTCCATGAGCAACCTTTCTTTTTATCTTCTCTTGGCCGCCATTGCATTGTTCATCGGATTGATTTTTACGCTGGTTCATTTATTATAAACACAGGCATAAATAATCCGACAAATTCTTTTCGAAGAATTCCCTACGACTGTAATCGAAATAAAGGGCAGTATTTGACAATGTATCCCCACCTTCAGTCGTTCAGGAACGACTGCTACATATTCTTCATATATCGGTGCTGGAATCAAACTTTGTTTCTCCAGTAAAAACGACCAATAGAGCGCAAATGATACGATAACCACCTTAAAAATGATTGAGGAAATAGACGTATTGATAGAAAATTATAATTTTATTATACTATAAAGGTAAAGAATCATTGATTACTGCGAGGACTTATGCGACGCTATTTTGAGGAACAATTGGATCAACTGCGTACAAATCTCATCAAGATGGGAAGCCTTGTCGATGAGCAAATCGATTTTTCTATTAAGGCATTGGACGAAGCAAACATGGAACTGGCCCGAATCGTCATCGAGCGGGACACTAAAGTCGATGAGTTCGATAATCTTATCGATGGCCAGTGTGAAAGAATCTTTGCAATGACCCAACCTGTTGCAGTGGATCTGCGGCTCCTTATGTCGGCTTTAAAAATTAATAATGAACTCGAACGTATCGGTGATATAGCAAAAAATATCGCAGAACGGGCAAATTCTTTACGTGATTCTTCCGGATTAGTCCATCAGACGAAAATATTTGAGATGGCATATGCTGCACGTCAGATGGTGAAGCATGCCATCGATGCATTTGTCAATAACGACCCGAATCTTGCCCGCGAGGTATGCGTGAACGATGATATCGTCGATACGTTAGATCATGATATCTTCCAGTCACTCGTAGTCAAGATGAAAAATAATCCTGCGATCATTGAACCGGCGGCTCATATCATGATTCTCTCACGTCACATCGAGCGCCTCGCCGATCATGCCACGAACATCGCCGAAGATGTGATTTTTCTCGTCGATGCGAAAATCATCAAGCATCATGCCGAGGAAGAATAATAATGCAGGTGTGAGAGGTTCGTCTCTGTTACGCGAAATCTGGAGCCAAAGTGAAAAGAAATATGAAAGCCGATTCATTGACTGATTCGGCTTCTACATCTTTAATGGTAATTTCCCGGGCAGCTCATCCGTACTTACCGGTGATGTAATCTTCTGTAAGTTTATTCGTTGGTCTGGTAAAAATATTTTTCGTATCACCGAATTCGATCATCTCGCCGAGAAGCATGTACCCTGTGTAATCCGATACCCGTGCCGCTTGCTGCATATTATGGGTAACGATTACGATAGTGTAGTTCTTTTTAAGTTCGAGCATGAGCTCTTCGATCTTCATTGTCGCTATCGGATCCAGGGCCGAACAGGGTTCGTCCATCAATATTACATCCGGCTGGACTGCCAACAATCGAGCGACACATAATCGCTGCTGTTGATCCAGCGGTAATTCCAATGCCGAATGATCCAACCTGTCTTTTACGATATCCCACAGCCACGCGGCCTTGAGGCTTTTTTCTGCAATCTCGTCGAGGTGAGATTTCCTATGGATACCGGCCACCTTCAGGCCATAAATGACATTGTTATAGACGGTGAGTGGGAAAGGATTCGGCCGTTGAAAAACCATACCCACTTTTTTCCGAAGCTCCGTAATATCGATGGAACGTTCATACATATCGGCACCGTCCAGAAGAATCTTTCCCTCGACACGTGTCCCGTGAATAAGATCGTTCATTCGATTCAACGTGCGAAGCAGCGTCGATTTTCCACAGCCAGACGGTCCGATCAATGCGGTGATCATGTTTTTACGGACGATCATATTGACCGATATCAATGCCCGGAACCGGCCGTAATAAAAATCCAGCGCACGTATTTCTATTTTATTTTGAGTATCTAAAAAATTATCCATGATCACCCGAATCTGCCGGTGATGTAATCGTTAGTCCTCTTATCGCGGGGAGCCGTGAAAATAATTTCCGTAGGACCAAATTCGATAAGTTCAGCCATCAGGAAAAATGCCGTTATATCGGAAATCCGTGCCGCTTGTTTTGTATTATTCGTAACAAGAATTATCGTGTATTCTTTTTTTAATTCTGTTAACGCTTCCTCAATCTTGGCTGTAGAGATAGGATCCAATCCCGAACACGGCTCGTCGAGGAGGACGACATCGGGCTCCATCGCCAGAACACGTGCAAGGCAGAGCCGCTGCTGCTGTCCGCCGGATAATCTCATTCCGGATGTTTTCAAACGATCTTTGACTTCATCCCATAAGAAAGCCGCCTTCAAACTCTTTTCTACCAGAACATCTAATCGACTCTTTTCATTAATTCCAGCAAGGCGCGGTCCATAAACGATATTGTCATAGATACTCATCGGAAGAGGAACAGGTAACGCAAATACCATACCTACTCTTTTTCTCAAAGCAACTACGTCATATTCGGGACGATAAATATCTTCACCATCAAACAACACCAGGCCTCGCACCACGAGGCCATATTCCAGATCGTTCATCCGGTTCAATGCCCTTAAAAAAGTCGTTTTTCCGGAACCGGCAGGCCCGATGATCCCCAGAATCTTATGAAGCGGGACCTTCAAATAAATACTTCTAAGCAGCTGCTCCTTCTGAAAATAAACACTTAATCCTTGTATGTCGAATTTATTGGAATTCATGACCGTTTTGAAATAAACAAATGCATTAGCCAGTATGCCGTCAGATTCACCAGAAGAACGGCAATGATGAGCGTCGCTGCGGTGCCGTACGCATTCTCACTCGATATTCCTTCGCGTGCAAGGATATAAAAATGGACCGCCATCGTACGTGTCGAATCGAAGATGGAACCGGGCAATCGTAGAGACGACCCTGCAGTAAAAATAACGGCTGCCGTTTCTCCGATAGAACGGCCTATGCCGAGCATGACTCCGGTAAGAATCCCCGGAAGTGCATTGGGCAGGATGACTTTTTTAACGGTCTGCCAGCGGGTAGCTCCCAGCGAGTAGCTGACCTGACGGTACGATGTCGGCACAGCTTTTATAGCTTCTTCCGATGTCCGAATTATCGTCGGCAAAATCATAAAAGCCAAGGTCAATCCGCCGGAAAGTATCGACCAGCCCATCCCAAGCGTCGTGACAAAAAAGATAAAACCGAATAGACCAAAGATGATCGAAGGTATGCCGGCAAGGCAATCGGTACCGAACCGGATTACCCGCGTCATTCTGCTCTCTCTTGTGTATTCCGTCAGATAGACGGAGGTACAAATACCCAATGGTGTGGCAATGATAATTGCTAATAATGGGAGTAAAAGTGATCCGATGAGAGTAGGGAAAATGCCGCCTGCCCGGCCCATATCCTCAGAATTACTAAAAAGAAAATTGAAACTGATGACGGGTAAACCTTTTTCGAACACGAATACAATTATAAAGACTAAAATGACCAGCGTTAGAAACGTGGCCCCACCTAATACTGTCATGGCGGCTCTCTGCGTATAGCGCGGAGGAATCCTCATTTCTTGGCTATCTTCTTTCTTATCGCCAGACTGGCTATTGAGTTGAGGATAATAATAACGACGAACAGTACCACACCGGTCGCAAAAAGTGCCTGGCGGTGAAGTCCTGTCGCATAACTCATCTCCAGAGCGATATTTGCTGTCAACGTCCTGACTGAATCTAAAACCGAATGCGGTATCTTTACGGAATTACCCGCCACCATAATCACCGCCATGGTTTCACCAATAGCCCTACCGATCGCAAGAATAATGCTCGCAATGATGCCGGATTTCGCCGCCCGGATTGTTACCATGTGGGTTGTCTGCCATGTGGTAGCACCGAGTGCCAACGATCCTTCGCGGTATGACTGCGGGACAGCCATAATTGAATCGATTGAAATGCTGATGATCGTAGGTAAAATCATAATACCTAGAATAATCGATCCCGCCAGCACCGAAAGTCCCGCCCCTCCCATGTACGAGCGGATGAAAGGTGCAAGAACCATGACACCGATAAAACCGTAGACCACCGACGGAATTGCAGCAAGAAGTTCGATAATCGGTTTTATAATTCGCATAACCGGCCTAGGGACGAATTCGCTGAGAAATACGGCCCCGGCAACGCCCAACGGTGCTCCGATTACCATCGCACCGAACGTCACCCATAATGTTGCCATTACCATAGGAAATATGCCGAACATCCCGCTCTGGGGGCGCCAGTCAGAAGAGGATAAAAAATTTATAATCCCGTATTTGAAAATGAAGGGAAGCCCTTCGTTGATGATGAAAAGAGCGATCAACATCAGTGCGGTTAGTGCGGAAAAGGCTGTGAACGATAAAATTCGTTGCACTCCTTTTTCACCGATCAACTTCATCGAAAACCTTTATGAAAAGATGCGATGTTCATTTTACCGGAATCAATCCTTTAGCCTTTATGGTCTGCTGCCCTTCTGAAGAGAGAACATAATCAATGAAATTTTTTATTTCTCCTTCAGGAGCACCCTTGACTAAAAGATAGATAGGTCTGACGAGTATGTATTTTCCCGCGACTATTGATTCGATGGTGCATTCTTGTCCATCAATTTTGATGGCCTTAATCTTTTCGTTTAAGAGTCCGTGAGAAAGATAACCGATCGCATTTGCATCGTTCGCCACCGTTTCGCGAATAGTGCCATTTGAATCCTGAATTAATGCATCTTTCGTCAAATGGATATCCTTCATGATTTGTTCGAACGACGAGCGTGTACCGGAACCTGCTTCGCGTGAAACTACCGTGATTGGAACATCGGACCCACCCGCTTCTTTCCAGTTTTTAATCTTGCCGTTAAAAATATCCCGCACCTGTTGTGAAGTAAGGTTGGTGACAGGATTGGAGGGATGAACAACAAGCGCAATTCCATCCCGGGCCACAATAGTGGTCGTCAATGCCTTCGCCTCATCCGGAAGAATAACAAGATCAGCCATACCGATTTGGGCGGCACCGGAAATTGCCGACTGGACGCCTACCGCCGACCCTCCCCCCTGAACCGTGATGGTTACATCGGGATGTGTCTTCATGTATTGTTCGGCCAGGTTCTCAGCGAAAGGTTGAAATGCCGTGGAACCTGCCAGAGTAACTGATAACTTATTCTTGCCACATCCCCAAACGAGTACTGCCAGTAAACACACTATGAAGAATACAATATCTCCTCTTTTCATCTGATTCTCCTTGGTCTATAGGGGGAAGTTAAAAATACATTCCTTAAAACGTAATGAATATTTAATAAAAATACAATTTATATAATTCATTGAGAAGATACCTCATCATATTATGAACGTCGGCTACAACGATAACGGGGATAAGAGTATCGATAGCATCGGCAGAGAATATAATGTGCTTTATTCATCTTCTATTTCATTCACATCAGCAGCATATGAAGAACGAGTTTATCAGCATCCGGCGGGGAGAACAGCATAACGTAATCATAATACTTCCTTGTCGGCCGATATTCCCATATCTTACCTTTTTTTCTTAACAATTTCTTAATACTCCCCTCATTTTAAGGTAACACTTATTCTCTATCTTTGTGCCGACAATGATTCAAAGAATGTCGATACATGTGATCTGTTTGATTCCAATGAAAAAGAAAAATCGAAATAAGGAATCCTTTTTTCTTGCACTCGTCCGTGAATGTCTACCAGAGGCAAACAACATATCGGACAAGAATGAATATATGAGTGACCGTTCGTTTGCCATTTTACTGATAATGGTTGCGGTACTCTTCGGATTGATTGCTGCTCTTGATCATGTACTATTACGATAAGAAAAAACTAAAATCACAACTCATAATACTGAGGAACTCAATGAGAAAATCATCAATTCTATCAATTATACTACTTTGTGTTTTTTACACAGCTTTTGCGCAGGACAAAAATCCTGTGAAGTTCTCCGGCTATATGTTCGGCGATTACTTCTATAATGTTACGCGGGATTCAACCATCAATAAAGTATCCAACAAGGCGCTGAGCGGGGCGCGGGACTTTAATGCGTTCCAATTCCGCCGGATTTATTTTACGTATGACGACGAGATATCCGGTACATTCACGACACGGTTCCGGCTGGAAGCAGATCAAGCGGCAAATACATCGAATAATAAAATCGGTGTCGCTGTGAAAGATGCATATCTCAATTGGAAAAATATTTTTGCCGGAAGCGATCTGATCTTTGGTATTCAGCCGACACCGGCATATGATATATCGGAAGCGGCATGGGGGTACCGTTCATTAGAAAAAACAATCATGGATCTCCGTGGAATCGTGCCTTCCCGTGACCTGGGTGTGGCACTCCGCGGTAAACTGGATGGAGATGGAAAAATCAATTATTGGGTAATGATAGGAAATGAAGATGGGAATAGTCCTGCATCATCAAAATTCAAGCGTTATTATGTTAATCTTCAGGTGAAACCCGTTAATAACCTTCAAATTACACTCTATGGCGATTTGAAAACGATGCCGGAGACCAACGACCCGACCAGTCACGTAACCACGCCGGTAACTTTAAGCAATGACGTTTATACAACCGCCATCTTTGCCGGATATAACGAGAAAGATAATTACAATCTGGGAGTCGAAGTATTTTTGATGTCGACAATGCATGGTGTAAATAAATCGGGGAGCCTGCAGACGAAATCCGGAATGGGCGTATCGTTATTCGGATCTATTAATCTTCAAAAGGAACTTATCGCCGTTGCCCGGTATGATTACTTTGATCCGAATTCAGATTCAGATTTCAAAGGCGATAGCAGAAACTATTTGATTCTCGGCTTGACCTACAAACCCGATCAGAGAGTATC
The DNA here is from genome assembly GCA_050011775.1 of Bacteroidota bacterium. GTDB lineage: Bacteria > Bacteroidota > Ignavibacteria > UBA10030 > CAVZMI01 > CAVZMI01. Next base: position 271,183 of record JBEKIL010000002.1, on the reverse strand, counting down.
GGTAATTCCGAATATTCAATATGAAACTTATGAAGCACCGGTCAGCGGTCCTTATGTAAAATCATCGCTGACAGCACGAGTAACACTGTACTATGTCTTTCTATAATCAAGAATTATATCATTTTATAACATTCAAATTTTTGAGAGATTAAAAATGAAAAAAATACTTCTTATTGCCCTTAGTGTAATCGTCCCGGCTCTGAGTTTTGCCCAACTGCAGCTCAATGGTGCCGGCGCAACATTCCCTTATGTCATTTATTCTAAATGGTTCGATGTGTACAAACAAAAGACCGGCATTCAATTCAATTATCAATCGATCGGCAGCGGCGGCGGGATCAAACAGGTCATCGAAGGAACAGTCGACTTCGGTGCGACCGACGGTCCGATGAAAGATGAACAGCTGGCCGAAGCAAAAGCAAAGCAAAACACGGATGTTCTCCATATTCCGACGGTCATGGGTGCTGTAGTCGTCACATACAACGTACCCGAATTGGGAGCCGATCTAAAACTGACGCCTGATGTCATAGCAGGTGTTTTCCTTGGCGAGATAACAACCTGGAATGATCAGCGTATCGCTTCTCTGAATCCGGGGAAAGACTGCCCTTCGAAGCCGATCATAGTTGTCCATCGGTCGGATGGAAGCGGAACGACATTCATTTTCGTCGATTATTTGTCAAAAGTAAGCGAGCAGTGGAAGTCAAAAGTCGGAGCCGGAACTTCGGTGAACTGGCCAATTGGATTAGGTGGAAAAGGAAATGAAGGGGTCGCCGGACAGGTAAAACAGGCTGATGGTGCGATCGGATACGTTGAGCTCGCCTATGCGGTAAAAAATAACCTGCCGTATGCGCAAATTAAAAATAGGACCGGTCAATTCGTAAAACCGTCTCTTGAATCCGTTACTGCAGCTGCGATAAGCGAGGCGAAAGCAATGTCGGCCGACCTGCGTGTTTCTATAACGAATGCCGGAGGAAAAAATTCTTACCCGATTAGCGGTTTCACCTGGCTGCTTGTCTATAAAGATCAAAAAGACAGCCAAAAAGGAAAAGCGCTGGTAGATTTCCTCCATTGGGCAGTGACCGAGGGGGAACAATATGCTTCCGACCTACTCTATGCTCCGCTTCCGAAGGAAGTCGTTAAGAAATGTGAAGAGAAAATTCGGCTTATCTCGTACGGCGGTAAGCCGATTAAGTGACTAACTATGATTTAGAAATAATGCGAACTGATTTCGCCTGAAGAGGAGGAATCAGTTCGCATCAATGTTTTAAATAAAAGCGACGCTCAATATGACTCACAACGAGAGCATTATTTTACCGCACGATAGATCACTCAGAGCAACGAAGAGAGAGATCAACATCGGTGATTCCGTTTTTAAAAACATGACGAAATTCTTTGCCCTTTTGATCCTTCTCCTGATTGTCTTGATGACGTACGAAATGGTCACGAGATCGTCGCTCTCGATTGAAAAATTCGGCTGGAATTTCCTTCTTCGTTCAATCTGGGATCCCGTGCGGGAAGAATATGGCGCTTTACCTTTTATTTATGGCACTTTAGTGTCATCATTGCTCGCATTGGTCATTGCCCTGCCGTTGAGTATCGGTATCGCCGTATTTCTCTCCGAGCTCGCCCCACTCTGGCTCGAGAGGCCGATGTCGTTTCTTGTCGAGCTGCTTGCCGGAATTCCCAGCATTGTGTACGGGCTCTGGGGGTTTTTTGTCATGGTGCCTTGGCTTCGGTCGACCGTTGAGCCATTTTTAATCAAATACTTCGGTTCGATACCGTTGTTTTCGGGGCCGCCTTACGGCATCGGCATGCTGGCAGCAGGTCTGATTCTATCAATCATGATCCTTCCGATTATTGCTTCGATATCGCGCGACGTTCTACGCGCCGTTCCACGGGTCCAACGCGAAGCGGCGTTAGCCCTCGGATCGACCCGGTGGGAAGCAACCCGCGTTGCGATCAGTTATTCGCGGTCGGGAATCATCGGGGCAACGATTCTCGGACTCGGCCGTGCACTTGGCGAGACGATGGCCGTAACCATGGTAATCGGCAACAGGCCTACAATATCGGCGTCACTTCTTGAACCCGGGTACACGATGGCGAGCGTACTGGCAAACGAGTTCACCGAGGCGACATCGCAAATGTATCTCAGTGCGCTGATCGAGATAGCACTTGTGCTTTTCGTCATAACTATTATCGTAAACTCGTTCGCCCGCATTATGGTATGGAGTGTTACACGAAAAACAGAATAACCAATAAAGATGATGTAATAATGCACAATATCCGACTCACACTTCGGCTTTTAAAAAGCAAGACGATGTATGTCCTTGCTGCTCTGAGTGCATTGATCGCCATCATTCCGCTGATCCTCATTTTCTATCATACTTTGTCGCTCGGGATCTCGGCTCTCAATTGGGATTTCTTTACCAAGCTGCCGAAACCGGTCGGAGAAACCGGAGGTGGACTAGCGAATGCGATCGTCGGAACTCTGATTCTCATCGGACTCGGAAGCACTGTCGGTGTTCCCGTCGGTATCGGTGCAGGTATTTACCTCGCAGAATTCGGGAATAATAAATTTGCATCCGCGGTCAGGTTCCTTGCCGATGTCCTGAATGGCGTTCCGTCAATTGTCACAGGTGTCGTGGCCTACTCACTTCTTGTCCTCCCGATGAAACGATTTTCGGCATACGCGGGAGGTATTGCTCTCGGGATTTTAATGATACCTGTAATCACACGCACGACGGAAGAAATGCTGAAGATGGTTCCTCAATCGTACCGCGAAGCCGCCCTGGCATTGGGAATTCCCCGGTGGAAAACGACGATTCGCATCGTTCTCCGTACGGCGCTTGGAGGAATAATCACAGGTATCATGCTGTCTGTTGCACGTGCGGCCGGGGAGACCGCACCGCTACTCTTCACATCGTTGAATAACCGCTTCTGGCATACGAGACTCGATCAGCCGATAGCATCGCTCACAGTTTTCATCTATAACTACGGCGTTTCCCCATTTGACGATTGGATTGCACAGGCATGGGGCGGGGCATTTGTGCTTATTGCCATCATATTCGTTCTGAGTATTATCGTTCGAATGTCGACACAAAGACGATTCCAGGAAAATTAATCATGGAAGAACTGCTCGAACAGGAAAAAGTGAAAATTATTACACGCGAACCGAAATTGCATGTTCCGAAAAAACCGGAACATCCGATGAATTTTAAAATTATTGCACGGGATGTGAAGGCTTATTTCGGAAATACACTCGCGCTGAATGGTATTTCACTATCGATTCCCAAAAACTCAGTTGTATCGATCATTGGACCCTCGGGGTGCGGCAAATCGACATTTCTTCGTTCGATTAACCGTATGCATGAAACCGTGCCGGGCGCCCGAATGACCGGTGAGATCCTTCTTGATGGTCAGAACATTTATTTGATGGATGCTGTGAGAGTTCGTCGACGTATCGGAATGGTATTCCAGAAACCGAATCCTTTCCCCACCATGTCGATTTACGACAATGTGGCTGCAGGTTTGAAACTTAACGGGATCCGATCCCGCGCACGACTGGATGAAGTTGTTGAGAAAAGCCTTCGCCGCGCCGCCCTATGGGATGAAGTAAAAGATGTTATCGATAAAGGAGGGATGAGCATCTCTGGCGGGCAACAACAACGCCTTTGCATCGCCCGGACGCTAGCCGTCAATCCGGAAGTAATCCTCATGGATGAACCCGCAAGCGCACTCGATCCGATTTCAACGGCTAAAATCGAAGAATTGATTCATGAATTGAAACACGACTATACGATCGTTATTGTAACACATAACATGCAGCAGGCTGCACGTGTCAGCGACTATACAGCCTTTTTCTACCTTGGAGAATTGGTGGAATACGATCAAACAACGCGTCTATTCACCGCTCCAAGTAAAAAACAGACCGAAGAATATATCACGGGACGATTTGGATAAGGAGAGATATGCGAAGATTTTTTGAAGAACAGCTCGATCAGCTGCGGACAAATATAATCAAAATGGGCAGTGTGGTCGACGAACAGATCGATTTTGCCATAAAGGCACTCGAAGAATCAAATCTTGAGCTGGCGCGGATTGTCATAGATCGGGACAACAAGGTCGATGAATATGACAACCTCATTGACCGCCAGTGTGAAAATATTTTTGCAATGACCCAGCCGGTTGCAGTTGATCTGCGTCTTTTAATGTCCGCGCTGAAAATGAACAACGAGCTTGAGCGTGTCGGAGATATTGCAAAAAATATTGCAGAGCGGGTAACCCCACTGCGGGATCATGCCGATCTTATCCGCCGGACAAAAATACTTGAGATGGCTGCTATTGCACGGCAAATGGTTAAACATGCAATTGACTCATTCGTTAATAACGACCCGGCGCTTGCCCGCGATATTTGCATCAACGACGATACTGTCGATGATCTCGACCGGGAAATATTTCAATCGCTTGTCGCTGAAATGAAAGTCGATCCCGAAATCATAGAACCCGCGGCTCATCTCATGATCGTCTCACGCCACATAGAGCGGCTTGCCGATCACGCCACCAACATCGCCGAAGATGTAATCTTTCTTGTGGACGCAAAAATCATTAAACATCATGCGGAGGAATAGCACTCATCGTACTCCGTGCTTGGAGCATCAGGGGATGCTGAGGCGTTTCAACCTATAACGAAGGGACTGCTGGTTCATCCCTAAGAATGTTGACGCACGACGCTGGTTGAACCCGAAACGTTTGAGCACTCGCTCGATGATACCCCTCTCAATAATACCGAGTGAATGACGGAGAGTAAATTTCTGTCCGCTCTTTACATTATCGAGCATTTTAATAATTTCTGTTTTTTCATCTACCATCTCGGGCGGCAGCGTGAACCCGCCATCTTTTAAATACAGAATGCATTGATCTGTAACCGCCTTAAGCTCGCGAATATTCCCGTACCAGGGCTGGTGGACAAGGACTTCAATTGAATATGCATCGATATCGACGTCCGGCAGATTAAGATCCTTGCAGAGAGTATCTTTAAAGTGTTTCACAAGCAAAGGGATATCTTCCCGGCGTTCACACAGCGGTGGAATGTAGACAGTTTCGAATTTCATAAATATCTTCTGAAGTTCCTCAAGAAGATTCCTTTTTCTGACAAGCTCGACGGGATTCTCTTTCATCGTAACAATAAACCGGATGCCCGTTGAAATATTTTTTTCACTACCGCTCTTCTTCGATCTGCTCTCTTCAATAAACTTCAATACCTTCATCTGACTCAGAAGATTTCCCTCTTCTATATCTTCGATCAGAACAAACCCGCCATGTTCCTTTTGCACAGCACTGCGTCTCTTTGCGGATGGGACATGTCTGGATTGATTTCCGAATAACATGTACTCCACTTCTTTTTCGTCGATTGCCGAAAGATTCAACGAAAGAAAAGGGACTGACTCACTATCGCTCCTGCTCACCTGATAAATACTTTTCGCGAGTGTCCCTTTTCCAACGCCCGATTCACCGATTATCAAAAGATCCCTTCGAGTCGCTGCAATACGATGAATCGTCTTGATAAGCAGTTGAGAAGTTTTGCTCCGTCCGATGATCGGATAGTCCATGATACCTCACTATTTCTATATAATATATTGTCTTCTACATGAAATTCAACTCCATCGATCTATGGTTTCATTCATCCAATAACACCTGGGACTACCCTATACTAGGAAAAAATAACATAAAAAGTAAGATTGCAGATCATTTGATTATTTGTTGTACTTCAATTTCTGCAATATCTGCACTGAATTGAAAAATATTAACTACCTCTGGAATAAGGAAAATTAACATGTTTTGTAAAGGTCTCTACATCTTTCTGTTTTCCCTTCAAGCGGACATATGAGAATGTTATTTCTAATAGCGCAATTCAAATTAGAAATATGTAAATTTATGGTAAATCATTAGGTGGTTACTTTGGGAAAAACACGTGGAGCCACCATAATCGAAAGCGGAGATCTATCTGATGAGAGCTCTAATCTTATTTACAGTCATATTCGCAATTATGTTTATTTTTCTAACCTGCAAAGACATTCCGACTACTCCACCCACCGGCAACCAGATCGAGGATATTTCCGCCTATTTGCCTCTGAAGATTGGTAATCGTTGGATTTATGAACGTATCAGTACGACTGAGTTTGCAACAATAGAAATAAGGATTAAGGACACGCTCCGTTGTGATGACGGAAGCCTTCTCTACTCCTATATTGAAGATGTAATAGTCAATAATCCGCCTCCTGATCAACCGATTAATGGATACTATAGTTACACGGATGGAAGCATTAACCAGTATTATATTGTAAGAGATGCAAGCGATACGGCGATAATATTCATGAGTGCAAAATTTCCGATTCTGAAATCGCCTATTGCAGCCGGCCAGCAGTGGATTTCGAATGCATCCGATAATCCAGATACAATTTATATTGGTTCAATCTCGTCTGTTTCTGTGTTGGACACATCCTTTGCTCAAGCGGTTCTCGTTGTTCGGCATAATTATTGGCGTATAGATTCTACATGGTTTGTACGTGGTGTGGGAATAGTTAAACAAACCTCGGTCACATCAACTTCCTTTCGCGCTGTCTCGAATCTAAAAACTTATTATGTGGCCAAATAAACATTGAATAGACTAATAACTAAAAAGAATATGAATTTCGTTTCCCCCGGTACACACCCCGAGGGAAAGAGCAAACAGCCCACTATCTAAGATTGCAGATCATTTGATTATTTGTTATACTTAAACTTCTGCAAAATCTACACTGAATTGAAAAATATTAACTACCTCTGGAGTAAGGAGAATTAACATGTTTTTTAAAGGTCTATACATCTCTTTATTTGCCCTGATGGTTTTGTCATTGGAGCACGCTTACGCTGACAACAACATCCTGACCAATCCCGGTTTTGAGAGAGGAAAGGAGGGCTGGTTCGACCGGACCTGCGCAATTGAAGCCGTTTCATCACCGGTTCACAACGGTACGGGCAGTTGTAAGGCAATCCGCAGATTGGCGAATTGGCAGGGGATAAAACAATCGGTATTCGACAAAATGTTGGAGGGTAAGACATACAAGGTATCAGGCTGGGTGAGACTTGACAACGCCCATATCGATACGGTTGCTATATCCTTCGAACAACAGGATGACAGCGGCACCAGGTATTATGGCGTGGCCCGTGCTGCTGTAACAGACAGTAACTGGGTTCTGCTTTCAGGCGAATTCACACTGCATGTAAAGGGCACATTATCGGTGCTGGATGTGTACTTTGAAGGCCCTGCACCTGGCGTCAATTTTTACGTTGATGACGCCAAGGTATTTGGCCCTGAGGTCGATGCTCCCAAGGTCATCCCTGCAAAACCCAGAGGGACAGCCCGGATTAATGTCAAAACGCGCCACCAAAAAATAGATGGTTTTGGAGCCTCCGGTGCTTATTACACCGCGAATTTAGTTAACCATCAAAAAAAGAGCGACCTGTACAATCTGCTCTTCAAGGAGCTTGGCCTTGATATACTCCGCATAAAAAACAATTACGACATGGAGCCAAATTCATTTCACGAAACAGTTGAAATAGCCAAGCGTGGTGAAGAGGCCCTTGGGCGACACCTGAAGATTATGATATCGTCCTGGTCACCCCCCGCCTACCTGAAAAGTAACACGAACGTAATCGGCGGAACGCTTAAGAAAAGCGACGGAAAATATATGTACAATGAGTTTGCAGAGTGGTGGTATAACAGTGTGGCTGCTTACACCAAAGCAGGCGTCAAAGTAGATTATATAAGTATACAGAATGAGCTTGACTACGAAGCCCCATGGAATTCGTGCAAATTCACTCCTAGAGAATCTTTAGATACAAACCTTGCCGCTTATAACAAAGCCTTCGAAGCGGTCTGGCATAAGTTGAATACTGAAATGGGTTCAGACATGCCGAAGATGCTTGCTCCCGAATCGTCCGGTCTAGGTAATTCCAAGGAGTACATAGAAAATTTGGACAGCCTATCACATGTCTATGCTTACGCGCATCATCTCTACGACTGCAGCGGCTGCGGCTCGGCACCTGACAGGTTTATTCCAAGAATGATCAGCTATCATAACCTTGATATGCGGAATGGCAACAAGCCTGTGTTCCAGACAGAGTTCGAGGACGAGCCCGGCACGTGGTCCGACGCAATCAATACAGCGCTTGTGATGCATAATGCACTGACTGTGGAGAATGTATCAGCTTATTTGTATTGGGATTTATTCTGGGGCACGGGGACCGGCCTGATCAGCATGGATGATTCAGCCTCCTATACGATCAAGCCAACCTATTATGCTTTCAAGCAGTATTCGGCTTTCATCGACGCTGACTGGCAGCGTGTGGATGCCGCGACCGACAATACCGGACTAAGGATTTCAGCTTATATCAGCCCGGATAACAAAAAACTTACTGCGGTCATAATAAATACAACCGAGGTCACTAATATATCACTCAATCTGTCCATCAAGAATTTCTCTATTTCTAAAGGAGAAGTCTATAGATCCAGTCAGACGGAAAACTGTGTCAGTGTCGGCAGCTACAACAGGCAGGCTCCGTTGAGAATTCCGGCAAACTCCGTAACAACACTGTCGCTTTTTACCGTCGGGAAGAAATGAACGAGAAGTATGTATCGAATTGAGGATCCCGCCTTGAGTATACTTCCGAAAGCTATGAGGGATCTATTGATAAGTCAATAAGTAAAAATAAAATAGTCTTAAATTTCATGATGAAACTTAAGACTTGTCTATATCCTGTGGTCTTCCCTAATTATTATGCGGCTGCCGCCGTCGATGCTATTACTCCAATCCTTAATAGGATATCTTTTGGTTATCTTGTCCAGTTGACCGATATCTTTTAATCTTTTATAAATGAGCTGCCAGGCACAGGGTTGGTCGGCTCTGATTTCGCACCTGTCTACACGTGAGCCGCCGCAGGGACCGTTGAGCATGTGTTTTGCACAGCGCGTCAGGGGGCAAATACCGCCAAAATCAGATAAGATACATGTTCCGCACTGCATGCATTTTTCTGTCCAGACACCTCTCGATTCCAGGATACCGAGGAATGCCGTATCGAGACCGGCATAGACAGGTGTATCGGGGTATCTCTCCGCGATGGCCTGCACTCCTGCACCACATCCCAATGAAAGAACAGCGTCGTTTTTCCTTATTTCTTCAGCAGCGCTTTCGATGAAAACATTATCACACTGGCGCTCGATCGTGTATTCGTTCACCTTTATCCGTTTCCCTTTTTTTCTTGAAGCAATTCTTAACGCGGACGATATGATTGAGACCTCTCTTTCCCCTCCCGCCAAGCAGACCGTAACACATGTACCACAGCCCAGAACCAGAACATTTCTATGATCTTTAATGACATCAAATATTTCCGGTATTTTTTTTCTTTGAGCGACTATCATTGTATAAACCCTTAAATGTACTTTGTGGTTAAATATTTATTCTACTCATTTTTATTGCATATCGGATTCGGCCCTAATTCTCTTATTGTATTTACCATATCGTTAATTATATCCACTAAATTTTTCGCCATTGCGGCCGAAATATTGACCATACGCAGACGTTCTTTTTCAATGCCGCATTCTTCAAGTAAATCCCTGACAGAATTCACCCGCCTTTTCGCGAAAAGATTGCCGTCAATAAAATGGCATCCTCCTTCAAGACATCCTGCCACCAGCACTCCATCTGCACCATCTTCGAATGCTTTCATATAAAAATCAACCTCAAGCCTTCCGGTACACGGTGTGCGGATGATCCGAACTCCCGATGGATATTGCAGTCGCATTGAACCTGCTAAATCGGCCGATGCATAAGCGCAATAATGGCAGCAAAAAGCAATAATTTTCGGCTCAAAAGTTATATTAATCATTTTTATACAATTTCTTCCGCATAAAATAATTCATTTATCATTGCCTTGAAATGATCCGATTTGAAATGGTTGAACTGAATTGCCCGGGCTGGACACTCCGCTGCACAGATCCCGCAGCCCATGCATTTTGCTTTTTCAATTTCCGACTTGTGATCATAGTTGCAGAAGGGAGCCCCGTAAGGACACACCTTGATACAGGTCATGCATGATACGCATTTGTTTTGATCCACAACGGAAACCTGAGCACCTACCTCCAGGTGAGTCTTTGAAAGAATTGTTGCAGCCCTTGCAGCGGCAGCTTTTGCCTGGGAGATATTCTCATCGATCATTTTTGGTGAATGAGCCAACCCGCATAAGAATAATCCTTCGGTAGCAAAATCCACAGGTCGTAATTTCATGTGGGCTTCAACATAAAAACCACTTGCATTAAGAGGTACTTTCAGCATATCCGAAATCAATTTGTTATCTTCGTTTGCTTTTATGCCCGTACTTAATATAAGCTTATCGGTTTCTATTATAATCGTTTCGGGAAAATCGGGACTATCGACCCTAACCGAGCTTAAACCACCATTAACATCCGATACAACAGGTAAATTTTCTTCATTATATCTTATAAAGACTACTCCCGCTTCACGGGCTTGCTTGTAAAATATTTCCCTGAATCCGTACGTCCTGATATCTCTGTAAAGAATAAAAATATTAGTGGTGGGATCTTCTTTTTTAATCCTCAATGCATTTTTAATCGCCATCGAGCAGCAAATTCTACTGCAATAAGGATTTTCAGTATTACGTGAACCTACACACTGGATCATCACATACGTCTGGCCTTCCTTTTCAATCTTCTTGCCGTTAAGTAATTTCTCCAGTTCTATTTGTGTCATGACATTTTTAACGGTGCCATAAGTGTACTCTTGTGTATCGGCAGGTTTTGCACCCGTCGCTATTATTATTGCTCCGCAGGTGAATTCTTTCGGCCTGCCGTCCTTAATTATTTTGATTTTAAAATCGCCGATATGACCCGAGACATTTTTAATCATAGAATTCAGGTGGTAATCGATATTCCTGTGCGTGCTGAATTTCTCTATCAGGTCAGATTTAAATTCAGTAAGGTTTTCATTTTCGAGAGTGCTATTCACAAAAGCAAGGTTACCACCTAATTGTGAAGATTTCTCTATTAAATCGACGTCAAAACCCTGCTCAGCAAGCGATAGTGCGGCAGTCATTCCGCTCACTCCACCGCCGATAACGATGGCATTCTGACGAATTGGTATTTTTTCCCCTTCAAGAGGCGATAAACCGTTTGCACGTGAAACAGACATTTTAACAAGTTCGATTGCTTTTTCTGTTGCTTTTTCAGGTTCAGAAGAATGAACCCATGAACATTGATCCCTAATGTTAGCTAGTTCAAACAAGTAAGGATTCAATCCGGCTTCACGCAAGGTCTCACGGAATATAGGCTCATGCGTTCGCGGTGTGCAAGAAGCCACAACTATCCTGTTTAACCTGTTCTTCACAATTTGTTCTTTAATATTTGACAAACTGGCATCGGAACATGTGTACATGGTATGCGAGGCAAACACAACACCCGGCCGATTCTTTATTGATTCCGTCACCTTCTCCACATCAACAGTTCCGGCTATATTGATACCGCAGTGACAGATGAACACACCGATTCGTGGTTTTTCGTCCGTGACATCATGCTCTGAAGGATACTCTTTTAATGTAATTAATGTATTTTTTGCCGGCGACAGCAGTTCCATTGCCATAGCAGCTGCAGCACTGGCTTGCATGACTGTTTCGGAAATATCTTTTGGTTCCTGAAATGCTCCACCTACGAATACTCCCGGCTTGGATGTGATCAGCGGTGCTAACCTGTCTGTTTTGCAAAAACCGTATTCGTTGACATCAATTCCGAGTTTACGGACGCTTTCAGTGACCGATATTTTTGGATCCAAACCGACAGCCAGTACAACGAGATCGAAATCTTGTTCGGAATAGCCTGTTACGGGATCGATATAAATTAATCGCAGATCATTTGATTCAGGCATCTGGATTATCCTCGAAGGGATACTTTTAATAAACCTGATGTTTTTCATCGCCCGGGCGCGTTCATAATACTGATCAAAATCCTTTCCGAACGCCCTGATATCTATATTGAATATTGTTCCCTGTAATCCCTCAAGGTGTTCGGACGCAATCATAACTTGTTTTGTTGTGGCCATACAACAAACAGATGAGCAATATTCATTTCCACATTTTGTTTCACGGGAACCTACACATTGAATCCAGGCAATTCGTTTGGCATCTTTGCTGTTGTCCTTGCGTACCAGATGTCCACTATAAGGGCCTGCCGCAGAAAGCATACGCTCGAATTGAACACTTGTGAGAACGTTTGGGTATCGGTTAAAACCATATTCTCCGATACGCTCTGCATCAAATTCATCAAAACCTGTCGTTAGAATAACCGAGCCTACTTCCAGCTCCACATTCTGTTCTTTCATACTGTGATCGACGGCTTTCTTTTCACATGCCGAAACGCATTCCATACACTCGGAACATTGAGCACAATTTAAGCATCGTTCGGCTTCAGCTATCGCTTCTTTTTCAGAAAACGATTTCTCAATTTCATTAAAATTATCAATTCGGCTATTAACAGGAAGTTCAGCGGCAACTGCACGTTTTTTCTTGACTACTTTTTTAGTTGAAGGAAATAATTCTTCAGAGACAGGCTTTAATGAATGTTCAAAGCGATCTGAAAGCAAGTCTTCACCGTTCAGGTACCTGCTTATAGATTCAGCAGCACGTTTCCCGGCAGCGACGGCCCCGATCACACTGCCAAGTCCTGAAGCAATATCGCCGCCTGCAAAAATACCTTTCACGGATGTTTCAAGTGTGACAGAATTTATTTTAATACATCCATGTTCAATATCAACACCGATATGTCTGGCGAGCCCGATGTCGACCATCTGGCCTATGGCTACGATCACCTGATCGGCATTCATAGTAATCGTATTATTTTCATCGTACGAAGGATTGAATTTGCCATTATCGTCAAATACACTGACACAGAGTTTTAATTCTATCCCTGTGACAGAACCATTGCCAAGTATTTGTTTGGGTCCCCATCCGTTCCATAAAATAATTCCTTCAGCCAGAGTCGCTTCGATTTCTTCTTTATAAGCAGGCATTTCATTGCGTCGTTCGAGTGAGAACAGTTCAACCTTTTTTGCGCCAAGCCTGAGAGCGGTTCTTGCAACGTCAACGGCAACATTTCCACCTCCGATTACCAAGACTTTATCCTTTACCGTCGGTTTGTTATCGGCGTTTGCGGCTTGTCGAAGGAATTCTATTCCATAATTTACGCCTTCTTTGTCTTCACCTTCAATACCAACCTTTTTACTGATATGAATACCGGCACTGAGAAAAATTGCGGCGTTTTCCTTTTGTAGTTCTGAAAGTGTTTTGTCCTTTCCAATAGTACAGTTCAGGACAATTTTCACGCCCTTCCGTTTTATCAGCTCTATTTCATAATCGAGGATATCTTTTGGAAGCCTGTATCCGGGGATCCCCCAGTACAACATTCCACCGGCAGTCTCTTTAGCTTCGTAGATGGTAACGGCAAAACCTTTATCCGCCAAATCACCGGCTGCAGTCAACCCGGACGGGCCGGCACCAATTATCGCAACCTTTTTGGCATTTAATGACGGTATTTTTTGTTCAGGTAAGGATAATTCACCGGACTTGTATCTTTTTATTTCCTGGTCGGCAGCAAATCTTTTTAATTGCCTTATTGCCAACGGACTATCTAATTTTAAGCGAGTGCAAGCGGTTTCGCAGGGAGCCGGGCAGACGCGACCACATATTGCTGCAAAAGGATTTCTTTCGCGGATGAGACTCACCGCTTTAATATATTCTTGTTTTTTTATTAACTGAATATATCCCTGTACATTGACATTAGCGGGGCATTTCATTTTGCAAGGCGCGTGTCCCAACTTCAGTATGTTGGGCATATTGGGAATTGCCTGTGCATAATATTTTTGGACAGCCTTCCTTACGCCGAGATCTCGGTTGAATTTGTCGCTTACTTCCACAGGACATGCTTTTGTACAATCTCCACAATCGTTACATATTTTTTCATTGATAAAACGGGGAGATTTTTTTACGGATACTTTGAAGTTTCCGGGTTTTCCTTCAATTTTTTCCAGTTCTGAAAGGGTAAGTATTTCAATATTCAGATTCCTTGCACATTCAACCAGCTTGGGTGAAATAACACAAATAGCGCAATCGCCCGTGGGAAAGGTTTTATCGAGATGAGACATCATACCACCGATAGTCGCCGAGCGGTTCACGAGGTATACTTTATATCCGGAGTTAGCAAGATCGAGAGATGCCTGAACCCCTCCAATACCTCCACCTTCGACCAACACGGCACCTACCATTTTTTTCTTATCGGTGTTCACTAAGAAATTCTTCCTTTTATAATTACTTTCATCCCAAGGGTAAAGTTATTCATTTTTCATCCTTAATTACTTTTGACCGCTTCAATTATTTGTTTTGGAGAAACAACGCTTTTATCCATGCCAAGTTTTTCGGGAGAAATACCTAAACACAGACCTATAAGCTGCGTTATGTAAACAATTGGTATATTATAAACCTTGCTTATAGTCCTGTTAATATCGATTTGTCTCAGGTCAAGATTTACCTGGCACATCGGGCATGCAACCGCTATACATTGAGCACCGGCCGCTTTTGCCATTCCTAATATCGAGTTCGAGAGTTCAATCACAATATCGGTTCTTGTAAGAGCGAAACCGCCTCCACAACATTCAACCTTAGAAGGCCAGTCAATACTTTCGCCACCCATTATTGTTATTAAGCTATCCATAATTGTGGGATTTTCAGGATCATCGAAATCGGTTACTTCATGAGGTCGTACTAAAAGACATCCGTAATAACTGGCTACCTTTAGCCCATCCAGTGAATGGGAAAACGCTTCCTGCAATTTCTTAACTCCAACATCTTTGATGAGTAATTCCACAAAATGATGGACTTTCACACTCCCGTCATAATCCTCTCTTAAAATTGCTGCTATTTCTTTTCTCATTTTGGGGTTTATCCGGATTTCATGGTTAGCAACTTTCATTCTATTGTAGCATGCGGCACAGAACACGACCATATCAAGGCCCATCTTTTTTGCCATAAGAAGGTTGGCAGCAGGAAGTGCAATGGACAGCAATTTGTCGGTATGGTGTGCCGGTGTCGATCCGCAGCACGTCCATCCATTCGGTTCAACCAGTTCGATATTTAAAGCTTTCGAAACTTCCTGCACCGACATGTATTGATCGCGCGCCGTAGACTCTGCCGAACATCCCGGATAATATGCGTATTTCATTTTCTGATTTTAAATATTCTTTTAATATATTTTTTATCTGCTTTTAAGGAAGGGAGTAAAGCAATTTTCCCTTTTTTAAGCATCACGGGAACCTTCTCTGCATCCTGGAAATAACTTGAAGTTCCTGCCTTGTAAGCTGCAATCATACCCAAATCGTACGTCCGCCCAAACGCACGTACGGTCTTCAAAAACCATTTATTAAACAAGGGGATATTACCCTTCTGTTTGGCTGCATTCTTTTTGACAGAAATCATTCGCAGAGCATCCATGACTGCCGACATGTCTATATGCATCGGGCAACGTGAAAAACATATTTCGCATGAAGCACACATCCATATAAGATCGCTGTTCAGAATTGAATCACCGATACTCAGCTGTAACCTTCTTATAATCTCGGATGGAGTAACTTTAGCCAGGCTGATCATCGGGCAGCCATTGGTGCATTTTTTACATTGCAGGCAGCTGCTGATATCAATACCCGAAATCTCCTTCACGGTATTTAATAATCCGGCTTCCTTTTTATCTTTACTTATGACAATAGCCATATTATTTATCAGCTGTATTTATTTTAACATTTCTATTTTTTCTTCAACAAGCTCGTCAACTTGTTCCTCTTCACCATAAACATCTTTTTCGGGTGTCGATGGAGTACCTTCGATGCTCGGGGCTACTTTCCTGTAAACCTTTGTCGGTTTAAGTTTTCTACCGTTCACGGTAAGTAAATCATCTATTTTAATATCAAAGAGTTTTTCGTTTTCTTGTAGATACGGCAATATCAACTCCCAGTCTTTTTCAGTGAATGGAGAAAAGATGCAGCCGTTTAATTGCTGGGTGACCAACTGCCTGTGTGGATCTCTTATGAAAGCGGCTCCTCCTGAAGCCAGGGAAAACAGGTTGCTGCCTGGATAAGGTTCGGGGAGCGGTACAATAACTCCTTCCTCGTTGAATTTTACCCCATTGACTATCACAAAACCACCTCTATTATAAATATCGCCGGCCATGAACGATTCACCTAGGAAGTCAAGACTTGTTCCGTTGATGACAACCCTTGGCCTGCCGACGGAATTGATCATCGGGCGACCGGCAGCGTTTCCTTTGACGAAAATTGAACCTCCCTTGGCACCATATAAGAATGTCTGACCGACATCACCATGAATAACTAATTTGCCGCTTTTAATTATCTGGCCTAACTGATCTTGGGCATTACCATGAACAGTGATTGTTAATCCGTCAAGGCCCGAGCCAAGGTAGTCGCCAGAGCTCCCGTAAACGTCTATAGTTACGTCGTGTGTTTCAGGTCCTAAACCGCATCCAACAAAACGCTGGCCTGCACAATTATATAATATGAATTTTTTCCATCCTATTTTGAATGCCTTGACAAGATACATTGCATCGCACTCATTTCCTTCGGGCGGGAATCCCTTCGAATCAATAACGAGTGTATTTTCATTATTTTTTGGTTTGCGCAAGTCGTTTCTTGTCTCAAAATCCAGAAGACGATATACAGCCCCTTCTTCCTTATCAGCACGAAGCTTTGGAATGTTTTTAAACAGGGAATTTAATTCGGTCCGCACTATATGAAGTATATGCGAACGCCTCTTGGCCCCCGTTTGATAATGCCGATCATTTAACAGCGTCAATGTATTGATTGCAAACGGGGCGTATTCATTATTTCCGGCAAGCTCTCTGATTGCTTTACAAGCCGCCCATATATCATCAAAAGACCATTGCGCGATATTGTTCCGTACAAATTCAAAAAGATCCTTCTCCTCAAAAACATATTCAGTTATAGTTGTTTCAATTATATCTTTAATTTTCGAATAAGGATTTTCGATCGTGAAATCGCAGCTTTCAGTTTTTTCAGTTATTTGAACCGGAACACCGAATTTATCTTTGCATTCCAACCTGTATTTACCTCTTTCGTCGGGGATGATATCGAACATAAATGCTCCGCCGTCTGAATGACTGCCGCCGCGGGCATTCCAGTATTTATCTGCAATTGGGCAAATTCGCTTGTCTCCTTTAGCAAGGCTTGCGAGTGTCGCATCAATGGCTTGCTTCTCCGAACCGATAATGCCAACCTGTACCTTGCCGTCGACGAAAGCAAAAACCTGAGGTCTCAGCATCGCGGTGTCCGTGATGCCAAGTAATTGAAATTTATGATTATCCACGAGATTCCGGGCAATAATAAAGAACCAGGGACCATCTGGAGAGCCATGGATGTGAGTAGATTGAATTGCCCTGTAAATATTTTGTTTTTCCTGAGGCAAACGGTCAAAGTCTAATTCTGTCGTAGGAGCTAATGCTTCAATAATATATTCTATGGGGTATTTAAATATCCTTGACAATAAATCGAACATAAGCGCCGATACCTCGGTATCAGTGATAAACTGTGGATAAATATTTCGTTGCTTGAGATATTCTACCACCGAGTGATAATTGGCAAAGTCTCCGTTATGCACCAACGCCATGTTCATCGCAGTAAAGGGGTGGGCACCGCCTGGATGCCATACGCGACCTCTGGTCGGATATCTTTGATGCGCAATCCAAACGTATGCACATAGATTGTCTATCTTGTAATATTGAGTTACAGCCTCAGCATAACCGACAACTTTCAGGATCATTATATTTCGGCCTTGTGACATTACAAAAGCCACCTGCTTTTTCGTCGCGGTGTAAAATTCCTGGTTTAACCGAAAGCTGTTCTGGTTTACAAATTCATCCTCGGCATCTCTTCGATCAAGCTTCTCAAAATTATTTTCAGAAATATATTTATCCAGGACACCCTCTTTAACCCTGACGAAGTATCGATATACATCCGGCGGCTTAACTTCAAGCCCGGGGACGCTTTTCCAATCATCAACCGTGTCAAGCCTTTCCGATTTTGTAATATTAAACGCCTGGTCGACATATTTTTTCTCGACAGCGGAACGTGAAGAAGGTTCAAGATAAGCTATGTGCAGCATGTAACATTCGTCAAGTACTTCTCTTGTAACACCTAGTTGTTCCGGAATAAGACCCACTGCAGCAATGCCTCCGCCCTTGCCGTTCCCGCGATTGTGCATCAATCTTGATGGCTCATGAATATGCTTGCCAGGTACAGGTTCAGTACAACAAAACCCGATGACACCGCAGCCCCCTTCGGCTTCCATTGCACTTGATCTGCTTGGAATTTCGAAATTCTCAACCAGTTTTTTCCTCGATCTCAGAATATTTTCAATATTTTTATTATTCATATCTATTTAGATATATCCAGATGCTTTAATACATCCGTTCGTCCACGCAATTCCTTAATACTTTTTAAGCCGAGACGCCTTAAAATATCTTTTAATCCGATTGCCCATGCATTGTAAAGATTAACCAGTCTTTGCGTTCCCCATTCAAGGGATATTTGAGCAGAAAGTTCGGGGTCAGTTGTAGCAATGCCCCTTGGACAACCTCGTCCACTTTCACATCTGCTGCATCGTACGCAGCACAGCGCCACCAATTCTGCGGTTCCAATAATGACACCGTCGGCGCCCAGAGCTATTGCTTTAGCTGCATCATAATAATTACGGATACCTCCGCTTGCCATCAGAACTACAACATCACGTGCACCCTCGGCTACCAGAAAATTATGGACTTTCGGAATTGCATAATCGACAGGCATTGCGATGTTCTTTTTAGCTATATCGGGAGCAGCGCCGGTCCCCCCATAACCACCATCGATCTGGATGATATGTGTACCTGCATAATAACTCCCTACTGCAACCATATCGACATCGGTAGGAGTTGATACTTTCGTCGAAATTAGTGTTCGGGGATTTACATGTTTTATCCAATCGATGTGTTTTTTGTGATCTTCGATGGAATAAACACTATGAAAAGGAAATGGTGAAAACAATGGAATTCCCTGAACAGCTTCACGCATCTTTGCGACTGCAGGTGTGTTCTTTGTTCCCAATAAGTGGCCTCCCAGACCGGGTTTAGCTCCCTGGGCATATTTAAATTCAACGATGGGAACTCTTTGAATTGTCTCTTCTCTTACACCGAAGAGTCCTGTGGCAACCTGGGTAATCATGTGATCGTCATACGGCCTAAGACGCTCCATGTATCCACCTTCACCTGAACAGGAAAAAGTATTCCAGGCTACAGCTGCCCTTACTTTAGATAATTGAACTACATTGCTTATGGAGCCAAATGACATTCCTGCGCCATACCAGGGTACATCAATTTTAATCTTTGGCCTGCCATCGTTTCTTTTATTCAGATCGAGGCTGATGTCTATCTCATCGACATCGACTTTTGCGGTATTTTCGGGAAATACGAGGCGAATACGATCGAAGCCTCCGCCAGAATTTCCTGTTTCATATTCAAAATCACAATCCTCTGAAAGTATATCACCCGTCTCGGCCATTTTCCAGGTTGCAAGAATCATATCGGAAGACCACCTGTAATCTCCTAAAACATCCATCATAGGATTTTTCACCAATCGCAATGCATCCTGGGGGCATTTTGCAACACAGAAATTATCAGTTTTTTCGCATACGAACCCATTACATTTATGGTTTTGAGGAGTTGCAAAAAGTTTATACCCTTTTTTCAAAACGTGAACACCTTTTGTACATGTTTGTACACACGTACCGCACATTCTGCAATTTTCCTCATCACGATAAATGAGGTACTTCGCAATCTCGTTTCGGTATCGCGAAGGAGCCGGTTTAATGGTCCTCTCCACCTCAACCTGCGGAACACGTGTTTTTAAGGTGTTCTCGGGCAGGATTTCTTCCGGGGTAATTTTATTTTCTAAAAATTGGCCCATATATTTCTTCTTCAATTTCATCTTTAAATATGGCACGACCTACATCACCACGTAACCTGCGTACTTCGCGCATACCCATCGCACCCATCAGTTCGACTATTTGCCAATGCCAGGCAGCGATAAGATTAGTCATGCGTCCTGAGCCATATTGTACATCTATCTCTTTGTCCAATTTGGCCGGACAGTAATCGCCCGGCTTACAGCTTTCACACAAATGGCATTCAATTGCAATCAGAAGGGGTAGATTGATCGATACCAGATCGGCACCGCATATTATTGCTTTGGCGACGTGTTCCGATAAGCCGATTCCTCCCCCGGCAATAAGCGTTATTTCATCTCTCTTTTCATTTGTTATAAGCAATGAATGTACTTCCCGGATGATATCTTTTATAAACCGTGGATTTTTTCTTCCGATTTCATTCCCATCGAGACCGGCAATCAGATGAAGGGCTTCTATGTCACCGTGCGTAAGTTCTTCTATTCGTTTCACCGCATGTCGATCCATGGGTAGACGTACTGCGACGATTATTCCAGGATATAAATTCTTAATAAAATGGATCCTCTCTTCTACATCCGCAGCATCGGGTATTTCAATGAGTCGCGTCTTCTCAAGGATTTCATCGGGGATACGGGGACCATCTTTATGAAGAAAGAATGCGATGTTCGAGAGATATTCTTTTTCATCAGCCAGGTCTATCGATGTCCATTTTCGCGAATCGATAATCGCGATCAGTCCGGTTCGTCTTGCAGTTTCGATGATAGAGGGTTCCAGGACAGGCACGGTATATTTTTCAGAAGGCATGTCCAGAAGAACTGGGAACGGCACAGAAATAAGAGGAGGAATCGTCGTCTGCAAATGGTTCGCTTCAAAGTTCAGGTATGCCGGTTTCCTACCGATATCGACGGAGGTACTGATATACTCCCGACCGTGAATGCCATCACGGGTTGGTCTGACAATTTCCGACATATCAGTCCACATAGAATCGAAACCCGGCCCAGAAAATTTACCCCTATACCCCGCACCGGACACCGGTACCTTTCCCGTTTCTGCCTCCAACCAGGTCGTACTCAAAATCTGCGGTGTCCAATATTCATTACCCAGCTTCTGGTATTCCGAATTCAGAGACATTATCAATATATTTTTCGTACAATTCTGAATGCAAGAAAAGCATCCCATACATTCAAAAAACAGGGTATGTACTTCATCCAGGTCCCTGATGAAGATATTCTCTTCCCTGTATTTGTCATAGACACAGGTTTTTTTCACACAGTTATGGCACCGGGCACAATCTTCACGCGAGTCGACAACTCCCAATCTTCCAATTCGAGGGAGCCGCGGTTGGACATGGCTTGTCTTTATATGATATTTTTCCGGCATGCCTTAAATTCCAGCTTTTTCTATTATTTCCCTGATGCTATCTTCTTTCCCGCCAGATATCAGATGAATTCCGCTTAGACCGCTCATTTCTTTTATCTTATTGATCGTCTCAACACAGATTGCGATACCCCTATTCTTTTGTGCTGCAGGACTCCCCGCATCCTTAATACTTTTGACATGCGATTCGGGGATATAAAAATCAGTATGTTTCCTCAGGAGATGCTTGGCTTCATTGTAACTCTCGAGAGGATAAATCCCTGCAATGATGGCCGCTCTTTCAGTGAGACCTTCCTGATATGCCGCATTCAACCATTCCTGGAAATCGGTCGTATTAAAAACCGCCTGAGTCTGAATAAACTTCGCGCCAGCCTTAACTTTTTTTGCCATCCTCAAGATATTCAATTCAAGAGGTCTTAAATAGGGATTTGCAACGGCCCCGATAAGCATCGAAAAATTACCTTCTATTTTTCTGCCGTTCAACAGAACTCCCTCATTGTTCATCCGCGACACGGTTTCAATGAGTTGGATCGAATCGAGATCATATACATTCGCCGATTCAGGCATCTCTGTGATACTTTGATGATACCCCGACAGGCAGAGTATGTTTTTGATACCAAGCGAAGCAGCACCCAATATATCGGATTGAAGAGCAATCCTGTTGCGATCGCGGGTTACAAGTTGATAGACCGGTTCAATCCCCGCTTGCATCAATTTCACCGCCGATGCCAATGATGAAATCACCGGACCATACGGATTATCGGCTACATTCACCGCCAGTACACCGGAGTTTTTTAAAATCACGGCGGGATCATACTGAATATCGGTGCCGCCCAAATATTCCGCTGTGATTATGAAATCGCCTTCTTCAATTTTCTTCGCTAATAGGCTGTCCATTATTTTCTTCTTAAAATGTTTATCTCACCATTTACTATAGCAATTTTTAGCGGCCGATTGCAGTATTAATTTCATAAACGATTTTATGTGGTCTATCAGTGTTGACTCGGGGTATAAAACTGACGCATTCGCTTCCAAGACCCACCTCGTTTAAAATTTCGTTAATAGCATCTATTCGTTTCCGTGCACGAATACTTCCCTGTAGATACTTACACTCGCCCCCCTCGCATCCTATCAGGATCGCTCTATCGGATCCGGTCTCGATTGATTTCATGATATACTCAATGTCGACTTTACCCGAACATGGAACACTGATGGTATTCAGCTCAATATTCTCCAGCCGGGATGAAAGATAATTTAGATCAGCGGGAGATATCGAGTTTGAACAATAAAAGAGTGAGATTTTTAGTAGTGGTCTTGTCATTGTAATAATAATGATGACGGCAATACACGACAGTACTGCCGTGTAGTCTTGATATCCCCCCCACAACCGGTTTAAGTCACGTTCTATTCTTTATTTATTTAATAGTAATTAACAATTATTCAAGCAAAAGTCAAGGAAAAAATACAAAAAAGATAACTTATTAAGGTATAATACTCGGAATGCATTAATTTATAAAGTACACACTAATCCTGATAGCAACATATTTATTCATAGTCATCGATGTTTCAACGGGGTGGAAAGGAGAGTAAACTCGTGGGAGATTAATCGGCGGGATGCGGTGGTTCGACAAATGGGGTCTATCTTTATCTGCTCGGGGCCGGTGCAATCATTGTGAAATAGGGGCTTTTTTCTGCTCAAATGTGAGAACGCCGTCTGTATATCTCTATTAGCCCTACGGATCGTAGATTGTAGAACCCCCATCGAAAAAGGGGGAGATATACTGTTTCTCTCTAAATAACAGACTCTACGAAGTGTATGTCCTTAGACCGAATCGTTGGTATCAGTAATTTACCATCCTTTCCATTTCCATTTTTGAATCTCGGCCATATCCTCGCCATATTTACCGATATATTCTTTATGTTTAATAATTTTATTACGCATATCCTGCTTGACGTATGCTGAAATATTACGTAAAACAGAAACCCGATCCACAACATCAGCTACCAGGTGGAAACGATCCATATCATTCCTCACCAGCATATCAAACGGAGTGGTCACGGTTCCTTCCTCTTTATAACCGCGGACATGAATATTTTTATGATTGGTTCTCCGATAGGTGAGCCGGTGAATGAGCATCGGATATCCGTGATAGGCAAAGATTATCGGTTTATCGGATGTAAAAAGTGTGTCGAACTCCTGATTCGTCAGTCCGTGCGGATGTTCTTCCTTCGGCTGAAGCGTCATAAGATCGACAACATTAATCATCCGAATTTTTAATTCCGGAGCATAACTCCTCAAAATTTCTATTGCAGCCAGTGTCTCATTCGTCGGTACATCCCCCGCGCAAGCCATGACAACATCCGGCTCCTCTCCCCGATCGTTGCTGGCCCATTTCCAGATACCGATGCCGTAGGTACAGTGCTTGATCGCCTCGTCCATCGAAAGCCACTGGGGCTGGAGATGTTTCCCCGCCACGATGACGTTGATATAATTCCGACTTCGTAAACAGTGGTCGGCAACCGAGAGCAACGTATTGACATCGGCCGGAAAATATACTCGTATAACGTCCGCTTTTTTATTTACCACATGATCAATAAAACCCGGATCCTGATGGCTGAATCCGTTATGATCCTGCCTCCAGACGTGGGATGATAAAAAATAATTAAGAGAAGCGATCGGCCTGCGCCAGCGGACTTCCTTACTGCTGACCTTCAGCCACTTTGCGTGCTGATTAAACATTGAATCTATAATATGAATGAACGCCTCATACGACGTGAAAAATCCATGACGGCCAGTGAGAAGATAGCCTTCCAACCAACCCTGGCATGTATGCTCGCTTAATATTTCCATAACGCGGCCGTCCGGCGAAAGATGATCATCTCCCGGAATTATTTCTCCCATCCACACCCTGTTCGTCGCACCGAATAGGTCACCGAGGCGATTTGATGTCAATTCATCCGGAGCCATAACACGAAAATTCTTATTCTCTTCGTTTAGTTTTACCACGTCTCTCAGAAAGGTTCCAAGAATTCTGGATGTCTCGCTCATAATGTGTCCGGGCTTCTTGACTTTAATTGCATAATTGCGAAAATCCGGAAGCGTCAAATCTTTCAGTAGAAGCCCCCCGTTTGTATGGGGATTTGCTCCCATCCGTCGGATCCCTTTAGGAGACAACTCGGCTAATTCGGGAATAAGTTTCCCATGTTTGTCGAACAGCTTTTCCGGATTGTAACTTTTAAGCCAATTCTCCAGAAGCTTAAGATGCTTTGGATTTGTTTGAACCCCCGCGAACGGGACCTGATGCGAACGCCATGATCCCTCGACTTTCAAACCATCGACTTTTTTAGGGCCCGTCCAGCCTTTGGGAGTCCTTAGAATAATCATCGGCCATTGGGGACGTTTGACGGTTCCCTTTCTTCTGGTTTCATTTTGGATCGATTGTATTTCTGCAATAATAGTGTCGAGTGTCTCCGCCATGAGTCTGTGCATTTTCTTCGGTTCCGATCCCTCGACAAAATATGGTTTATATCCGTAGCCAATGAATAGACTTTCGAGCTCCTCATGGCTGATGCGGGCCAGCACAGTCGGGTTGGCAATTTTGTAGCCGTTCAGATGAAGAATCGGCAGTACCGCTCCGTCGTGAAGAGGATTGAGAAATTTATTCGAATGCCATGCCGTAGCAAGAGGGCCGGTCTCGGCTTCACCGTCGCCAACGACGCAGGCGACAATCAGATCCGGATTATCGAATGCCGCTCCATAGGCATGCGAGATCGAATAACCGAGCTCACCCCCTTCGTGGATGGAGCCGGGCGTTTCCGATCCGGTATGACTCGATATACCGCCGGGGAATGAAAACTGTCTGAAGAATTCCTTCATCCCTTTAGAATCTGAAGAGATCTGGGGATACAACTCACTATATGTTCCTTCCAGATACGTATTGGCAACCAATGCCGGTCCGCCGTGACCCGGTCCTGTAATAAACATCATGTTGAGGTCGCGTTCTTTTATAATTCTGTTCAGATGCACATAGATAAAATTCAATCCGGGTGTGGTACCCCAATGACCCAACAGCCTCGGTTTTGCATCCTCTTTTCGTAACGGCCTTTTTAAAAGCGGATTATCAAGCAGATATATCTGTCCGACAGAGAGATAATTCGCGGCACACCAGTACCGGTGCATCCGGTTCAGGAGATCATCCGATATCTTTTTTGTCCCATTTATTCTTGATTTGCTCATAAAGCCCTCCAAAAGATAAGTCTGTAAAAGATAAATAAAACTCTTCGCTATTTCTATAGTCTATTTATTAATTTGATCTTTCATAAGTGCTTTTCGTACAAGCATGTACGAGAATATGGCAGAGGACATATATCAATAACCTGCCCTAATCCATATTGAACTCTGTAGTACGTTATAATTTTATGTATTACTAATTTTTATTTGACTTACCTCCGATAATTTCGTATTATTAGAAAAAAGGAGTAATACAATGGAAACGTCGGTAGTAACAACGAAGGGGCAAGTTGTGGTCCCATCAAAAATACGCCAGAAGTTCAATATCAAGAAGGGAACGAAGGTCGCCTTCATAGAACAAAACGGTAAACTGATCATACAGCCGCTCAATCAGAATTATTTCGATACATTAGCCGGAATACTCGGAACCGACGGCGATATGTTGAAATCTCTTGCAGAAGATAAGAAACGTGAGCGTGATCTATGAAAACGACCGTTCTTGACAGTTATGCCGTTATAACATACTTACAGCGTCAAACGGGTTATGAATCGGTGGCAAAAATTTTTGAAGAGTGCGTCTCGAAGAATCACGAGACTTTTCTTTGTGTCGTCAATTGGGGAGAAGTAATATATACAGCGTGGCGAACCGGCGGTGAACAAAAGGCCCGGCTTGCGGAGGATGCGATGAGAGCTCTTCCCATTCAGATCATCGATGTTAATAAAGAACTTGCGCTTCAGGCAGCTCAATTAAAGGCCAATAACCGCATGTCATATGCAGATTGCTTTGCTGCTGCACTTGCGATGAAGAAAAAAAGTGAGTTGGTGACGGGTGATAAAGAGTTTAAGCAGGTTGAGAAGGTTGTTAGGATTAGGTGGATTTAACAATAGCAATTATTATTAGTCAATCTAAAAGATATGATTTATCGTATCATAAATAATAAAAAAGCCAGTTCTTTTTTGAATCGACTTTGAGCGGAGAGGGTCGACTACGCTCCTGCGGAGCTTCGTCGACCAGGGTCTGCAAGACGTTCAACTACATTCACCTTCCGCCTACACTTCGTTCCTGCGGACGGGTCGGTGAACTTCGTTGAATAAAAAGCCCCATCCTGTTGTTTCGGGATGGGGCATAGTTTAAGCCTGCAAGACGAAGCCCCACAGTTTTTCTGTGGGGCGTAGTCTTGCGGAGAGGGAGGGATTCGAACCCTCGGTAGAGTTTTATCCCGCAAGCGGGACTGCTTGCCAAAAAGCGGCTCGCTGTACCCTACGACGGTTTAGTCCCGATTTGGTACCCTCCGCAACTCATATTGCGGAGAGGGAGAGATTCGAACTCTCGGTAGAGCTATACACCCTACGGCGGTTTAGCAAACCGCTGGTTTGAGCCACTCACCCACCTCTCCAAAGTTACTAATTAGGTAGAGAGTGCCAAATCGGGATTGGTTTCAGCCATCTCACCCACCTCTCCGGGTATTTAGCTGAATTAAAATTGCGTTAAAATTTACCTGAAAAACTTTTCAGAAGCAAGTACTACACAATATTTGCAATCACTGCATCACCCATCTCTTTTGTCCCTATCTTCCCCCCGAGATCAGCAGTGCGATACCCTTGTTCAATTGCCTTCTCAACAGCTTGTTCAACAGCGATTGCTTCTTTTTCAAGATGAAATGAATAGCGCAGCATCATTGCGGCAGACAGAATCGTCCCGATCGGGTTGGCAATATTTTCCCCGGCTATATCGGGTGCTGATCCATGAATCGGTTCATAAAGTGCAACCTTCCCACCGAGACTCGCAGACGGAAGCATCCCGATTGAACCTGTCAGCATCGCTGCTTCATCACTCAATATATCACCAAACATATTGTCGGTGAGAATAACATCGAACTGCTTTGGGTTGCGGATTAGCTGCAATGCACAGTTGTCGACCAACAGATGGGTAAGCTCGACATCGGGATATTCCGATGCGATTTTGATAACAACCTTACGCCATAATTGCGACGTCTCCAGGATGTTCGCTTTATCGACAGAACACACTTTTTTCCGCCTTTTACGAGCGGCCTCGAAAGCACATGTTGCAATGCGCCGCACTTCCGATTCGGAATATAAAAGTGTGTTGAAACCAACCTCTTCCCCGTCGCGTATCTCGAATCCGCGCGGAGGTCCGAAATAAATACCGCCGGTCAATTCACGGAACATCAGAATATCGACACCGTCGAGTATCTCGGGTTTCAGCGTCGAAGAATAAATCAATCGCTTAAAAACTTTTACAGGTCGCAAATTGGCATAGAGAGCCAATTCTTTGCGCAGGGCGAGAAGTGCTTTTTCAGGTTTCGTCTCGGGCGGATTATTATCCCACTTCGGTCCACCCACGGCACCCAGCAATACGGCATCCGCCGCTTTACAATCTGCCAGAATTTCATCGGTGATAGGTACGCCGATCCGGTCGATGGAACAACCGCCAACCAGCCGTTCAGAAAATGTATGCTTCCCCTGTAATGCTAACTTCTGCAAAACACGAACCGCCTGGGCAACAACCTCGGGTCCGATCCCGTCCCCGGGGAGTAAAATTATATTTGCATTCATCGATTTTCTCTATCTATGTCTAATCATAATACATATATCTACGATACTAATGCCTTAAAAAGGATTTTTCCATCGATTGAAAAAAGGTGGGCTTGATAAAAATAATGGTGATTATTCTAAAGTAAATAATTCCTCGACGACAAAATCGCTGGAGCGTCCACCTTCGATAATGCCAAATGGCAGTCTACGTTAAGATTGACGAAGATCTAAGATACTGAACTCTCCTTAGTCCCGTAGGGACGGCCTCCTTGTAGAAAACCATATAGAAGAAGAATATTCGAGCTCCGTCAGGAGCGACCTATCACAGAACAGATTGAATGGACAAAACATATATTAGATAGGTCGCACCTACGGTGCTACAGTTTTGATCGCTGTTAAGAGTTCTACAAATAGGCCACCCCTATGGGGTGTCCTAAAATGGCAATATATGTACCCATTGCCATTTGGCACAAACAGAGGCGGATCACTTTCTTTTCAAAAAGAAAGTGACAAATTTGAATTCGTTCTCCTATACCAGACTGGCAATGAGGTCGCCGACTTCGGAAGTACCCATACCCATCTTACCGGCAGCGAGACTCTTTATCTTGCCGCTGCTGAGTGCTTCAATTACCGCCTGTTCTACATCCTGACCGGACGCCTGTTCGCCGAGGGTTTCCAACAACATCCCTCCGGCACAGATAGCCGCCATCGGATTGATGACGTTTTTCCCTGTATACTTCGGGGCCGATCCGCCTATCGGTTCGAACATCGAAACACCTTTCGGGTTGATATTTCCGCCTGCCGCAATACCCATTCCGCCTTGAATCATAGCGCCCAAATCTGTAATGATGTCGCCAAACATATTATCAGTTACGATAACGTCGAACCATTCCGGATTCTTCACCATCCACATCGTAGTCGCATCGACATGAGCGTAGTCGGTCTGTATATCCGGGTATTCTTTTGCTACTTCATAGAAAGTACGTTCCCATAAATCGAAGGCGAATGTCAGCACATTTGTTTTTCCGCAAAGGGTCAGCTTTTTCCGTTTGTTGCGTTTCTTTGTCGCTTCGAAAGCATAGCGAACGCAGCGCTCCACTCCCATACGCGTGTTGATGGATTCCTGTACGGCAACTTCGTTTGACGTACCTTTGCGAAGCACACCGCCTGCTCCGGTATATAATCCTTCGGTATTCTCTCTGACCACTACGAAATCGATATCCTGAGGTCGTTTATCCTTGAGCGGAGTCTCCACATTAGGATACAACTTCACGGGGCGCAGGTTAATATATTGATCCAATTCAAAGCGCAGACGGAGCAGCAGTCCTTTTTCCAGGATTCCGGGTTTCACGTCCGGGTGGCCGATGGCACCGAGATAGATGGCGTCGAGCTTACGCAACTCGGAGATAACGCTATCAGGTAATATCTCGCTTGTGCGTTTATAGCGCTCGCCGCCCAGATCGTAGTGAATCCATTCGAGCTTGATCGAGTGTTTTTTTGCCGCAGCTTCTAAAACCTTGATTCCCTCACGGATAACTTCCGGACCGGTACCGTCGCCGCCAAGGACTGCAATGTTGTATTTCTTTGACATTGTCTTCGTTACTCCTTTATGATTTTATTTTGTAATTCAAGTTGTAAATACATTCAAAAGAATGAATGCGGTTTCCCGGAGCTTTTGAATTAAATTTCCTTTTTACTTTTGCTTTTTTACTGTTATTAATATGTCGCTCCTAACGGAGCTCTTTCCTTTTTTAAATTATGCCTTTCTACCAATATTCCGTCCCTACGGGACTCTCCACCTTTGGTATTATTAAAATTCTTCTCACTCTCGATCTCTCTTGTATCTTTTTCCCTTTTCTTGAGAATAGTTTTTTTAGCATGCCTTCCCGCCCGAAGGGCGGGACTCGGCATGACGAGGAGCGTTTCCCTCTCTATTTCATTTACTTTTTAATTTTTCCTTTTTAATTTTTCCTTTTCTTTTCAATGTTTGCTCACGATCCGGCTCAGCTCTTCCGACCGGCGGGTAGCTATAGTCACTGCATTAATAAGCATTGAACGAAGCCCATGGGATTCCAGTTCATGTATTGCATTTATGGTCGTGCCGCCGGGTGTTGTCACCTGATCCCGGAGGATTGCAGGATGAAGACCCGAGACTTTTACCAGTTTTGCCGAGCCGAGAACAGTCTGGATCGCAAGCTTCGTAGCAATATCCCTGGACAGTCCCATTTTCACGCCGCCGTCGATCATCGCCTCGATGACCATATAAATATATGCCGGACCGCTGCCGCTTAAGCCGGTAACTGCATCGAGATTTTCTTCGGCGACAACCACAACCTCGCCGACGGCTTCGAATATTGCTATCGCGACCTCGTGAAGCTCCGGCGAGACGTATTCTCCGAATGAAATCGCCGCCGCTCCCTCATCGACAGTTGCCGCTATATTCGGCATGGTTCGGACGATGGCAATTTCCTTCCCGAGACTCTGCTGGATATAGGCAATCTTTACACCGGCAACAATTGAAATCACCAGCTGTTTCTCGGTAATCACACTCTTGATCTGTGAAAGTATTTTCGGAAGCGTGACCGGTTTTACGCAGAGCAGAATTACCTCGGACGCCTCGACGGCTTTCGCTGGATCGAGGGTCGTGTTGATTTTCCACTCCGCCTTCAGCCGGTCCAGTTTTTCTGTGTTGACATCGCAGGCACAAATATTTTGAGGCGGTGTGAGCTGCGCATTGATAATCCCCTTCATTAAGGCTGTTCCCATATTACCGGCACCCAGAATTGCCACAGTGCGCTGATTGAATCGCTGACTCTGACGTTCGCTCATAAAATTATTTCCCATTATGATTATTTTCGTATTCCTTGATTGCTTTTTCGAAACGTAGAATATATCCGAGTTCATCCACTCCGTTCAATAGACATGTTTTTGAAAACTCGTCAATCGGAAAACTAAATTTTGTTCCGCCCGGAAGTGTCACTGTCTGCGAAGCAAGATCGATGCTGAGCTGCAGGGCACCGTTGATCTCGACCAGGTTGCAGAGCTGCTGATGGATCTCAGGTTCGACAACAATCGGCAGTAATCCGTTTTTCAACGCATTGTTTTTAAAAATATCTGCAAACGAAGTACTGATAACGACCTTGAATCCGAACCCGGTCAGTGCCCACGGAGCATGTTCACGCGACGATCCGCAGCCGAAATTATCGCCTGCGAGAAGAATTTGCACTCCGGCAGTTTGAGGCCTGTTAAGAATAAAATCAGGATTGGGCGAACCATCCGGCAGGTAACGCCAATCGTAGAAAAGGTTATCACCCAGTCCCTTCTTATCTGTCACCTTTAAAAACCGGGCAGGAATGATCTGATCGGTGTCAATATTATTCGCTAATAATGGAACAACACGAGATGTAAAAGTAACAAATTTTCCCATGGCAATAATCACATTTTTATTTAGATTATGAATTTCGAATTTAATTTTTGGTTATTAGAGTCCTCACGTCGGTAACTGTACCTGTCACGGCCGCCGCCGCGGCAGTCAACGGCGATGCAAGAAATGTACGTCCGCCTTTGCCCTGCCGGCCTTCAAAGTTACGATTGCTGGTCGAGACGGCGTACTGCCCCGGTTCGAGCTGGTCGCCGTTCATTGCTATGCACATCGAACAGCCCGACTCACGCCATTCTGCACCTGCACTTTTAAAAATGATATCGAGACCTTCTTTCTCTGCCTGTCTCTTCACTTCTTGTGAACCGGGAACAACCAATACCCGAACTCCCGCTGCAATTTTACGGCCTTTCATCACCATTGCCGCTTGCCGCATATCGTTGATGCGTCCGTTCGTGCAGCTGCCTATGAATACGACATCGATATGCTGACCGAGTAGACGCTGACCCGGTTTCAGCCCCATATAGGCAAGCGCCTTTTCAAGAGCCTGCCTTTGAGATAAATTGCTGATCGTTTGAAGTTCCGGGATCCGGCCGCTGATTCCCATTCCCTGACCGGGACTCGTTCCATAAGTAATCATCGGCTCGATCGAGGAAGCGTCAAGGACAATACTTCGATCAAATAGAGCTCCTTCATCGGTTGGAAGCTGCTTCCAGCTCTTCACAGCCTCCTCCCATGTCTTGCCCTTTGGAGAAAATTCGCGACCTGCAAGATATTCGAATGTTATATCGTCGGGCGCAATCATTCCGGCGCGGGCGCCTCCCTCGATAGACATATTGCACACTGTCATCCGCTCTTCCATCGAGAGATTCTTGATTGCTACGCCGGTATATTCAATCACATGTCCGGTCGCTCCTCCGGCACCTATAGTTGCAAGAAGTCTTAAAATAATATCTTTTGCCGAAACACCGTGAGCAAGTTTTCCATCGACACGAACTTCAAAGGTCTTTGGTTTACGCTGCAGCAGGCATTGAGTCGCAAGGACATGTTCAACTTCGCTCGTTCCAATGCCAAATGCGAGCGCACCAAATGCGCCGTGTGTCGACGTATGACTATCACCGCAAACAATTGTCATTCCGGGATACGTGTAGCCCAATTCCGGACCAATCACATGAACGATCCCCCGATGTGCATTGTACATATCGTACAGCCGGATACCAAATTCCTTTGCATTTGTATAGAGCTGCTGAATTTGTTTCGCTGCGAGCTCGTCGCTGATCGGCTGCGAGGGATCCGTCGTAGGAATACTGTGATCCATCGTCGCTACCGTTTTATCCGGACGTCGGACTTTCAATCCACGTTCCCGCAAACCCGTAAATGCCTGAGGTGACGTCACTTCATGAATTAAATGCCGGTCGATATAAAGCACAGCCGGGGCTTTCGGTTCCTGTATGATGATATGGGAGTCCCATATTTTTTGAAACATTGTTCGAGGAGAATTCATATTAATATTGCTATTGAGATTTTTGATATATGATTGATGATTGATGAAATAAGACGACTAAATGACTTGAGATATCCGATATTATGACTTGACGATTTCCAAATTTATATTAAAAATCAATGAAACTAAGTCGGAAAAATAAAAAGCCTCTTCCACTCATAAATCATCAATCTCAAATCGGCAATCTCATAACATTCTTAGCTTTGTATTCAGTGTTCTTGTTATGGTCGAACTTCTGTGACATGTACGTCCGGTTCTTCTTTTTGTTGATCGGATTTTCGCTTCCTTGCAATCAATGCTCTATTTAATGCTTCAAGATAAGCCTTCACACTTCCTGTTACAACGTCGGTGCTGATTGCACGGCCGTTGAAGAATACGCCGTCGAATTCTACACGCACAAACACTTCACCGATTGCATCGTGTCCGAGACTTACCGATTTTATCGTGTATTCGGTGAGTTTCCCGATGATACCGGTAATTCGTTCGATCGCCTTGTAAGCTGCATCGACCGGACCATCACCGGTTGCCGAATCGACAAACTTTTGACGCCCCTGCCGCAGCTCGATTGTCGCCGTCGGGCGTAAATTCGTCCCTGAGCTGACTTGAATCACTTCAAGATGAAATAATTCTTCGACCGTACCCGAGCGATCTTCAAGAATTGCGACCAGATCTTCGTCGAAGATCTCTTTTTTCTGATCTGCAATCGTACAAAATACACCGTACACGCGTTCGAGTTCCTCGGCTGTAAGATCGTAACCGAGTTCTCCGTATCGCTGTTTCAGTGCATGCCGGCCCGAGTGCTTACCAAGTATTAATGTACTATGTTTGATACCGACAGACTGCGGTGTCATGATTTCATATGTCATCCGGCTTTTGAGCATTCCATCCTGGTGGATACCCGCTTCATGTGCAAATGCATTCGCTCCTACTATGGCTTTATTTCGCTGAACGACCATGCCTGTGAGACTGCTCAAGAGCTTGCTCGATTTATAAATCTCTTCAGTATTAACATTCGCCTGCATTTTTAGGAGCTCTTTTCGAGTCTTCAACGTCATTACAACTTCTTCAAGTGAAGCGTTTCCAGCCCGTTCTCCTATGCCGTTGATTGTACACTCGATCTGCCGTGCACCGTTCTGAACTGCAGCGATTGAGTTAGCTACTGCAAGTCCGAGGTCATTATGACAGTGGGAGCTTAGAACAATGCGATCGATGTTGGGAACACGCTCCTGCACCGTCTTGAACATCGCACCATACTCATCGGGCAGCGCATAGCCGACGGTGTCGGGAAGATTCACTACATTTGCCCCCGCTTCAACCGCCGCCGATACCACCTGACAAAGGAAATCGATGTCGCTCCGTGATGCGTCCTCGCAGGAGAATTCAACGTTATTGCAGAGTGATTTCGCATAGCTCACGGCCCATGTAATGTCCTTCAATACTTCTTCCCGAGTCTTCTTCAGTTTATGGTATAGATGAATATCAGAAATCGCGATGAATGTATGGATTCGCGGCTTCTTCGCATATTGAATTGCATCCCATGCGCGATCGATGTCATTCTTAAGCGTACGGCAGAGTGCGGCAATTATACAGCTCTCGATGGTTTTTGCTACATAGCGAACTGCCTCATAATCTCCTACCGATGCTATCGGGAAACCCGCTTCAATCACATCCACCCCTAGATGCTCGAGTTGACGGGCCATGCGGATTTTTTCCTCAAAATTCATACTGCAGCCCGGCGATTGTTCGCCATCTCGAAGCGTTGTGTCGAAAATAAATACACGATTTTCCATTTGTTTTATTTCTCCTTCACTGCTTGGTTGTCTCGCCCCGCTCTTTCCGTCTCGCTCGCCTCGCTTCGCTCATCGAAGCGGGTCGAGACTCATCGAGACGGGTTTGTCGAAACGGGACTGTTTAACTGTATCATTTCTTTGCCTTCAATTTCAACAAGTTTCTGCACCCAGCCCATAAGATCATTAAATTGTTGTGGCGGCAGCGACTGTGCGCCGTCGGAAAAAGCCTTCTCCGGATTTGGATGGACTTCGATAATCAGTCCATCGGCTCCGACAGCGACTGCCGCTTTCGATACTGGTGTCACAAGGCTGCGGACACCCGTTCCATGACTTGGATCAACAATAACCGGCAGGTGGCTGAGCTCTTTGAGCGCCGGCACCGCCGAGAGGTCGCATGTATTCCGCGTATAATCCTCGAATGTCCGGATGCCGCGCTCACAGAGAATCACGTCGGGGTTTCCCTGCGACATGACATACTCAGCCGACATCAGCAGTTCATTCAGAGTATTTGCCATCCCTCGTTTTAATAGCACGGGCTTCCGGATTTTTCCAACTTCTTTCAAGAGAGCAAAATTTTGCATGTTGCGGGCTCCGATCTGCATTACATCGGCATATTCGGCCACCAGACCGACATCGACTGGTGTAATGACCTCGGTCACAACTGCCAGTCCGGTTTTCTCTCTCGCTTCAGCCAGCAATTTCAATCCTTGCTCCTCCAATCCCTGGAAGCTGTAGGGCGATGTTCTCGGCTTAAAGGCTCCACCGCGAAGCACAGATGCACCTGCTTTTTTGACGATCTCGGCACTCAGAAGAATCTGTTCTCTGCTTTCGACCGAACAGGGACCAGCCATGACGACAAATGTATCCGGTCCGACAATGATATCGTGGCCACCTTTTCCTGCACGAATTTTGACACTCGTCTTTGTTGCATGGCTCCATTCTTTACTCGCAAGTTTGAAAGGTTTCAGAATCGGAACAACACGTTCGACACCATCGACCGATTCAAGCTGGTGCAAACCCATTTTCTCACGCTCATCACCAACACATGCGATAACTGTGCGAAACTCACCGTAAATAGGATGCACACGGAGTCCCAGCTCTTGCACTCGCTCGATGATATGGTCGATTTGTTCTTTCGTGGCACCGCTATTCATGACAATAATCATATACCAGTTTTGACTCCCTTCTCTGATATATTATTATTGTGTGATTCCGAATGGAGTAAATGATAGTAGATACTGTCGACCATGGCTTTCCAGCTTGCCTCGATGATATCGGTCGAGGCACCAACCGTATTCCACGATGTATGTCCATCGGTGGTTGTGATCAGTACCCGGACTTTCGCCCGTGTACCATCCTTCTCATCGATCACACGGACCTTATAATCGCTCAAAGAGATATTCTTGAGCACCGGATAGAATTTTTCAAGAGCTTTTCTCAACGCATTGTCGAGCGCATTTACAGGTCCATTCCCATTCGCTGCAGTGTGTTCGACTTCATCACCTACCCGAACCTTGATAATCGCCTCAGAAACAGGTTTGCTTTCCGATGATTCCTTATGGATAATGAGTTTAAATCCTTCGAGAACGAAAAAGTCCTTCCACCCTGGAATGCGGCGTTTCACCAGCAGCTCGAATGATCCTTCAGCATCTTCATAGTAATAGCCGTTATACTCCTGAGCCTTCACGTCATCGACTATATTCTGTACTTCGGGAGACGATTGATCAAGATCGATGCCAAGCTCTTTTGCTTTGTACAGAACATTGCTTCTGCCTGAAAGATCTGAAACCAATACACGCCGGCGGTTACCGACCAGCTCGGGATTGATGTGCTCATAGGTGAGAGGAGTTCGCATCACTGCACTAACGTGAACACCACCTTTATGCGCGAACGCACTCTCACCGACATAGGCCAAATGCTTCCGATGAATGAGATTTGCCGATTCACTGACAAAATGTGAAAGCGACGTCAGTTGTTTTATTCGCTCTTCTGGAACACATTGATATCCTAGTTTCAATTGCAGATTGGGAATTACGGAACAGAGGTTTGCATTACCGCACCGCTCCCCGAATCCGTTGATTGTTCCTTGAACCTGCACGACGCCATTACGGACTGCAGCAATAGAATTCGCTACGGCAAGCTCGCAATCGTTGTGCGTATGGATCCCCAGCGGAGTCGATATATTCTTCCGGACTTCCTGAATAATAGCCTCGATCTCATTTGTCATTGTACCGCCGTTGGTGTCACACAGAACGATAACATCTGCTCCCGCACGGGCAGCCGTTCCTATCGACTGCAGTGCATATTCTTTATCGTCCTTGAATCCGTCGAAAAAATGCTCTGCATCGTAGATCACCTCACGTCCCTGTTTTTTAAGATACGAGACGGAATCCTCGATAATCTCGAGATTCTCGGGCCCCGTAATATTCAACGCCGAACGAACATGCAACAACCAGCTCTTCCCGAAAATAGTGACAACAGGCGTTTGTGCTTCGAGTAATGCGCAAATATTGGGATCGTCCTGTACACGTTTCTTGGAGCGCCGCGTACTGCCGAAAGCCGCAATTTTTGCCTGTTTCAATTGAAGGCTCTTCGCCCTCTGGAAGAATTCCATATCTTTCGGATTCGAGCCGGGCCATCCGCCTTCAATATAATGGATGCCAAATTCGT
Organism: Bacteroidota bacterium; assembly: GCA_050011775.1. Taxonomy (GTDB): domain Bacteria; phylum Bacteroidota; class Ignavibacteria; order UBA10030; family CAVZMI01; genus CAVZMI01. Next base: position 233,561 of record JBEKIL010000002.1, on the reverse strand, counting down.
CGAGCCGCCGCGTAATACGGAGTTTATCCTCTACCGAATATGAAATTTCTTCTCCTTGCGTCCCGTCTCGCAGTGTAGTATCGTAAAGAGTGATCTGTCGCATGAATACCTCTGAAGGTTATTTTTCTTTTTTCCAATTTTCCGGACGAAGCGAACGGACAGCGGCACCGGCCTGCCACATCTCAGAATCATGAATCTCTTTCAATTCCGCATTGAGCATATCTTTATAATTAAGGGCACCCGTGGATTCCAGTACACGTTTTGTCTCGGCTCCGGTTTTTACCCTTTCGTAAAGTGTTTTAAACACCGGAAGTACCGCTTCTTTGAATTTCGGTTTCCAATCGAGAGCGCCGCGCTGCGCTGTAGCACTGCAATTGGAATACATCCAATCCATCCCTTTTTCGTCGACAAGTCGGATAAGACTCTGAGTCAATTCCTCCACCGTTTCATTGAACGCTTCACTCGGACTGTGTCCATGTTCCCGCAGAATCTGATACTGCGCTTCCATGATCCCGGCGAGTGCTCCCATCAAGACGCCGCGTTCGCCGGTTAAATCACTATATACTTCCTGTTCAAATGTCGTGGGGAATAAATATCCTGAGCCAATTGCAATACCGATAGCCAGTGTCCGTTCCAATGCTTTCCCTGTTGCATCTTGAAAAACGGCATAACTGGAATTGATGCCGGCCCCGGCCAGGTAGTTTCTCCGGACGCTTGTTCCGGAACCTTTCGGTGCAACAAGAATGACATCGACATCAGGAGGTGGAATTACACTTGTTTGCTCCTTATATGTAATCGAAAATCCGTGCGAAAAATAGAGCGCCTTGCCTTTGGTCAGATGAGGTTTCAGCTTGGGCCAGACGGCTCGTTGGGCCGCGTCGGATACTAAATACTGAATGATCGTTCCTTTTTGTGCCGCTTCTTCAATAGGAAATAATGTCTTGCCGGGGACCCATCCGTCCTTCACCGCTTTCGTCCAGTCCTCTTTGAATTCAGGAGCCTGACCGACAATCACGGTAAATCCATTGTCCCGCATGTTGAGAGATTGAGCCGGTCCCTGGACACCATATCCAATCACCGCGATGAGCTCGTTTTTCAATGTTTCTCTGGCCTTTGATAACGGAAACTCGTCTCGTGTCACCACATCTTCAACTACTCCACCAAAGTTAATCTTCGCCATTTGAGTTGCTCCTTTTCTCTATAGAAGGTTATGCAGATGAAACTTGCGATTGAGAATGAATAACTGATTTTCGATGACTTCCCGTCCCCGTATCCGCTTGCATCGGAGGAATATATTTTGGAACGACCTTCCGGAACAACGGTAGATAATCGCTCCAGTTAGTCAGCACCTTTTGCGCACGGACGCTGTAGGTAAGATTCATATGTTTATCTATAATCGACTGCAGAAAATGAATATCGTCCGTATTGTCGACCCCATGGGCTGTGATAAGTGTAGAATTCAAATTCTTTTCAAAATCACCACGGATATCGAGAACATATACGATACCGCCCGTCATACCGGCACCGAAATTTCTTCCTACCGCGCCGAGGACGACAACCGTTCCGTTCGTCATATACTCGCATCCATGATCACCGACACCCTCGACTACAGCGAGCGCTCCACTATTTCTGACAGCGAATCGCTCTCCTGTTCGACCGCTTGCAAATAATGCACCGCCGGTTGCGCCGTATAGCACGGTATTCCCAATGATGATGTCTTCAGCAGTATTCGTCCCCTGACGTGTTGGGCGGACAATAATCTCACCTCCGCACATTCCTTTTCCGACATAATCATTTGCCTCACCATCGAGCACCATTTTAATACCAGGGACCAGAAACGCACCGAAACTCTGCCCGGCACTTCCGGTAAACCTGAGCTCAATGGTATTTTCCGGCAGGCCGCGGTCACCATAGAGATAGGCGATCTCACCGGAAAGTTTTGTGCCAACCGAGCGGTGAACATTCTTAATTTTGTATTTCATAGTAACCGGTACGCGTTCGCTGATTGCATCCTTGACATCCTGAAGAATTATATCATCCAGCGGGGTACCGGGCTTATCGTTCCGGTGCCATACCCTATATCTCTGCTCATTCTCAAAATCACGACGGGCCAGGATTCCGCTCAGATCGACTGTGTTCGCCCGCGGGTGATCGGTGATGGTTTTCTGCTGGAGTAAATCGGTTCGCCCGATCAGTTCGTTCAATGAACGAAATCCAAGGCTTGCGAGAATCTGGCGAATTTCTTCTGCAACCGCCGTAAAATATTTTATCAACTCCTCGGGCTTTCCGTCGAACCGCTTGCGCAGCCTCTCATCCTGTGTTGCAACACCAACCGGACAACTGTTCAGGTGACATTGACGAACATACCGGCATCCGAGCGATACCAGCGTCGCAGTTCCAAAATTAAATTCCTCCGCTCCGAGCATCGCACCAATAACAATATCCCGCCCGGTCTTCATACCGCCGTCAGCACGCAGCGTCACACGTTCACGGAGTCCGTTCATCACGAGCACCTGCTGTGCCTCTGCGATTCCAAGCTCCCAAGGTCCGCCGGCATTTTTAATCGAGCTCAAGGGTGACGCTCCCGTTCCACCGTTGGATCCACTGATGAGAATGACATCGGCATATGCTTTGGCTACACCTGCGGCGATCGTTCCGACACCCGCCTCGGAGACAAGTTTCACACAGACGCGTGCACGCGGATTTGCCTGCTTTAAATCGTAAATAAGCTGCGCGAGATCCTCGATGCTGTAAATATCATGATGCGGCGGTGGTGATATCAAGGGCATTCCCGGAATGGCCCGCCGGAGCTTCGCGACGAGAGGCGTCACCTTATCCCCCGGAATCTGTCCACCCTCACCCGGTTTCGATCCCTGCGCCATTTTAATTTCAATTTCTTTTGCACTCGAAAGATATTCGGCGGTGACTCCAAACCGGCCCGATGCAACCTGTTTGATCGCACTATTGGCCGAATCGCCATTAGGCAGGATCCGTGAACGACGCGGATCCTCTCCCCCTTCGCCGCTGTTACTCCGGCCGCCGATTCGGTTCATTGCAATCGCGATTGTCTCGTGCGTCTCGGGTGAAATCGAACCCAACGACATCGCAGCCGTCGTGAACCGACGACGGATATCTTCAACCGGCTCGACTTCCTCGATCGGGATCGGACTATTCACTTTTCGAAATTCGAGTAAGTCTTTGATGCCAATCGGAGCGACATTATCCAAAGCTTTCCGAAACTGATCGTATTCCTCAAAGCCTTCTGATTTTCGTAATTTCTGCATCGCCCGAAGCGTCTCCGCCGACCAGGCATGGCGTTCCCCATTCCTCCGGGACCGAAACTGTCCTTCATCGAGAAGCTGACATTCGGGCGTCCCATACCCTCGTTGATGCCGTTCCAGTGCGTCGCGGGCTATTTCTTTCAGTCCCACACCGCCGATTCGTGACGGAGTATTTGTAAAGAACCGATCGACTACTTCCTTTGATATTCCTATCGCTTCAAAAATCTGAGCACCGCGATATGAACCGAGGACCGAGATCCCCATCTTCGATATGACTTTCAGCAATCCATCTTCAATCGCTTTCCGGAAATTATTCAGAGCCTTTGCCGAATCAGCCGGGACGATATCGCCCAATTCTCCGGCATCGATCATGACGCGCAGCGTTTCAAATGCGAGATATGGATTTACTGCATTTGCACCGTATCCGATGAGTGTTGCAAAATGATGGACATCCCTCGGTTCACCGGTTTCCGCAACGACACTTAATTTCAACCGCTTATTCGATTTAAGCAGGTGATTATGCACCGCACCAACCGCAAGCATGATAGGCATCGGGGCATGCTCCGCATCGACTCCACGATCACTCAGAATTATGAGGTACTTGCCTTCGTCTGCGGCCTTCTCAGCCTCCCGGCAGATACTCTCGATGGCTTTCTCCATCCCCGTTTCACCTTCCGAAGCATGGAAGAGGATGGAGATCGTGGCCGCCTGAAAAGCAGGATCCTCGAACGATCGAAGCTTCTCAAGTTCGGAATTAAACAATACCGGCGATTCCAACAGAACCTGTTTTGCATGCTCAGGCGTCTCGGCAAACCAGTTGCGGCGATATCCCAATTTACTGTTCAGCGACATCACCAGCCTTTCGCGGATCGGATCGATTGGCGGATTGGTTACCTGAGCAAACTGCTGCCGGAAATATGTCGGCAGAAGCTTCGGTAATTTCGAAAGTACCGACAACGGTGCGTCATCGCCCATCGATCCCACCGGCTCTTTTCCTCCTTCAGCCATCGGTTTAAGAATCATTACAAGTTCATCAATACTGTAGCCGAAGCAGAGTTGTCTCCGGATGAGCTCTTCCGCCGGCGGTGGCGTTATTTCCTCTTTCGATACCTTCGGAACCGTTACAAGATTAGCCTTCACCCATTCTGAATACGGATTGCGGGACGCAATTTCTTTTTTAATCTCAAGATCCCGTAAAAGTATGCCGCGCGCTGTATCGACGGCGATCATCTGTCCGGGACCGAGTTTTCCTTTCTCAACCACGAGTGCATCATCGATATCAAGCGCTCCGACTTCGGATCCAAGAATTATAAGTCCGTCGGTTGTTAGTTTATATCGTGAAGGACGAAGTCCGTTACGATCAAGCGATGCTCCGACAGTGATACCATCGCTGAATATCAGCGCCGCGGGTCCATCCCACGGTTCACAAAAACCCGAACAGTACTCATAAAAATCCTGTACCTGTTCATCAAGATCATTTCTCGCCCGCCACGACTCGGGAACGAGCATCATCATTGAATGAAGGACCGGACGGCCCGTCAGGGTCATCGCTTCGAGGACATTATCGAGATTGGCCGAGTCGCTCCCGCGCGGTTGAATCAGAGGTTTCAGTACACTGACATCTTCACCGCGGATTTCAGCCGGGATTTCCGCCTCACGCGCCTGTGTCCAGACCCGGTTTCCCTGGATGGTATTGATCTCTCCGTTGTGCGCAAGCATACGGAACGGCTGCGCAAGATTCCACGTGGGGAAAGTATTCGTGCTGTATCGTTGATGATAGATTGCGAGCGACGATTCGAACGATTGTTTTTTCAGATCGGGATAAAATTTATCCAGAGCCGTCGCAATCATCAATCCCTTATAGACAATGGTACGACATGAGAACGAGGCGATATAAAAATCTTTTATATCCGTCTGTAAAACATGCTTCTCGATTTCTTTGCGGATAAGGTATAACCTCCACTCAAATTCGTCGGAGCTGCAATGCCGCGGCTTTTTCATCAAAACCTGCTGGATATAGGGCGCTGTCAATGCGGCGCTTTCACCAATAACGCGTATATCAACGGGGACCTCACGCCAGCCAAGAAAGCCGAGTCCGCGTCGTGAGATTCCGTATTCTACAAGTGTTTTACACAATATATATGCATCCGAACCGGCTTTCGGCATAAACAGCATGCCGACACCAAGCTCTTCTTCCGATTCGATGCGCGAGCTCAATCCCTGAACTTCCTCAATAAAAAATTTCACAGGCAATTGTGTCAGAATTCCGGCTCCATCACCCGTCTGTGTATCTGCCGAGACAGCGCCGCGATGCGTGAGATTGCACACCGATGTTATTGCTTTGCGGACGATATCATAGCTTTTTTTGCCCGCGATACTGGCAATGAATCCCGTTCCGCACGCATCGTGTTCCCATCGAGGATCGTATAACGGATAACCCGACATCATCTTCTCCACGCTTGCCTGAACTCCTTCCCACATGATTACACTTCTCCGTGAAATTCCCGCTTCAATGCAACACGCCCTGTCCGAGCCAGCTCTTTAATTACAAACGGTTTAAGCATTTTAATAAATGCATCAACCTTGTTTTCGCTTCCTGTTGCCTCGAGTGTCATCGTCTTGGCACTGATATCCACGACTTTCGCCCTGAAGATATCCGAGATCTGCATGATTTCAGATCGCGATTGCGTCGTACATTGCACTTTTAAAAGCACCAGTTCACGTTCAACGAAACTCTCGAACGTGAGGTCTGTAACCTTAATGGTATCGATCAGTTTGTTCAACTGTTTAATAATCTGTTCAATGACCTGATCGTCTCCCCGTGTGACAATGGTCATTCGAGATACATCCCCTTCTTCAGTTGTGCCCACCGTGATGCTGTCGATGTTATATCCTTTTGCCGCAAAGAGTCCGGCAATGCGGTTGAATGCACCAAACCTATTCTCGACGAGAATGGATATTGTGTGCTTCTGAATATGTTCTGTGCCGTCGCCGCTTCCTGTTTCACGACGTGAAGTCTGTTCATGTGGCATTGATTTATCCTTTCCTCATGATCATTGTCTCAATAACGTCATCTTTTTCCGGTTTAGCCGGGACGCCGGGAACATCGATGATTTCATTAACCGTCTGTCCTGCAGGAATCATCGGATACACATTCTCTTCCTGCTCCACGACAAATTCAACAAAGACCGGACCATCGGTATGAGCCAGGGCAGTCCGGATCGCAGGCTCCACCTGTGACGAGAGTTTTACACGATACCCGGGGATACCGTAGGCATCGGCCAGCTTGACGTAATCAGGACTGGTAATCACGACGTGTGAATACCGCCGACGCCAGAATAATTCCTGCCACTGCCGCACCATCCCAAGAAAACCATTATTCATCACAAATATTTTTATTGGAAGTTTATTCTGTGCGATTGTAGCAAGTTCCTGAATATTCATCTGTATACCGCCGTCACCGCTGAGGGAGAAAACCGGAAGATCCTTTCGTCCGAATGCGGCTCCCATCGATGCCGGCAGCGAGAATCCCATCGTCCCGAGACCCCCGGATGTAATGTACGACCGCGGATGAATCCACTTGAAAAATTGTGCAGTCCACATCTGATTCTGACCGACATCGGAAACCACGATCGCATTTCCGCCGGTAATTTCACCCAGCTTCTGAACCACATATTGAACACGAACCGCCTCACTGTGCTGATACCGGAGCGGATGCTCTTCTTTCCATTGTTGAATCGTTTTCAACCAATCGGCTGTATCAAGCGGTTTGACATATTCAAGGAGTTTCTTAAGAATATGTTTCACATCGCCGACGATCGGGACATCCACTGCGACATTTTTACTGATTGCGGTCGGATCTATATCAATATGGATCTTCTTCGCCTCCGGTGCAAATCCCTCCACCTTCCCCGTGACACGATCATCAAATCTGGCCCCGACAGCAATCAACAGATCGCAATAATTCACAGCCATATTCGAATACCATGTGCCGTGCATTCCAAGCATGCCCAGCGCCAGTGGATTCGTCTCGGGAAACGAACCGAGTCCGTGTAATGTCGTTGCTACCGGACATCGGAGTCTTTCGGCAAGAGTACGCAATTCCACCGATGCGTTCGATGATATCGTGCCGCCGCCGACATAGAGGACCGGACGTTTCGCCGTATTGATAAGCTCTACAGCCTTTGCTATTTGCTTTGGATGTCCTTCGACGACCGGGTTATAACTGCGCATCGAGACGCTCTTTGGATAATCGAAGTGCGTCTTATGGGCCATGACGTCTTTCGGTAAATCTACCAGTACCGGTCCCGGACGTCCGGTTGTAGCAATATAGAACGCCTCTTTGATGATGCGCGCGAGCTCATTCACATCGCGGACAAGATAGCTGTGCTTCGTTATCGGCCGGGTAATACCGACGATATCGGCTTCCTGAAATGCATCATTCCCGATTAATTTCAGTGCAACCTGTCCGGTAAACACCACTATTGGAACGGAATCCATCATCGCATCAGCGATGCCGGTCACGGTATTTGTGGCTCCCGGTCCCGATGTAACAAGCGCTACCCCCGGTTTTCCGGTCGCTTTCGCATACCCTTCGGCAGCGTGGGTTGCCCCCTGCTCATGCCTGCACAGTACATGCTTGATATCGGAGATATCGTGAAGAGCATCGTAAATGCCGATCACTGCTCCACCAGGATAGCCAAATACGACTTCGACACCCTCTTCGACAAGACTCCGGACAAAAATTTCTGCACCGGTCATTAATCGTCGTTCCAGATTTTCTGGCTGTTTGTGCTGTCGCTGCTCTCCCTTTTGCGGTGACATAACGCTCCTCGTTTTGTGGTTAATGGAATTGATCTCTTCTATAAATTTATAATGGTCATTCAAGATTCAAATCGGTAACGGCTCCGAGACTGCTTGATGAAACCAGTCGCGCATATTTTGCCAGAACACCCTTTGTGTATTGCGGCTTCGGGGTTTTCCATTTTTTACGCCGCCGTGCGAGCTCGGCTTTTGATACATTCAATTGCAGTAATCTTTTCTTGGCATCGATGGTGATAGAATCTCCCTCTTTCACAAGGGCGATTGTTCCGCCGACAGCCGCTTCGGGTGCGACATGACCGACGACCATTCCGTATGTACCGCCCGAGAATCGACCATCGGTAATAAATCCGACGGCATCGCCGAGACCGGCCCCGATGATTGCCGACGTCGGAGCGAGCATCTCGCGCATTCCGGGCCCGCCTTTCGGACCCTCGTATCGAATGACAATAATATCACCCGCTTTTATTTTACCGGAAAGAATCTCTTTCAAACATTCTTCTTCTGAATCAAATACACGAGCCGGACCGGTGATCTTTGTACTTTTAATACCGGTAATTTTCGCTACTGCTCCTTCGGTTGAGAGATTTCCTTTCAGAATTGCAAGGTGACCCTGCCGGTACAACGGATTGCTCCACGGATGGATCACCGATTGATCTTTGCGCGGTTCCGAAGAAACATCAGCCAGCACCTCGGCAATAGTCTGTCCCGTGATCGTCTTTGCATCGCCATGAAGGACTCCGTGATCGAGTAATATTTTCATTACCTGTGGAATCCCGCCGGCGGCATGAAGCTCTGTCGTTACATATTGTCCTGATGGTTTCAGATCGCATAGAACCGGGACACGAGGCCGTATCTTTTCAAAATCATTTATTTTCAGCGGGACCTTTGCCGCATGCGCGATTGCCAGGAGATGCAGCACTGCGTTCGTCGATCCGCCAATAGCCATCACAACAGCCATTGCATTCTCAAATGCTTTCCTTGTTATAATCTGCCGCGGAAGAATCTGCTTCTCAACTGCCATTGTAAGAACTTCAGCCGACCGGGCAGTACTCTCTGCCTTCTCTGCATCTTCGGCAGCCATCGTAGAAGAATAGGGCAGACTCATTCCCATCGCTTCGATTGCTGATGACATTGTATTGGCCGTATACATCCCGCCGCAGGCTCCGGCGCCCGGGCATGAATGACGCTCGACTTCGAGCAGCTCTTCATCGCCAATTTTTTTTGCACTGTACTGACCGACAGCTTCGAAAGCACTGACGATTGTCAGATCGCGTCCTTTAAGGTGTCCGGGTTTTATCGTGCCGCCATAGACAAAAATCGAGGGAATATTCATCCGGGCCATAGCAATGAGTGCTCCGGGCATATTCTTATCGCACCCGCCAATTGCCAGCACACCATCCATGCATTGTGCCTGACAGACCGTCTCGATAGAATCCGCTATCACTTCACGCGAGACGAGGGAATATTTCATTCCTTCGGTTCCCATTGAAATACCGTCGGAAACCGTAATCGTCCCGAATATCTGGGGCATTGCTCCTGCCTTGCGGAGAGCAGCCATGGCGCGGTCGGCGAGGTCGCCGATTCCCATATTACATGGGGTCAGGTTACTATGGGCGTTCGCCACGCCGATTATGGGCTTGCTAAAATCTCCGTCTTCAAAACCGACGGCTCGCAGCATCGCCCGGTTTGGTGTCCGTTCGACACCTTCGGTAATCGTTTTACTTCTGAGGTTGAGTTTCATAGGCATTCAGCTCGGAATTGTGATTGCAGGGTATTGGATTGATTATAGGAAGGAAAAACCATGGAAGCCGGCGTCGTACAGGGGTGGAAGGAGCGATCAGGGTGATACATACATTTTGAGCGTTCCTTCCCCGCCGTTCGGCCTGGCCAACAAGTCGATCGGTATTTCATTCCATATGTGTATGTCTTCTGCATGGTTCAACCCTCAAGAGCAAAAAAAACTCTTTTTCGCCAGAGGCGAACCTTGCATTACCGTTTTTTAAGTGAGTTTCTTTTAGGTGTGTGCTTAGTTAGCCTCTGGCGTCCTCTAGCCGACGATAAGGATCAGCCCGAGTACCAGAATAAGGCTAATAAGAATAACGAGGAGGTATACCGGGGAATAAGGTCGTATTTCACCGCTGTTGGCGGTGATCCCTTTGTTGAGCTCGATATTTCTGAAATTCCCCATTGACCTGTAATTTTATAGTGTTATTACTAATGTAAAATTTCTAAGATAACTGTCAAGTGTTTTTTGAATTTATTTTTATTAACGCAAATCCAGTGTAAAAACTCAATAACCTGCATATATTGGCTATTATACGCATTGTTGTTTTCTTAACTTTCCCAACGCAATAGCACATTGCTGATTGCACAAAATAAAGAAAGGAATTGGATTGAGTAGGCGGTTGGTGTTATTCTTCTTTGTTAGCAGGACAGCAATCTCTTGTTTTCTGCGTGAGTTTTTCGTAGATTTAAAAGCGTAGATACTGGAGAGCTGGCAGAACGGCTATTGCACCGGTCTTGAAAACCGGCGCCCGCAAGGGCTTGGGGGTTCGAATCCCTCGCTCTCCGCCTTAAGCCAACTATAAGGTGTGGTTGGCTTTTTTGTGGGGCCCGACATCCCCGCTGGGGAACGCGGGACGTAAAGAACACGAGAACGTCGGGATTCTCAACTCTGCAGTCGCACTATCCAGTAGTTTATAGAAATTTCCCCCTTCAATCAGCCGGATCACAACTGAAAGTTATTTTTGTTGAGTATTACGTATAACATCCCATCCACCCTGAGTAGATACTCCTGTCGTGCCATCGGGTTCTACGGAATTATATTCCCATTTGATTTTCTTATAACTAAAGGCCACCTCTTCGACCGGAAGTTCTTCCGCATCATTCTTGACTTTGAAACTCGTGATGCGAGCGTTCTCAAGTGTGATTTTATAGAATTCAACATAGGTACCAAGTGAACCAGCCTTCAGACATACCAACTCCACTTTCTCCAGTGCTTCGCCTTTTGAACAGATAAGTTCCAAAGCCGAACTGGCCAGGTCTACAGACTTAACAATCTTCAATTCCTGAAAATCGGGCTTACTCGCACTCAAGCCTTCGGTCGCAACATTCATAGCAACACCCTGCTCAAAAGATATCACCTTAATCCAATCCCTGTAACGACGCTCCACAACCTCACCTTTTACAGGATTAGCTGCATTTGAGATGTTAAGATAATATTTGGGTGCCGGCTGTTGTGAATATGTAACCATTGATGCAAACAGAAGAAATACCCCTACCGGAACTAAAATTTTTCTCATGGTTGACCTCAGTGTTGTGTATGTAGGATACGTTGATAGTAAGCTATGCTCTCGAACAGATTTAGTATGTGGGGGTTCTCTCCCGATCTTTCTTGGACTATTTCGATTCACTTTTTAAAGATTCAGTAAGCAATAAAGAACTCGTGCTCCGATAGGAGCGGCATCTAAAAAAAGCAGATTCCACCCCTGACGGGGTTCTGAATTATTTTGGCTATTTGAAAATTCTAACAAGATTCCGTCCCCCGACGGTCTTACGACCCGTCGGGATCGTAGACCTATCGGGACTCAGTAACCGATTGATGATTAAAAATTTTTTTAAGTTTATTTTGTACAAATATGGTTCCTATTTTTTAAAGAAATGTGGAGCGGAACTCCTTCGGAACTCGCCGCTTTTATCTTCTCTAATCCCTTCCACTCCCCGTAAAAAATTCCTTACAAAAAAACGACCACCCTCTAAGATAAAGGGCAGGCTACCCCTAATCCGCTTAAAAAGATGCGGAGTGGAACTCCGCCGTCTTAACGATCCTCAGGAGTCCACGTTTCTTGTGGCTCCTTCGGAGCAGGCTTATTCCTCTCATTAATTCACGCCGCTACAACATCTTTTTTCCTTTGCCGCACAAAGATATATCCGGGAATAACCTGGAAGAAAACCATCATTAATCCAAAAATTAATAACGACTCAATTCTATGAAGAAAGAACAGTGCAATGGATCCACACCACCAGCAGATTGCAAAAAAGATGTACCAGCGCGAGCCTATCAATATACCGTTCGCATAATAACCGATTCCCATGACTGCCGACGTAACCGCTGTAATCAAGACCGCCGAATACGCTCCGCTCAACGGCCCCACAAAGCCAAGTATCGTCAGTGCAATACCGCAACCGATCCATGTGCTCCAGATTATTTTTCCCGTAAATGATGTCGATTTTATTTTCCGCACACGAATGTAACTCTGTATGGAAAATGTCCAGCCAATCACCACAATGGCAGCCCAAAAAATCCACACATGGGTCATCTGCCAGTTAAAGTAATTATAAAAATACGATGCAAATATACCGAGGGACGCAAGAATCCCCCAACGCAGGAAATCGGCTCCATCTTGAATAATAGTCTTTCGCGATTCCGCAATGACTTTCTTGACAAACTCGAGTTCTTCCTGTGCGTCTTGTGCGGCCATGTCAATGCCCTTTCAGATAAATTTATTTTACTATCGGTAGCAAAATAGAGAATTTCCTGCCGCCAGTCAAGTGTATATTGCTATGACAACCTGGGGCTGTCCAAAATGAAAAAAATCCCCGGTAGCCGCAATCTTCAGGTTGCGATTCTGGAATAATTTCGCAGGCATAACACCAAAGTGCCATCGCCCCACGTTTTACGTGGGGCTCAGGAGCCTGCGGCTACCTTTCAAACCGATTTTTTAGATAACCCCATCAATGTACCACCATTCGGATCTGCTAGAAATTGATCACTCCCCCAATAACTATCATTCTGCTGCCAAAATAGCTTGGCAGGACACGTTTTTCGGAAAAATCACGTGAGTAGGTATAACCGAAAATATTTTCCAGATTGAGTACGTTCAGGCACTCCAGATATAGAACAGTGAAGTATTTTTCGAAGAGCTGGAAATAATGCGTGACCCGGCAATCGACACGCCGGTACGTGGGAAGCCGATCGGAATTGGTCGCTCCATAGAGCGGTTCATAGACATTTCTATCACTGTGATACTCTGCTCCGGTAACCGGCGTGAAGGGCGAACCGGTCGCCATCTTTGCGCTGAGTCCTACCTGCCAATCCATTGCAATATCGTATGTGAGAATGATCGTCAGATTATGTGTAATATCATACTGACTCGGAAGAAGTCCGTCATAATCCATCCATAGCCGTTTACTGTTCAAGAACCCGTAGGAAACCCATCCCGCTAATTTGTTGCTTAACTTCCCTTTTGCAATAAGATCAATACCGCATGCATAGCCGTAACCGCTGTTGTCGTATTGATGCGGACTTATCTCACGTGGTAGATGCGAATACCACTTATAATAGGTTTCACACCGCAGGTTTGAGTTTTCATCAAGTATATAGTCTGTACCAAGGACAAGATGCGCTGCCTTCATCGGTTGGATTCCCGATGTTCCCTCGGCCGATTGCATCGAGCGCGGATCGAACATCTGGTGAAATATTCCAGTCGAAATCCTGAACGTGGTTTTTTCATTCAATTGATATCCGAGACTTATACGCGGATCGACCCATCCCTGATTGAGAACTGCTACATAATCTCCCCGTACTCCTGCCTGAAGCATAAGTGCCGTAATACCAAACAGGCCGGACATTTCAATCTCGCCAAATCCTCCGTATCGTACCGAACGAAAAAGCTCACCGAGATCTTTTGTTTGAGCACCTGTGTTTCTCTCATAATCGGTAAGAGGGATTGTTCCGTCAACCTGTGTTTCCCGAAATTCGGTTTCTAATCCGCCCTGCATATTCAAATGCGGCGTGAGTTGAATAGACACGTCCGACCGGATTTTTTTTACATCTTCAGTCATTGCGATATCCATTGCGCCCAGCTGCCAGGTGCGTTTATATCGATTGGCGGAAACACTGTTCGAAATAAAAACCGATTGATTAATAATATCTTCATGATAAATATTAATAAGCGTATTGGACGATGTATTATCGAACACACCCGAAAATTCGGGAAGATCGACATTGACCCCTTCTTTGTCGTTACCCTGAAACACGACGAGTTTTACCGATCCACTCCCGGAATATTTCCATCGAAGAAGAAGGTCCGCATCGCGGGAGACAGGAATTGTAGGGAACCGATCAAGTCCGCCGTTAATTGCAAACATCGGTCTGGTAAGAGTCTGACGCCCATCGATGTGGAGGGAAAGCGAATTATTAAACAGCGTCATCTCGCCGGATAAAGAAACGTTCGCCATCGACAAACCGACTTGTAGAGCAGGACCCGATGCATCAGACTTAGTCTTCAGGTCGAGAACTCCGGAGAGGGCATTCCCGTAACGGGCTGAAAAGCCGCCGCTCGAGAAGTACATCCCTTTCACGGCAGAAGTGTTGATGTTCGAAAAAAGACCGCCGTAGGACGATTCAAAAGTGTACGGATGATAGAGCGTTGCATTGTCGAGCATGGTAATTGTTTCCGTCGGATCTCCGCCGCGGACGTACAATTCCGCACTTTCGGAGACCAGAGTGATGCCCGGCATTGTTTTCAACGATTGAAAAATGTCGGCGGCACCTCCGGGAGTCATCACAATATCGCGGGGAGAAAGGACGAGTCCTTTCCCTTCCTCGGTGCTGAATGAACTTGCGGTAACGACAATCTCGCGTGTACGCACTTCCGAACTCACAAGAACTACATTAAATGTGTATGTGTTTCCTTCGACGAGATCTACACTCGCAGTGTATTGGCGATAGCCGACAAAGCTTGCAACCAATTCATATTTTCCCTTCCTCTGCGGCTGAAAGAAAAAATTCCCCTGTTCATCGGACATCCCTCCATCATATGTTCCACGCAGATACACGTTCACATACGATATGGGCTGACCGCTTTCATCCCGGACATTTCCTTTGATCGTTGTTTGAGGATGTGCGATTCCGGAAGAATGGAGAAGAAGAAAAACTATTCCGCTGATAATGAAAAACAAACGCATAATTCCTCCAAGGATTATTTCGCAGTTGCAAGTTTTTTCTCTGCATCGGGCAAAAGAACATATTTTACCCATCCGTACTCGGGGGCATGTTCCAGCACCCGGTGATACATTGCGACAGCCGCAGCGAGATCGTTGTTCGCTTCCGCACTCCGTCCACCCCAGATCAGCGCGTCTAGGAGTCCCCAATGGGGAAGCAGCGAATCGCCTGAAGAAGCCGCCTCTGCGCAGCGGATTGCGCGGTCGAAACTTGCGGTGGCTTTTTTCTTGCCTCCTCCAAAAAATTCAGGCGTCGAGAACTGCGACACACCGGTAAAGAACCATGCCCGCGGGTTCAACGAATCGGCTTGAACCGCTTCGTCCAATAACCGTGAGCTTTTCGGACCGAGGATCGGCGCATCGTTCCAGTTTTTCGAAATCTTCATCCCATAGACACTTCCGAGGAGTGCCGATGCGTCGGACTTCAATCGCGGATCTGATCCCGCTTTTTCCGCATGTACAATGATGCTGTCGCTGAGCTGGCCGAATAATGCATCATCCTTCGATGCAAAACTGGTGCAGAGTATACGATATTCGGCGAAACCGATGGCATACAGGACATACGGATTCTCAGGATTCACATTAAGCGCCTGCTCCAGGGTGGCGCGGGCTTGCATCAGCACTCCCTTGTTATTCTGTTCGACTCCTTTCTCGATCGTTGCATAAGCAGAAGAAAGAATCTCAGCCAACGACGGCTGCTGTTGAGCCATGAGAGAAGAGATGACGCACAAGCACGAGATTGCAAATACAGTCAATTGCTTTTTCATAACGATTTCCTTTCTAATAATAAAGTACTTTGAATTGTAAAGTATATAGTGAAAAAAAATATTTTTTATTCCTTGATCATTTTCTCGAGTTGCTCGATATACTTCTCAAACGCTCCATGACCTTTCCTGGTAATAGAAAATGAAGTCATCGGTTTCCGATCGACAAATCGCTTCTGCGTCTTTATATAACCGCTTTCTTCCAGTTTTCGCATATGAACGCTCAGATTTCCGTCGGTCGTGTTTATTTTGTCGCGGATAAATGTAAACTCTGCCTGTTCGACAGAGACGAGAAGAGTCATAATCGCCAGGCGGATGCGCGAATGAATAATCTCGTCGAGCTGCTGATAATCAAAGTCTTTCATTGTTTATGATTTCACCGCTTTTCTATTTACCCGATAGATTGTATATGCGGGGATAACCTGAAAACAAATCATCATGACCCCGAAAAGGAGCAATGTATGTATGACCGGGAACGCGAACATAATAATTGAGCAGCACCACCAACCGACTGCAAAGATTGCCATCCAGCGCGATCCGAATATCAGACTTGTGCCATAATATGCCGCGCCGAGGATTGCCGATATTACCGCCACAATATAATTTGGACTATATGCTCCAAACATCGGTCCTAAAAATCCGAGTATCGTTGATGCAACTCCGTACCCGCCATAGATTCTTCCGACAAGCCTTCCTGTGTACGATGTCGCTCTCGCTTTTCGAGTTTTCAAATAGCTTCGTATCGAAAATATCCATCCCAATCCGATAAGGACCACCCAGATGATCCATATATGAAAATCCGGCCATCTAAATAGAACATAGAAATATGTCAAGAATACACCTATCGTTGACAGTATCCCCCATCGCAGGAAATCAACTCCGTCACCAGTAATATCCCGACGGGTCTCTTCCATTACCTTTTTTATGAATTCAAGCTGTTCCTGTGCATCATTTGCGGTCATATTCGTACCCTTCTATTTAAAGTACTTTGCTATTCAAAGTAATATACAATATGTTTTGGCATTTGTCAAGTCTAAAGTGCGATTTTTCTTCATTTATTATTAGTGGTGCATTTCAGGGTGATTCTGACTAAAACCGCCAATAGTGCTCGCGGCGTATACGTTCGATTGTATCGTGGTCTGCTTTATAAGGAATCTCAGGCACCTTCGGCATTGGAAGCTTGATCTTCTTTTGAAAAGGAGTCTCGTGCAGCTTCAGATTATATGCTCTGACCATTAAGCTTTCAAGGTTCACCGTGTCGACGATGTTATATGCAAGCAGAGTCTCCAGCGATCGTATCGATCCCCTTGCCTGATAATCATGCCAGAGCAGTACGGCAAAATAACCGTCGATATCCTTAACATCGGTCCGTTCAAGGCCGAGCTGGTGCTCACACGATTTCAACCCTCCGCGATATCCGAGACTTCTCAGTACAAACCGGAGATCGATATGCGCCATGGTCAACCGAATCCCCAGGTAATTTTCAATGAACGGTATATCGAAACATTTTCCGTTGAATGTAACAAGGAGTTTGTATTCTCTGATAGCCGATGAAAAATCACGGAGATTTTCATCCTGGATGAATGTACGGATCGACAAACCATCGTAGAGCGTAATAGTCGTGATCGAATCGTACGGACTTCCCAATCCGGTCGTCTCAATATCTAAATAAGCAATAGAATTTCGGAATTCCGGAAACAATCTCCAGTGTTGGTCGGATGGAAGAGATTGTGCGAAGTAATCAATATCAAATTTTTCCAATCTCGTCTGTGAGAGCGGGATGTATTCCTTCAAGAGCATCCGTGCCCGGGGAGTTAATTGGGTATCTCCAATCGCAAGTGCAGCACTCCAATTATGGATGCCCAGAGTCCAGAGATATCGTTCCGTCTGTATACCAAAACCCGGTATATGGCAGAATGTATTTTTCAGCATTTAATTGTGTCCTTACCAATCTGTACTTGCTTTTATCAATGATTCTGAATCGTTGACAGATACTGACGATAGGTTAGTAATTTTACCTTATATACAGAGAGCGCTTGCAGAAAATCCGATGATGTAAGCGCTAAAAGTTCTGCGTGACGATTTTTACCTATCTCCGTCAAACCACCCGGATTGAAATCGACAAGCGCATTCATTTCGGGCGTTTCGAGTCCGATATGCGATACAATTAAATACACAGAACCGGGACGAAGATTCTTGATCGACGAGACGAGTGAATCTGTCTTATATGCCAGCGGCACGGAATAAATTCCAGGACTGACATATTGTTCACCGCATTCTCCGGAGATTGGAAGTTTATATTCAGCTGCGAGGTGTTCGGCAAGCTGGTATACCTGATAGTTGGACGAAATGGTCCCCATATGAGTATCAATATGATCGATCGCCAATCCGCTGTTGAGGGCCCGCTCGATTTGTGCACGAAGCTCCGTCTCTATCTCGCTTATTTTCGGCTGATGATTATAAAATGCCGCAGATGACGGGAAAAAAAAGCCGTCAGAATCAACAAGTGAAGGCACATTCGCAGCCCCCGCAACCGGTCCCCAGCGATAATTTTTCCATTCGGCATTAAGGGTCAGATGGACTCCCACAGAAACTTCCGGATGCTGTTTAAGAATATCGATTGCCTCTTGAAATGCCGGACAGGGAAACAACACCGAAGCAGAAAACGGAATCTTCGAAGCGATAAGCTGCATCATCGCCTCATTGACCGAGTGGCACATTCCGATATCATCACACCGTATTAAAAGGTTGATCAACGTACTATCAAAAGGCGTCTGCCTGCTCATGACATCATCCGACTGTTTACAGGAATAATTGGCACTATTGAATAATACAAGGAGCAGAATGAAACATATCATTGTGGGTATTCTCATGGAAAAGTTTCGGCAGATTGTTGATATGATTTAATATGGTTGTTTTTCAGGTAAGAATAAAGTGCCGGACCGATGAAAATTGCCGGATGGGATCGACCGAAACTCTCAGAGTGCTTTGACTATAACAATCGTCTGATCGTCGTGTTGATAAGATTCTTTGGTGAATGCGCGTACTTCATCAAGGATACGATTCCTGATTTGCTCAGCGCTGGATTGTGTATGGTTTTCAAAAATGCGAATAAGCCGTTCCTCCCCAAATTCCTCCTTGTTACCATTGTGTGCTTCGAGAACTCCATCGGTAACAAAGATAAAGACATCGCCCGAGTCGTATACTACAGATTCCTCCTGCATCTCGTTAGTGAAAACTTCGGTATTATCCAGACCCAGACCAATCCCTTTCGGAGTGATTTTCAGTATTTTCTGATCGGTCGACCGGAAAAGGAACAGCGGAAGATGTCCCGCCCGTGCGAGCACGGCTTTTTTCTTCGTCGTATCGAACAACGCCCCGAAGGCGGTCACAAACGATTTTTTTTCAAGATCTTTACAGAGTAATTTATTTGCTTTAATAAAGAGATCTGCCGGTGTAGGGGCGAACTCATGAAGTGAGCGGAGGATCCCCTGAACCCGCGACATATATAGTGCAGCCGACGTTCCCTTTCCGCTGACATCGCCCACAATGACGGTCAATATATTCTGATTGTCCGCTTCTCCATTGAGATAATCAAAAAAATCTCCACCCACTTCCATCGCCGGGACGGAAATTCCGGCAATATCAAGTCCGTTCACTGCCGGTGTTTTTTGTGGAAGTGAGGCGAGCTGGATATTCCGCGCGATTTCGAGTTCATGCTGCATACGTGTTTTTTCGGCAAGCTCCTCATAGAGAAATGCATTTTCAATTGCGACCGAGGCCTGCGTCGCGGCAGTGGTAAGATATTCGACATCTTCCTGGCGGATCGTCGTTTCCGCAAGCTTTTCACCTATGAGAAGAACACCGATCAACTGGTCTTTAGATTTAATCGGGACAATGAACTGATATCCGCTTTCACGAAATTCATCGCGAATCGTCCATGAAAGATCCTCGACACGGATCACTCCTTGATACCCTTTGATGGTCGAGATCAAATTGTCATCGACGGTCATGCATAATTCCTTCCACCCGCTTCCTTCGAGGCCGTACGACTGCTGACAGCAGCAGATCTTTTCATTCCGGAAAAACAGCACACCGGCATGTTTGAGATGCATCAATTCAGTGAGTTTCCTGACGATCCCCTGTGCAAGATCGACCATGCCGACACGTGAGCTCATTACTTCAGATAGCTCAGCTGCCGCACGTCGATAATCGTATCTCGACCGATGGTACCGACGATCGATCATTTTTTGTCCTGTCTGTCTCAACCGCAGCGCAGCATACATTAGAACAACGGCAATCACCATTAACAGAATTTTTTGCGTGAGAAGCCTCTGTTCTTGAAATTCGGGGGCATCGTTCACTTCAATCGAGGAACCGGTAATAACAAGATTCCGGAACGGCAATTCAACCGATGGAAGCGCCGAGAAACACCATATTAATCCGGAAAGAAGAAGCAGATTCCATAACACCGTGACGAGTGTATATCGGACATTCCGGCGGACACGGAGATCCAGGCCCAGAAGTCTGTACCTGCCTATCGCATAGAGATGCGCAAGCGGGATGAATATCAGTACCACGCCGATCAATCCGATCGATTGCGTTTTCCCTGAGGCTGCGGTGATTGTACCGATGATAATACTTACAAGAGAAACCCCGACCGATGTCCATTTCGTAATGCGAACCAGTCTCTTGAATTCTTCTGTCCTCTGCTTACGATATTTCAATTCGATAATAATCCAGTAGAGCAGAATTATCAACATTCCGAGATAGACATAAGGACTCCTGGTAATCAAAATGATTACGCAGCAAAGCGCCGCCAATCCGTACGGGATCCAGCGCAACCATCGGATGTCCAGTAATACCTGACGTTTTGTAGGATAGTAGATAGTTGAATGAATCATCACTGCCAATCCAAAAAACACACACAGAACCGCCGATACATTCCTTATCATCGTGAAGAGGGATGTACCGGGATCTCGTTGAATAACCGCAACAGAGATGAAATAGCCGATAAAAACGAATGAAAGTCCTACCAACCGCGCCGCCACAAGTTCCGGACGTCGAAGCCCAATGAACGAGCCGAAAGCTATATATAGTAATCCGGCAAGAAAGAAAGGGAACACCTGAATTGGAATTCCAAATCTGGCGAGTGTGACGCGAAGAGGAATGGCCCGGCCATCGCGGAATATGTCGTAAATAATTGTGTTGCCGGATTTTCCACCCCGGAGTATTCGATCGGCCTCGATGGAATTCGAAAAACTCTTTCCATTAATCTGGTAAATCAGATCGCCTATTTTCATGCCGGCCCGATCCGAGGCGCCGCCGGGTGTGATATCGACGACATTCGCAACACGGAAAGGTAACTGGATGAGACTGGAATCTGGAATTGCTCTTCTGATAGCTTTGAAGGTTAACTTGTCGTTGGTCGATGGTCGAAAAACAAACAATGTAACATCCGAACTATCTTTTATCCAGGAGAGAGCTTTTTCGTAATCGGTGAGACTCTTGACATATTTTCCATTCACAGCAACTACAAGATCACCACGTTTGATTTCATCCGCTGCGTAATGTAATCCGCTCTCTTTCTCTTTTACTATCGGGTCGGAAAGGACCGATGCCGGAAATCCTCGCATGATGTACAGATTCGACGGGGGGTCGGCAAAAAGATTCTCGTCGGTGGGTGAACCGGCATAATTATAGAAATTGATAACAGCAATTCCACAGAGTACAGCGACAAGTATTGCCAATACAATCCGAAATTGCTTCGAGTGCCTATCGAAATAATCCATGAATTGTTTATATGTAATTATACCGGCCCTGGTCTATAATTCTATATACGAAATGACTCTAAGAAAGTTCTACCGATATTGCTCGGGTTTCCTATCCTCCAGGATACTATTGTGTTGATTGATCTTTTTCTCATCGGCCAAAGCAAGATCAACCTCAACCATCGTCACACCAGGTTCCGTCCCCATCCGGATCAGTATTTCCCCTTCCGGCGTGACAATTTCGCTCATTCCGATGAAGTCAAAACCGCTCCCTCCCCTCTCTTCCTTCCCAACCCGATCGGCGGTAACGGCGTAGACATGATTTTCGATGCACCGTGTCACCATGGCATCGGGACAATATGGAAGGACAAGGTTTGACGGATGCGCGATGAGTTGGGCACCTTTTAGAGCAAGCGTCCGGGCACTTTCGGGATAGAACCAATCAAAGCATATCATCATCCCGACTCGACCAATTGGAAGATCAAAAACAGGAAAACCTAAATTTCCGGGAGTAAAGAGAATGTTCTCACAGTCGAAGAGGTGCACTTTCCTATATAGTCCCACCAGACCGTCAGGTCCTATAAGTGCAGAAGAATTGTACAGCCGGTCAGCTTTCTCTGCGAAGCCGTAGACGATGAAGCATGAATGACGTTGAGAAAATCTATGAAGCTCGACGCATGTAGGTCCTGCCTGCACATCAACCGGTTCTGCAAGTCGTTCGAGCTCATCCTTATCGAGAAAAATATATCCTGTATTAAAAAGTTCCGGAAGGACATAGAGATCGGCAGCTTGTGTTTCCATCATCTCGATGGCCGAACTCACATTATGAGCGACTGCACCGAAAACAGGATTTGTTTGAACAACTGCGATACGTATCATAAAAATCAAAAAAGAAAAACGTAAAAAGATTGCCGTCTATGACTAGTGACCCTCCAACTAATTAAGTACCGCGAAGCGGTACTGTTTCACCGTATACAAATGAAGGGGCACAGTACACACTCCAACATATATAATAACTTAGAATTATTTTGAAATAATAGTTGGAGCGGTACTCGTTGGCATTTATTCAGCCCAAAATCCGGCTGAGAAAAATCCAACCCAGTGTTTCAGCGAAAAGCTAGCCGTTATTCCCATACCGGTTTTTGTCAGTGGGAGTACTCCTTCGCTGTAAGTATCCGAGTATCTGAGTATCGTACCTACTAATCCCTTCCCTGTGATTTTTTCCATTACTTTCTGTGTCGTAAGAAGTCCAAACGGGATTGAAAACTTACCACACCAGCTAATATTTTTCAATTCATTCGTAAGATTTCCGATTTTGCCGGGTTGAACCGGGCCTTCGAGACACTCCCTAGCTACACGAATATCCTGTTCGATCCCCCTCGTATGCGCCACATCATCCTCTCCGAAAGGAATATTGTTGAAATCCTTGCCGTAATGATTTGCATCGGACGACATTAAAAACACAATATCTTTTCCGGGGATGAGTTTTCGTGTCGTGATATATTCAGCAATGATCGAAGAGAGTTTTCCGGATATTTCATCCATTCTTTCAAACGGCATTACCGTAACCATGATCGGTGTAATCGTGATTGATGGATTATAATATTGAAGAAAAGGAACGAGGGCTTCGATGGAGTGTTCAAGTTGATGTGCTTTATTGCTCACGATGTAATACTGGCTATCGAGCCGGCTTTTAATAAACTCCCGAAGCGGCGAAATCCCGACATTACCTGCCAGGCCTTTCCATAATTCATGACGATCAAGTATGATTATATTTTGCGGATCGCCTATTTCCCGGCGGACTGTTCCGTGTGTCACACCGAATATCACGACTTCTTTTGACCGCAGCACCCTGAACAGTGGATAATACATGCGGCCTGCATAGAGGTAATCGTCATGCGGAGAGATCCCGGCAATGATTGTATGAGAGAGAGGCTCTTCCTTCTCAATATTTTGAAGATGCTCAATGAACCGTTTCATTTGATCTGGATTCCAGCAATATCCAATGTCATCCCGGACCGGCCGGATTTCCTGAGCAGAGACGTGTAGGGGAAATATGCAAGAGCAAAGAAAGATGAGAAGAACGATTGAGAAAATTCTCATACACAATATCCTCCAGGTGATTCTTCAAGAAACCGTAACCTGCCCCACAACATAGTGAAAAAATATAAGAACTCCTCGGTATCCTGATAGAGAATTTTGGATACTAATACCTCATTCATTCCGTCAACTTTTTTTCGAAGTAATGACCGTAACACCCGAAAAAACCTGGCGGATTTTTTTACTGCCGCATTCCGGACAGACGAGTGGTGGAGTTTTTTCGTGTTCTGTGATAGAAAGAATGACGTTAAATGACTTGTCACAATCCGAACAATGATAGTCGTACGTGGGCATGATTGATCCTCCTATAAAATTCCAAAACCGCAGGGTAAACTAAAGATAATCTGTGAAGATGGAATAATCAATAGGGAGCCGACTTGCTTTTCTATTTTGAGATCGTTAAACTACGGCAGTGTGGTTGTTGGATATAGTCATCGATCCCCTCCCGCGATGACCATGGTGGTGGGTGTAGCTGAAGGAGCGAAACCATGAGCAAGATCCTCGTTATTGATGACGACGATATTCTGCGGGAAATGGTTGTGACCGTGCTTAGAGGCGCCGGCTATATCGCCCTTGAAGCTGAAAATGGATCCGAAGGCATCGATCTCGCCCGATCAGACTCACCTGATCTTATTATCTGCGATATCCTCATGGGGAATGTGGACGGTTTCTCCGTTCTGGAACAACTGCGGGCATCTGAGTCGACAGCGACAATACCATTTGTCATTATGACGAGCCTTTCGGATAGGGGGAGTGTACGCAAGGGGATGACAGAGGGTGCGGATGATTATCTCATCAAACCATTCAGTCTGAACGATCTTCTCGCGGCGGTCCAGACTCAGCTCGCGAAGCATCAACGGTTCATTGATACCTCCGAGAAAATGCTATCCGAACTCCGGAACAACATAAGCATGGCGTTGCCGCATGAATTTCTCACTCCGCTCCATATCATCCTGGGAAATGCGAACGTTCTGATGAGCGATAACTCGAAACTTTCATCCGGAGATATTATGCGGATTGGCAGCACCATTGGGAGATCCGGCAGCCGTCTGCAGCGATTAATCGAAAATTTTTTGATCTACTCCCAGATTGAGATTATCGCGGCCAACCAATCCGAAATCGAATCACTCCGCAACACTCAGCTCCCGGAGTCGCTTCACCTAATTGATTCCATCGCACGACAGAGAGCGCGCATGTACAACCGGCTCTCTGATATTACAACGGAGCTGGTTGAAAGTCCCATACGGCTCTTGCCCGAACACCTTACAAAAATTGTCGAGGAGATCGTCGATAATGCATTGAAATTTTCTGAATCCGGTACGCCTATCCGTGTTACATCGACAAAGAACGCCAACCGGCTCATTATATCCATTTCCGACGAAGGGCGCGGATTGTCGGAAAAGGAAATTGCATATCTCGGGGCATATCAACAATTCAAACGGAAATTTTACGAACAGCAGGGAGTCGGCCTCGGATTGATCATAGCAAAACGGCTTACAGAACTATACGACGGAACCATGAATATCTTCAGCGACGGAAAGAAAGGAACGGTCGTCGAAATCGATCTGCCGGCAAAAAGTGCCCAGAGCGAGAGTGCCGGAAT
The DNA here is from genome assembly GCA_050011775.1 of Bacteroidota bacterium. Taxonomy (GTDB): domain Bacteria; phylum Bacteroidota; class Ignavibacteria; order UBA10030; family CAVZMI01; genus CAVZMI01. The sequence goes on along the minus strand of JBEKIL010000002.1, from coordinate 208,213 downwards.
AAGACGGAAAAAAGAGTAACAGTGTTCTGAAAAACAGAAACGCCCCGTTCAATGTATCATTGCGAGCAGGGCGTTTTTCTTAAACCTGTCTATAGAACTTCATTTCTTCATTTTGTCTAGAATTTTCTCCATTTCATCCATCACACGATTCATCTTTTTCATTGTGAGATCAAACGGTTCCGACGTTGTCATGTCGACACCCGCTTTTTTCAGCAATTCGATCGGATAATCAGAGCCACCCGATGAGAGGAATGTAATGTATTTTGCCGTCGATGCCTTATCTCCTGCAAGCGTCTTTTCCGAGAGCGCCGCCGATGCCGTAAAGGCCGTTGCATATTGATAGACATAGAAGTCATAATAGAAATGAGGGATATAAGCCCATTCAGACTTGATCTCATCATCGACGATACACACACCCTGATCGTGTCCGTAGTACTTGCGTGTGATTTCTTCGTATATCTTGTTGAAATCATCGCCCGTCAGAGCTTCTCCCTTTTCGGCTTTCTCATGGATCCGGAGCTCGAATTCCGCGAATTGCGTCTGCCGGAATACGGTTCCCTTGATATTTTCCAGATAATTCCCGAGCAGCGATAGACGAATGTTGTCATCGTTGATCGTCGTAAGCATATGCTCGAGCAGTAGTGCTTCATTAAATGTTGAGGCTACTTCAGCCACGAAAATCGGATATTGTGAAATCGGATACGGCTGGCTTTTATTTGACAGGTAGCTCTGCATGGTGTGCCCGAGTTCATGAGCGACCGTGGTCATAGAGTTATAGTTCCCGATGAAGTTCATGAGGATGTATGGGTGGACATCATACACCGATCCTTGGGAATATGCGCCCGAGCGTTTTCCGTCGGTCGGATAGACATCGACCCAGCGTTCGCCGAAAGCTTTTTTTGTGACATCAATATAATCCTTCCCGAGCGGCTCAAGAGACGCAATGACATTCTTTTCGGCTTCTTCGATTGTGTAATTGAGATCGACACCGCCCACGAGCGGTGCATACAGATCATAATAATGCAGTTGATCAAGTCCCATCATCCGCTTCCTGAGTTTAAGGTAGCGGTGGAATGTCGAAAGATTCTTGTTGACATTATCGACGAGCTTGTGATACACTTCTACAGGGATATTATTGGCATCGAGTGCGCTTTCCAACGACGAATTGTACTTCCGTGCCTTCATATAAAAGATATCTTTATTAACCTCGGCACTTAATTGCGTTCCGAATGTACGCCGGAATTCATTCATCTTTTCAAAGAATGAGGAAAACACTTTCTTTCGATCTTCGCGGTTCGGCGACGTCCGTTTCAATTGAAATGTCGCCTGATTAAGCTTCGCCTTAGAACCATCGCTCAGTGTAATTTCTGGATAAGGAAAATCTGCATCCGAGAAAATACCGTAGATGTTATCGGGGGCATCAGCCATCAGGCCTGCATCGGCGATGATTTTTTCTTCACCTTCCGTTCCGGTATGGATTTTACGACGGAGAAGATCGTCCAGGTAATGTTTAAAGACGACGAGCTTTTTTTCCGAGGAGATAAACGACTCGATTTTTTTCTTACTGATCTTTAAAATCTCCGGTTCAACAAACGCCGTTACAGCCCCGATTGATGCGCCCAGCGTGCTCATCTCCTGCTTCATCGAGAGAGGTTTGGATTCGCGTGTATCCTCATCCGATTTCATACTTGCATAACTTGAAAGCCGCGAGAACTCCTTGCCGATTGCACTGCCGGCTTCGAGACAACCGAGAAGCTGTTTTGCCGATGAAGCGAGCTTGCCTTTGTATTGCGTGATCTTCTTTACATCGGCTGTCAATGTTTCTTTAGCCTTTTTCCATGCGTCGTCATTTGGGTAGACGTTGGAAAGATTCCATTTATACTGATCTTGAATTTTTGCCCGGTCTTTTTCTTGTCCCGGGGACATAGCTGCGGTCGCAAGGGTCAGGCCGCAGAGTGATAGGGCAATTCGTGCGAATGGGTGCATATCTCTGCCTTTCAATGGTTGGACCATGATGAAATTTGTTGGATTCTTAGTATACGATTCCCGATAATTTTGGATGCAACATAAAAGATAACACTTTAACACTAAAAAATAGAAAAAAGTTACTTTATTTCAGATATTTTTCCAGACGCTTTGCGATACGAATCAAGCACCTCATGACCGTTCAGAAGTGCGGCATCATTCTCAACACACCATCGGACAGTACTCTCAAAAATCGTGCCCCAGCCCTGATTATCGAGTTCATCGTAACAGCTGTTATGGAAGAGCAATACTGCGACGCCGCGATGTTTTTTCACTGTCTCCAATAACTCGCAGATCGCTTTCCATGATGCAGAGGCATCCAATTCCCTGTACGATACAAATGTATCATCCATCGCGATCAGCGGAATTTCCCACAAGCGGAGCGGGCGGTCATGTTCGATATCATAAGCACGGAACGGATGACATGTCGCCATGCGAAATCCTTCGTGACCGGCAAAACCGAGCGTGGAATCGTATTCAAAACCAAGCTCATCCTGAATTCTCCATGTGAGAGGCATTTCGAATCGTAAAAAATGTTCACGGACGGCAGCGACCGGTTCCCCTGTCACCGCGGCCAGCTTTTTTTGCTCTTCGCTCATCATGCTTTTCTGTGAATACGCGCTGTAACTTGGATGAAGTCCGACTTGATGTCCACCCTTCCGCAGAATTTCCAATAATTTATTAACGAATGCATTTTTTAGTGAATATGTTACATCACGTTTGTCGTTCCCTCCTGCCTTAAAAAAGAACGTACTGTGTGCGCCCGCGGCTTTTTCGGCTGCGAGAATTATCTCAATGGAATTTCTATAGGGATCATTTTGTATGGACAACATTCTGAGAAAATGCCCAAACCGATTAAGACGATCCTTCACAAAATCATTTCGCCTGTTTAGAATCAGATAACGGACACATTCACGATAAATGATTCCCGGTGTCCATTTTCGCGTATGGTCGATATCATGAGTCATCAGAACCGCAAATGATTTCCCCTGATACCTTCCGGTTCTTGAACGCCTCCAGCTGAATTTTTTAAGGGCTTTTTCAAGGAGAGTTGCATATTGATCGACAATTGGGCGGTTCAGCAGACCGAAAGCAAATTGAATGCTTGATTCGACCGGAAACCGCTGATGAATATCGGCATCGGGAGATCGCCACTCCTGCCAGCCGGAGAGGAAAAAGAAAGCGCTTGCAACAATATCGACATGGATAACGATATCACGTCTTTCTTTTCCGACAATTTTTCGTGGATCTTTTTCGAACTCACGGTCATAAAAGAGCGCTAATGATTGTTCTCCATTAATCGTGCATCGCCGGGCGATCTCATGAGGATAGTGCTCTTTTAAATCGAACATTCTCCATGCCTCTTCACTCCCGCTGATAATAACATGTTTGCCCGGAAACCGGCTAAGAGCGTCTCTCCTGCCATAACAAAGAACAATATCAGAACTTTTACATTGCTCTTTTCGGACAAACTGAGCACTCTCGCCGAGAATCATCGCGAGCATTTCGATAGCGTGCTGCGCTTTAGTCCGGAACGATTTCTCGCACGTCAGTAAGACCTTCAGAGACATAAATGGGCTGTTGAAATGGCTTCTTAGGGTTATGAGTTATTAGTCGAGACCACTGAATAACAAATCCGGCCTGAGAAAAATGAATGACAAATGAATTGCCACGACCTCGTGATTCGGGTTTTTTCCGTCACACGTCGTTTTATTTCGGGCTAAAGCCCGATGGGTATTTAGCTCTTATCATCCACGAGCTAACCCCACTGGAAAGCGTGGGGCATAAAAGCACGAGCTCGTGGCAATCCATAAATACAGATTGAATTAGACCACCGGTTTTCGTGCTTGCATAGAAAATATACAAAAAGAGTTTTTTAGAAGTCTTGAGTTGTGAGTTTTTACTCCGTTTCCTACATTAAATATAGCTGGCATATGACGGAGATGCAAGCTAATGTTATATTGCATGTCCTGCAGTCTTTTATTTCTTGATATTTCATCTTTTCTTCACCACATTTAGCCTGAAAGTAGTATGGTCGGCCAAGGAATATCCGAGCAGAGACTATTTTATCACATCGAAGCTGGAGAATTTAACGCAACCCGGAAACTCCTTTTACTCAGATAACATCGTGTCCTTATAATAGTATGAGCAATCAAAACCAGGAGAGATTGTTTTTATTCGACGGCATGGCTCTTGCATACAGAGCCTATTTTGCCTTCATCAATCGCCCTCTTATGAATTCGAAGGGTGAGAATACAAGCGCCATTTACGGATTTGTAAGTTTTCTCAATAAAGTACTTGATGAAGAACATCCCGACCATATCGCAGTGGTATTCGATACGAAAGAGCCGACATTCCGCCATGTGAAATATCCGCAGTACAAAGCAACACGCGAGAAGATGCCGGATGATATGTCGTCGCAGATGGAAAAATTAAAGGATGTTGTCCGTGCATACAACATTCCACTGCTCGAGGTGCCGGGGTATGAAGCAGACGACATCATGGGAACCCTGGCCCGGCGTGCAGAAAAAGAAGGCGTGCTGACCTACCTTGTAACCGGCGACAAAGATTTCATGCAGCTAATTTCACCCCTTATAAAAATGTACCGCCCGGGAAAAATGGGAAATGATCTGGAAATCGTCGCCGAGAACGAGGTGACCGAAAAATTCGGCGTCCAGCCCGACCGTGTTATCGACGTCCTTGCATTGACCGGCGATAAATCGGATAATGTTCCGGGAGTGCCCGGAATCGGAGAAAAAACTGCAATTCCGCTTATTCAGCGCTTCGGAAGTCTCGACGAAGTCTATACTCATCTCGATGATATTGAGCAGAAAGGAACGCGGGAAAAACTTAAAACTCATAGAGACCTCGCATTTCTTTCAAAAGAGCTGGTGACAATTCATACAGAAGTCCCCCTCGATATCAACTTTCATACACTCCGTGCAGCAAAGAAAGATATTGAAAAACTCACAACTCTCTTTACAGCTCTTGAATTTCGAACACTCGTCCGAAAACTCAAGGAAGCTCCTCAGGAAGATCAAACTCTTGTTTTTGAAGCGCCGAAGCCGCTTTTGGATAATACGTCAGATCGTCATCAATACAAGATTATATCGAACGGGCCGGATCTCATTGCGTTGTGCAAACAACTCTCGCAGCAGGCGCTTCTGTGTATCGATACGGAGACAACCTCTACGGATGCAATGATTGCCGAGCTTGTCGGCGTTTCACTCGCCGTCGCAGAACGTGAAGCAGTTTTCATCCCGGTCGGAATTGGTGGAATACCTCTTTCTAGTCTTAAAAATCATCTCGGCCCGGTTCTAGAAAATCCATCAATAAAAAAAATCGGACAAAACATAAAGTACGATGCACTTGTACTGGCACAACACGGAATGCGTGTCAACAGAATCGCATTTGACACAATGGTCGCAAGCTATGTAATACGGCCCGATGGGAAGCACAACCTTGATGCTCTTGCCGAAGAGTATCTATCGTATAAAATGATTTCCTATGACGATCTCGTCGGGACGGGGAAATCGAGGGTCGATATCAGGCAGGTTCCGCTCGAACGTCTCGCTACATACGCCGCCGAGGATGCCGATTTCACGCTCAGGCTCTTCCCTGTTCTCCAGGAGCGGCTTGAAAAACAGTCGATGACAAAACTTTGCGAAGAAATCGAATTCCCGCTTATCCCCGTCCTGACCGAAATGGAGCTGACAGGCGTCCGGCTCGACGTTCCGTTCCTCGCATACATGTCAAAAGATCTCGAGCGTCAGCTCGATCAGCTTGTTCACCGGATCTACGAGCAGGCCGGCGAGGAGTTCAATATCAACTCGACACAACAATTGGGCGTAATCCTCTTCGAAAAATTGAAACTGCCGACTGTACGAAAAACCAAAACCGGTTTTTCAACGGATGTTCAGGTGCTCGAGTCGCTCCGGCTGGCACATCCGATTGTCGAATTGATGCTCGAATACCGTACGCTGACAAAATTGAAATCGACATATATCGACGCACTTCCAAAGCTGATCCATCCCGGCACGGGACGGGTGCATACATCGTTCAATCAGACGATCGCCGCAACCGGCAGGCTCTCGAGCAGCGATCCGAACCTGCAGAATATTCCCATCCGGACGGAAATGGGACGTGAAATCCGGAAAGCATTCATCCCCGGCAGCGAAAATATGGTGATCATGTCGGCCGATTATTCGCAGATCGAGCTCCGCGTTATGGCGCATATGTCGGACGATCCAGGATTGCAGGAAGCATTCAGAAACCGCGAAGACATTCATGCGAGCACAGCAGCGAAGGTATTCGGAGTCGAACAGGCAGAAATTACACGGGATATGAGGCGGAAAGCGAAAGAGGTGAATTTCGGAATCATGTACGGGATCGGACCGTACGGACTGGCAACACGACTTGAGATTTCACAATCCGAAGCGAGAGAGATCATCGACCGGTATTTTGTGAGATTCCCGAAGGTGAGTCAATATATACACGATACAAAGAATTTCGCACGCCAGCGCGGCTATGTGGAAACACTCTCCGGCCGCAGACGATACCTTCCGAACATCAATAATAAAAACCGGACGGTGAGGGAATTCGAAGAGCGTGCGGCTATCAATATGCCGATCCAGGGTACTGCAGCCGATATGATCAAACGGGCAATGATAGAAATCCATCAGAGGATGATCAACGGCGCACTTCAATCGAAGATGCTTCTCCAGGTTCATGACGAGTTGGTGTTCGAAGTCCCGACTTCCGAAGAGCGGCAAATGCGAGCCCTTGTTGAAGAGTGCATGAAAACAACACAACTCTTGTCCGTCCCACTCGAAATCGAAATCGGCGTGGGAAAGAATTGGTTAGAAGCACACTAGACGTGTCAACTCCGTGTCCTCTGCGCTAGATAGCAATTTAAAAATTCTCTGTGTCCTCCGTGTCAGTGCTCCTATGATTAATTCTGATCCTAAAAAGGGAGCACAGTACCATATATAGCTTGTTATACCGATGTGGTATTATCTTTTTACCAGTGGGAAGAATATAACCACAGAGCACACGGAGGACTAATACAAAAATTACTGGTACGAAGGACACAGAGGTCATGCTTGACATCTCCAATTAAGCAACGTATATTCCGATGTAATGAAGTCCTTCTCAAACCATAGCGCTCTTGAATCTGTCGCTTCAATTCTTTCACGGTATACCGTGGAAGGAACACTCTACGAAAAAACCCACGATGACTGGGTACGCTGCTATGCATGCGGGCATAGATGTAAAATCGGTCCCGGGAAAGACGGCATATGCAAAGTCCGGTTTAACCACGATGGCAAGCTCTTTGTTCCATTCGGATATGCATCGGGCATTCAGGTCGATCCTATTGAGAAAAAGCCGTTCTATCACGTTCTTCCCGGCAGTAAAGCACTAAGCTTTGGGATGCTAGGGTGCGACTATCACTGCGACTACTGTCAGAACTGGATCACCTCACAGACGCTCCGCGACGCTGAATCGCAGGCGCCGGTTGAAATCGTTACTGCAGCAGATCTCGTCCAGCTTGCACTGAGAAGTGGTTCTCCCATCATCACCAGCACATACAACGAACCGCTTATTACATCGGAATGGGCTGTCGAGATTTTCAAGCTTGCCCGGTCCAAGGGACTCCGCACGGCGTACGTCTCCAACGGAAACGGCACACCGGAGGTGATCGAATATCTCCAACCCTATCTTGAGTTCTTCAAAGTCGATCTTAAAAGCTTTCAGAAAAAAAATTACCAGCAATTCGGCGGGAGGCTTTCGGTTGTGCTTGACACGATTTCTCTATTAAAGCAAAAAGGATTCTGGGTAGAGATCGTGACGCTTGTCGTTCCCGGATTCAACGACAGCGATAACGAGCTGCGAGAGATTGCAGGATTTATCGCTTCAGTCTCTCCTGACATTCCATGGCACGTGACGGCATTTCATCCGGATTATAAAATGACAAACGCCGATTATACACCGAGAAAGACTCTTCAGCGTGCAGCAGAAATCGGCCGGGAGTGTGGAGTCCGGTTTGTGTATGCGGGGAATATTCCCGGGATGGTAGGATCGCTTGAAAATACCTATTGTCCGGTATGTAACGAACTTTTGATTGAGCGAACGGGCTTTCATGTCATGAAGAACAGGATTGTCAACGGCGCCTGTCCGAAATGCTTAACGCCGACACCGGGGGTGTGGGGATGAGGTTCGAAGGTCTAAGGTTTAAGGTTTAAGGTTGGAGGTTAGCCTATATTTCTCGGGAGCAGCCCGCTCCGCCGAGCGTCCGCCCCGGCGAGCCGAAGGCGAGACGGGGAGCGAGGCGAGAGCTCCCTCCGAACGTGTAGAATAAAAAGAGTGTTACGAGGGAGGTCTGCCTCCCGAGGCATAAATAGGTTGAAGGTTGAAGGTTTGAAGCTTGGAAAGTCAAAAGAGTATTGTCAGGAAAAAACATAATTGGAGTTACGATCTCTTCAACTCTCCTTTGTGTCCTCAACGATAGCCTATTCAATAGTACTCAGTGTACTTTGTGTTTACCCCAATAGCCACCGAGAAAAGAAAAGTCAATCCATGTCCGCGATCCAACATAAAATAAGATCTTAAACCTTCAACATCAAAACCTGAAACCTCACTAATCTTCTACTCTCGCTCCGGCAACAGATCTGTTTTGCTTCAAGTTTATATTTCTACTCCCGCAAGGACCGACACTGCGCGGTCGAGGTCTTTGACATCGACGATGACGGCCGCATTCTTCTGCCCTTTTCCCACCGTGCAGTAGCAATAATCGATGTTGATCCCGGCCGCTCCAAGACGCGAGGCAACTATGGCGAACGAGCCCGGTTTGTTGTCGAGGTAAAGCCGAAGTACTTCGCGCAGCTCGACCTGGTAATTGCTCAGTCTCAGCGCTTTCGCCGCCCTATCGACATCTGAGACAGAAATTTTTGCCACATCCTGGAATAGCCCGATTGCCTCAATATTGATTTTCTCCCTGCCGAGACAGCCGAGGAGATCTCCCAGCGCACCGGGTCTGTTCTCGACGACAACGAAAATCTCCATAATTTTTTCCATAATCACATCCTCCTATAATAAAACGGATTTCAAATACTTTATATATCTCGTTTCCTTTCCAGATACAAAGTTCTTCAAACCCTTATACCGCTAGTATAGCTTAAGACCCTCCAACTGTTAAACCCTTCGACTCGCCCTCCCGACTGCGTCGGGATCGGGACTCGCTCAGGGTAAACTTTAAACTTTAAACTTTAAACCTTAAACCTTAAACTTACCATCTTATCTCCTCCACCGCTTTCGCCGCGCTAAATCCGCTCTTTATTGCTCCCTCGATCGTTGCAGGCAGTCCCGTGGCTGTCCAGTCACCGGCTAGAAAGAAATTCGGAATCTCCGTCCGTGTGGAAGGACGGTAATGTCCGATACCACACCGTGCGGAAAATGTTGCGCGGCGCTCTTTTATGACTTTCGCATTGATAAGCTCAGACGTCTTTACTTCGGGAAAAACACTTTTCAGCTCTTCAAGCGCAAGAGCAATCAACACATCATTCTCCAATTCGATATAATCCTGCGCACCGCTGATCACCAATGATATATATTGACTCTTTGTGATAGCTTTCCCTTGAATTGCAGATTTATTAAACACCCAATGTACATGAGAATCGAGAAGTCCCACAAATCGCTCTTCCATCACCGTTCTATCAAACCATAGATGAATTGAAAGAATCGGTGAAGATGCGAATTGATCTAGTGCATTTACAACTGCAAGTTCTTGTTCTCTGATATTTGAATTCATCAGAATCGTCTTGAGTGCATAATATGGAACAGTCGACACAACGCAATCCGCATCATAATCTTCACCCGAATGAGACCGAACTCCAATAATTTTACAATCGTGAAGGTTGAGAGAGTCGATCTCTTTCCCCGTGAGAATTTTTGCACCATGTTTCTGAAGAAAACGCACGGCATCATCCACAAACAATTCGGATAATCCGACTTTCGAGAGAACAATCGATGAATAAGAGCGCTTTTTAAGAAATGCTTTCCGCAGGACTTCAACAAAAAGCCGGGCTGAAAGCACTTTCGGACTGTCGTTAAGCGTCGCGATTACAATGAGATTCCAGAGATATTTTTTCATCGTTTCCGATTGACCGCGCTGCATCAACCATTCATCGACAGTAAGATTCTCGAGCTCCCTGTCTCTCCATGCACCCGTGAAAACGAGATCCGGAATCATGCGGAGAATTCCAATCCGTTCCCTGACTGAAATACTTCTAAGACGCACGAGGCCGGCAAGGAGATGAAACGGAGCCGGAAGTAGCGGACAATCAAGGTTGAAAATTCCTTTCACCGGATGTCGGAATTGAATATGGAGACCCGGTTCAATGGCAAGTTTATGAAATGCACCGATCGTCGACAGATATTCAAACATATTGCGATAGCAACCCAGCATGAGATGCTGACCGTTATCGACTGTATCGCCGCTCTGCGGATCAATGAACGAATAAGCTCTTCCGCCGAGGCGAGGTCGTTGTTCGAGCAGTGTGACGGAAAATCCGGATAATGAGAGATTGACGGCGGCAGCGAGTCCGCTTAACCCACCTCCGATAATAATCACGGATTTCATAGTGCCGGAGTAAGCTTATTCTGCAGCCAGATGCGAATTGCTACGGCAAATTTTCTGAGTTGTGATATTGAGATTTTCTTTTCGAAGACGTTATACCGCGAGCTTTCGATGCGCTTGAGTAGATGCAGATAGATCGTTTCCATGATTTTCGCGGCAAAAAACCGAGGCGTATCTTCGGCCGACAAGTAGGAATCAGCCAGAGTATAAAACTGGCGCGCACGCGCACATTCGAATTCCATCAGGCTCATGAATTCCGGCGTATAGCGATGGGCAAAGAGGTCTTCTTCAGTATATCCGAATCGCCGCAGATCCTCTCCGGGAATATAGATACGTCCTTTTTTTGCATCGGCTTTAATATCGCGAAGGATATTTGTCAGCTGCAGTGCAATGCCGAGGTTTTCAGCATAGAGTTTCGAATTTTCATTCTTGTAGCCGAATATTTCAGTGCACATCAGTCCGACAGTCGATGCGACGCGATAGCAGTAGACACGGAGTTCATCGAACGTCTCGTAGCGATTCCGCCCGAGATCCATCTCCATCCCTTTGATCAGCTCGAAGAAATGCTCGAGTGGAATTTTAAATTTTTGCGCCATCTGACTGAGCTGATTCAGGATAGGATACTGCGAGTAGCCGTGCCATGAACGCTCAAGCTCGAGCCGCCAGCGCTTGAGGATTGCCGCCTGCTGCTCTTTATCCGTTCCTTCATCCACAATATCATCGGTGCACCGGCAAAACGCATACACGGTATTGATTGCCTCCCGCTGCGTTTTTGGCAGGAGCGAAAAGGAAAAATAGAAACTGGTATTGCTCTGTTTCGTTATGACGGTCGCGAGATCAGCCGGCATGTACTGTTCTCCTCTTCATCGATGGTGATCGTCGTGATAGTGCATGTATTATAAGACCCGGAACGTCCCATAGGTGCAGGCGGGGACGGCGTCCGAAAACATTATAATCCATCTGTTCTATCTTTTCAAGTATCTTAATCCCGCCAAACCAGGTGAGGCGGAGTTCTGTTCGAAGGTCTTTTCCAACCAGTTGTGTCAATCGATATCCTGCACTGAAGAGCGCGCGCGTCCGTTCGATTTGCAGCTGCATTAATCGCCGGAATTCAGGCGTCGCCCTTTTAGCAGTCAATTCACCTTCATTATAATCAAAACGAACCATATCCTCAAGTGGTATATATATCCGATTCTTTGCAAGATCAATTTCAAGGTCCTGCCAGAAATTTGCCAGTTGTAATCCTGTGCATATAAAATCAGAATAACGGTACAAATTCTCGTCCCGATACCCGAATATATGAAGGACAATCCGTCCGACGGGATTTGCCGAGTTTTTACAATATTCGATCAATTCGTCGAATGTTTCATACCGTTGTTTGATCACATCCTGGCGGAACGCCGCAAGTAATGCTGAAAAATATTCTTTCGGGATATCTAGCTCGCGGACTGTTTGACCCAATGCGACAAATACAGGATGAGACGACTTTCCCGCATAAGATTGATCGAGCAACTGCTGCCATTGCGTAAGGTGTACGATCCGCTCAACGGCAGGGATGTTCCCTTCATCCGCCAAGTCATCGGCACCGCGTGCGAATGCATAGATACTATAGAGATGCCGGCGTTTTTCTCCGGGCAGAAGGAACGATGCGACAGGAAAATTTTCATAATGACGCCTCGTCACCCGTTCACAATATGCATATGCCTCCTTCAGATTGAACGTGCGCTCCTCCGAAGAAGGAATGAGTAGGTCAATATGCTCTTGCATTACCATTTATTTGGATTTAAATAGCCGATCAACGTTGAAAGCAGGGGCTTTCTATAATCCCTCTCTTTTTCTCCCCCTTAAGAAGGGGGAGAAAACTGTCTTCATTCAATCTCACAATAAAAAATATCCCTTTACCTGAAGCTGTGCAAGTTGAAAATATCAGGCGGCATCCGAGGATTTCCTACTGTCTGTCCCCGGCTCATAGGCACAAAGCGGTTCTGCTGCAAAAAAATCTCCTGTTGCAATATACGCACGGGCACGGCACCCGCCGCAGATATTGCGGTACTCGCACCGTCTGCAGCGACCTTTATATGGGTTCAGACTCCGCATCATCTGGAACAGATGCGATTGTTCCCAGATGGACTGAAAATTATATTGCGCCGATTTTAAGGAACCCGCTGCAACAGCTAATTCGCCGCAGGTCTGAACGATCCCTTCCCCTGTGATATAGGCATAATACCGGCCGCCGGTGCATCCATGTTCTGTGATGTCTTCCTCGTCCGGATCATCAAACGAAAATGAACGCCGAACCGACTTTTCCTGCTGCCTGAGAATTCTATAATATTGAGGCGCACATGTCGGTCGATACCCAAACCAGGAAGGCACAAGTTCCCGCTGCCGTGATAACCAGATTAATGCGTCTTCATATTCCTTTTCGGATAGACACAGTCCTGCATTCTCCCAATCTTCCGGGATAAGAATGTATGGATGAAAAGCAGACGCGTTTGCCCGGATAACCAGATCCAGAATGAGTGGAAGATCCTGGACATTTTCCCGCGTTATTGTTGTCGTAATCGAGAAAGGAAGATTAATCTGGCGGGAAAATTCAATCGTCGCCTGAGCCATATCAAAATCTCCGACACCGTGGACCTCGTCGTGCCTATCTGGAGTTGCTCCATCCAGCCTGATAACGAGTGAACGAATTCCATTATGTGCAATCTCACGGACCAGTGTGAATGCAAGATCATTTGTCAGAGGATCGAGATGCATATCAAATCCATGAGATGCCCCTAGTGCAGTTATTTCGAAGATATCGGTGCGTTTGAGGCAGTCTTTTCCCGTCCAGACGATTACCGGTTTCGTAAAATGGGCGATATTCTCCAGCACCTTCCGGATCTCCGCTGTCGTGAGTATCTCATTTCCCTCCGATCCTGTCAGTTCCCATTCAAGTAGCTGAAGAGGATATCTTGAACGAACTTCTTTTCCCATTTAAACTCCATGCCTGTGCAACAGACGGGTACTGGTGACTTAGTTGCTCAGCGTGACGAATAATTTATTTCCGCACTGTCAGTTTCGCCCATCAGATACCGATGAATCGCCACCGCTGCATTCTTCCCCGCCCCCATCGCTGCGATGACCGTCGCGGCGCCTATGACAATATCGCCCCCGGCAAAAATTTTCGGCCGCGAGGTTTTACCCGTCGCTTCCTCTGCGACGATGTTTCCCCATTTGTTTGTCTGCAAGCCGGGTGTTGTTTTTGCTATCAGCGGATTCGATCCGTTTCCAATTGCTATAATAGCCGCATCAATTTCAATAACATATTCGCTCCCCTTGATCGGGATCGGCCGTCGGCGTCCCGATTCATCGGGCTCTCCGAGCTCCATTCTTTGCAGCTCAACCGCGGTCAGCCACCCGTCTTTTCCGATAAATCTGGTGGGATTGGCAAGAAACATGAATTCTATTCCTTCATCCTTCCCGTGATGAATTTCTTCGATCCGTGCGGGCATCTCTACCTCCGAACGTCGGTAGACGAGATAAACTTTCTCAGTCCACGGGAGCCGGAGTGCCGTACGTGCGGCATCCATGGCTGTATTTCCACCTCCAAATACCGCGACACGTTTAGCCATCGGGACCGGCGTATCCGAAACTTTGGGAAATTCATATCCTTTCATCAAGTTCACGCGCGTTAGGAATTCATTTGCCGTGTAGACACCATTATAATTCTCACCGGGAATATTCATAAAGTACGGGAGTCCTGCCCCGGTGCCTATGAAAATTGCATCGTACCCGTCTTCGTTCATCAGGTCATCGATCGTTCGTGTCTTTCCTACGACAAAGTTGCATTTGATCTCGACGCCGAGTTTCCTGAGATAATCGACTTCTGCTTCTACAATATCCTTTGAAAGCCGGAATTCCGGAATGCCATAGAACAGTACTCCACCGGGTTTATGAAGTGCCTCTAAAATTGTGACTGTATGTCCGAGTTTCGCAAGATCACCTGCACATGTTAATCCGGCTGGACCGGCACCGACGATCGCAACTTTCTTCCCCGTCGGCGGTAATATTTCCGGTACAATAACCGCATTATTCAATCGTTCCCAGTCCGCGACAAATCTCTCGAGGCGTCCAATTGCGACCGGCTCAACCTTCTTCGAAATTACACACACGCGCTCACACTGATCTTCCTGCGGACAAACCCTCCCGCACACTGCAGGGAGAGCGTTTGTCTCTTTTACTTTCTTTGCCGCGGCGTCGAAATTCCCTTCTGCGACCAGAGCGAGAAATTCTTTGATCGGTACGGCTACGGGGCAACCCGCGACACACACCGGCTCTTTGCATTGAACACACCTGAGAGCTTCCTCTATCGCCATCTCCGGTGTATATCCCAGAGGTACTTCCAGAAAATTGCCTGCGCGTTCCAGAGGCGACTGCTCCGGCATAGGATGCCGGGGAATTTTCATTCGCTCCTTATTTGTAATTTTTTTAGGATCTATCACCATGAAGAATTCTCGGGATGCGGAGTCGCTTTACATTGGTGTTCATAAAGTTCCAAGGACAGCTTCTCCTGAGGCAGGTACATTTTCTGCCTTGCCGTCAGAAGATCAAAATCGACATCGTGGCCGTTAAACTCCGGACCATCGACACATGCAAATTTTTTCTCGTTATTCACACTGACGCGACATGCACCGCACATGCCTGTACCATCCATCATGATAGGATTTAAACTTACCAGCGTTGTGACATTATAAGGGCGTGTAATATCGCAGACCGCCTTCATCATCACAACAGGGCCGATAGCAAGGCATACATCGATTTTCCGACCGGCAGCGAGTACACTCTGCAAAACATCAGTTACCATTCCTTTAGTCCCATAACTCCCATCGTCGGTGGCAATCAAAACCTCGTCCGAGATTTTCCTTATTTCCTCTTCCATGATTAAAAGATCATGCGAACGGGCCCCAATGATTGAGATAGTTGTGTTCCCAATATTTTTATGTGCACGGACGACGGGATGAATCGCTGCGATGCCAAATCCACCGCCGATCGCCACGAGTGTCTTCTGAGGCTCAATATGACTGGGTAATCCCAGCGGCCCGACGACATCGGAGAGTGCATCACCCGTTTTCAACCGGCTCATGAGCATTGTGGTTTTTCCAACAGCCTGGACATACAGAGTAATCGTTCCCTTCGTTCTGTCCCAGTCGGCAATGGTAATAGGAATACGTTCGCCATATGGATGAACACGAATTATAACGAACTGGCCTGCCTTCGCCGTCCGTACAACATCCGGAGCCTCGATTACATATCGATGCACCTGAGCCACAAGGTCGTCTTTTTCTAGAATTCGGTACATTTTTCCTTTTTGAATAATAATACAAATTTCCGGTCACTTATAGAACATCGTTCAGCGTTATCAGGTTTCTCGCCCGAAGCGAATCGCCCTGCTGAGTATATGCCAGTGCAAGATTCCGGAGCACGCGTTCGATTATATATCGATTGCTCACTTTTTCAAGATAGGAGGGAGTATAACCGAATCCCGTCTGGTCAAGCGATGCAATACACTGCTCCCGCGTAAGAAGTTGCCCTCCGTTGAACGGATCAATGAAGATTTCCGATGGACCGACCGTATAATTTAATAAAAAATGACTCGGCATTCCTATACCCACCAACGGTATATTCAACCGGCGAGCAATAAGAAGATACACGATGCAAAGACTGATTGGAATACCCATGCGCGAATCGAGTACCCGGTTGATATAAGAATTGTCAGGATTGTAATAATCAATTTTATTTCCCTGGAATTTTTTTTCTTTGATAAAAAAATCGTTGACAAGGTATAAAATTTCGTCGGGATCGTCATGACCCGCCAGTTTGGCATCAAGCTCCGCAGCAAAGCTATTTAGCATTTCTGTGTAGTATTTCACATCGAGCATCGGATATTGATAACGGGCAATAATGAACATTCCCCGCTCAAGATCGATGTCTCCTTGTCCGGTATGTCCGACGAGATCACGGAACTGCGCACGCAGCTGTCCGATGGTGATCCGCTCGGCAATATCTTTCGCCCGCTCTTTCGTTAGCGGCGATCCCGTTTCCGCTGCTTCCAGAAGTGACGGGACGACGTCGGGTCCCATCTCGAGAAGTTTGCGCTGCACCACGTCATATACGCTCGACTCATCATCAAGCAATCGGATCAGCGATTGATATTCTTTGGAATCGGCCATGGAGCTACTCTTTTTTCTTAGGATAATTCCGCAGAAGTTCTTTTTTAAGATACGTGAATGCCTCTTGCGGGGTGTCGGCAAACGTGAAAAGACTCATATCCTCCGCATCGATCATCCCGAACTTTACCAGTGCATCAAAATTGATAATCTTCTCCCAATACGAGCGGCCGTAGATGATGACTGACATCTTTTTTCGGATTTTCCCTGTTTGCAGCAGGGTCAACAGCTCCATTAATTCGTCCATTGTACCGAAACCGCCTGGAAAAACGATCAGCGCTTTACCAAGATACACGAACCAAAATTTCCGCATGAAAAAGTAATGAAATTCGAAATTCAATTCTGGTGAAATATATGGATTCGATGCTTGTTCTGACGTCAGGCTGATGTTAAGACCGATCGACTTGCCCCCGGCGAGCTGCGCACCCTTATTTGCAGCTTCCATGAGGCCCGGACCGCCACCCGAACAAACAATAAATCGCTGCTCCGAATCGATTGACTTCGACCACTCTGTTAGGAGTCTTGCCAGCTCAACGCATTCATCATAATACTTCGACATCTCGAGATCGACGAGCGCCGTGTCGAGCTGCTGCTCCAGATTCTTTTTTCGCTGTCCGTGTGTTTTCTGAATCTGCTTCTTCAGTTCTCGAATTTTTGCGCGCACGGACTTTCGCGTCTTAATCCGCGAAGAACCGAAGAAGACAATTGTGTCTCTGACCTTATTCTTCCGGAATCGCCGGAACGGCTCGAGGAATTCTGCCAGGATCCGGATTGTACGGGCATCAGGACTGTTCAGGAATTCCTGGTCTCTATATGCCTTATTTGATACTGACCGTTTCATTCATTCTCCAATGGGTACCAAAGTGCGCCCCCCGTCGACGGCAATAATCTGGCCTGTTATATATTTCCCGCGTGTGGCAAGAAATGCAATAAGATCGGTGATATCTTCCGGAACGCCATTCCGCCTAAATGGAATCTTGTCCACCGGAAGATGTTTTAGGTCCCGATCTTCCTCCCCCTTCATAACGATTGTACCGGGTGCAATGGCATTGACGCGAATTGCCGGAGCGAGAGCACGCGCAAAGCACCGGGTACTCATGATGAGTCCGGCTTTTGAAATACTGTATGGAATATGTTTCACCCATGGCTGTAAACCGCCGACTGAAGCTATGTTGATGATCGATCCTCCACCGTGACGAAGCATGACCTTTGCAGCCTCCTGCATCAGGAATGCCGGCCCTTTGAGATTTGTGGCAATGGTTTTGTCCCAGAGCTTTTCATCGAATGTATTCCACGCTGCATCGATAAAAATTCCGGCATTGTTCACCAGAACATCAATCCGATCATAATGTTTCACTGCATTACGGACAGCGCGGCGGATTGCAGCCGTCGATGTCACATCTGCTTTGATTGTCACGCATCTTCTTCCATAACTCTCGATTTCTTTTTTTACCTTTGCCGCGGAAGTCATATGATAAAGAACTACAATATCAAAACCCTCGCGGGCAAGCCGCAGAGCGATATGTCGCCCCAGCCTCCGTGCTCCACCGGTGACAAGTGCAACAGGTCTACTTGATTTATATTTTCTTTTAGGACGCATTTTAAGTCAGATTAAAATTGCCATTTCTACTCCGTGTCCTTCTGGATAGCATTGTTGAAGTCCTCTGTGATCTCTGTGGTTATATTTTATCGATGAGAAAAGAAAACACCACGAGGATAACAGACAATTTGTGGTGCTGTGACCCTTTATTATATAAAAATAATTGTAGGGTCACCGCCACAGAGGATACAGAGTTTAAAAATCATACATCTTAAAAATAATGAACGAGCATCTGAACAAGCTTTTCAAGATATTTCCTATCAATCTCGTCGAAACTATTTATGCTTACACTATCAATATCCATTACACCCCTCAAGTCTCCTTTAATAATTGGAACAACAATCTCGGAGCATGAGTTCGGATCGCAGAATATATGCCCCGGGAATTTTCTCACATCCGGGACGATGACGGTCTCTTTCCGTTCGGCAGCGGTTCCGCACACACCTTTCCCCATGGCAATGCGAACACATGCGGGCTTCCCCTGAAAAGGACCCAGAACCAGCTCATTCCCTCTTTTCAAATAAAATCCCACCCATGAGTAGTATGAAAAACACATTTTCAACGCTGCAGAGACATTCGACAAGTTGGCGATAAGATCACTTTCACCCCCAAGCAACGATTGAATTTGCGGGAGAAGGGATTTGTAGAGTTCTTCTTTCGACTGAACTGGATTGACAATAATTTGAGTTCCCATCGTGGTTCATTTATCGGTGCAGCAATAATAAAAAAGCCAATTCACGTTGAAATGAATGTAGAATTGGCTTTACAATACCCTGCATAAAATTATCTCAAAAAACATGGAAAGGATGAAGAATTTTAAATCTCCATCACATATCCTTTGAATAACCAATCATTTCAATCTAAAAATAACATACAAATAAAAAAATCGATTATCAAGGTAATTCGATTCGCTTGTCCAGAAAAATCCCGCTCATTTCTCCTTCACAATAATCGACATCGGTAAATTCCGGTCCCACATGGATGAGCTCGAACTCGGATGCTGAAGAGACTTCGTATCCTGGCGAACTTTTAGATTAACATAATCGACCAATTCACCAAGACGCACGAGTCCGTCTGCGTCAACATCTGCTTTTCCCCTCAACCCTTCCAGTAAATAGTAAGTGAATACGCCATGACCTCCGCCCCATTGCTGGGATTCCTGTGACAACTCCGCAGCTTCACTTGCGCTGAAGGTCAGCACACTGCCTCCGGCGTTCGCAATTTCCGCAATAAAATCATTGATAAGCTCCACGCTCGCCGTACCGCGCAACGCGACATTCGAGCTAATACCGGCACTATGACAGGCGTCCGCAAAGACGATAACTTTCTTGGCTTTAATATAGTCTCGTATGGCAACCTGTATATCCTGCATATTCACCGCCGTTGCGGCCGGTTTCGCTAGGTCGGAATCGTACGCAAGCAGATAAGGAACATTTGGCCGGTAAGGGTCGGGCGTACCATGACAGGCAAAGAAAATAATGACAACATCCTCTTCGAGAGGACTTTTCATGAAGTCGAAAATTGCCTCCTGAATATTGGTCTTTGTCGCATCCTTATCGATGAGCTTCCTTATATTAACGGGTGCCACACCCCGCCCTCCTTTTTCCAGCGGTGTGATCAGGTATTGATAGAAATCTTCCGCATCTTTATCGGCATACCTCAGCCGGGTGATCTGAGAATTCTGATATTCTGAAATTCCGATAACCACAGCCCATACCTGATGTCCCTTGAACGGCTCGACCGGTATCTTCTTCTCCTGCACCGCAATCACAACTTCACGGCGTACTGTCAGCGTCTGTATGCTTGTGTTTTTACTTACATCAACCGCACTTATTTCTATACGATTGATGCCGAATTGCAACAGCTGGGTCGATGCAAACTCACAACCGCCTTCGACAGGTTTCAGGGATGCTTCACTGCCGTTGACATATACAACCGCGACACCTCCCGAGTCTTTCGCAATACCGCGAATCTTCAACTCGGCCGATTTCACGACAAGGGTATCGCCGGCGATTTTCATTCCACGCGTTGCAATGCCACCCGGCTCTATTATTTCTATGCCTGGCGGCGTGATATCTTTAATTTCCTTCGGTTTAATTGGAACGTGGATAAGCGAGCCCGTATTACTCTCGGAAGAGGAGGTCTGCGACATCAATACATACGATGAAAAAATTATCATCGCCAGGACACACCAGAAGATTCTTTTCATATTCATAGTATCTCCTTTCAATTACCAACCGGTCTTCCAACCGGCTTTGGAAAACCTTGAGCTACCAACGTAGTTTCTCCGCCACCCTTGCTTAATACAATGTATGCCACTGCACCTCCGACAACTGCGGCTCCGCCAGCGATGTACCACCATGTGTAGCTGCTTGCCGGAATGAGTTCAGCCTGGATAATAAAATAAAAATCATCTCCTTCAAGACCCTGCGGCATTTCCTTCAATATATCCCAAGTGATCTGTTTATTGTCCCCAATTTGACAATCTTCTCCTACACTCCCCTTCAACACGATAGGTTTATATTGAAAAGTAATATCCATTTTTCTCTTGAGAGTCAACGATACCTTGTAGTCCCTGTTTGCAGGCCCCTGCAAATCATAGTTGAGAACGATCACCTTCCCCGACACCTCAAACCGGACGTTGCGTACCTCCACCTTCTCCTCTGCCTGCACTATAGTCAATGGGATTCCCTCGATAATGATCGCGAGGGCAAATAAATAAAATAAAAATCGGCACCTCTGAAAAATAGTTTGCATTGTATTCCTCGTTTATACTTATATAACCTCACTGATGGGATTATCACTCAATATAATTTTCAGAAATTCTTTCTTCCTACAGGTGGCCTCGATATGACTGTCAAAATGGCGTTTTAACTCGGCCACCTGGCTGTTAAGAAAAAATTATTTAATCATTACCATCTTAGTTACAAACGATTTAACTCCTGCCACATCCAGCCGGCAGTAATACACCCCGCTCGGTACATTTACATTGCTCTCATTCCTTCCATCCCATGTGAACCAGTGCTGACCCGCTTCAAGATTCCCCGAGTAGACCAACCGCACAGGCTGTCCCAGAATATTAAAGACCGTTAACGTCACAAATGAGCTCACCGGCAGCCGTACCGAAAAACTCGTCGTCGGATTGAACGGATTCGGGAAATTCTGTCCGAGCGAGAATTCAGTCGGCACCACTTCCATTGCCTTTTTCAATACCGCATCCTTCTTACCGACGTATACAGAAAATTCTGAACGGTTTACCACCGGAACAAATTTATAGACCGAGTCTTTTCGAAGATCTTTGTATTCCGCCTGCGCCCTGTCAACAAGGTATATTTCGTTTTGCCGAGGGACACCGGCGACCCCTTTGAAGGTAAGCGATGCCTGTTTTCTCGGTTCCGATTTCACCGTGAACGTCCATTGCTCCAGTTCATTGACCGTCGGCCTGATATCTGCAGAAAAGGCAGGATATTTGTAATCCCACTCCTTCCGCTCAAAGTACACTTCAGGAATCGGGCCGACAGCACGCGGTTTGCGAACATCGCAGACGTCAAGCTCAGGTTTGGCAAATTCCGAAACGCCAAATTGCGTATCGCCATCGATCACTCCGTCGGACAACAGCTCCACATTCACCCTCCAGCTGCCATCTTTAACCTCCGGAACATCGGCAATCTTTGTGAACAGACTCTGATATGGAATTTTAAGGACACTCAGAACACTTGGATTTGGCGTTCCGTTGAAGAAATAGTAGCCCACATAAGGATCGAAATTTGTCGAGTGTGAGAATGAACCATTTGTGAATGTAAAGATATTCGATGTGATCGTGTTCGCATTTTGTATCTTCGACCACACAAGAGATGATGCAAAAGGATTCGTGATTAGATTCCATCCGATGTGAAGTGGAATCTCTACTTCATATGAAGCATTTAAAGATGCAGCATTGACACTTCGATTAATTGTTACGTCGTTTTTCGAAATGAGCCAGAATGCCCGACCTGCAGAAAAACGAAATCCCGTACTGCCGTCATATACTTTCAGTGAATCTTCCGTATTCGTTCCGTTATCCCAATAGACTTGCCAGTCGGTATTCTGAGTCCCTGTGAGAATCGAACCGATATCGATGTTGCTTGTTCCCGGCAATCCTATAATATGATAATCGGACGCTTTGTAATCGGATGCTTTTGCTCTTTTCAGGAAACTGATCGTCGTATTTGCCGTGATAGTGGCCGGTGGAGATGGTATTGTCGTAAATTGTGAATATGATGAATACGGACTTGATCCTCCGCTATTATTTGATGCGCTGACTCTCCAGTAATATGTCGTGCCGAATGACAATGGCCCGACCTGACTTGATGTGGTGGTGAGTGTTGAGTCGTCGACAACGAAAGTATTGAATAATGAACTTGTTGAAACCTGCAGGTGATACTTTGCAGCGCCTGCGGATGCCGTCCAGCCCAACGATAGCGTTAGAAGCTGATTGGTTGCACCATTCGATGGAGAAGACAACGATACGGAAGCGGGTACAGTTGTAAAGTTGGCGATAGACCCCCGCCGGGTACCTATATTGTTATCTCCCACAACACAGTAATAATACGTAGTAGCAGGATTAAGTCCAGTAAGATTCGCAGTGACTATCTGATCGGTACCGCCCGACCCGACCGACTGTGATGGTGTTGCGGCAGGACTTGAGAGTGTGCTGCTGGTGCCCCATTCAAAGTAAGCCGTTGTTGCAGAACCGTTGGGATTTACTGTTCCATTCAAGACTGCAGAATTCAATGTTATAGAAGTCGCTGTGCTCGTACTTACTGTCGGAGCGGTTGTCCCTGTGCTTAACGGTCTTGCACTAACCTCATTTGAGAAATCACTCTCCAATCCAGCACTATCTACCGCGGTGATACGGAAGTAATATATTGTTCCGTTGGTAAGTGTGGAAATAATTTTTGTTGTATCGGCAATACCTCCGGCAGTCGAATCCATTTTTATCGTGGGACTCGATGAAGTGCCGCCGTAGATGCGATAGCGCAGGAAATCGGGATCGGTGTTTTTTCTCCACCTTAGTATTACTTGAGCGTTACCGGCAGTTGCAGACAAACTTTGCGGTACAGCTGGTGGTGCGTTGGGTTTAGCGCTAACCTCATTGCTAAATCCACTCTCCAATCCCGCGCTATCCACTGCGGTAATGTGGAAATAGTAAGTAGTGCCATTAGTGAGTCCAGTAATGGCCTTTGTCGTATCGGAGATACCTCCGGTAGTCGAATCGATTTTTGTTGTCGGGTTTGATGAAATACCACCGTAGATGCGATAGCGGAGAAAATCTGATTCGGTGTTCTTGCTCCATTTAAGCGCCACCTGGCCGTTCCCTGCAACAGCAGCAAGATTTTGAGGAGCGACAGGAGGAACATTAGGCGTTGTAACCGCCTTTAATATTGCTGTTCCAAACAGGGACGCATCTGCCCATGTGAGACTGCTAGTTGTCCACCAATGAAGAATATTAGTACGTCCTTCTATATCATTATCACGATCACTATTAGTAATTTCAAATCCAAATTCATGATCAGCTACTAATTTAAAAGTAAGAGAATCCTTAGGAATTCTTAACTCCCAATTGTAACCCACATCAGTTTTCGCCCATGCATATACACCTTTTCCAAATCCTGTTCTTTCAGGATTGGTATAACTTTCACCTTCAACATAAGGCCATAGTACATCATTAGCATCATAAGAGGTAGATTTTTCATTCTCACCGTCAAAGTATAACCAAATACAATCATTTTCCCACCAATAACTTCCCGTTGTACATACTGT
This sequence comes from Bacteroidota bacterium, assembly GCA_050011775.1. Lineage (GTDB taxonomy): Bacteria > Bacteroidota > Ignavibacteria > UBA10030 > CAVZMI01 > CAVZMI01. Next base: position 183,942 of record JBEKIL010000002.1, on the reverse strand, counting down.
ATCGTCTGTAACTTGAGCAAATACATAAAAATTATTATCATCCCACATTGTGCGAAAGGTGGCAAAATGATCAACATACAAACTTGACGTATCAGTGCTTCCATCTTCATATTTTAATAAAGGTATTTCAGTAGCAACTTTCCAACATTGATCTAAGGTACCATCAATAGTCGGAGGAGTAGTACACTTCGGTATCTGCAGTACATTGTCCAAAATAGTCCGATTCCCAGTCGTGAAATTCCAGACGGATGAAAAAGAAGAAGTTCCTGCGACATTTTTTGCCTTCACTCGCCAGTAATATGTCGTGTTATTTGTAAGTCCACTAACGAATTTCGTGGTCCTGGTTACGTTGGAGTCGTCCAATACAATACCACTCACGAAGTTCAAGTCCGTTGCAACCTGTACATGATAAGAGACGGCGCCTATAAACAAGCTCCATCGAAACACCAGCGCCGTTGCTTGAGATGTTGCGCCATTCACAGGCAAGACTAATGTGGGAACTTCAATAATCGTACTTATTGGTGTTGCACTAACCTCATTGCTAAACCCGCTTTCCAATCCAGCGCTATCCACCGCTGTTATGCGGAAATAATAGGTTGTGCCATTGGTAAGTCCGGTGATAATCTTTGCAGTATCGGTAATACCTCCGGTAGTCGAATCGATTTTTGTTGTGGGACTCGATGACGTGCCGCTGTAGATACGATAGCGGAGAAAATCGGGTTCGGTGTTCTTGCTCCACTTCAATGTTACTTGTCCGTTCCCAGCGGTGGCGGTGAGGTTGGTTGGTGCTGAAGGTGGGGTTATGACAACCGTACCCACCGCATTCCGAAAGATCGATACTGTATTCTCATTCCAACTTACCACCAATAGATCGGATTTCCCATCACCATCTACATCACCAATGGCAACACCCTGGGGATATATCCCTGTTGTAAAATCCGCCTTCGCGGCAAACGAGACACTCCCAATTGTGCCGGTGTTCCGAAAGACCGAAACTGCGTTGCCGTAGGAATTCACTACGGCAAGATCGGGCTTCCCATCGCCATCTACATCACTAATGGCGACACTCACGGGACGTGTCCCTGCTGTAAAATCCACCTTCACAGCAAACGAGACACTCCCGCTTGTGCAGGTATTCCGAAAGACAGATACTATATCACTACCATAATCCACCAAAGCAAGATCGGGCTTCCAATCGCCATCTACATCACCAATGGCAACACTGTTGGGATTTCCTGACCCTGCCGTAAGATCCACCTTCGCGGCAAACGAGATACTCCCGCTCGTGCCGGTGTTCCGAAAAACTGATACTGTGTTGTCGCCGGCAAAAACCGCCACAGCAAGATCGGGCTTCCCATCGCCATCTACATCACCAATGACAACACTACAGGGATTATACCCTGTTGTATAATCCACTTTCGAAGCAAACGAGACACTTCCAATTGTGCCGGTATTCCGAAAGACCGATACTGTATTGCTATAATAATTCGCCACAGCGAGATCGGGCTTCCCATCGCCATCTAAATCACCGATGGCGACACTGGAGGGAGTTGAATCTGTAGTAAAATCCACCTTCGCAGCAAACGAGACACTCCCAATTGTGCCGGTGTTCCGAAAGATCGATACTGTGCTGCTGCCCTCATTCACAATAACAAGATCGGGCTTCCCATCGCCATCTACATCACCAATGGCGAGACTCGAGGGATTATTTCCTGTCGTAAAATCCACCTTCGCAGCAAACGAGACACTCCCAATTGTGCCGGTGTTCCGAAGGACCGACACTGTGTCGCTAGCATAATTCGCCACAGCAAGATCTGGCTTCCCATCGCCATCTAAATCACCAATGGCGACACTCCTGGGATTTGATCCTGTCGTAAAATCTACATTCATTGAGAACGAACTGCTGGTGATAGCCCCTCCTCCGGCGAATGTAACTATGAACGGCAAACGGGAATAGCCGGTCAAACCGTTCACCGTCACCGTAATCGGCTGATAAGTTGCACCGGCTGGGACAATCACATTGAGCGAAGTCGTACTGGCCGAGGTCACCGTCGCCTGCACAGCGCCAAAGTAGACGATATTATTTGCGGCGGTCGGGTCGAAGTTTGTGCCGGTAATGGTAACAGTCGTACCAATAGGACCTGAGGTTGGAGTGAAACTTGTAACAGTGGGTATGCCAAGAGGTGTTGCACTAACCTCATTGCTAAACCCGCTTTCCAATCCTGAATTATTCACTGCAGTAACGCGGAAGTAATATGTTGTAAGGTTCGCTAATCCACCAATTGTACGTGTTGTGTCATTTGCGCCTCCAGACGTTGAATCAATCAATGTCGATGCGGGACTTTTTGTGCTTCCGTAAATGCGGTAGCGCACGAAATCTGATTCGGTGTTCTTATTCCACTTTAATGTTACTTGAGCGTTGCCAGCGGATGCAAAAAGATTTTTAGGAGCGGCAAGCGTTCCTATCGTATTCCGCAATATCGAAACATTATTGCTGTAAGAGTTTATAACAACTAAATCAGGTTTGCCGTCTCCATCCAGATCACCAATGGCAACATTATTTGGACCCGTCCCCGTCGTGAAGTCAACATTGGAAGTAAAGGAGCCTACAGTTATGGAGCCGGAAGCGCTTGTGTTCCTAAAGACCGAAACTACGTTGTGCCACAAGTTCGCAACAACTAAGTCAGGTTTACCGTTTCCATCTACATCACCAATGGCAACACTTTGTGGATTTGCTCCGGTCAAGTCAACCTTGGGAGCGAACGAACTTGCAGTTATAGAACCGGGAGTGCTTGTGTTCCTGAAAACAGAAACTGTACTAGCCGGATTTGTCACAACTAAATCAGGTTTGCCGTCTCCATCCAGATCACCAATGGCAACATTATTTGGACCCTCCCCCGTCGTGAAGTCAACCTTTGAAGCAAAAGAACTTGCAGTTATGGAGCCTGAAACACTTGTATTTCTGAAGACTGAAATAGTATTGCTACCCGAATTTGTAACAACTACATCAGGTTTGCTGTCTCCATCTACATCGCCAATAGCAACACTCATTGGATTCATTCCCGTCGTGAAATCAACCGTCGAAGCAAAGGAGCTTGCAGTTATTGAACCTGGAGTGCTTGTGTTCCTAAGAACGGAAACCGTGTTGCTGCTGTCGTTAGCAACAACTAAATCAGGTTTACCATCTCCATCTATATCGCTAATAGCAACGCTAAATGAATTCAGATTCATTCCCAATGTGAAGTCAACCCTTGAAGCAAAGGAACTTGCCGTTATGGAGCCGGAAGCGCTTGTGTTCCTGAATATTGAGATTGTGTTGCTGTTCCAATTTGCAACAACTAAGTCAGGTTTCCCGTCTCCATCTACATCACCAATGACAATATTATTTGGATTCGTTCCCGTCATGAAGTCAACCTTGGCAGCAAAAGAGCCTGCAGTTATAGAGCCGGAAGCGCTTGTGTTCCTGAAGACGGAAATGGTGTTGCTATTCCTGTTTACAACGACAAAATCAGGTTTGCCATCTCCATCTACATCACTAATTGCAACATTACTTGAATACTCACCAGTCGTGAAGTCAACATGTGAAGCAAAGGATATCGGATCACCGATTTGTATACCTGGGATTGTGACAACGAACGGTTTACTCGAATATACCGTCAACCCTGTTGTCAGATCTGTCACCGTAATTGGCGCGTAGGTCGCTCCTGTTGGAACAGTCAAACTGAGTGAAGTCGAAGTGGCTGCTGTCACCGTCGCTTTCACCGCACCAAAGTAGACGATATTGTTTGCGGCAGTGGGGTCGAAGTTTGTGCCGGTAATGGTAACAGTTGTACCGATAGGACCTGAGGTTGGAGTGAAACTTGTAATAGTGGGTATGCCAAGAGGTGTTGCATTCACCTCATTGCTATACCCGCTCTCTAATCCCGCGCTATCCACTGCTGTTATGCGGAAGTAGTAGGTTGTGCCATTAGCAAGTCCGGTGATGATCTTTGTAGTATCAGTAATCCCTGCTGTAGTCGAATCGATTTGTATTGTCGGACTTGACGCCGTGCCGCCGTAGATTCGATAGCGAAGGAAATCGGGTTCGGTGTTTTTGTTCCACTTGAGTGTTACCTGAGCGTTACCGGCAGTTGCAGTCAAACTTTGCGGTGCAGCTGGTGGTGCGTTGGGTTTAGCATTCACCTCATTACTATACCCACTCTCCAATCCGGAGCTATCGACAGCAGTAATACGAAAATAGTATGTTGTCCCATTCACGAGGCCCGTGATGGTCTTTGTCGTGTCTATCAATCTTGTTGTCGAGTCGCGGAGTGTCGTTGCAGGACTGTATGTGTCATAATAAATGCGATACTTTGCAAAATCGGATTCTGAATTTTTATTCCATGTGAGTATCGTTTTATTACTTCCAGACACAGCCTTAAGATTTTGAGGAGCCGCGGGTGGAGTGAAATCTTCAAGCCTTTTATATATTCGATCCGCGCTCGAATTATAATCGAACATTGCATATATAATTTCTGGTCGAAGCGGATTAATTCGTATTTCACCCACCTCCTTCGAACCACCTGGTAGATAACCGACTCCGTCCGAGCTAATTCGATTCCAGGAAATTCCAATATCTCGTGAACGATACATTCCACTACTTGGGGTGCTGGCATAAAGAGTATTCGTATGGACCGGATTAAAAATGAGACAATTTATCACACTATTTGGAATCCCATTACCATTTAATGACCAACTTCCTCCCCCATCAGTAGACTTATAGAGACCATCACCTTTTGTGCCAATAAAAACAATATTTGAGTTCACGGGATAAATTGCGACGGTATTTACAATTATTCCACTTGGTAAGCCCGTATTCAACGGGACCCAGCTACTTCCTCCATTCGACGATTTATAAATACCGGATTCTGTCCCCACATAAACGACATTTGAATTGTAAGGATCCACCGCAATCGCGTGGATCTCTAAATTGCTTAATCCGTCGTTCATTGGAACCCACGTAGTGCCGCCGTCTGTAGATTTTAGCACGCCAGCCGATGTTGAACCGGCATAGATAGTATTTGTTACCATAGGATCTATCGTTATCGTAGAAATGCTCTGTTGAGTATACACTCGAGCCCAACTGTTCCCACGATTTACACTGCGATAAATGCCGTATCCCCCGGTCGCTATTAACTCCACTCCCAGAAATAAAGTATCATGATGTACTGGATTTATGGCTATAGTATTGGTAAAAGCATATCCATAAACAGTAGTTTCGGTCCAATTTGTACCACCATCGATTGATTTATAAACTCCATAGTAGGAACCCGCATAGATTATATTTGTATCAATTGGATCGAGTGCAAAGGTTGAAAAAAAATCCGGGTTAGCAAGAGGAGTCCAGGCATCGAGCCTCTGTGCAATTGCACTTGAACCAAGCGAGATAAGGAAGATAATAAAAGCTAATCTTGGAAGCAGTTTAAGATTTGAGAATGCAATCCATGATTCAATCTCAGACTTCCAGCCTTTTGCAAGGTTTTTGTTTCTTATCACAAACTGTTGTGAAATTTTCATAAGATTATCTAATCTTTCATATTAAGCCGATCAAAACTTCTGATCGGAATACTTAGTCGATCTTAGCAGACTTCCAAAGTTCAATCACGCCCGATCGCCATTGTCTTTCCTTCCGTTGGAGATAGTCGAGAAAGGGCTAAAGCCCTTCCGAATTATCGGCCTTTTTTGGTTTCCCCGACCTGAAGGTCGGGGCTATTTTCGCATTTTTCAGGATGTGCTTATTATTTCGACAAATAATCATGTGATTTTAATCTCTGCTATTACAAGCGTATCACTATTTCTCCATCGTTGTAATCGTAATCCGTGTCTCGACCTGTAGTACTTTCGGATTAACTTTCTTCAATCCACGGGTTGTTGCAAGAATATCTGATAAATCTTCTTTTAATATTTCGTAGTCATCCTGCTGAACTGTCTCAACTTTTTCAAATGGTTCCGTGCGTGCAAATACCTGCAGAAATTCTGCACCGAATGGAGGGAAACATTCAAATTCCTGAGGTATTTCATATACCTTATTTACTTTAGTCTCATCGATGTAATGGTTATTCAAGAGCAGCGCTCGTTTGCCATTAGCCAGATGGTAAATAAAGCGGACGTAACAGGGCATGTTCACACGCAGAGAAACCGTCAGACGCTCGCCGTTTGTAAAAATCAAGTTCTCGGCCCCTTTGTTCGTCCAGACTTCCAGGTTCAGTCCGCCATCGATGACTTCTCCGGTGTTAAATTCTTTTTGGTCCGCAAAAGCCTCTTTGAAGTTCTGCGGTTTGATACTGAGATTTGATGCCTGGATGACTGATGTCGGGGCGATATGTTCCGTGCTCGCGATGATTCGTGCATCGGACACCTGGCGGACAATAGCCTGGAACTTCACTTCATTGGGCATTTCCCAATATGTACCGCTCAGGACGTATTCAGCGCCGCTTGCCTGTGCGTATTCGCGGCCGACGTCCCGCGTCTTTGGCTGGAACTCCGCCGTTTGCTGGACAATCGACCACTGTGCAAGCTCGATCAACTGATCTTCGAGTGATTGTTTGAAATATCGCGAGAACGGGCTACCGAGTCTCGTATCCTGATACGTGAAGGGAACGACCATGACGGTTTTCCCTGGAATCCCCGTCTGATTCTTCAACATGTAAGCGATACACCATGCTATTTCATCAATCGTATCCACCGGCCGTTGAATGAGTCGTGTCACTGCCTGCTGAACCTCAATGGAGCTCACGACATCGGTCGCGGTCGAATCCTCGAGTTCGGCAAATGCTTTTGCCACATTCGATTCCGATGCAGAAATTATTGCCATCGCTTCTTCAATTTTTCGCAGAAGAGGATAACATGCAAGAAATTCGTTCAGTGCTTGAGTCCGCTGTTTTGCATCTTCGAATCTCCTGCCATTCGCGAGGTGTCCTTGTATTTCTTTCCGCAGGTTTTTGGTTTTCTCCCGATTTGCATCGGTCACCTGTTCTCTATTGATAAATGTAAAACCATAGGCAATTCCATCGTCGTCGTCATAGTACGATTCGGTCTGGAGCCCGTCCAACTCGAGGTTGGAGCTTGTCTGGATGACATTCGTATAGTAGCTGCCGATTTTTTCGTTTATTTCTTTTGTCTCGGAACTGGCGACGCTCTGCACCCGTACACGAATTTTTTCGATGAGAGTTTTTCGCGCCCTATCGACTGCAAGCTGCAGGCACTGCGCCTGATTTTCCTCTTTGTCGAGCTTGGCCATACCGAAACCTGTAATATAGAGCTGCTCCGGATAGCGGACACTCTTTCCGAGGTTCTTGACCCATTCGGGTGTTTCGGCAGCGATAAACCCGCTCAAGAGCATTGAAAGACTTAAAGAAAGAAATGCGATTCTCATAACAAATCCTTTTTAGAAAAAAACCACGGAGTTCACGGAGAACATTCTATATTACAGTCTCTGAGATCACAGAGAAGGAATTCTTCTTTGTGTTCTCATCAATCGCATTACAAATAAAACTTTGCGTCCTCCGTGTTTACCTAAAAAGCCATAGAAAAAAGAAAAGCTAATCGATAATTTGAATAACGTCTGGCATTACGTTTCTAAAATCCGGCATACACATTCCACATGTAGCATTTTCATATGTCGGATCGCATACCGTATATTTCTTCCCCTGGTAGACCAAAGAATCACCGTCGACATCGCTGTTGAATCTCACCGCTGTCGCTACATGATTTGGATAATTCAGTCCGATCACATCGAGCCCGAGAAGTTTCCGTGTCACATATGCAAAAAGAACCGCGCGATCTTCACAATCGGAGAAAGGATAATATAAAGTTTCGTCGGGATAAAAAGGTTTTTCTCTCCCAAACTGCTCCTGATCGGTTTTATATGCGAAAGCAGTCTGGACAAATCGAAGCAGGAGATTCACGGCTTCCGTTTCGGTTTTCCCCTGAACACAAGGCTTTAGCTGTGTCAGAAGCGATGTCGCCGCTGCCTCGGAAGGCGACGCATTAAAATACAACGCAAAATCGGTCTGCGGATACCATTCAAAGAATTCAACATCGCTCTTGTTAAACTGTACGGTGAGTACATGTTCTTCACCGATGTAGGAAAATTTCAACTTTTTCGTGCCGAAAATATTTTTAATATCCGGTGGATTACCGATGGCAAACTCTATCGCCTTCATAGCATCGGGATAATCCTGATCATAGCTCTTGATCGATTCGACAGCAGGCTTTTCTGCGGGATCTAAAATCACTGCATAGAATCGTGACTGGGATTTTCTCAGAATATAATACGGAAGATTATATAATTTATGAGAAGTGGGAAGTAGAAGAGAAATTTTGTCTCCATTATATCCCACTTTCGCCTGATAACCGGATTTCGCCAGCATGAACCACACAAACATATTGCATTCATTATGCGCATTGGCAAAGATCCGACCTGCAATTGAATTGAGTAAAACACAATATCCCCAGTCGTTGAGCTTCATCCGATCCCTGTAGAATTGTGTCTGTTTTAGCAGACTCTGATAATCGGACTTGCTCAGCATCTCCCAGAAACCGCTGATATACTCTTCATCGACAGGTCCATCCGGTTTCGATTTTATCGCTCGATCATAGCTTATTGGAATTGTCGCTTCAAAGAAACTCAGTTCGACATTCTCTCGATTGTCCTTTAAATCGGGAGTGGGCATTTTTACCGTCTCTGCAGGAGGAGCTGTTTTTGGGATCTCTACGTCTCTCACAATCACACGCTTCTCGGTCGGATTTTCTTTCGTCGGTTGAGGTGGTGTTGCAACAGGCAATCTTGATGGTTTGGGTACATCGAAGGTTGTCGAGCCCTGGAGTGCCTGGAATTCCTTCCATTCCTTCTTCAGAAATTCTATAAACGCCTGATCCCGCTCATCTTTCCACTGCTGGAGTTTCTGCTCTTCCTGTTTTTTCCATTTTTCATAATTGTCCTGGGCTTGAGCTATACTCCATATAGAAAGAAAGGCAGAGAGAATAAAGGCGTATTCTTTTACTCTCGAGAATATCATTGAAAACCTTTTGATAGCGAGTCTGAAATAGTTGCTGCTGTTGGACATCGGGATAGTTTGTAGTGAACCCCTCGATATACTCGGGGCATGCCAGTCGGACCACATCCCGTCCTACATTTATTTCACGACACTTAACGGTAAATCATTGTCGAATTTCCCACTTAGATTTGGATGCTGTTTCCCTCCGGTATCATCGGCAACCTTTCGATAAACATATTCATATACCTCGCGAATCGTGATGAGGCCATTTTTATTGTTGTCGGCTTCTCCTGACAGACCGCGGATGAGATAGTGTGTAAATGCACCATGTCCTTCCCAGCTCTGGCCTTCCTGTGAAAATTCGCTGGCGCTCGACGCGCTGAGTATAGCAATCCCGTCGCGAACCTGTCCGAGCTCCTGTAAAAGCTTGTTTGTCAGCGTTGCATACGAGCCCCGTTGAGCGATGTTCGGTGCAAGCCCGACACCCCCCGAATGACAGGCATCAACGATCAGGACGACCTTCTTCGCACGTGCCGTAGAGATAGCCTTCTGGATATCCAGTTGTGAGATGCCAGTACCGATGATATTTTCCTGTTGCGAGTCATAGCAAAGAAAATAGATTTCATTGGTTACCTCATCCGGTACGCCGTGACATGCAAGATAAATAATGACTTCATCATCATCAAACGCAAGTCGAAGCTTTTCATTAATAGCGCGCAGCACTTCCGCCCGTGTCGCGTTACGGTTCGTAAGGAACGCAATATGGTCGTCCGGTACCGCTCCACCCAGCGGACTCTTCAACAATCCATAGATCGATTGGGCATCTCGATCTGCAAACGCCAATCGAAGATCCCTTGCATCATACTGCGATATGCCGACAATCACCGCCCAAATACTTGGCAATTTATGAGTCGGTACTGTTTCAGTCGCGGCCGGCAAGGTCCGTTGAATCTCGATAGTCCGTCTTGCAACATTGCCGTACAGGTCGACTGCATGAATTTCGACGGTATTTTTCCCGGGAGCAAGCATACCTTCGCCCACAAACTTCACCACTTTCCCTGTAAGTTGATATTGCGCAATTTCTGATTGAGATGGTTCAGAAAGCTGGGCATCCATTCCATCAACATAGACGACACTCACACCCTGCGAATCGCTCGCCAAACCTGAGATTTGACAAACGTGTGAATCGGTTTGTAATTCCTCTATCCCACGCGTCGGTTTCGGGGAGAGAATGGTAATCTGAGGCGGAATGGCATCCCGGACAAAAGGCTGACGGGGTAATGGTGTTCTTTCCGCCTCTTTATCACTCAGTGATTCTCTGCTGAAATATTCTTTCATTAAGTAACCGGCATCTTGAACTGCTACTTTCTCGTTCACGAAGTTCTGCAATTCGGTTTGAGCCAGCATACGATCAGCCGAAGAACTGAATGAAAGGTACTTCTTTAATTGTCTTTCCGCATTCGATGCATCCCCACCGAGTAGATATGATAAGGAGATCTGAAGGACCAGAGAAAGACTGTCGGGATGCTCGGCAGACGCCTGTCTATACAATGCGACTGCTTTCTGAGATGATTCCTCGCGCTTCCCCTGTTCCAAAATGTGTGAATAATATTTTGCTTTCAGATACCACCAATCCGCGTTCGATTCGGCAGCCTGCCGTATATCCCGCATCCACGATTGATCTTCTAATAGTCGAATCCCTTGTTGGTAGTCTCCTTTTCGATAAACCATGCTTAAGAATTCATATTTTGCCGGAGCAAACTCCGGTTTCATTTCAACGATTCGGTTCAGTAACTCAATTGCCTTATCTGTTATTCCCCATTCCTCATATTTTCTCGCCAGATCGAAGCATGCCGTGAGGTGTGCGTCACTAATTGTTTTCAAAGGAGGGAGTATAACCTGCGGATCGACATCCTTTTCCTCTTCGATATGGAGTCGAATCAGTGCCACATAATTCTCAGATGCATTGGGATTTGCTTTAAACATTATTGTTAACAGTCTCTCCGATTCCTCGAAATATTTTTTCTTTAAAAGCTGCGCGATAAGATTGTTGAATCCCTCTGTGGTCGTGCTATTCATTTTTTCCAATACATCGATATACTTCCGTATATCATCCGATGTATTCTCACGAAGAGCGAGTTCACAGAGTCTGAGGATAGGGAGAGGATCGTTCGGGTATTTTCGGGCATAGTCAGCCCATATTTTTTTCCCCTCTTTGTTATCACCCTGCATAACATTAACTAAGGCGAGCTCTTCGGGTGGAAGAAAAGTCTTGATCTCAGGATACGTACGGAGCAGTTCACAAGCTTCACTTTCCCGGCCGAGTTTCAAAAGCACTGTTACCAGGCGAATCCCGCTCGACTTTCGATTATAATTCAATTTCATCGCGTTTGTTAATGATTCAGCTGCTTTATCATATCTCTCAGCATTTTCATAGGCGATTCCGATGATAAAATAGGCCTGAGGTTTAATCGTTGAATCTTTACTCATCGCACTACGAAGGGCCTCTATTGCCTCCTCATATTTTCCCTCATTCAATAATCGCGTACCTCTATCAAACAATTCGTTCGCGGATTGTGAGGCAAGCGAATGTATCATTGCCGTAAGAAACAAGAATAATAAACCAGCACGTCGTAAATAAATATTCATAGTTCCACCCTTCTATTACCGAATTGGCATTTTTAACAGCATATAAAAGATCCCTTTATTCACATCCCGCCACCTTGATACAACTTCGATATTTTTCAGAGATATTGATAATTCCTCGTTTTGTATCTCCTGCCCTTGCCGGCCCATTTTCTGAAGCGCCTTGATATCGACATACACACTCCGTGCAAGGTTCCGCCGCGCCATTCGTTCAGCTTCGATCCACGAGCTCCTCTCATAAAAATACTTTGGAGCCATACCCACGGCGTAGATATACTCTGAATCGGACGGCAATACCCCAATCCATTGCGGCACCACGGTCAGTTGCTTCGATTCGACCGGCTCTTTGATCTCGATCCCGGCACTATCGGATGAGCTCAAGAGCACAAGAACGATAGATCGTGAAATGTACTTCTTAATAACTTCTAACTTCTTCGCGGCCGTTTCGACCGCCGATGTATCAAACCGTTCCTTAAAATTCTCCCCCATCCAGAATGTACCGATTTCGGTACTCCAAAATGCCTGTCCGCCAGCGATGGAACACCGCTGCTGGCGGACATAATTTTCCGTACCGTTCCGGACGGCTTCTGAGACAGCCGAATCCGGATAGAAAGAGGGATTTGCATACCCCACAGCGATTTCCTTACACAGGATATCTCCCTGATGAACAAACCATTTTGGATATGGCTGTGCCCCAAGTCCTTGTGCCAGGAGCGTCAGCAGACCTGCGATCCGGAGCGGTCTAGCAATCGATTTCATTTGACTTCTTGCTGTTTTTCCTGATTCTTCTTCCAATCTTCATATTTCTGCACTTCATCATCAAGTTCTTTGAACGTCTCTGAGGCGCGGAAGCGCGTGTACATTTGTTCGTTCTTTTTAATCTGCTCTCTCAACGCTTCACTCGCGGCCCCTATCGGGTATTGAACCAGTACATATGCTCTCCAATTATCGCCGTCCTTGACCGTTTCTTGTTTCCCAATCCGGCTTCCGGACAAACTGGTCGACACAACTGTTTTTGTCGCTTGTGAAAACATTTGAAGCAGTTGTGCGTCTTTTGCGAGTCCGGTCTCTTCGTCGAATTTCTTCTGCAACCCGCTGACCTTCGTATCGACCTGCCGACCGATTTCACCCCGTGCGTTCGTCGCCGCCTTATCGATCGCCAGCTGCAGATCCTGCGACGTTGCAGTACTTGCGGCAAACATATAGTTGGGATCCTGAGGTGGATTGGAATACCATTCTGGGATGTTGCCCGCGGCCGTTGACTGCATCGTTTTTGGACCGCCGCAACCGATAAACAACACCACTATGAGAATTGAGCATGAGAATAATAATTTTGTCATATAACCTCCATGAAATGAATAGTTGAATTAGTTATGGAACGGAAAATAAAATCGATATACTTTTCTATCGTCGTATTGGATAACCTCATTTTCTCACAAAAATAAAATCACCTCCTTCATCGCCTGTTTCTTTAATCTCTCCAAATTGCGGAACCTAGCCGTTGGGACTATTATTAATAACCGCTTCGCGGAAGCTTGCAAACAACGCTTCAGCAGAAAGATATTTCGTGTCTGTCTCGACAAGTCGTTTTTTCGACATCATAACAAACACACTTTTATCTGGTACTTCTTTCATTGCTCCGCTTGTCATTGCTTTCCGGCTTGGCAGCTTAACCAGTTCTTGTGTGGATTTCGGTGCATCGGTGAATGCGCTACAGCCCCCGGATCAATACAATATTTCATAATCTATTCCCCTCCACTCTGATCTGCATCGACAGAAAATAATCTCACAGGGAGAGATAACGAAAAGTTATCCATTACCTACCTGTGTAAATTGATACGGCGGTTTAATGACGTAGAAATTGAGAAGCTATTCTATAAATCATACGTTATCATTCGCCGATTCAATAATTACCTTACATTAACCAATGATGATACATAGTATCGAGGCCGTTTCTAAATAGGAATATTTTTTGAAAAGGATGCATATGTACAGAATCCTCGTAAGAAACGAGTATGAATATTACTTTCGGGAGGTGTTACTTCTTCAATTTGATAATAGAGAATTATATCAGGAAATGCAAGTATAGCAATACTAACTAAAAAGCCCTTGATATAAAGGACTTCTTGGTGCGCTCGGGGCCTCGATACGCACCAATCCGTCTTAATAAAGTACAGCTTCAGTGATACGGATTGGTACTACACCTCGACAGGCTCGGTGCAGCGCTCGGCCACCTGCTATTTATGCACATACATGGCTATATGTGCGCTCGGGGGGACTCTCATACATACCCTTCCTTCGGAAGTGTAGTACTGCTCGTCCCGCTTCGCGGGATTCGCCGCCCCCGACTTACAAAATTATATATGCGAGTCTCTCTATAAAAAAACCTGTGCGCTCGGGGGGACTCGAACCCCCGACCCACTGATTAAGAGTCAGTTGCTCTACCAACTGAGCCACGAGCGCAGATAAATATACCAAAAATCTGCGCTCGATGCAAGAAACTCTAATTCTGCGTTCCGTTTATTGATTCGGTGTCGGCGTAGGAATGTTCGGTTGAGTCTGCGATGGTAGCTGCGGTGGCGGTACCGCTTGCGGTGCTCCACGCTGTATCACACTGTCAGTAGTTTTTGACGATGACGTCGGGAGAAAAAACCTGTTAATGACAAGACAGAGGAGAATAAAAACCACGGCAAGACCTGTTGTCATCTTACTTAAAAAATCTGCGGTCCGCCGGACTCCAAACACGGCACCCATGTTTCCCCCACCAAATGTGCCTGCCAGTCCGCCTCCCTTGCTTGATTGCATGAGTATAATAATGGTCAATAAAATGCTCACAATGAGCTCAACTGATAGCAGAAAACCGTACATAAATGTTCCTTATAATTGAAATCAGACTATTATGAATGATAAATATAGCTATTTCCTGACGGACAATCAAGATAAATTTAATAAGAATTTTCAGTGCTGTCCAAAATAGATTATCATAAACTGATAATCCCTTCAAATATAATATTTAGGTTATAAGTATTTCGATTTATTAATTGGAGCCATAGAAAACATGGTTATTTCCATAATAAATAATTTCTTGACGACAAAATCGCTGGCGTGTAGCGGGAAGAAGGGAGGCCGTGTGTTGGCGCAATTTCGTGCGTTTCGATCGAGGCTTATAAAAGCTATAGATTGAATATCCCTTAAATTAAAGGCCGAGATCGACGGACTCGAGAGTGCCATCTCAACAGTGCGTGCTGGAGGCCATCTCACGCGGGTTGCGATTTTGTTAGGCTTTCTTTCTGTCCCTTTCTTTCCAGAAAGAAAGGGACAAAATACTCTAGCTCTTTCTGCGATTTATTTTAGACAAGTCTGAAGAATTTTCTATGATTAAAGATATACAATACCTCTTGGAATTATCTTTTCAAAAAGAAAAACACAAAGGCGGCAGAGGTTTCACAAAGGTCACAGAGTTGATCCGGTTCATTATTTTCGAAGAAATTGCTCGATATATTTGCCAATAAGATCGAATTCTATATTGACATGATCGCCTTTCTTTTTAATCCCAAATATGGTCTTTTCCATTGTATGAGGGATGATTGCCACGACAACAGACGAGGCCCGGCGCTCGGCAACAGTGAGGCTTATTCCATCGAATGCTATCGATCCTACAGGAATTACATATTTCATGTACTCGAGAGGAAATTCTACCTCAAACATCCAACTTAATGTCTGGGGTGTAATATTAATAATGGTACCGACCGTATCGACGTGCCCTAAAACAAGATGCCCGCCCAGCCGATCGGACAGTTTTATTGCTTTTTCCAGATTTACTTTACTGCCGACACGCAGTGAACCTGTCGTGGTCTTCTTTAAAGTTTCTTCGACCGCCTCTACCACAAACGTCGTAGACGTTTTCCGAATGACGGTCAGACACGTCCCGCTCACACTGATGCTGTCGTCGATACGAACATCGCTCAAGAATTTTCTTGCCGCCCGTACGACAAGGACTTTCCCTTTCCCTGAATTCCGGGCACTTTGAATCAATCCAATTTCCTCGACAATACCTGTAAACATTATTCTATCCCTTTTCCCTGAAGAAGAATATCGCGGCCGACCGGAGTGATCACCGGAGACGCAAGCCGTAACGGTATATAGGATTCGTTTTTCTTTCGAGATCCAAAAGCCGGAATCCCTTGATGAAACATCACCGGAGCGACGAAAATGGCAAGTTCGTCCGCCAGATTCTGCCTTGTGATCTGTCGGAATACTTCGCCTCCCCCTTCGACCATGACCGATGTTATTCCAATCAGACCCAACGCCCGGAAAATTTCTCCAAAAGACAATACTCCTTTTCGTTTATTCCGGATAGAGACAAGTACAACACTTTTTTTCTCGAATGCCCTACGTTTTTTGGAACTGTTCCGGAGATAGGTTTCTTCCGCCACCAAATATGTTTTTTCAGCATATCGATCATTGAAGATGCGGGCATCAGGATTACTCGAGAGCTTTCCATCGACAATAATTCGAAGGGGTTGCCGTCCCTGCACGCGCTGTACTGTGAGCGAGGGATTATCGGCATTCACTGTCCCGGCACCGATAAGGACCGCATCATATTCACTCCGCCATCGATGCACAAGTTCTCTCGAAGCAGGCGAGGTGATCCAGCCGGGATGATTCTTCGAGGCTATATAACCGTCAAGAGTCTGAGCAATTTTCACAAGAATGTACGGCCGGCCTGTGCGAATATACTTGAAAAAAGTTTTATTGAGCTTTTTACACTCATCTTCCTTCACACCCACCTTAACATCTATTCCTGATTCACGAAGAATTTTCACACCGCGCCCGGCTACAAGCGGATTCGGATCGAGCGTCCCTACAACCACCCGCCGTATCCCGCTTTCGATAATTGCATCAACACAGGGTGGAGTCTTTCCGTAGTGCAAACATGGCTCAAGGTTGACATAGAGTGTCGCGCCTCGGACGGATGTCTTTGCACGTCGTAGTGCATTTCGCTCGGCATGGAGTCCGCCATATCGTTGATGATACCCTTCCCCGATCACATCCCCGTTTTTCACAATCACACACCCGACCATGGGATTCGGACTTACGGCGCCGGAACCCCGGCGGGCAAGTTCGAGGCAGCGCAGGATATAATGCTTATCCGCCAATTCCTTCATGGAATAATCACCTCGAGGGTATTACCGACGTGGACATCGAGCATAGCCGCTGCATTCGTTTGACGAGCTGAAATTTCCATTAATTTCGAACTCCCCTGCAGAATTCCGACATCACCGTCGGGAATTTCTTTGTACGAACGATAGTGACGCTTGATCAGCGTGCGGCCTTTCTTCACCAGCGTACTATTTACCTTATGATCGCTTACACGCACATTGGTAATGATATTCCCGAACCGATCGATATGGAGTATGCTGCAGCGGTATTTTCCCGGATGCTCGATGAAAGGATCCTCCACAGCCGGCAAAGTTATTTCGGAACCGACTTTATCTATTTTAACTCCACGGGAGAGGTGCGCTGCCACCGGTGCAAAAATATCACGTCCGTGGAATGTTGTACTTGTTGTCTCAAGGAATAGCTGAGAATTTTTTACATTGAATGCGCGTTTCACGGGAAAATCATGAATCAGAAAATCGGCCAGCCCGTTATCCGGAACTAGAACAGTGATATTTTCAAATTCGATGCATAGGATCTGTCGTCCGCTTCCCACTCCGGGATCGACGACACCGATGAAAATTGTCTTTGGCGGCAGATACGGGAATGCCGCCCAGAGGAGATATCCACCCTGCTTTATTGCGTGAGGCTTCACCTGATGAGTGATATCGATGATACGGGTCTGAGGTGCAATACCCGCAATCACTCCTTTCATTGCTCCGACGTAATGATCGTGGATTCCAAAATCCGTTAGCAGCGCGATAGTCCTTGGTGGTTTCATCGATCCCTCTTCTCATGAACCGTGAAAATCAAAAGAAAACTTGCGGCAAATGCAAGTGCCGAACCGATAAGAAATGCAGTATGATTGCCGAACGTCGTCCAGAGATATCCAAAAACAATACTTGCTGGAAACGCCATAACACCCAGAATGAAATGATACATGCCAAATGCAGCGCCGCGACGTTCTGCCGGCAGTATCTGTGCGACAAAAGCTTTTTCGACTCCTTCGGTCAGACCGAAATATATTCCGTATAGAGCAAAGAGCACCCAAATATGAAGAATTGATGAAGCAAATGCAAACCCGGAATAAATAAGCGCATACACAATCCATCCCCCGATGATAGTCGGCCGTCGACCGATTCTGTCCGAAAGGATACCCCCCGGCATCGATGTCACCGATTTTATAACGTGAAGGAGAATCCAGAGAAGCGGCAGCTGTTCAGGAGGCACTCCGAGTGTCGAGGCACGAAGTACAAGGAAAGCATCGCTCGAATTCCCAAGAGCGAATAAAGCAACCGAAGCAAGGAGCCATTTGAAATTTCCCGGAAGGCCCCGAAATTGAAACAGCGGCTGGCGTAATCCGGAATGAACGGATACGGCCGTCCGTTCATGAACCATGAAAATCAGTATCAGAATCCCGATCGTTCCGGGGATTGCCGAAAGCCAAAAAATCAACCTGAGATTACTGTTGAAAAATGCAATGAGAAGAAATGCAATTGCAGGACCAATCACCGCGCCGAGATGATCCATCGATCGATGAAAACCGTATGCCCGTCCCAGCTCCTGCGGATTTGCCGCCTCGGCCAGCAGCGCATCACGAGGGGCTGTCCGAATTCCCTTGCCGCTTCTATCGAGAAATCGAGCTACCAGTACATGAAATCCCGACGTGGCGAATCCGATCAGTGGACGTGTAAAAGTTGCAAGAATATAGCCAAAGGCTACAAATACTTTTCGCCGCTTGATTTTATCCGAAAGGGAACCGGTAACCAGTTTCAATATACTTGCCGTCGCTTCTGCAATTCCTTCAATCACTCCGATGAAAGTCGGAGATGCACCGAGGACCGATGTAAGAAAGACCGGAAGAAGCGGGTAAATCATCTCGCTCGCGCTATCGTTGAGCAGACTTACCCAGCCGAGTGCGAGTATAGTCTGTGGAAGTCGGGACCGGCGTTCGGGCATGATATTATTTCAATGTAATTTCTTTTCCTCGTGCGGCAGACTTATATATTGCATCGACAATCTTCATACGATGGACCGCCTCTTCACCGGTTGAGACGACAGGGCGCAATCCCCGGATTGCCCCGAGGAAATGCTTCACTTCATTTTCATACGAACGGCGGAACATATTCTGCGGCGTTTCGATTTTCTGAGGCGTTACATTAACAAGATTCTCATGCATGGTTTTCAGGATACGGAACGGGTTAATCATAGCACTTCCGTTTGTCCCGTAGGAATCACAATAGAAAAAGTCTTCGCCCGTCGGAAACATCCAGCTAACTTCAATGCTGAGCGTCGACCCATTCTTCATTCGCAGGAATGCAAGTGCAGAGTCTTCGACGTCTTTCGAGGTATGTTTATACATTGTCGCTGAAACCTTGAGCGGGTCGGGATATCCCATCATCCAGAGGGCAAGATCGAGCATTACAATGCCGAGATCGAGAAAAACGCCACCTCCGGCTTTCTCCTTTTTTTTGAACCATGCACTTACACCGGCCGATCGCTTCAACCACCCGGCTTTCGTGTAGAAAATCTTTCCGAGTTCACCCCCTTCGACAAAACTCTTGAGGATCATCGCATCGGGGCGGAACCGGTTATTCATCCCGACCATGAGCTTCCGTTTCAGGCGACTTGCGGCTTCGACAATGGCTTCCGCATCTCTTAATATGTGTGCGAGCGGTTTCTCAACAAGAATATCAACACCGGATTCAAGAAGCGGCAGAGCTGTAGATTTATGAACATGCGTCGGAGTTGCAATAATCGCTCCCTGAAGATCTTCGAGCTTTATCATTTCTTCCACGGATGTGTAATATCGCTTGATGCCGAACCGATCTGCGACGTGCTGCGCTTTTGCTTTATCGATATCGCAAATTGCGACAAGGTGCGCTTCGTTCAATCGTGTAAGAATGGGGAGATGAATGATTTGTGCGATACTTCCGGTACCGACCACCGCTACACGAACCTGGTCCATATGAGAATACATCCTTTCAGAACAAGTTGTCTGATGTTTAGTTATTTTTATTTCCGAGAAACTCGCGAATCACCGACACGATCCCGCGGGGATCAAGTCGGATTTCCGTACGAAGCTCGGCGGGAGTCCCGTGTTGAATGAATTCATCGGGAATTCCATGAACATGGACGTGCGTTCCGGTGTATCCCTTCTGAGCAAAATACTCCAGCACTCCCGCACCAAAACCTCCGCAAACGGTATTTTCTTCGATCGTCATTACATAGCCGAACGTGGACGAGATTGAATCGAGGAGCCTTTCATCCATTGGTTTCACAAACCGCATATTAATTACTTCGGCCTCGATCCCTTCAGCAGCAGCAATCTCGGCTGCCTTCATCGCGTTCTGAACCATGTTTCCGATCGCGAGCAGCGCAATTGTGGTTCCGTTTCGCAGAACCTCGGCTTTCCCGATTTCAAGCTCGTCGAATCCCTCCTTCAATGGAATCCCCAGTCCGGCTCCACGTGGATAACGAATCGCAACCGGCCCATCACCGTATATTGTTGCGGTATAAAGCATATCCCGTAATTCATTCTCATCTTTCGGCGCCATGATGACGATACCGGGGATGAGTCGCAGATAGGTGAGATCGAACGTTCCATGGTGTGTTGGGCCGTCGGCGCCGACCAGGCCTCCGCGATCGAGAGCGAATATGACATGGAGACGCTGCAGTGCAACATCATGAATAATCTGATCGAATGCACGTTGGAGAAATGTCGAGTAAATCGCCGTAATAGGAATGTAGCCTTCAGTCGCCAGACCTGCAGCGAAAGTGACGGCGTGCTGTTCGGCGATCCCGACATCGAAAAAGTGATCCGGAACCTCCGCCTGCAGGATATCAAGTCCTGTCCCATCGGGCATCGCTGCAGTGATGCCAACGATTTTCGGATTCTGCCTGACAAGCTCGACAACAGCTTCACCAAATACGGTCGTATAAGTCGGCGGTCCGCTCCCGCCTTCGATGGATTTCCGAGACACTCCAGTCGCCTTATCAAACGGAGTCACACCATGAAGCCGTTGAATATCATCCTCGGCCGGTTTATATCCTTTTCCTTTTTGCGTAATACAGTGGACGAGAATCGGTCCTTTTAAATCCTTCACTTCCTTGAAAATCTGAACGAGTTGAGTCATGTTATTACCGTTGATCGGCCCAAAGTATCGGAAACCGAGCGCCTCGAAGAGTATGCCCGGCGTGATTATGGCTTTAAGGCCGCCCTCAATTCGTCCGGCAATTTTCCGGATGCGGTCACCGAATTGATCCAATTTACCGGTGAGTTCCCAGACATTTGCCTTCAAGCGGTTGTATGCTTCGGTTGCGGCGAGACTCGTGAAGTAATTCGAAAATGCCCAGGCGTTGGGGCCGATCGACATGTTGTTGTCGTTCAGGACGACAATAATATCTTTCCTCAACAATCCGGCGTTATTCATCCCTTCATACGCCATACCGCCTGTCATTGCTCCGTCGCCGATAATAGCAACGACCTTATAATTTTCGCCGGCAAAATCCCTTGCCGCTGCAATACCAAGTGCAGCAGAAATTGAGGTCGATGCATGTCCAGCGCCGAACGTATCATATTCACTCTCCGAACGCCTCAGGAATCCACTGATTCCGTTCAACTGTCGTATAGTATGAAATACATCGCGGCGTCCGGTGAGAATCTTATGCGGATATGCTTGATGGCCGACATCCCACACCAGCTTATCGTGTGGAGTATTGAAAACATAATGAAGGGCAACGGCAAGCTCGACCGTACCCAGTCCTGCTCCCAGATGTCCTCCTACTTTGGAAATCGTATCGATGATAAATTCCCGGATTTCTGAAGCGAGAGCGCGAAGGTCGGCCTGACTGAGAGATTTAATATCTGCCGGTGAATTTATATGCGATAATAACCGGTATACGGTTTCTGGCATTTCTTCTCCTTCGGAAGGTATCGAGCAGGCAGCGGTCTGCGCAATTGTTTCTTCTTAATCAAAGTCATCGATCCGCCTTATAGAATCAATAAAGGCCGGCGGCGTCAGTCATCCGATAATTGCAGCTTACCGTTGATATCCTTGCTGAGTGTTCTGATTTTCAACTCAGCTTCTTGGAGCTTTTCCATGCACGCCTTTGAAAGCGCAATTCCTTCCTCATACATTTTCATCGCCTGTTCCAGCGGGATTTCCCCTTGCTCGAGCGCATCAACAATCTGTTCAAGACGCTGCAAATCCTGTTCGAGGGTCCGCCCGGAGGCTGCGGAATTTTCTATTGGGAGTCTTTTTTTTGCTGTCATTTTATTCAACCCGTGATCGTACTTTCCCATCATGAAATTGAATCGTCAGAGGATCGTCACGCCGAAGCTCCAGCCGGCTCTTGACAATCGCATCTTTTTTGTATACCAGCGCGTATCCGCGTTTCAAAACCAGATCTGGATTTAATGCTCCCATTCGTTGATACAGCGCTTGAACCCGCTGCTGTGTCAGACGATATGAATGTAAAAATGTTGTATGGAGTCTGCGTTCGAGCTCATCATGACGCTGTGTATATTGTCTCAACACATCGACGGGTCGATTGAATGCATAACTCCCGACAAGCTGTGTGATTCTCTCGCGAAGATTTCCGATGATACTCCGGACTCCATCTTCGATAGTATAGCGATAATTTCGTAGAGTATCAAGAATTGTTCGGCGATCCGGAACTACCAGCTCTGCCGCTGCAGACGGAGTCGGAGCACGAAGATCAGCGACAAAATCGCTGATGCTGAAATCAACCTCATGCCCCACCGCACTAACGACCGGAATCTGCGATGCAACGATAGCACGGGCGACGATCTCTTCATTAAACGGCCATAAATCTTCAAGCGATCCTCCACCGCGACCGACAATCATAACATCCACGTTTTGGAATTGGTTCATCATCACGATGGCGTTGGCAATTTCTTCGGCGGCTCCCGCACCCTGTACTCGAACCGGCGCAATGACCAGCTCAACGGCAGGAAAACGGCGCGAGACGACGTTGATGATATCCTGAAGAGCCGCTCCGGTCGGCGACGTCACAATACCGATTCGTGACGGATAACGGGGAATTGGTTTCTTCCGCGCCTCATCGAACAATCCTTCAGCCATCAATCGCTGCTTTAGACGTTCGAAAGCGAGCTGGAGTTCCCCGATTCCCAGCGGCTGCATCATCTGAATATCGATCTGATAATTTCCACGCGGCGGATATACGGTAATGTCACCCCGTACAACCACTTTCATCCCGTCTTCGGGAGTAAAACTGAGCGATCCAACTCTGCCTCGCCAGAGAACTGCGCTGAGGGCAGCTCCCTCATCCTTCAGGGTAAAATACATATGTCCCGAGGAGTGCCTGTTCAAGTTCGAAATTTCTCCCATCGCCGTTACCCGGGAGAAGGCGGACTCAAGCGATAACTTAATTTGCCGGGTCAGTTCACTAATGGTAAAAACATAATCGGGCTGTTTCAAGTATACTCCACATAAATTATACTACCGTCATTTTTTCTTTTCAACTTTCTTTTTCTCGAACAACTCATCGGAAAGATGTTGATTCACTTTATAATTTGAATATGTCACGGTAATCGTGCCCTTCCTTGGAAGTTGTATCCGTCCCATCTGTGAATGAGTATCGTCCTCGCCCCGATCATACCGGGACTGATCCTGTTCCGATGATTGCCGGACATCAAGCGTTAACAAGATCTTTGACGGAAGCCACCATGTATTCTCAACCTTTGTATATTCCAGAGCCATCTTGAGCTGGCGTCCCCGATAAGGAACGGATTCCATTTTTACTACTACACAGCGCTGCAGATCTACCCAGACAGTGAGCTGACGAGAACGCACCGTATCATTTTTTTGTGTGAGTAACATTTTGGTAGTCTGTATTCCATCGAGTGTATCAATTCCCTCGATTCGACCCGAATAATTCTTCGTATATACAAACGGATTGAAACCCACCCCATCGCGTGGGAGCATCGCAAAATCCTCGGATTCAATATGAATTTTATCCGGTTGTTTGAAGTAGATTGTCACATTCATCCTCGGCACACGCAGATGTTCCATGTCGATCTCGGCCTGCACGGTCGCACTATAATCTTCAAGCGTACGATAAGAACGTTCAAAGCATGATAATATTTCTTGGGCGTCCGGCTTTTGTCCACGGGCACTAAAAGAACAAGCAGAAAAGATAATTATGACTACATAGATACGTTTCATACAACCTCACGATACAATGTCTTTTCGAGCGAAAATGCCCCATGCACACGCCGTGAAACCGATTGAGAAACCGCAGAGTGCCAGCGAATAACGTGCCACTTCGCTAAACGAAATCGGATCGTCGAACGCTTTCGTCCAGACATCAAAATACGAGGTAAAGAGATAAGGTTCCATGGCTTTAAAAAACGAAACCGGTAATTTACCGATGGCAAATAATCCGAAGATCACCGCCATCGTACCGATAATGGGTCCAATGGCATTTTCGACAAGTGCTGAAAACATCATAGCAAGCGATGCAACCGTCCACATCGCTATCGTTGCAAGAACAAATGCAATGATGAATCGCCACCATGCCTGACTGGCCGGGAGAATCAGAATTCCTCTTGCGATTTGAGAAAATGGTTCTCCGGAACCATAAGGATTTGCATTCAGGACTAAAAATGCACCTGAACCGAATAGAAACAATCCCAGACCTACGCTAAGGATACCAAGGAAAAACACCAGAGTCCATGTATAAAAGAGTGTCGCGGCATATTTTGAAAGAAAGATTCTCGTTCTGGAGACAGGACGAATGAGGAGAATTCGAAACGTTCCCGCCGTAGCTTCACCGGCAAGAATGTCTCCCGCGACCAGACTGATAAGGAACGGCACATGAAACCATAAGATGTTCATCATGAGATTTGTAACAAACCATCCGTTGAAGAGATTTCCGACGAAGAAGAAATCCCGCTGCAGACCCATTGTTAACCGCTGCATGAATATATCGCCTTCAAGTTTCATAGCAACCTGCATCAGCGGAATAAGAATCCCAATCGCCAGGAATCCAATGTATGTCCTCCATTTCCGGTATGTCTTGAATATTTCGTTATAAAACAATTTCATGATTAGCCACTAGTATTATGAGCCAGGTTGCCGAGTAGTACCAATCCGTATCACTGAAGCTGTACTTTATTAAGACGGATTGGTGCGTATCGAGGCAATGTCTTAAATATTTCGTTATAGAAAAGTCTCATCATCCTGTTATCGAGAGAAAATATTCTTCGAGCGAGCGCCGCGGCGTGACCGCGGATATCTGGAATCCGGCATTGACGAGCATTGACACCATTCGCGGAACTTCGGTCGCCGAAACCTGTACAACTACTCCCGTTTCATCTATATCGACTTTCTGAATCCAGGAAAGCGACGTTAAAAACTGAACGGCATTTTCCTGAGGAGCGAGTGTGAGATGAATCCAATTTTCACCGCCATTTAGAAGGTCGGCGACATTCCCCTGAACCACCAATTTACCTTTATTAATAATTGCCATCCGCGTCGCTACCAATTCAATTTCATGCAGAAGGTGCGACGAGAGAAAGACGGTAATATTGCGCTCACGAGAGAGATGAAGAATAAGATCGCGGACTTCTTTCATACCCTGAGGATCCAGGCCTGTTGTCGGTTCGTCGAGAATCACCAGTTCGGGATCGGTCAGGAGCGCCTGGGCTATCCCCAACCGCTGTTTCATTCCGTGCGAATATGTTTTTACTTTGTCGCCGGCACGGTCATAGAGTCCGACGGTTTCAAGCACCTCATTAATTTTCTTCTTACCGATTCCGCCGGCCAGATCACCGATCATTTCGAGGTTTCTAAACGCAGTCAGATAGAGGTAAAAGTCGGCCTCTTCTACCAGACCGCCGACTGGAGCCAGTGCCCGTCTCCGGTTGCGTGCAAGTGAATATCCGAAGAGCTCTATATCTCCTGTCGTAGGTCGGAGAAGTGAAAGAAGCATG
This sequence comes from Bacteroidota bacterium, assembly GCA_050011775.1. Lineage (GTDB taxonomy): Bacteria > Bacteroidota > Ignavibacteria > UBA10030 > CAVZMI01 > CAVZMI01. Next base: position 158,118 of record JBEKIL010000002.1, on the reverse strand, counting down.
CGTATGGTCGTGCTCTTCCCCGCACCGTTGGGACCGAGAAATCCAAAGATGTCGCCGCGATGGATCTCGAGATTCAGATCGGTGACCGCCCATCGTGTTTTGTACCGTTTGCCGAGAGCATGTGTTCGGAGAATTGTCTCTGCCATGAGGTTAATGTATTTGTAAAAAACCAGAGTTGCAACGGTTGATTCTCAAATGCGATTCCTGTATATTCATCACAATCAACGGTCTCCCTACACTCGAATCGTATCCGAATGAGCTGGCTTGATTTTCGTGATATTCCCATGACAATTGGAAATCTCTCCAACCTGTACATCGATTTTCTTACCGACTATCAGAATGTGAAACAGTATTATGCCGGTGATTTCCGAAATCCGGAAGACTGGAAAGCCGTGTTTGATATGGTTGGCCGGAAAAATCGAAACCGATCGACTCTCTTCCGGGTATTAATCGAACAAAACAAAAATTTCCATTGCAGCGTCAAAACCCTCGCGAACATTGACCTTCTCCATAACGATAATACCTTCGCCGTCGTCACAGGGCAACAGGTGGGAATTCTGGGCGGTCCTTTATACACTGTCTATAAAATTCTTACCGCCCTAAAACTCACGGAAATATTGAAGGATCGTTATACAGAATACAATTTCGTTCCCGTCTTCTGGCTTGAAAGTGAAGATCATGATTTCGAAGAGATGAACTCCGTTACCGTGATCAACCAGGACAATTCACCGGTCCGGTTATCGTATTTAATCGGGGGAAAACCGCTTGAAAAAAATCCTGGCCCCGTCGGAAGTATTAGATTCGATGAACACCTACAGGAATTATTTACTTCATTAGACGCCGCATTGCTAACAACCGAGTTTAAACCAAAGCTTCTCGAAACACTGCACCATTCGTATCACCTTGGTGCAACCTTTACACAAAGCTTTGTCAGCTGGATAAACAAGCTGTTTGAAGATTCCGGTCTGGTTTTTTGCGATATCAATGACCGCGAGTTCAAACAGCTCCTGACACCGGTGTTTCTCCATGAATGCGAACACCGGTCTGAAATTTCACAGCGTATCATCACGCTGAGTGCAGAACTCGAACAACGATATCACGCTCAGGTAAAGCCGAAGGCTATCAATCTTTTCATGTTTCATAAGGGGGGACGATATCTCATTGAGCCCCGTGAGCAGGAAGAGGATTTCAGTCTGAAAGGAACACGACATTACCTCTCATCAGCAGAGCTCGCATTGGCAATACAGAGTACACCTGAATTGTTCAGCCCCAATGTTATTCTGCGGCCAATTTGTCAGGATACAATTTTGCCTACTGCTGTTTATATCGGGGGTCCGGGTGAGATTTCATATTTTGCGCAGTTGAAACCGATATACGAACTTTTCAATGTTCCGATGCCGATTATCTACCCGCGCGCCAGTATTACGATCCTTGAGGAGCGGCTCGAGAAAATCATTCAAAAGCACCAGCTTGAAGTAACCGACTTCTTTGGTGATATCGATCTCCTCATCCGGCGAATATCCGATCAGATCTCGGAAGTGAAGGTCGATACAGTTTTTTCAGCATCGCAACAACGAATCATCGAGGTACTCACAGAGCTTCAATTCGGACTCACACAAATTGACCCCACACTCCTTGGCGCACTCGAACATACAAAACAAAAAATCTCATCGACACTCGACCAGCTCAAGAACCGTGCGTCCACAGCCCAGCAGAAGAAGAATGAAATCACCCTCAATCAAATCGAGAAGGTTGCGCGTCATCTGTTACCCAACGGTAATTTTCAGGAGCGTGAGATCAGCATCGTATATTTTATAAACAAATATGGAATGGAATTTACACGCTGGCTGATGGATGAGGTCAAGATCGACCGGTTCGAACACCAAATTTTGCATCTCTGAAAAAAGCCCAGGATACTTCTGATTTATGATTGATGATTGATGATTTATGAATGAAAATAGCACTTCATTTTATCAATTATTAATGATTGATTCCAAAATTATTTCTAAAGGATATGGTCTGAAAAAGGAGGATTTATGAGAATCTTATCGCTCTTTCAAATGCAAATTCTTGCCCTCGGTCTCTGTTTCATTCACTTGAACCTTAGCGCACAATCAACTGCATCTGAACAACCGATCTCGACATTTTCAATCGTTGCAGTCGACACAACTGTTGGTGAACTGGGCGTAGCGGTTGCATCGAGATTCTTTGCCGTCGGCAGCGTTGTTCCATGGGCAAAAGCAGATGTCGGTGCAGTTGCAACACAATCGTTTGCCAATACGAGTTTCGGCTGGCGCGGACTGGAGCTCCTCGAAAAAGGATTAGTGCCCGAAGAGGCATTGAAAATTCTCCTTCAAAGCGATGATCAGCCGGACAACCGCCAGGTCGGCATCGTTGCTGCGAGCGGTGCTTCAGTGACATACACGGGAAAAGGATGTCTTTCCTGGGCCGGCGGACGTTCCGGGCCGGGATATGCATGCCAGGGGAATATTCTGACAAGCGAATCTGTGGTTATCGCAATGGAAAAAACATACCTTGAGACAAAAGGGACATTAGCCGACAGGCTGTATGCCGCCCTTGTCGCCGGTGATTCAAAAGGGGGCGATTCACGCGGCAGGCAATCAGCTGCAATGCTTGTAGTAAAGAAGGGAGCCGGCTACGGCGGTTATACCGACCGGGCAATCGACATACGGGTTGACGATCACCCCAATCCATTCAAAGAGCTGGGACGTTTACTGAATTATGCTCAGATGAACTATGCATGGAACGAAGGATGGACAGCTTTTACGCAAAAGAAATATGCCGAAGCTCTTCGCCTTCAAGAACATGCGGCCCAACTTGCACCTGAGAATCCGGAATTACTATACGATCTTGCTGTCATCCGTCTTGCCGCAGGTAAAAAGGCAGAAGCGCTCGTCGCACTCGCAAAAGCTCTTAAAAAGAACCCAAAATTAAAGAAACAAGCCTCGAGCGATAAAGATCTTAAAGAGTTACAATCGAGTGAAGAATTTCAGAAACTGGTGATTGAACAAAAGAAGAAAAAATAGGGAGATTGACAATGTAGGACAGCTAGACCCATTCGAACGAAGCTATGCTGAACAAGTAATTTCTTTTCCCAATTTCTCTTTTTTATCTTGACATGAGCCTAAAAAATATTAAATTAGGTTATATCTAAATTGGGATAGAGATCCTGCAGTTGAGGACGGCATTGTGGCTCATGGTTATTAAAACATGGATACACAAGAGGACTAAAAAAGCCATGTGAGGTTGCCCTTCCGGTGAAAAAACCGATATTCAACCTCCTACTGTTACTCTATCTGTTGATAACGTTAAGATCTTAGATCAGGTTCAATACCGGTTGCTGTCGGTAGTATTTTACACTACTATACGGCTCCGGTAAGAAGTGACCGCTCATCTTTTGCTATCGATTCTTATTGTGAGAATATGATTATTAGTCAGATGACATAATCTGATATCCAATAGGAATGAGTTCAATACTGATTTATTGAATACAGAGAGTCGGCATCAGGGGAAAAAAAGAATTTTTTTAGATTCACACTTAATCTATTAAACCAATCCAACGATCAAACAAGGAGGAAGAAATCACTATGGCAAAAGCTGCGAAGGAGAGTAAGAGACCAGTAGTACCAGTCGAAACGTCAAATCCTTTTGAAATCGCTCAGTTACAGATCGATAAGGCTGCGAAAGTCCTGAGACTGGAACCGGCAGTTCATGCGATGCTGCGAGAACCAATGCGTGAACTCCATGTCACCATTCCGGTAAAAATGGACTCGGGCCAAATAAGAATTTTCAAGGGATTTCGAGTTCAGTACAACGATGCCCTCGGGCCTACAAAAGGCGGAATCCGTTTCCATCCCGACGAGACTATCGACACCGTGAAGGCGCTTGCATCATGGATGACCTGGAAGTGTGCAATTGTGAGTCTTCCGTACGGCGGCGGAAAAGGCGGCGTGATATGCAACCCGAAAGAAATGTCAAATGACGAGCTCGAAAGACTTTCACGCCAGTATATTAGATGCATCGCACAAATTGTCGGACCGGAAAAAGATATTCCGGCACCCGATGTGTATACAACACCGCAAATAATGGCCTGGATGATGGATGAGTTCTCCAAGATCCGTCAGTACAATAATCCTGCATTTATCACAGGTAAACCGATTATCCTCGGCGGATCTCTCGGACGAGACGAAGCGACCGCAAAAGGCGGAATGTTCGTACTGAAAGAAGCAGCCGAAGTTATAGGCCTGAAACTTCGCGGCGCAACTGTCGCGATCCAGGGTTTCGGTAATGCCGGACAATTTGCGCACAAGCTGGCGGACGAAATGTTCGATGCAAAAGTCATCGCTGTCAGCGACACAAAAGGTGGCATCCTCTCGAAAGAGAGAATCGATTTCAAAGAACTCTACGACCACAAACAACGAACAGGATCCGTCACCGGTTTCCCAAGAACAACCAGAATCACCAACGAAGAACTTCTTGAGCTCAAAGTCGATGTACTGATACCGGCAGCCCTCGAAGATGTTATTACCTCAGAGAATGCCCCCCGTGTGAAAGGGAAGATCATCGTCGAATTGGCAAACGGTCCGACGACTCCCGACGCAGACGAAATCCTGCATAAACGGAATATATTCGTGCTTCCGGACTTCCTTGCGAACGCCGGTGGTGTAACGGTTTCATATTTTGAATGGTGTCAGAACCTGTCAGGTTTCTACTGGACGCTGGATTATGTCCATGACCAGCTTAAGAGAAGAATGACAAAAGCCTTCCACGACATGAACAGAATCCATAACGAAAATAGGATAGATCCACGAACGGCAGCCTACGTCGTGTCGATTCAACGTGTCGCAGAAGCAATGAAACTCAGAGGGTGGGTATAATAGCACTATAGAATCAGAAAAATAAAAGTCTTCAATTCCATCATAGAGTTGAAGACTTTTTATTTTTAGTAAAACCCTAAATGAATAGAAGCTTTAATAACCTCTTCCCGACTCACTCCTTAAAAGAAGGGGGATGCTGTAGGATATAAAAAAAATTATGATCCTGATATCAACTCTGGCTTTCTGTCGTCGGCTTTTCCGGGATAATCCACATGGCGATGAGGTATCCGATAATGCCCGGAATTATACCCGTGAAGAAAATAAAGATCAGCATAAAAAGGCGAACGATCGTCGGGTCAAAGTCCAGATACTCACCGAGTCCGCCGCATATGCCGCCGAATTTCTTTTCGGTTCTCGAGCGATACAACCGTTTCATAACATTCTCCTTTCAAAGTATGCCCTTCTTTTCAGCATACGAAGCAATGCGTGAAATTGTTCCATTGGTATTACCGGCTTACCGTCTCAAGAACTTCCCAGAATGTCGGGAAAGAAATGCTGGCGAAGTGACTCCGTTTTATTGTGGTCTCACCCTGTGCGACGAGAGCGGCAATTGCAAATGCCATAGCGATACGATGGTCGGCATAACTGTCCAATTGCGCCCCTTTCAATACAGGAACACCCCCAAAGGCAAAACCGTCATCATAAACTTCGACATCGACACCCATTTGGAGCAGATTATTCGCTACAGCCGCGATTCGATCACATTCTTTGTTTCGAAGATCACGAGCTTCACGTACTTCGAATGTTCCCCGGCTCACCGCAGCAGCAACTGCAAGAATCGGAATTTCATCGATGATATTTGGAATAATTGACCCGGAGAGTCTCACATTATGCAGCGCGGAGGTGCAAGCAAGAATATCGCCCATCGGTTCTCCGCTCACCTCCCGTTCATTTTCAATTGTGATTCGTGCCCCCATTGAGAGAAGAACATCGATGACACCACGTCGAGTAGGATTTAAACCGACATTGACGATTCGTAATTCAGAATTGGGAACGATGCATGCCGCGACTATCCAGAATGCTGCCGCCGAGACATCGCCCGGAACGATAAACTCCCGAGCCGGAATTTTCATCCCCCCTTCTATTGCGACACTTCTTCCCTTCGGTCCAGTGCTGACCTTCAATCCGAGCATCCGTTCCGTGTGATCGCGTGAAGGTACGGGTTCGATGACTTTAGTCGTTCCTCCGGCATATAACCCGGCAAGCAGCACCGCCGATTTCACCTGTGCACTCGGCAATGGAAGTCGATAACATATCGGCGACAATTTTTCGACAGCAAAGATATGGAGAGGCGCTGTCCGCTTATCCGTTGCAGTAATTTGCGCTCCCATTTCTGTCAGGGGATCGATGATCCGTCCCATGGGACGGCAATTGAGAAATTCATCGCCGGTGAGAATGGAGTTGAACTGTTGTCCTGACAATATTCCCGTCATCAATCGCATTGTCGTTCCAGAATTGCCCGCATCCAGCGGTCCCTTGGGGGCGGACAATCCGTGGAGTCCTTTTCCCAGTACTTCAACAACCTCTCCGACCCGCTTTACCGAGATGCCGAGAGCTTCGATGCATCCCTGAGTACTCATCGGATCGCCTGCACTCGAAGCATTCCGAATGATCGACTTTCCCTCGGCGAGGGCCGCAATCATGAATGAACGATGTGAAATCGATTTATCACCCGGTACACTGACTTCACCGCGAAGCCGCGAGACAGGCTTAATCCTCTTTATTGTTGAGTCTTTCAATTAATCCACTTGTATTGTATGAACTATTTCTTCTATATCCTCGGGAGCAAAGCTCCCTCGGAACGAGCGACTTAAAAAGGATGTTCTGAGGGATGTCCTCCTCCCGAGGCAAAAACTTATTCTCTCTACGGCAGGATTCGCTTATAATGCACTTCTTACTTTATTACACTTCCGCTCTCGACATCACCATCCACGCCGAGTAGAAGAAGTTTTCCATTACTCTCTGTAGCCAGAACCATTCCCTGCGATTCCTCTCCCATTAGTTTCGCGGGTTGAAGATTCGCCACAATGATGACGGTTTTCCCGACGAGCTGCTCTGCCGTATAATATTGAGCAATCCCCGCGATGAGTTGCCTCTGATCCGAGCCTAGTTGAACACGTAATTTCAATAGTTTATTCGATTTGGGAACTTTTTCACACGATATGATCTTCGCTGTTCGAAGATCGACTTTATTAAGCTCATCGATACTAATTGTAGGTTTTATCGGCGTTATCGTGACTGTTTCTGCTTTTGGTTCTTCCTGGAACCTCTTTAAAACGTCGTCAATCATTTTATCCTCAATCTTGGTAAAGAGAATTGATGGAGTACCCAATGGGTGTCCTGCTGGTATCGCCAGTTCCTTTGCGCCGTTCCACCCTATTTCAGCGAGTGTGCCCGGCAAATTCAGAATATGCCAGAGTACAGCGGCGGCGGCGGGAATTACCGGTGCAAACAATAATGCGAGCGAGCGAACGGTATGGATACAGATATTAATCGTTGTTGCACATGCCGTAGGTTCGGATTTTAATGTTTTCCATGGTTCACTGTCGTTAAAGTACTTATTAGCCAGACGGGCCATATCCATCACACGCTGGACGCCGTCGCGGAAATGATACTGTTCGAATAACGCTCCAGCCTCCTGTGTGATCATAGTAAGCGTTTTAATCATTGCGGTATCCCGCTCGTTGAGCGGACCCCGTTCCGGGACTCTGCCCCCGAAATTCTTTCCGGCAAATTGCAAAGTGCGGTTGACAAAATTGCCGAGTATATCGGCAAGCTCGTTATTGTTCTTGGCCTGATAATCTTTCAGATAGAAATCGGCATCCTTCGTTTCGGGCAAGATTGTTGCAAGCGAATATCGGAGTGCATCGGCATTCGGGAACAATTCGAGAAAATCCTTGACATCTATTCCCCATCCACGGCTCTTCGAAAATTTTTGCCCTTCAAAATTTAAAAATTCATTCGCCGGTACATTCTCGGGCAGCACATACTGCCGTTCATGCGCATCGTTCCAAGCCATCAGCATTGAGGGAAACACAATGCAATGGAATACAATATTATCCTTCCCGATGAACGCAACATATTTTGTCCCGGCATCCTGCCAGAAATCCCTCCATCGTTCCGGTGATTCTTTTTTCTTCGCCCACTCTTTTGTCGAGGAAATATAGCCGAGCACCGCATCAAACCAGACATATAGTACCTTATTCTCGTACCCCTTCAATGGAATACGGACACCCCAATTGAGATCACGTGTAACGGCACGATCCTGCAATCCATCACGAAACCAGCTTTCACAATACTTGAGAACCGTCTCCCGCCAGCCATCACGTGCGTTACGTTCCTGGACATACGATTCCAACCGTGATTGGTATTGTCCGAGTGGAAAATACCAGTGTGTAGTTTCTTTCACGACGGGAGTCTCACCTGTTATTTTACTCTTTGGAGAAATTAATTCCGACGGACTCAGATACGAACCGCATTTTTCGCACTGGTCACCTCGGGCTTCCGGATTAGAACAGACCGGGCATGTTCCTTCGACATAACGGTCGGGCAAAAACATCTGCGCTTTTTCATCGTAGAACTGCCGTTCGGCTTTCTCTTTTAGAATTCCCCTTTTCTGAAAATCCAGAAAGAATTCGAGAGCAGTCTCATGATGAAGCGGAAGCGATGTCCGTGAATAGTTATCAAAGCTCATTTCAAACTGTTCGAAGGATTTTGCATTGATTGCATGGTAGTAATCTACGATCTTCTGCGGCGTAGTGCCTTCTTTCTCGGCAGTGATCGTAATGGGAACTCCATGCTCATCGGAACCGCAGATGAACAGAGTCTCACGTCCCTGAAGGCGTTGATAACGCGCATAGATATCGGCGGGCAAATATGCACCGGCTAGATGTCCGAGATGAATCGGGCCGTTTGCATATGGTAATGCGGCCGTAATTAGAATACGTTGTGACGAGATATGGTTCAATGCTATTATCCTTTTGAATCCTGTGTGCTGTGTGAATTGATTATTTCCTGCACAGCGGGAAGGGGTAGGCAATCCCACGTATCGTCCTTATCATAATGGAGATAGACGAGATCGCGGAAGATATCCACTTTTTCCACCCGGCCTTCCCCTTTCTCTGTCAAGATAAACGAATCGAGAAGAGGAAACCGTTTCAGAGATTCGATATAATTTTCGACTTCAAACACCAGGCAACATTTCAGTCTGCCGCATTGCCCTGAAAGCTTTATGGGATTGAGCGGAAGATTCTGGACGCGGGCATGCTGGGTACCGATTCGATGAAACTCTGTCAACCACGCCATACAGCAAAGCTCAAGACCGCAGCTTCCGATTCCGCCGATCCGTTTGGCCTCATCGCGCACACCGATCTGCCGCAGTTCGATTCGTGTTCGAAAAACGCCGGCTAAATCTTTTACAAGCTCGCGAAAATCCACCCGCCGATCGGCTGTGAAATAAAAAGTTATCCTGTTCCGATCCAGTTGATATTCAGAGTCAACGAATTTCATCGGCAGTTTATGCTTCAGAATTTTTTCCCGACAGATTCGCGATGCATCCTTCTCTTTTTCCCGATTATTTCGTTGTTGATCCAGATCTTCCGGCAGGGCTTTGCGAACAATCTTTCGTTCCTGCTGAAGAAGTATGCCTCTAGCACGACGTTTGATAAGAACCGTTTCACCAAGCTGATGAATCTGTCCGAGGTCAACCCCTTTTTCCGCTTCCACAATCACAGAGTCCCCTTTTTCCAGCGGGATATTGTCGACATTCTCATAAAAGAGCCGGCGGATTCCTTTAAATTCCACCTCGACGATATTTCGTTTGAGAATAGATTCGTCAATCGCTTCGGGAGGAACTTGTTCGGATGGCTGGGCAGGCTCGATTGTTTCCTCTTCTTCTTCGAGCCAACGGACTGCTTCCGGGTTTTCTTCCCACAGAAAATCGTATTCCGGTCCTGTATCACGATCGGTATGAATCGCATCCGACATCCGATTTCTCCTATTTTCTCAGCAGCGTGCTCCGTAATGCTATTGCCAAGCAGACAAATATAAGAGGAAGATAGACATTTTTGCGAACAAGTGCAATTGACCGATCGACCAACCCGATTGCCATAGTGATATCGGCGTGGGGAAAACGCGATGAAAAGCTCAAGAGGTCTTCGCGTTGATCGACATTGAGAATCGCTTCTTCCCCGACTTCACGCAGGAGCATGGCATCCCGGAGCCAAAGCTGAAGAATGCTGAGCCATTCTTCCGCTCCCGGCCGATCTGAACCGGCAAGAACCTCATCTATAAATGCGGTCATAGCTGTGGGCGAGTTTATAAATGCAGTGCGTATAAAATTAACCGCCTGTGTGCGGTGCCGCTGGACATCTGTCCCGAGGAGATCAACCGCCTGGGAATAGCTTCCGTGTGCAAGCCGTGCCACAAGGCGTGACTGTGCCAGATCAACCCCCATGCGCTCAACGAGTGCTGCAGCAATATCCGATTCCGTCAATGGATCAAATCGGACCAGCTGACACCGTGAGAGAATTGTCAGAAGGAGTTTTTCGGGATGTGCCGATGTCAGTATAATGACCGTTCGCGGGGTCGGCTCTTCGAGCGTCTTCAATAATGCATTCGATGCTTCTTCGTTCATCCGTTCAGCGTCGATGATTATTACGCATTTCATTCCTGAAGCGAACGGACTATACGCCACGTTCGTACGAAGTTCCCGTATGCTCGCGACCCGGATTTCGTTCGCCTTCGGAATCTGAATATCGTAATAAAGATTCTCGGCTTTCAACCGGAGCTGTTTTTGAATTGTCTCGATTTCAGCGGTAGATAATCCTCCGAGTGGCGTCTCGCTCCCAGACTTCCCTGTCGGCAGTGCAAACACAAGGCTTAGATTCGGGTGCTGGAGACTAGCCATCTTGATGCAGCTCCCGCATGTTCCACAAGGCGCACGATCTAGATGCTCACAATTGATGGTTCGTGCCAATTCGATGGCCATTACATCTTTTCCCACCCCATCAGAACCGGTAAAAAGATATGCATGGGGAATTCGATGAGCTTCGAATGACCGGCGCAGAAGTTCTTTCACACGATGTTGGCCGATCACAGCCGGCCAGAGAGAATCAGAAGGCATGACCAATTCCAAAATGAAAAACACCGGGAGCGAACACATCCTTCCAGAACCGATGCTGGGTGAACCATTTACGACCCGGATCACCTTTCGGATCGTACAGCTTAAATCCGAAATCGATCCGGAATGGTCCGAAAAACGTCTCATACCTATACCCGATTCCGGCAGCCAGAGCAATCTGCTCGGGGATGTGTTGTATTCTCAAATCCTCGATCCTTCCCCAAACATTACCAGCATCGATGAAAAATACCAACCACATAGCGGGGAAATCGAACACCCATACTTTCCCTAGCGGTCGGAAGGTATTCCAGCGCCACTCGAAATTCCCTTCAAATATTACATTACCGCCATAGCTTGGATCCACCATCATCCCGAGATCGCGATACTGCCAGCCGCGGACGCTCCCGCTTCCACCGGCAAAAAACCGGCGGTTTAACGGGACATCATAACCAGGCTCAGTTCGTGAACGCGTCTCCCCATATCGTTCGGTAAAGCCGGCGTGAAGCCTTAAGGCGAGGATTGAACTCGTATCAGGCACCAACGTATAATACCATCGACCCAATGCATTCACTTTAATGTATTGTGAGAATCCGATTGAGGGTTGGAGTTTCCGAATCAACAGAGATATAACGCCTGCTTCTTCAATTGTCAATGAGTGGAAGAATCCCGAGGAAGGGGAAAAAAAATTATTCGTTTTATCGCGATAGAGTGTCAGAGAAAGAATCGAGTTCGATTGATTGATAGTACTGTCTTTTCGACTTTGCAGAAGTGCACGGGCATTGACGCTGTCGTATGCCGTAACCTGTGAACGTTCGAGGTACCAATCCACTGTCCCGTAGGTAAATGCCGCAAACTGATTTTGAAGACCTATGCGGGTTCGAAGAATCGTTTGAAGATAGGGCCGTTGTTTATCAGCAATCAGCGATACAGCCATAACAGAGCTCAATCGGTTCGAGAAAAAATATGGTTGAGTAAGCTGAACTGTCAGATCGGCGTTGGCGATGAGCGAAGAATCTCGAAATCCATTCTTTCCGAATACCTGACGCAATTGCAGATCCTGAAGAGATTGAAATCGTAATCGAACACGTACAGTTAAATTCCTCGCATCGCCCAAAAAATTCCGGTCGCTATACCCTAAGCCGATGCCGAGGTTAAATGCTTCGTTTCCATCATTAACAAAGATCTCCGGCATCAATTCATGCCGTTTCCTTGCAGAGAGCATAATGGACACCGGAACCAGGGTCGTCGTTGTCGTATCTACGACGCTGGGAAACGGCGTGAAAATTCGAACCGATTCAAATATTCCAAGCTTGTTGAGATTCTGGATGCTAGATTCGCGCTTCTCGACACTATAATTTTCACCCGGTGAAAAATCAAGTTGTCGCATAACAATGGGTGATTCGACTTCACCGATCCCTTCGTTCACAATATCGACCTTTCCAAAAGTATAATGTCTTCCTACAAAGAACGCGAGTTTCAATGTCCCGCTCCGAGTCTTACGACTGACCAGATATTGCGAATACGGATCCTGCATGTACATTGTGTTAGGATATCCGTTATTCCACAACAAAGTCAACACACGGTTTTTTTCGGCTTCGATCTGAAAGCGATCATAGAACATTCCCGGGGTCAAGCGGCTTCCCGCATGAAGAGCAATAGAAAGCGACGAATCTAACCTGTCACATCCTATAAAAACCACAGAATCGATTCGATATTGTGTATTTTCTTGAACCTGGAATGAAAGATCGACACTCTCATTTTCAATCCGGATAGTTGTATCGATTACGACATCGAGAAAACCATGAGCCATATAAAAATCTTTTATCTGGCGGTAATCGTTCTCAAAAGTTGCGGCATCATAGTATTCCGGTTTTGATCCGAGAGTCTGACTGATATTCTGATAGATCCAGGTTGAAAAACCCGAAGGTGACTCGCGTGTTTTCAGGAGATTAAGGAGGATACCGCTCGAGATTGAGGAATTTCCCTCGATGCTGATATTGTCAACCTCATAGCGTTTCTCATTTCCGGTCTGCGCCCGGCAGTAGACTCCCAGGAGAAGTATGAAGAAAACATTGCAAAACTGATGGCGATGTATGGATAAAATCATTTATGCAAGAATAAAAAAACCCAGCGCTTGAATACGCCGGGTCTATCTGTAAAAGTTATTGGAATTCAAGCATGAACAGAATGATATTAATTAATACTCGTTTTCATCAAAAAAGAAATCTTCATTGGTCGGATAATCGGGCCAGATTTCTTCCATACTTTCATAAGGTTCGTCGGTGTCCTCCAACTCCTGGAGGTTTTCAATTACTTCCAGCGGCGCTCCTGTACGAAGTGCATAATCGATTAATTCTTCTCTTGTTGCAGGCCATGGAGCATCATCCAAGCATGATGCAAGTTCCATCGTCCAAATCATCGAACAAATCTCCTCTCTAAATCTACAACCGGTTACTGCACGTCGAGGTTACGCCTTAATTGTTTTGTAACGTTGGCGTAATTCCGCCATTGGGCCTGGTATAGTCGGCCTCGTCAAAGAAATAATCCACCGGATTTACGCGAACACCATTTTTCACAACTTCATAATGCAGATGGGTCCCTGTCGCTACTCCTGTACGACCCATCCGGCCGATGAACATACCTCGCTTCACTGTCTGTTCTTCTCTTACGCCGATAAATGAGAGATGGGCATATACTGTCTTGTAATTATATCCATGATCGATTTCGATCAATTTTCCATATGTTCCGCGGTTCCCGGTAAATGCAACGACGCCGTCTGCTGCGGCATAAATTGGTGTTCCTTCCTCATTTGTGATATCGAGTCCTTCATGGAATCGGTAATCTTTGAACACGGGGTGAAGTCGCATTCCAAATCCATTGTTTGAGTAGTAGCCCTCGGTAGGTTTAATCGCGGGGAGATGCTTGAAAAATTCTTTGTTGTATTCCATTCTATGAACGATATCAGAATAGCTCGTTTGTTGCATCTGTACCTGCCGTTCGAGCTGGTTGATGACAGTATTTGTACGTTCGAGTAATTCGTTCGCCTGTGTGGAAAGACCGAAGTCATAATTCTCTTTCACTCCGCCCGTGCCCGCTTTCAGGATATCGTCGCTCATCTTCGGAAGATCGGCAAGAACCCGTAGCTCGTTATCTCTCTGCGTCAGCCTTAACAGTGCCGCTTCAAGTGTTTGTAATCGATTATTCAGTGACGTGAGTTGTGCTTTCAACACAACATTTTCATTTTTTAAAAATGTAGTCTTATTGAGACCGATCCCCAGCACTCCTTCCGAAAAATTTTGAAAACAGACAAGGAATCCAACCAGCACAACAGCCGCACAGAGCGCTAATGCAGCTAATTTCAAGCGCGCTCCCTTCACTTCCTTTAATCGTAATGTTTCCTCCGAGAAGAAAAATACCTTGTTCTTTTTCTGCATAGATACACCTCTCGTATTTCGAGATTACGGTTTAAAGTGTGTGAGTGGTGGATTACATCAACTCAAGACATTTGGCGAGTTGTGTGGGAAATTATAAAAAATCCAAGTATATGTCAAGACATTTTTATAAAAAGAAGAGCAAAAAACGGCTTATTTTTCAATATTGTGGTTGCCGTCACTCAAAATCATGCCCAAAGTAATCAATGGCACGTTCTCCGGGGGGATTTTTCCCCTTTTCATCGATTAATTTCTCAAGCCTCTGGGTGAATTCCCTTGCGGCATCATAACCATAGTGTTTTAAAAGATGGTTCAGGGCTATGACCTCGACAATGACAGTAATGTTTTTCCCGGGGAATATTGGTAGTTTGACAAGGGGGACTTCGGATCCCAGAACGGAAATTGTTTCGGCATCCAGACCTGTCCGTGTATAATCTTCATCCGGTGCCCAATCCTGCAATTCAACGACAACCTCTACTCGCTTTTGATAACGAATGGCACGTACACCGAACATACTCCGTATGTCGATCAGTCCGAGTCCGCGGATCTCCATAAAATGTTTTACGAGGTCCGTTCCTGCTCCTATGAGAATTTCCTCTCCTTTTCGTGTGATCATCACCACATCATCTGCCACCAGTCTGTGTCCGCGTTCAACCAAATCGAGTGCTATTTCACTTTTTCCTATTCCCGAGCGACCGATGATGAGGACACCGATACCGTAGACATCAATAAACGATCCATGGATAATTGTCTGCGATGCAAATTGATCGTCAAGAAAATCGCTCATAAGGTAAACGAACTTTGTTGTCTCGATTGTCGTTCCCAGAATCGAGACGCTATGAGCTGTAGCAATTTCCAGCAACTCTTTGTCCAGACGATTGCTATCCGTGACGATGATGCAGGGAATATCGAACTGGAACAGGGTCCGGAACGAACTGATCCTCTCTTCGAGCGGCAGGTGGTCCAGGTATCTCATCTCGGTATTTCCAAAAACCTGGATCCTGTTAAAGGTGAAAAGCTCGACATAGCCTGCAAGAGCTAGTCCGGGACGATGAATGTTACGTTCCGTGATTTCTTTTCCCAGTCCGATACTCCCGTTGAGCAGCCGCAGTTTCATCCGTTGTTCCATCCGTTCAAACATGAAACCAACGGTTATACTTCGTTTTCGAATTTCTTTCGTCTCGAGTACTCTCATTGCATTTCCGAGAACCGTTCTTGAAGTGGAGATTTTCGACTGTGAAGCTTCGTCTTGTATTTCACCAGTTGCCGTTCGAGTTTATCAATAGCCTGATCGATCGATTTAACAAAATCATTCGAGTGTTCCACTGCATTCAACGTTTTATCATGTACAGAGATATTGACTTCGGCGACCTTGACACTATCACGAGGTTTTTCATAACTCAAAATTATTTCGGCACTGAAAATTCCGTCATAGAATTTTTCCAGCCTCGTCAAAGCATCCAATGCATATTCTTTCAAGGATGTATGAGCGCGAAAGTGACGGGCTGTGAATTTCGTACGCATGACGCGTCTCCTTTCATAACAAAAATTCTGATTAGGCTCTCGGATGAGCCTGGGCATATGCCTTTTTAAGCCGCTCAATTGTCACATGGGTGTATACCTGGGTTGTTGAAAGGCTTTCATGTCCGAGAAGCTCCTTCACTGCACGAAGATCAGCACCACGATCGAGCATATGGGTTGCAAATGTGTGACGGAGGACATGAGGACTTTTCTGTTCAACCTCAGAAACCTGTGCGAGGAACCGGCTGACAATATTATTCACCCCTTTTGGGTACATCCGACGCCCGTGTTTCGTTAGGAAGAGTACATCTTTATCTTCGGCAGGAGTGTCGGATTTCATTAGTTCCATTCGCCGATCCATGTATCGGGAAATAGCCATCAATGCAGGGCCTCCTACGGGTACAATCCGTTGTTTTGCCCCTTTCCCGAGTACCTTGATCGTATGATTATGGTTATCTATATCACGGAATCGTAGACCGATCAACTCGCTCAATCGAATCCCGGTTCCGTAAAACATTTCGAGAATTGCGGCATTGCGTAGTCCTTCTACCGTTGTAGTATCCTGAAGTGAAAAAAGCTTCTGCATCGCTTTCTCATCGATAAACGTGGGAAGCCGCTTTTCGATCTTGGGTGCAATCAACAGCGCGGCAGGATTACTAGCTAGAATTCCACGCCGAACCAGGAATCGAAAGAACGAGCGCACTGCAGCAAGCTTCCGACGTACACTTTTCCGAGCCGCTCCTTCCTCCAGTAATTCGCCAAAAAACCGCCTCAGTATTTTTTTATCGACGAGTCGAATATCAAGTTCTGCAGAACGAAGTTCCTTCACTACAAACGTACGAAGCTGATACAAATCGGCACGATATGCAGAAATCGTGTGAGGAGAATATTTACGTTCTCCTGAAATGGACGAAAGGTATATCTCAATATGGGAACTTATCGACATCCTTTATGCTCCCGATTCCGTGTTCTCTTCCTTGATATACTCTTCCTTACATTCCGGGCACAAAAGATATGCCCCTTTTTTCTGAGAATATTTTTGTACCAAAAACGGGAATTTGCATTCCCGACATTGTTGATTCACCGGTCGATTCCACGAGGCATAATCACATTCAGGATAACGTGAGCAACCGAAGAATGTGCGCTTCCTTTTCGTCTTTCGCTCGATGATATCTCCGTCCTTGCATTTAGGACATTTAATTCCCATCGAGATCGGTTTTGTATTTTTGCAGCTTGGATAATTTGAACAGCCAAGAAACGAGCCGAACGGTCCTCCCTTGACAATCATATCGCCACCACAGAGTTCGCATTTGATGCCCGCAAGATGTTGATGTTTCTCCTGCTCGGCAGCAAGCGGTTTTGTATTACGGCATACCGGGTATCCGCTGCATGCCATAAACCGGCCATTTCGCCCCCACTTGATGATCATCGGTTTTCCGCACAACTCGCATACTTCTTCTGTCACCTCCTGAAGCGACTTTTTAATCTTGTGAGTATGCTTTTCGACTTTTTCCAACGAATGAATAAAAGGGTGATAAAAATCGTCAAGAACCTTCCTATACGTCCGCTTCCCACTTGCAATCGCATCGAGTTCTTCTTCCATCTTCGCCGTGAATTTTACATTAATGATTTCAGGAAAATTCGACACCAGTAACCCGTTGACTTCTATACCGAGATCAGTCGCGTAGAGTTTTCTATCGCGTTGCTCGACATATTTCCGATCCAATATCGTGCTGACGATCATAGCATAGGTGCTCGGCCGGCCTATCCCCAGGGCTTCCAGGTCTTTGACCAGCGAGCTTTCCATATATCGTGCCGGCGGTTTTGTAAAATGCTGACGGGGAAGAAGATTCAACAGCCTGCTCTGCTGTCCCTCATGTATATTTTCAGGAATACCCGATGTTGGATCGGCATCATCAGGTAATTTGCCGTTTTCCTCGAGTATGTCATCATAGACCTGAAGAAATCCCCTGAACTTAGGGACCGTACCGGACGCTCGAAAAAGGTATTCACCACCACGGACATCGATACTGGTCTGCTCGAATGTTGCGGGGGTCATTTCCGACGCAACAAAGCGATTCCAGATAAGCTCGTAGAGTGAAAACATTTCTTTATCAAGATATTTTTTTACCGATTTTGGGATATGTTTTATCGATGTAGGTCTTATAGCCTCATGAGCATCCTGCGAACTTTTCCCTTTTTTATACTCCCTGGCCTGTTTCGGCAGATATTCTCCTCCATAATTACTATAAATATAATCACGGACAGATAGTACCGCCTCCTTACTCAAGCGTGTTGAATCTGTTCTTATATATGTAATAAGACCGACAGGACCTTCAGTGCCTATATCAACCCCCTCGTACAGCTTTTGGGCAAGCATCATCGTCCGTTTTGCGCTGAAACGCAATCTGTTGGCTGCTTCCTGTTGAAGTGTACTCGTGATAAACGGGGGCGGCGGGTTTCGTTTGACTATCTTTTTTTGAATCGATTCTATCGCAAACTGTTGCTTTCGAATCTCGGTGAGATAACCGTTAACAGTTGTTTCATCGGGAATCGACGGATCTTCCCCCGCAATCTTTGCAAGTTTTGCCAGAAAGGGCGAAGCCGTGTCGGTTGAGAATTCTCCGATAATGGACCAATATTCCTGGGCAATAAATGAATTAATCTCGACTTCCCGCTCGCAGATGAGACGGAGAGCCACCGATTGAACCCTGCCGGCTGAAAGTCCATAATATACGGTTTTCCATATGAATGGGCTTACTTTGTACCCTACAAGTCGATCCATCGCACGGCGGGCTTGTTGTGAATCAACCAGGTGGATGTCGATTTTATGAGGATGCTTCATCGCATCGGATATGCCTGTTTCCGTTATTTCATGGAATAAAACCCGATGGATTTTCTTATTGTACGGTTCAACTTCTTTGGCGATATGCCATGCAATCGCCTCTCCCTCCCGATCTGGATCTGTAGCGATAAAAACACTCTTTGCCTTTTTCGCATGCGCCTGCAGCATCTCTATGACATCGTCTTTTCCTTTAATAGTCTCATAGACCAGCTCGTATCCGTTGTCGACATCAACGCCGAGTTTACTCTTCGGCAAATTTTTTATATGACCAACAGATGCTTCGACGATAAAGTTTTTTCCAAGATATTTATTTATTGTTTTTGCTTTCGAGGGAGATTCAACAATAATTAATGATTTTTCCATTCGTTCACACCTTAGTGTATCGTATCGGTACTATTCAACACAACGCGATTAGCCAACCGGGTCGACTCGTCGTTCTCGAAAAGAATCGCCGCTACAAGCGATTTGATTTCGGCGATTCCTGCCTGCGATAAACCTGACATCATAACACGCCCAATCACCACTTCGACATCATCATCCGTTATGAGTCCGAGCTCCCGAAGCTGGATGAGATATCCCTGAGCTTCGCTACCAATGGCTAGTCGTTCAACTTCGTGAAGGATACGGTGGGAATGTGAAGAATTCACTCCGACAATAAGATCGTCCCCCGGGGTGATATGATCAAATAGCCAGCTGAATGCTGTGCTGATTTCTGCAGTTGTGTAACCGCTCTTCGTAAGAAAATTTACATCGATATTACTTTTATGGTACTGACTTACTCCGCCGATGGGCCGGGTGCCATCGTGTGCCACGGTATTGTCAGTTTGTTTTTCATCCCGAATTTCATTGATAAGATAGATAATAAGTTCTAGTATTCTTTCATGCATTGTTGTATATTTTGCCTCCTATCGCATTCCCTGACTTTCATGCGTGAGCGCAATTTAACAAATAATTCCCCAAAATCAAATTATGCGTTTTCTCCTGCACACCGAAAGAGTGTGCAGATAAAAATCTTCCCGTTGCTTCATGGCATTCCGTTCCTTCATCGACATGTCATCATATCCGACAAGGTGCAGTACACCATGTATAAGCAATCGAGCAACTTCCTCGCGAAACCTTGCACCGTAGAATAAACTCTGCGCTTTCGCCTGGTCGAGATTGACGAATATTTCACCGTCAATCGTCGGTTCACGTTCATAGCAAAAGGCAATCACATCTGTTGTTCGGTTATGACGAAGATATTTCTTGTTGAGGATAATTGTTCTTCGATGATCCACAAAGATAATTTCGAGAGATGACGCTCTGGTTCCCTCATTACGAAGAACAGAACGTACAATGCGTTCACTGTCCTTGACAGGAAATCGTAGACGAGGATGTGCATTCGTGACAATAACCGGCATTTTATTTCTTTTTTAACCGGGTTGTACGTGAACGGCGGCGGTGGATATTCGGCAAGATTGTTTCCGTCAGTGATAATGCTATCCCGGACAGCATTACCTCGGGTCCAAGTTGTGTGAAATCACCCGATAGGATGCTGCGGTCTACATTAGCGTAGAGTGAACATCCGCCTATGCGCTCAATGATGAGTCCAGAAAGTTTTCCCTCGCTCTCACCGATAAATGTGACTTCACCGAGCATTTCACTTACGACATATCCGGAACAGAAATGGAGCTGGAGATGCGCATTAGACGTATAAACCGAGATCAAATTGCCGTGGCGTTCGCCGATTGGAATATCAGGATAGATTTCTATTGCGATCTTTCGTTTCGATTCCGCATGTTCAATTTCAAACCGATAATTATTCCCCTTTGTCTTTGCCTCGATACCTAGTACTTTTCCGATTTTCCTGATGTCCTGAGGTTTGAATTCAAATGCCATGAATCTGCTCCATATAGTTAAAACCCCGATTAACGCCTGTCTCCACTACCAGATACGCTAATCGGGGTTGTCATTTCAATTATCACATCCTATTGTTGTACCAGTGAGACATTTATGGCCTGTAATCCCTTCTTCCCTTCGACGATATCAAACTCTACTTGGGCGCCTTCTTCAAGTGTCTTGTACTCTTTGTCCGTTTTAATGGCAGTATAATGAACAAAGACATCCCCACCGCTTTCTTGCTCGATGAAACCATACCCCTTTTTACCGTCGAACCACTTGACCTTACCTTTTGCCATACAATGATACCTCCTAAATAATTTGGCAGGCAATGACCAGATCCCGCGATAGACCCCTTAACTGAATTATTACGTTCTGGTCATCAACATTGCTCGTCTATCCGGGAATACATATCACAGGTCCATGGCTTGTACTGCACCGGTATCTACAGATAACACCTTATATACGTTGGTTTCTACAGCTTATATGGTGCTAATATAGTGACCGAGGATGCGAATGTCAAGTTCTCTTCAAGCGGTTTCTTACCATTCCATTTCCATTCCCTCGGCTGCCGCGACACATTGAAACGAATATTGACGCCTGGAAATTTCTCGCTGACACTTACGTTCTATATCCGCAACACGCTCGTCAGTATGGGTCTGCTCGTGATGGAATAGAATTAATTTCTTGACTTCTCCCTCATGGGCGACTTTAAGGGCAAAGAGATAGTGCGAGTGCCCCCACCCTACCTTGTCGATATATTCCTCGGGCGTGTATGTTGCGTCATGAATAAGAACGTCGGTATTTTTTACAAATTCAAAAACGCGCTTATTGGGATCACCGTTTCCGGCCTGGTACAATTGAAGAACCGCTGCATCGACATTCGTCATTTGATGGGCCACCTCACGATCGAAGGGCTCGTTATCGCTGATATATACAAGTGATTTCCCCTGGTAATTAATGCGATATCCCAATGCCAGTGCAGGGTGGTTCACAAAAAGAGTCTGAACGCTCGCCCCGTGGATCTTGAAGGTCTCTTCCCCCACAGGGTGAAAATTGATCCGAGCCTTCAATTCGTTGATTTGGATCGGAAAGTAGATCTTATTCATCTGATCAGAGATGATACGATGAAGAGTGATTCCTTCCGGTTCACTACCGACAACCGTGATCTCATTCCCTGAGATAAAAGCGGGCTTAAAAAAAGGCAATCCTTGAATATGATCCCAGTGGGAGTGGCTAATCAACAGGTGTGCCTGAAGGGATTCACCTGTCTCTATCAAGCGATCTCCGAGCATTCGGATGCCCGTCCCTGCATCGAGAATGATCAGATGGCCATTATCGAGGCGTAGTTCGACACATGGGGTGTTTCCACCATACTTGACGGTTGCATTTCCCGGTGTCGGAATAGAACCGCGGGTTCCCCAGAATCGGAGTTTCATTGTTAACTCCTCAACGGTTAGTGTTGTTCGTATTACGTATGTACATCCCTGCACATCGCCTTGAACCACTACATTTAACCAGACGCCGCTTTCATTGTCATTTTCACCATCCTTGACAATCAGAGCGCCATTGACGATGAATATACTCGTATGTATTTCCGGTAGCGCTACCTTTCAAGGTAAGACGATTCTTTTTTATTTGCTTATCCCTGAGGAGGCTGCCATCCATTCCGTTTCCATCCTTTCAACTCTATCCTGACTTTTCCGATCAACACGTTCATTTTTGCTACAATCGGAACATGGGCATCGTCGGCACTAAATTTTCCGCTGAAGCCGCCCGTCAATCCGAAAATCCCCGTAAAATCAGCTTCGCCAACCAATTCGTTGACTTTAATAGGGTATTCCACAGCATCAATTTCCGTCGTCGTTACTTCCTTGGAAAATTTGATGTAAGTTCGCGTCCGTTTTTCTCCGACATATGAAGGAACGACCATCTGTGTGTCCCGTCCCGAATTTACTCGTGCAAAAAAGTACAGCGAAAGACCATCCTGAGGTTCACCTTTTATGACGAGCGTATCCCGTTTTTCTGGTGGATTATTTTCCCATCCTTTTTCAATAAATACTTTTTTCTTATCATATTGAAAATCATACGTCGTCAAATACCATCGTTCATCAGATTTACTCTTCCCGACAAAGTGTTTTGACGATGGTGCCGTAAAAAATTCGCTCTCAAAGATCGCATGTAGATCAACAAATGGAACCCCGGAATAAGAATCGATGTACGCAATTGCCCTGACCCTTGGTGTCCCATCGTTCTGAAACACTTCGAGAATCTTCGTTTTAATTTCCCCAAGGTGGAAAAACGCATAACTTACTTCGTAATTTAACTCTTCTCCCACCTTATAATTACTTGTATCACCCACAAACACATACTCAATCCCCGATGTGGGATTTATCGCTGCCGAACTTCCATCCCCGGGAGACACAAAAAAAATATATATGCCAATGATACAAAGAAATGTGATCTTCAACACGGATACTCTGGTATAAATACTCACTGAAAACTTATGAACCCTTTCTTTGATATGCAACTGGTTATTTTAGACCGGCTATTTTTGAAGCCTCGGGAAAGAGCGATCGGGCTTTCTTGACCTGAATATCGGATTCCACGCCGATAAAATATGCTTCATCGTATCCCCAGAGACTTTTTGCAACGTTCGTTTTCAGAAGCTGCTTCAATTGGAGTTCGTCTTTCTTAATATCATCATCCTTTACTTCTACGCCGTTTGCCTTGACATAGGAAAGAAATTCATTGAGCATATCGGGATCGACTTCAAATCGCCGTGCAAATTCCTCGACTCCTTTCGATTCATATGCTTTCCTGAGTGTTGATCCATGAGAACCGAAATACTTCGTTATATATTGAGCGAAGAGGTTTCGACGAAATATATGTCCTGTCGTCAATGTCCATGTTCCGGGCTTCAGGATATAATCCGGCGTAATTCCGCCGCCTCCATAGACTATACGACCTGCAGCCGTTTTAAAAATGGGTTTGGTCGAATCCTTCTCTTCTTTGTGTTCAAGGTTTTCGCCTTCCCTCTCCTCACGCTGGGCTGCCTCAAGCTGATATTGTTCACGTGTTTTATTTTCATATGAGCGTTGAATCAGTCTTCCACTCGGCGTATAATATCGTGCGGTAGTAATCCGGAAGGCCGAATTATCTGATAGGGGAAATTGCTGCTGTACCAGCCCCTTCCCGAAGCTCGTTTCACCGACAATCAACCCGCGATCCCAATCCTGAATTGCTCCGGCGACAATTTCACTTGCGGATGCGGAGCCATTACTGATGAGTATGATCAGCGGGAGATCTTCAAACTCTCCACCACCCGAGGAATAATATTCGGACTCGAGATCCTTTCGTCGACTCTTTGTATAAACAATTTTCTTCCCGCCGCTCAAAAACTCATCGGCAATTTCAAAGGCCTGTTCCAGATATCCGCCCGGATTATCGCGCAGGTCGAGTATCAATTTATTCATTCCCTGCGCTTTTAGTTTCCTCAATGCCTGTATAAGTTCGTTGTGCGTCGGTTTCGAGAATTGAGTGACGCGCACATAGCCTGTCTCTTTATCAAGCATCACCGATGCAATGACTGTATAGATCGAGATTTTATCGCGCGTGATCTCGTAATCCATCGGCTCCCTGATGCCATCGCGGACGATCGTAATCGTGACTTTCGTACCTTTCGGACCGCGAAGTTTCTTCGGCACATCCTCACGTTTAATACCGATAGAATTCACATTATCAATCTTGATAATACGATCGCCGGCAAGAATTCCAAGTTGCTGACTTGGTCCACCGACAATAGGCGCTACAACGACCAGTGTGTCATTCACAACATCGAATTCTATCCCGATCCCTTCGAAACTCCCCTCGAACGACTCCTGTACCCTCTGGAGTTGATCTGGTGAAATATAGATCGAATGCGGGTCGAGAGAATTCAACATGCCGAGAATTGCCGATTCAACAAGTTTCTGTGTGTCGACATCTTCTACATAGTACTTTTGTATATATGTAAGAACGTCATTGAATTTTCGAAGCTGATCGCGTGTCGTATCCCCTGAGACGACTTCATCAATATGCAGCCCGGCGATTACACCCAGTGTCGCTACAAAAAAGATGAGTACAAAAACTGATTTTTTCTGCATTATATTTCCCCTTTAAAAAGTGTCCCTTCGTTCCGTCCGATACAAGACCTAATAAACAATGTATCTTTAAATAAAAGGCATGAAAGACTCTAGAGATCACACCTGATTTGAATCGTAAGATATCTATCTATAACATTGCTTACCACACCATCGATCGGTGATGTAACGTGTGCTAATCTGTATTCATATCGTGTCTCACAAAAAAAATTTTTTGTGAATTGATATACAATATGCACACTATAGCGATTTGTGTTCGTTCGAGCACCGCCAAGAAAATCTACATCCATTGCATCGCCCGACCGATGTCCCATCAATGCATTCCCGCCGACGTTCGTTATAAGGACTCCGTTTGCATCGATGAGGTTATCACCATGTCTTTCCCTGACAAAACTTCCGTCGACCTGTAACTGCCTCAAGATCAGGTATCCTACCCGTATTTTCCACGCATCACTATTCGGCCCCAATGGATTGCCAAGGATAAATCCATGATTGGCGTACATATTGACAGGGATGTGGTGTGAATACACATATGGGTTGATTCGTGTATATTCCACAGCGATATCAGTATTTTCAAGGCCTGCAGGCTCAATATAGTATGCACCCGCTTGATATGCAAATTGATTGACATATGCTCGTGTCCCGAGCATTTTAAAATCCATGTCATCTATTAGAATCGAGCCCGAAAATTGCAGATTTTCGAGAAAATGGGTTTCCATATCAAAAGCTAAAAGCGAATTATCTCTATCCTGTAAAGAGTGCTCGGCAGATTTAAAAAAATTCAACGGGTTGAGATAGGCTAATTCCGGGGACGGGCGGGAATAGATCAGCATTTCATTGGCCGCTATATCGAATATGTGAGGGAATGACAATTCGATGCGATGACCTGCGATATATTTTGGCGACAGATATGTGTCATATGACCAGGAATAGGAGTTATAGACAGCCTTATTCTCACTCAGGAGCCATCCGTGGATGAAGCTGAACTTTACAATTCCATACTCTGCATCGAACCGTATCATATCGAATGGTGAAGCGTTATCGGAAATGTACAGTTTTCCATCGCTATCCAAGCTATTTCCCCACAGAAGCCGTTCACGGCCGACCTGTAGAGTCAACCAATCAGTGTGGAGTTTTACGTATCCTTCAACTTCATCAAAACTATTCGAGTTGGGTTCACTTAATTTATAATTTTCACGAAGCCGCGGATCGCTTCGGACAAATATTTTATCCCCGAATACAAGCCCATTGGTCCCCTGCAAGAAATAACCGAAATGGTTTCCAATAGTACCTCGAATACGTCCTCCGATTCGCTCTGTTTCTGCAGTCGTGTTTCCATATGTATTCCCATTACCCGAACGAAAATCTGCAGCAAATAAAAAATTCACAAATAGCGAGGTCGTCGAATCCTGCCATGTATATAGATATTTCTCTTTCCATCGGAACAGATCCGTCAGACGCTGCGGCAGCGATGTTGAATCGGAGAAAAGAACCGTCCTCTGAACGTCCTGAAGATGAAGTTCCTGGGCGAACTCGGTTTTGAAATCGTCGAGCATCTCTCGTTCTGTCGCCGTCAGATGTTCGCGCTGCTGATTGATAGTCTGAAGAAATTGCGCGACTTCAGCCCGTGAAAAAGAAAGAAAACCGTCGTGATATTTCGTGATAATTCCTTTCACTTCCATTCTTTTCAAGAAAGTATATACGGGATTATTGATCTGAACATTTTCCACCTGCGCAAATGCAATAAACGCCGCGATGAGCCAGCCGACACAGACCCATTGAATTCGATGATGAATACGGTTCATAGCTTATCGCACTGCCTCCCATTCGTTGAGTGTAGAGTGATTGAAGAGATAGACCGATGCAGAATTTCGCAGCCAGGCTGCTGTAACCCTTATATATCCATATTTCCGATATCTCCGTGGTGATTCGTATACCCGCAGTGAGCGTAGATACCGGACTTTTCCGATCCTGATAA
The DNA here is from genome assembly GCA_050011775.1 of Bacteroidota bacterium. GTDB lineage: Bacteria > Bacteroidota > Ignavibacteria > UBA10030 > CAVZMI01 > CAVZMI01. The sequence continues at coordinate 131,304 of JBEKIL010000002.1, read as the reverse complement.
GACGTGTGAAAAGATCGAAGTCTTCACCGGCAACAATATGCTTCTGATTACCTCCGACCTTTTTAAATGCATCTTTTTTAATTATCTGGCATTCGCCGCGCCCCATCCCCATCCCGATCACATTCAACGAAAAAAAGTACCAATTATAGAGCTCGTGAATTATACGATCGGTACGTGTCGCTTCATCCGGATAGATATAGACACTACAAGTCACCGCAACGACATTTTCCGGCTCCAGCTCGCGGAGCGCCTGTGTTATGAAACCTTCCACATCATGATCATCGATGATCGTATCTGCATTAAGAAAAAATAGAATATCTCCGCGTGCGACTTCAGCGCCGACATTCCGACCCTCCGCGATCGTTTGCTTGCGTTGTTCTGTATGTCTCACAATCCTGCATGAATATTCCGCCGCTTTTTCAAGTGTCCGATCATCACTCCCGCCGTCACTCACAATCAACTCCAGGTCGAATTTTTCGATCAGGTTCGGAGTAAATTGTGCGAGCGTCCTGCTGATGAGTTTTTCTTCATTGTACGCCGGAATAATAACGCTGATCAATACTTTTTCTCTCCTTTTCGTCTCGTCTTGTACCGAAACACCGGACTAAAAATAAAGCACAAAAAAAGTCGCTGTCGGTGTTATACGAAGCGCCGGTGCCGGAAGATGAAAAAAATTGCCCGATTCTTTAAGAGTTTTAAAAATCCAGCTATCGCCGGGAAGCTTCGTGAGATCATAATCAAGCGCAATATAAAACTGTTTTTCACCGCCCCCCATCCCGTCAAGATTTCGGGCAGCATATCCACCTGCAATTCCGAGAAACGACGGCCACCAAGATTGCATCGACTTCGGAAGCCAATCATAAAATGAAATCGATAGCCAGTATGTTTGACCCTGATAGTCATCTATGATCATCTGCTTTTTCCCCTCACGCAACTCCTCCGACGGCCAGTAGCTCCATTTAAATTTCACATTCTTCAGCGGGGGAATATAATGCTGGAGGACCGGATAGAAAGCACCGACTGCATCACCCATCGCATCGCCCGGGCTGAACCCCCACTCTTTATGAAAACCATCTTGTGTTTCTATATATAATTCGAACAATAATGCCAATCCCGCTCCGTACCAGACCGATTTCGATTCCGGAACACCCGACCACTCAAGAGATTTCTGGAATATGTGCTGTGCTGCCGTGGTCGCATAGATATGCCCGACCTTATCGACATTCAAGGCATATTTCCAGTCATTCTGAAAATGAAATGGCGCCCGTTCACCAAGCCACCATGCATTTTGCTCGTAGTAATTGATGACGAGTGTAGTCGTCAGCAATGCTCCGCCGATAATTCCGAGACGGGCACCGTTAACCTCAGGTGCAGGTGTGAAAGAGCATATAGGATACTCCGACGGGGATGTTGAGATACTATCAATCGCCGGATTAAATCGAAGTGAATTAAGATCCGTTGCAGAAACTTGAGTTGAATCGACACATCCGGCATTTAAAATGTGAGGAATTACCAAAATCGAAAAAACCAGAACTTTTGTTTTACACATTGATAACATAACCCTTCAATCACTTTTCCGGCTTCATCTGTGGGAAGAAGAGTACGTCGCGAATGGATTCCTGACTGGTCATTAGCATTATCAGGCGGTCGATGCCTATGCCGAGTCCGGCGGCCGGCGGCATTCCATATTCGAGAGCGCGTAGAAAATCCTCATCCGGTACTTGTGCTTCTTCGTCTCCCCGTTCGCGAAGCTTCGCCTGCTCCTCAAATCTTGCACGCTGGTCGAGTGGATCGTTGAGTTCGCTGAAGGCATTGCAGATTTCCTGACGGTTGACATACGCCTCGAATCGTTCGACCAATCCTTCTTCACTCCGATGACGCTTCGCAAGCGGCGAAAGTTCCACAGGATAATCAACAATGAATGTCGGTTGAACGAGCATTGGCTGGACTTTCGCGCTGAAGATTTCATCGATCACGCGGCCAAGTCCATCCTTCGGATCGATATCGATATGCAATGTCTTTGCGATCTCACGAACCTCCGCTTCAGGTTTTTTGCGCAGATTATATCCTGTATATTCCTGGATGATATCGAACATCCTTACACGCCGCCACGGTGGTGTACAATCGATATCGTGCTCTCCGGCAGTAATCTTCGTAGTACCGTAAAGCGCAAGGGCGACATCGCCGATCATTTGCTCGACAAGCTCCATCATCCAGTTATAATCTTTATACGCGACGTAGAGCTCAAGCATGGTGAATTCCGGATTGTGAGCCCTATCCATCCCTTCGTTCCGAAAATCTTTCGATATTTCATAAACTCCATCATACCCACCGACAACGAGACGTTTGAGATACAGCTCATCGGCAATCCTCAGATAGAGCGGGATATCCAGCGCATTATGATGCGTGACAAACGGCCTCGCCGATGCACCGCCGTATAATGGCTGGAGTATCGGCGTCTCGACCTCAAGATATCCGCGCGTATCGAGAAACTGCCTGATCGTCCGAATTATAAGTGCACGTTTTATAAAAACATCACGTATATCGGGATTCACAGCCAGATCGACATATCTCTGGCGATACCTGAGTTCTTTATCCGAAAAAGGATCGTAGACTGTTTTATGCCCCTTCTCATCGATACGTTCTTTGACGATCGGAAGAGGACGGAGAGATTTTGATAGCAGCTCGATGGACTGCGCGTGAATTGATATTTCGCCGGTTTTTGTCCGGAAGACGAATCCCCTGACGCCGATAATATCGCCGATATCAAAAAGCTTGAAAGCATCGTACGGTGCGCCTATGTCGTCTTTTCTCAGATAGATTTGAATCTTCCCTTTCGAATCCTGAATATGACAAAAGGAAGCTTTTCCCATCCGGCGGATTGCCATGATGCGGCCGGCCACAGCGACATCATGCTGCGGGGCACCATCGACGAAGGATTCGAGAATATCCTTTGAAAAATCTGTCCGTTCAAATGCATAAGGATATGGGTTGATGCCGATCGAGCGAAGTTCGTTCAGCTCATCACGCCTCCGGGCCATCAGGGTGTTTAAATCTTCGATATGCTCTTGTTGTTCCAAGCGATCCTCAAAGCGATTTAGATTTTTGAGAGATTGTCGATTCCGGATTTTCGATTTCGGATTGATTGTATTGTACGCCTCAAACCGAAATCCACAATCCGCGATCAGTAATCTCGATCGATTTTTTATGCAAGATTCTGTTTTATTCCGGTCATTTGCCGGAGTTTTTGTATTTCATTTCTTTTAAGATATCTCCACTCTCCGCGCTGCAATCCTTCGGTCGTAATTTCGCCGTATCCCTCGCGATCGAGTTTAAGGATTTCATATCCCAATATTTCGAACATCCTCCGCACCATCCGGTTCCGGCCTTCATGGACGACTATCCCGATGTTTTTCCTGTTTGTATTTGGAAGAATAAATACCTCGGCAGGCGAGGTAATGCCATCTTCCAGCCGAATCCCGGCTGCGATTTTTTTTGCGTCATCCTCCGATATGCTTCGATCGATTTCAACCCGGTACGCTTTTGGAAATTCGTACCGCGGGTGCATCAGCCTGTGTGCGAGATCGCCGTCGTTTGTGAGAAGCAATACACCGGTTGTATTTCTGTCGAGCCTTCCGACGGGAAACAGCCTGTGCTTTGTCCTCACGTAATCAAGAATCGTTGTCCTACCCTTCTCGTCACTCAGTGTTGTGATGCAGTCTTTCGGCTTGTTGAAAACGACATACTCACGCTCATCATCGACAACCGCAACCTGTTTATCATGGAAATAGACCAGATCTTTTCGGGGATCGATTTTTGTGCCGAGATCGCGTACAATTTCCCCGTTTACACGAACTTCACCATGTGCGATAAGCTCATCCGCTCTGCGACGTGACGCGATTCCTGCCTGTGATAAAAACCGGTTCAACCGAACAGCCGTTTGAGCAGATCTCTGATCTTTTGCGCCAACTTCGCCCAGCCCCGTTCGTGCTTTTCCTGGATAACGGCGTTTAATTCTTCGAATGTCGGTTCTGCGATGCCGGGGTGGAGCGGTTCGCCCTGTGTTTCTTCTTCGGGGATTTGCTCCCACGTCATACTCTCCTGTTTCTGTTCACTATACATTTCTTCATCCGATAGTACCTCACCGGTAGATGATTGAATTTGTTCAGCCTCTTTGGTCATCTCTAGAATATAACCGACATTCCCGGCATTTTCCGCTGATTGTTCCGGAATCTCCGGCACGGGTTCTCCCGCTTGCTCATTAAATGATATGACGGTACTTTCTTCCTGAAGCGTGCTTATTTCCGGTCCGCCCTCAACGGGTGAGGCTTGTTCAGGCTTTTGTTCTACTATCTCACCGGGAAAAATTGGAAGCGGCATTTGATCCGGTGATTCTTCTTTTGGCTTAGGAATCAGGGGTTTCCGAAATCTCGGTCCGGCCTCTCTAGGCTTTTGCTGCGTCTCGATTTCTTCTTCTTCCGTCATTTGTTGTTCTTCAAGGATTCGTTTTTCGACTTCGAGCTCGGTTTCACCCAGTAGTTCCTCGATCTCGCGTGGTTTCGGCAAATCGGAGAGCGAATTCAACCCAAAATGACGTAAAAAATCCTGCGTTGTTCCATATATCAAAGGTCGTCCCGGTGTCGAGGCGCGACCGATAATCGCAACCAGATTCCTCTCAAGAAGCGTCTTAAGCACATAATCGCTGTTGACACCACGTATATACTCGAGGGCCGGTTTTGTGACCGGTTGTTTATAGGCGATAATCGCCAGCGACTCCATGGCCGATTGGGATAACCGCCGTCTGGCTTTTTCCTTGAAGATTTTTCCGACCCATGAAGAAAATTTTAGCAGCGTTGCATACTGATATCCGCCTGCAATTTCGATGATGTGGTATGATCGCTTCTCTGCCGAATATTCTGCGTTTAACTCTTCGATAATGTGTTTGATTTCTTCCATTTCAATTTCTATGCGTTGACCGTCGATTTCCGACGCCTCGAAAACATCCTTCAGCGTACTGAGCGACAGCGGCTCATCCGAAGCAAAAATCATTGCTTCGATCATCCCCTTCAACTCGATCCGCTGTGTGGTCATTATTTCGTTCATGCGGATGTCTCCGCCACTGAGTTTCCTACAAGGATTTTCGATATCAGTATATCTCTATACGACTCCATCTGCCGCACGGTTACCACGTGTTGTTTTACCAACTCCAGGAGCGCAATAAATGTTACAACAATCCGGATTTTTTCATTCATTGACGATACAAGATTCAGGAATGTAACGTTTCCGGTCTGTTTCACCGCATCGGTAATCAATTTGCACTGCTCATCGACCGTCACATTCACCTTCTGAACTTCATGGATCGTTCTCTGGGGCATTTGATCCATCGTGAATTTGAATGCGGCAATTAGATCGAAGAGCGTCATATCCTTCAGGAGATCTTTCTCTTCGGATTCTCCCATATCCTTCGGATCGTATTCGAAGAACCGGCGGAAACGGAGCCGCCGTGCGGCAACCTCCATCTTCTGCAGTTCTCCGGCCATTTCTTTGTATCGCTTGTACTCGAGCAGACGGCGGACAAGTTCAGCGCGCGGATCTTCTTCTTCCTCTAGCACTTCATCGCGCGGCAACAGCATACGTACCTTGATTTGCATCAAGGTTGCGGCCATGACTATAAACTCTCCCGCAACATCGAGATCGAGCTTCTCCATCAGATGAAGGGTATCGAGAAACTCTTTCGTGATATACGCAATCGGAATATCGTAGATATCAAGCTCATCACGCTTGATGAAGAACAGGAGGAGATCAAGCGGTCCTTCGAAATTTACAAGACGTACTTTATACATGTCAGCCCAATCTCATTACCGAATGAACAACTGCCATCGTCTGCTGTGCGACAATACGTGCACGCCGTTCGCCTTCCTGCAGAATATCCTTGACCTCATTGAGATTCGATTCATAATACAGTCGCCGTTCGCGGATCGGCGTCAGGTAATCGGCAATTGCTGTCGCGCATTTCTTTTTACACTCGACGCAGCCGAGCGCACCCGATTCGCATCCTTTGCGTATTGACGGAACGTCATTAGCGGTGAATTTCTTGTGATAGGTGAAGACGAGACAGATATCGGGTCGTCCCGGATCATTCTTTCTGATCTTCTGCGGATCGGTCACAGCCTTCCTCATCTTCTTATTGATTTCTTCAGGACTATCCGAAAGTAGGATTGTATTGCCCGCCGATTTGCTCATCTTCATATCGCCGTCGAGCCCGGGAAGCCGCGAGAATGATGTGAGCATCGGCTCGGGCTCGGGGAAAACTTCACCGTATGTCGTGTTGAACTTCCGTGCAATCTCCCGCGTAATCTCGACATGAGGAACCTGATCCTCGCCGACAGGCACGACTTCGCCTTTGTAGATAAGAATATCGGCCGCCTGAAGAACCGGATAACCCAGATGACCATAGATCATATTTTCGATATTCAAATCGCGTACCTGGTCTTTTAGAGTCGGATTGCGTTCGAGCCGTGCAGTTGTAATCAACATCGAAAAAACCAGATGGAGCTCCGCGTGCTCTTTGATCTGCGATTGGCGAAACATCGGACTTGCCTTAGGATCGAGCCCCGCTGCAAGCCAGTCAACGAGCATTTCGATCGAATACTGATACAACAGCGACGTATCGGTGTTCGTCGTGAGCGCATGGTAATCGGCGATCAGGTGATAGTTCTGATATTCTTTTTGAAGCGCAACCCAATTTTCAAGCGCACCGACGAGATGTCCGAGATGCAATTTCCCGGTTGGCCGCATACCGCTTAGGATGATTTTTCTTCTTGTCATAGAATTATGAATATACTGAATACAAAAAAGCCCCCACGACTACTTTCTATGGGGGCACCGCAGTCAATTCATGAATAGATACGGTTTCCACCGTTCATCGATCTGGCCCACGAAGTGGCGGATGAAGGTCACGTGATTCGGCCGGAATGGAGGCCTGCGCAACTTCATGTACGCTTCTTCGGGAAGCCGATCTCCCTTCCTGTTGTTGCACCTGACACAGGCACACACAAGATTCTCCCACTCATCCTCGCCGCCGCGTGCCCGCGGGATCACATGATCTATCGTTAACGGCAGATCGGCCCTTCCACAGTATTGGCACCGATGATTATCGCGGCGAAGAATATTCTTTCGTGAAAGAATAATCTTTTTATATGGGACATGAATGTACACCGAAAGGCGCACGATGCTTGGGAACGGCATTGTCTGGGAAACCGAATGCAGCCGTTTCCCTTCATATGCCTCGATGACTTCAGCTTTTCCAAGATACAGAAGAATAATCGCCTTCCGGACATTACATACACTCATCGGCTCATAGTTCTGATTCAGAACCAGGACTTTTGCGTTAAGCCGACCATTTGAATGTTTTCTTTCGAATACCGCGCTGAAGACTACGCCTCCTTTTCTGACGGTCTTTTCCCGCCGATTTTAACCAATTCCCTCGATCCTCCGCGCTCCGACAAACTTTGAAGCCAGTTGTTCATCGTAGAGTGACGATTTTGGATCCAAGCTGTTGTACCTTACAAATCCTCGTGCATGAATGAACGTACTTTTAATGCCGGTGTACAATCCTACATGCGAAACATTCGATCGATCATCTCCGAAGAATAGTATGTCGCCTTTTCGTATTTCGTTCAGATTACAACCGACATCCCGGCCGGAATTCCATTGTTGATTCGTATCACGTGGAAGATCGATTCCGTTTAAGCCGAATACGGTTTGAATCAATCCCGAACAATCGAATCCTTTCGGCGACCTGCCGCCCCATTGATATGGACAGCCTAAAAACTGTTTTGCGGTTTTAACAATTTCAGTTGTAAGAACTTTCCGCCGCCGGCGAATACCTGTGCTGAGTTCCGCCGCACGCACCCAGCCGCTTGAACCGTCCGGAAGAAGAAGCTGTTTCCACCGTCGATGTTCACCCCTCACCGGAAGCTCGACACCTATGACAGCATCGCGGATGGGATGCGAACCGTCGCCCGGCTTTTCCATGATGCGGCCGATCTGAGCTTTAAACCGACCGCGGGGCAACTCTTTCCAACGCACATATTCAGGTTCACCCATTCCATGTATCTGGGTTTCATGAACCCATCCAAGGTACCCGTCGCGTTGGAGACGGACCCGGAACCACTCTGCCGCTTTCCGCTGCAGAATATCGAACGATTCGCCAAGTAAAAGCTGACTCACCTGCTCGCCGTAGAATCCCGCTGATCGGTAGAGCGAGGCAGTCCCGATATTACAAACGCCGTATTTCCGGTCACCGACACTCGAATCGGGCAGCAGGTGAATCCGGATATCAATCTGTGGTGTCGCTAAAACCTCTGTTGTAGCAAAAAGCCGCTCGATATCCCGGGCAATTGAACTTAGCGACGTATAAAAATCTATATAAAACTTCCCCTCGCGTTCCTCGAGAGTATAATCATATACGACCGCGCGGCTGTCGATACCCCGGGTCTTCTGGAACTCATCGAGGATCTCAACTATATTTTTCGTCATTTGCAGACCAGCGTTGAGACTTCGATTTAACCGACCATGAAAAATATAGCATAAAACGGCAATATTGTCAAGATGTTGACAAGAGCGCGCCTTTTAAATATATTGCTGACACATAATGCCAAAAATATTGGATTTTTAGAGGTAAAGAGCATTGCTTCATATAGTGGCTCGCTTCTGTTCTGAAAAGTCAGATTTGAAAAGTAAGGAACCTCTGGGTAAGAGAATTATAAGTAAAGTTATTAACGTATTACATCATCTACTGAATGGATATGCAAGAATATTCTCCATGGAAAATTTGTAGGGAAGCATTACGATTCTATATTTTTCTTTACCACAAGAAAAAGTTAAAGAGACTTTGAACGAATTAAGAATTATTCGATCTTATGAAGATTATTGTCCTAAATGTAAGTACTTACTTCGCGATCAAGGAATATGTGAAAAGCTTCAATTCAAGATATTTGAATATTCATCTCAATTCGTAGAAAAATGCAATGCCAAATATTTTGAATCTAGGGACGTTATGTAACAACGCGTTATGCAATAAAAATCATCCGCCAGAGGGCAACGCAAAGGAAAGCTTAAGCTATTTTCTCTTATATCTCTTTTTAATCTCCCCGAGTGAATCTCCTCCGAATTTTTCCAGAAATGCGTTCGCAATTACCGGAGCCACGACCGCCTCTCCGATCACCGATGCTGCCGGCACGGCACAGAAATCCGATCGCTCGCGGCGCGCTTCGGTTTTTTTCATCGTCGCCAGATCGACCGTACGTAACGGCTTCATCAGGGTCGCAATCGGTTTCATTGCACCGCGAAGAATAATCGGCTCTCCGTTTGTAACTCCTCCCTCGAGTCCGCCGGCACGATTGGTCGGACGGATGATGTTGCCTTTCGAGTCAAGAATGAACTCGTCGTGGACATCCGAACCGTATCTCCCGGCATTCGCAAATCCCTCACCGATCTCCACTCCTTTGATTGCATGAACAGACATTAATGCCCCGGCAAGCTGTCCGTCAAGCTTACGGTCGTATTCAACATGACTTCCCAGTCCCACCGGAAGACCTCCGATAATAACTTCTATTATTCCTCCCACCGTATCGCCCGATTTCTTGGCCCGTTTTATCAACTGTATCGCTTTTTTCTCTATGAGTTCTTCTAGAATTCTAACTTCCGAAGCATCGGCAGCCGCATTGAGCTCATCAAGACCGATCGCACCGCTGGCCAGAAATTTTTTTATTTTTTTATCCAGCGATTTTCTGCCGGTATATGCAGCCGATCCGATCGAGAGGACGTGGCTTGCGATATGAATCCCGAGCTCCTCGAGCAATCGCCGGGGCATCGAACAGCATGCCACCCTCATTGCCGTTTCACGTGCACTTGCACGTTCGATGACGTTACGGATATCGTCAAAATCATATTTCACTTTCCCGACATAATCGGCATGACCGGGACGAGGACTCGTCACCTTCTGAATTCCCTTCGCCGCCCTGTCAACCGCCATCGCAATTTTCCAATTCTCCCAATCGCGATTACGAAGTACAAGGGCGATCGGTGATCCGAGTGTCTTTCCGAATCTCACACCGGAGAGGATGTCTACTTTATCCGTCTCAATTTTCATCCTCCCGCTGCGGCCGTATCCCTGCTGCCTGCGCCAGAGTTGATGGTTAATATATTCCGCTGTAATGGGGAGGCCGGCCGGCATGCCTTCAATAATACCGACTAGCGCTTGCCCGTGTGATTCACCTGCAGTGAGGTAGCGTATCATGTCTCTTCTCCAATTATCCTATGGTATAATTAAGTAAAAAAGAAGGGAAAAACAAAAACGTCCCGCTTTTAGCAGGACGTTTTCTTTCTGGAAGGTCGAAAAATATTACTTATTTCGATTCTTTGGGAATTTCGATAGCACGGTATGCAACATTCCCATTCGGATCTTTTACACGCAGCATGATCGCATCACCCGGTTTTTTATTCTTGAGGATCTCATCAAGATCGGATACCGAGCGGACCTTCTTTCGATCGGCTTCGATAATCACCAGATTTTTCTGGAGCTGGTCTTCGGCACGGCTATATTTCTTGACGTCGGTGATGAGTACGCCGTACTCTGTTTTATATTTTTCCTTTAAATCCGAATTCATATTACGGACGGTGAGTCCTAAATTATCGAATGTCTTCGAGTGCGGTTGATCGGTATCTTTTTGGGCGGATTCATCCTCATCCCCCTCGTTTTTCGCCAGTTCACCCGACTCTTTCCGCTCACGCAGCTTGACCTTGACTTCTGTTGTCTGTTTATCACGCCAGATGCTTAGTGTAACAATGTCACCCGGATGTTTGCTGGCGACATAGGTCTGCAGCTCATTTGCGGTATTCACTTCCTTCCCATTAATCGAAAGGATAATATCGCCTTCTTTGATACCGGCATCGGCTGCAGCTCCGCCTTCGGTAAGAGACTGGACAAGAACACCGCGCGCCTTATCGAGTCCGTTCGCCTTTGCCATTGTCGCATCGATATTGGTGATTTGCACTCCAATATATCCGCGTCGTACTTTGCCGTTCTTAATCAGATCCTCGGCAACCGATTTTGCAAGGTTCATCGGGATGGCAAATCCATAGCCTTCATAGACACCCGTGCGTGTTGCAATCGCAGTATTGATTCCTATTACTTCGCCGCGGAGGTTCACTAATGCACCGCCGCTATTGCCGGGATTGATCACAGCATCGGTCTGAATAAAATTTTCAATTCCATAGCTATCCTTTTTCAATCCGAGTCCGTCCCGTCCGAGCGCGCTGATGATTCCGTGAGTAACGGTGAAATTAAGGTTGAACGGATTTCCGATCGCCATTACCATTTGTCCGATTTTCAGCTCATCCGAATTTCCAAGCGCAGCAACCGGAAGATCCTTTGCATCAATCTTTATTACCGCGATATCTGTCAGCGGATCGGTGCCCACGATTTTCGCATCGAACTCACGTGTGTCGACTAATTTAACCTTGACGCTTCCTTCATCGGCATTTTCGACGACGTGATTATTTGTCAGGATATATCCATCGTCTGTCACGATCACACCGGAGCCGAATCCTTTCGACGGCATTTCCTCGGGTGTTTTAAATTCAAAATCCGGACCGAAGAAATGAAAGAACTGATCGAACTCCTTTGATTTCGGTGAAGTTTTTTGTTTTGTCGTCGCCTGAATACTGACCACTGCAGGTCTCACGGTATTCGCAACCGTGACATATGCATCTTCCAGATTCTTCACTTCGGGAATACTTTTCAGCGGCGAGCTCTGCGCGCCCAATTTTACATCACCGCCGAACGCAGCAACTCCAACCCCCACACCCTGTAATCCTGAAACCAGCAGTGCTCCAAAGATGATTCCCACACTGATGAGGGCAATTGCTGCAAATAACGATTTCTTGTTCATACCAGCTTCCTCCTTACAAAATATTTTATATATAACAATATACTTTTTTGAATTCAAATTGTTGCAGTCATGCTGAATAAAATAGTCGGAATATTTTCTTAAAATCACTATTTTTGAGGGAACATTAGAACCCCTCCGTTCGTCTAAACCTTTCAACCAATTACTGTAAATAAAAAATACGAAAATTTCAACTTATGATCGACGATCGTATCGTCACAGCGCTCCGCATTCTCCGCGTCGCTTCAATATGTGCTCCGAAATGTGCACGAAGCACCGTATCGATGTTTTTTCGGGAGGCATCCGACATCTCGATACTCAGCGCACCGTCAATGGCGACCTGCGACAGTCGCTGAAGGATCCTCACCGATGAGAGCGATACACGAATCCATCGATCGGAATTCCCACCACATCGTTCGTCAACCATACTTCCCTGTATCGGATTAAATCCTATCCGATCATCCGTCCTTTCTCCGATTGCGGCGCCACAAATACCGCACCTATCCAGCACCATTGCGAATCCAAGTAGAGCTGCAAGATGAACTTCATAATAATATAACACATTTACCAAATTTTTGGTGCCTCCATCGATTGCACGCAGCGTGTCGAGCAGTAACCGGTAAACCGCCGGATGTTCTTCTTCACCATGCATAACGGAATTCAGCAAATCGATAACGGCATATCCGACATTGAGACGCTCGTAATCCGTATGGAGCCGGTGGAATTCCTCGATAATATCCGCATGAGAAATAAGATGCAGCTCACGGTGCGGCTTTTTATAAAAAACCGCCGAGATATGAGTCATCGGCTCGAGAGCCCCTCCAAATTTGCTCTTCATATCGCGAGCTCCCTTAGCCACAACGCTGACTTTACCGAACGATCGGGTATAGAGCGTGACGATCTTGCTCGTTTCACGATACTTCATTGATTTCACAACGATGGCATCGGTGCGAACAATCATGATCCCCGCTCCGGTCTCTTATGCGTCCTCAACAATGTTTCAATTGAAGCACTGTATGGCGGCCGGAGAATCCCATATTCCGTAATGATGCCGCCAACAAGTTCATACGGAGTCACATCGAACGCCGGTGCATACACCGTAATCCCCGGGGGTGCAATTCGATGTCCGAACAGCTCGGTAACCTCGCGAGAATCGCGCTCCTCGATTGGAATTTCATTCCCTGATGAGAGAGCAGGATCGATCGTTGAAGAGGGAGCTGCGACATAGAACGGCACTTTGTGCCTATCGGCGAGTACTGCAATATTATACGTCCCGATTTTATTTGCAACATCCCCATTGGCGACGATCCGGTCGGCCCCGACGATTACGATATTAATTTTTCCCTGCTGCATGACGAAAGCCGCCGCATTATCCGTTATTAAAACCACGTCGATTCCGTATTTTTGAAGCTCCCATGTTGTTAGACGCGCACCCTGGAATAATGGCCTTGTTTCTCCGACGTACACACGAATTTTTTTCCCCGATTCATAAGCTCGGATTATGGCGCTGAGCGCCGTGCCATAATCGCCTGTCGCCAGCGCACCGGCGTTGCAATAAGTCAGGATACCGCTTCCATCAGGGATTATCCCGGCACCATGGCTTCCGATCAATTTGCATGTTTCAATCTCTTCATATTGAATTGCGAGAGCTTCATTGAGGAGTAAATTCTGCAAATCTCCGACATCATGTGAGGGATAGTTGTTCACCACCGACTGCATCCGGCGAAGGGCCCAAGAGAGATTGACGGCAGTGGGACGTGTGGAACCGATGAGTAATGACACGTTTTCAATATGGTGAAGAAATTCGTCCCTATTCAATCCTGAAAAAGCATGTGCACCGAGCACCACTCCGAACGCCGCAGCGATTCCCAGCGCCGGGGCACCGCGGATCCGTAGTGTACGGATCGCATCCACCAGGGCTTCCACCTTATCGGTCTCGGTATAAACTTCTTCGAGTGGAAGTCGCGTCTGGTCGATAAACCGGACTCGTCCATTATTCCAGTCGATAGGACGCATGTACATTACTCCTCGAAGCGAGAAAGCTCCCGAAATTCACGGAACCGGTCTTTCACCTGAAGATATGCAAGATCGCGTAGTCCGCCCACTCCAAATTTTTCTGCGCAAAATGAGGCCATTGTGCTGCCATAAATCACTGCACGCTTGAGATTTGCATCCGAGACATCTTCGGTTTTCGCGATCCATCCGGAAAATCCCCCGGCGAACGAATCTCCAGCTCCTGTCGGGTCATGAATATTCTCAAGCGGATATGCCGGTGCAGAGAAGATCGTCGATTCGGTCACAAGAAGAGCACCGTGTTCGCCTTTCTTGATGATGACGATGCGTGGTCCCATCTCCATGATCATTCGTGCGGCTTTGATCAAATTCGGCTCTTTCGCCAGGAGGCGCGCCTCCGAATCGTTGACGATCAGCACATCCATTACCTTGAGCGTATTTTTCAGTTCCCCTGTCTTCCGTTCGATCCAGAAATTCATCGTATCACCCACGACAAGCCGCGGTTTATCTATCTGCTCCAGGACACGACGCTGGAGTACAGGATCTATATTCCCCAGACACACATATTTGCACTTTTGAAATTGCTGCGGAATTTTCGGATCGAATGTCTCGAATACATTCAGATCTGTGTAGAGTGTATCGCGCATGTTCAGGTCATAATGATACCTGCCCCCCCAGCGGAAGGTTTTTCCTTCTTTGATGATTTCAAGACCGTCCGTATCAACATTCTTGTCATGAAGAAAATCGATTGCTTCACGCGGAAAATCTCCACCTACAACACCGACGAGCCGAACCGGCGCGGCAAAATAACTTGCCGCCACCGAGATGTACACGGCAGAACCGCCGAGCATGTTCTCGGCCCGCCCGAACGGCGTTTCGATTGTATCGAGCGCAAGTGAACCTACGACGAGAAGACCCACGATACCACCTCTTTTGTAAAATTAATTGAAGAATGATTTTTTATTGTCTACGTTACAAGACAGAGATCCATATCCGTCAATGTGCAAGTGCACGGATTTTCTCCTCTGGGGTCAACGGACGCCATTTCCCGGATTTCAGATCGGGAATGGTCAGCCGGCCGATGCCGATCCGGTGAAGCTCGGAAACCTTATATCCACGCGCTTCGCACATCCTCCTGATCTGACGATTCTTCCCCTCGGTTAATGTAAGAATAAATGAGCATCCATTCCTATCTTTTTTATCACGCCGGACTTTCGCCGGCAAGGTGGTGTACCCGTCGTTCAACACAATACCCTGTGAAAACTTCTGAAGATCGTCACTTCTAACCATACGATCAACCTTCACGCGATACGTTTTCGAATGACGGGACGCCGGATTCGTTAGCACTTCACCAAATTCGGTATCGTTGGTAAGCAGGAGTAATCCCGAGCTTTCCTTATCGAGCCGGCCGACGGGAAAAACCCACGATGACTGTTTTCCAATGAGATCGTAGACGGTTGCTGCCCTCCGTTCATCCGATCGTGTGGTCACAATCCCACGCGGCTTGTTCAGACAGATATAAATAAGATCCTTTTTCGGCCTGATGATCTTCCCATCGACCTGCAGACGATCGGCGACGATAGAGACCCTGTAGTGAGGATCGAGTTCCTGCCGTTCATTGACGCTCACCCTCCCTTCCCGGATCAACCTGAAGGCCTGCATTCGCGAGCAATATCCGAGTTTCGATAGTGCTCGCGGTAGACTGACAATATCATGAGAGGACTTATTCTTCACACCGTCTACTGTTGTTTCATGCTATTGAAGCGAGGGAGAGTCTCATTACGTCTGAAAATCGTATCGGCTTGATTTTAAAATCTTCAAAAAATTCCCCTTCCTGTTCCGTCACATTCCCCTCGAGAAGCATGATAATCTGGTCTTCAGTTATCGGAAAAAATGAATACCTGCCCAACATTCTTGCAAGTACTCGAAGAATCGGGATTGGTTGATGTACTTTCCATTTCCGTATATTCAACGGTCCGGCTACGATATCGAGCATTTCAACGTA
Organism: Bacteroidota bacterium; assembly: GCA_050011775.1. Classification (GTDB taxonomy): domain Bacteria; phylum Bacteroidota; class Ignavibacteria; order UBA10030; family CAVZMI01; genus CAVZMI01. Next base: position 115,332 of record JBEKIL010000002.1, on the reverse strand, counting down.
ACTCAATCTCTCGATTCCACCGATCTCATAAATCTTTCTGATGCCAACGCGCTGCTGCAAACTTTTAAGAAATCCTTCTGAAAGATTGTTGATCGAAACCGGTTGAAAAAGAAACCTGCCGTTTCCCGGAACAGGCACGACCAGCGGCATCATGCGGAGCTGGTTTATCAACACCTCAACAAAATTTTCATACCCCTCGTTCTCGTTGCCGAAGACTACCGAAGGACGGAAGATTGTCCATTCGAGTGAACTTTGCCTAAGATATTCTTCCGCCATCCATTTCGTCCGCTGGTACTCCGTCGGGGCATCGGAGCGCACACCATTTGCGCTCATCAGCAGAAAACGCTTCACTTTGCTTCGACACGCTTCATCGATGATGTTTTTCGATCCGTAATATTGTACACCCCGGAATGTTATTCCCCGTCGTGGAAATTCCCTTATGAGCCCCGGTAGATGAATTACTGCATCACATCCATTCATCAATCCTGGAAGAGAGTCGGCCTGTTCGATATTCCCGAAAACGATCGAAATATTCGAGCTGCATTCCCGGGGGAGCTTCGCTTCTGAACCGGTACGAATCAGAGCACGAACTCCACAGCCACCTGCAACAAGATCCCGAATTACCTGACGACCGATATATCCCGTACCGCCGGTAATAAAAACCTGCACAGTACATCCTTCCAAATATACAAAACCATCACTATTGGTTCAATCGAATGTTGAATAACAATCCGGCGGACAGGCTCGCCTCGCTCCCCGTCTCGCCTTCGGCTCGCCGAGGCGGACGCTCGGCGGAGCGGGTCAACATCCACCATTCACAATTCACTATTCATAATTCACATCAATCCCCGGACACCATGTAACGACTCAGCAGAACGAACGGCTATTCGAATAGATTCAACAGTAAGTGCAGCACCCATTTCAGCTACGAGATCGACCGACGCTTTGACCAATCCCGAGGCTGCAGCAAATGCGATATCGCCATCATACGACGTATGGACAGGTATAATTGCACGCGCCATGCCGTCATGTGCACATTGAGCGACCCGGAGAACTTCTACCTTCGTGAGTCGTGCGTTCGTCATGATCATTACGAGCGTTGTGTTTGTGTCCGGTATGACTCTGTTCCTTGCGAGTGTACGAAACCGACCTCTGGTTGCCAGGAAAGTTCCGTCGTTTGCTCGCGCGCCTGCCAGAATCTCGCCACGTCCATCGATCACATCACCGACAGCATTCACAACTGCAATTACTCCTACCTGCAAGTCGCCCTCCCGGCTCAACGCAGCACCGACTCCACCTTTCATCCAGGTTTCGTGTCCGGCCCACTTTCCTATAGTGGCTCCGGTGCCAGCACCGACATTTCCACACAGTATTGTAGTAGAAGCATTCTCACACGCTTGATATCCCGCGTGTGCATCGGGCCTGACCGTCGAGCTCCCGAGATTCAAATCAAATACAACTGCGGCAGGGACGATAGGTACTCTCGCCCAGGGGGTAGCATATCCACGATTGTGTTCTTCCAAAAATTTCATCACACCATCCGCGGCTGCAAGTCCAAACGCGCTTCCCCCCGTTAGAAGAATTGCATCGATTTCCTGCATTGTCTTTTCCGGCGCCAATAAGGCAAGTTCACGTGAGCCGGGAGAGCTTCCCCGGACATCGCAGCTTGCAACAGTGGCGGGCGGACAAAGCACAACGGTACATCCTGTGCAATTCACTGTGTCGGTCCAGTGGCCGACAGTAAATCCTGTAACGGTCTGAATCATATGTTTTTCTTCATCCAATAATAATATGTTCGGTTCCAACTCTGACGCGTGCTCCTCCCCTCGTCGCTTCGACGATTGAAGAAGTAAATGAAGCAACATCCTTGTTGCGCAGAAGGACAGTAATAGTCGCATCTTCTTCAAAACGGTTGGAATGAATCTTCGCTCCGAATTGTGCAATGGTATGCATGACGCCATTCGTCATATTATGAGGAAATTGAACGTCAACCAGAGTTCCAGTTTCACAACGTCGGAGAACCGCATGCTGCAATGCACCGTATGCCGCACCGCCGTAGGCCCGGGCCAACCCGCCCGTACCCAGTTTTGTGCCTCCAAACCACCGGTTCACAACGACGCATACGTTATAGAATTTGAATTTCCCGATCGCCCGGAGAATCGGTCTGCCGGCGGTTCCCGAGGGTTCACCGTCATCGGAGCTTCGTTCGATCAGATCCTTCTCAAGAATTTTATAGCCAAAGCAGTGATGTGTAGCATCGTGATATTTTTTCCGGATTTCAAAAAGCCTGTTTTCCGCTTCCTGCCGCGATACAGCCGGAAAAGCAATCGCGAGAAAACGGGATGCTTTTTCTCTCAATTCGTTTTCTACTTCTTTATCGATCGTGAAAAATTCATCCGGTATCATAAAGGGAAGATACGAACATTTTTCCTCGGGCTCAAAACACCTTGTTTCTCTCATGGATGAATTGTATCTTTTCACAAGTCCATATAAAAGGAGAGTCCATGAAAATCGGCATAACCTGTTATCCTACCTATGGTGGAAGCGGGGTTGTAGCAACAGAATTAGGAAAAGCCCTGGCAAAACGTGGACATGCAATTCACTTCATCAGTTATGCAATACCGATCCGTCTCGACGAATTCATTGAAAATATCTTTTTCCATGAAGTGGAGATAGCAAACTATCCACTTTTCGAATTTCCACTATACACTCTATCGCTTGCAAGTAAAATGATCGAGGTGGCAAAATTCGAGAAACTCGATCTTCTCCATGTCCATTATGCGATACCACATGCCACAAGCGGTTTTTTGGCAAAGACGGTACTGGGCAACAATAAACCGAAGCTCATCACGACACTCCACGGGACGGATATTACCCTGGTCGGCCTCGAACCAAGTTTCCTGCCTGTCATGAAATTCAGCATCGAACAGAGCGACGGCGTTACCGCGGTTTCCCGATTCCTGCGTGAAAAGACGATGACCAACTACGGGATCGATAAAGAAATCGAAGTCATACCTAATTTTGTCGATATGGAAAAGTATCATAGAATCCAGTCGTGTCATTTCAGAGAACAAATGGCGCCCAACGGCGAAAAGGTGCTTGTCCATACTTCGAATTTCCGAACGGTGAAACGTGTTCCCGATGTCATAAAAATCTTCGATCAGGTCCGTAAAAAAATTCCGTCAAAATTATTACTGGTGGGCGACGGCCCGGATCGTTCCAACTGTGAAATATTATGCCGCGAGCTGGGGATTATAGATCTTGTAAAATTCCTTGGGAAGCAATTGGAACTTGTCGAAATCCTTTCGGCATCCGATCTCTTTCTTATGCCGAGTCAATCCGAGAGTTTCGGCCTATCGGCCCTTGAAGCAATGGCATGTGAAGTGCCCGTGATCTCCACAAGCGTCGGCGGATTGCCTGAACTTCAGCTGCATGGAGAAACCGGCTACATTGCTGAGATTGGAGACACCGACCGGATGGCACGATATGCAATTGAACTTTTGACAAACGAACAAAAACATGCACTCTTTGCCGCGGCATGCCGTAAACGTGCCGGACAGTTCGCCGTCAAAAATATTGTCGATCAGTATGAAAATTATTATTTGAAGGTACTCGGAGTCTGAAAAATTTTTTCGATTTTAGCTTCTAGAGGTTTTATGGAAACCTGGAGTGAGTTCTTCCGGATCTTTTTCTAAAAACAGGAAACACCGTTCTATGCGGCGTCTTATCGGTATTGAGCGCGAATACCGTGGCAAGCCGGCGGGAATTCGTACGTACATCCTGATATCGCATGACAAAGTAATTCAATAGACACTCCGGCACCGCATCTCATTATCTGAGCGGACTCACATGACGTATTCGCTTCCCGGCAATCTTTTCGATGACAACTATCATTATTATCGACCATAACCCATAGACCCAGAGCGGCAGTCTCCCATTCGGAGCAAGTGTCGTCAGATACTTCTGGACTAGTGCACTCGAAGAACTCCACCATCCGCCGATTGCGTCCCTGACTGTCGAGAGATCTGATGAACCTACAATTTGCGGGATGATTGGTTTTGCACCCGGTATAAAATGACTCCCTAATGAATACACTCCATACGCCATAAACGCCACAATCAAAAGAGCAAAAAGATTCGCACAATATTTCAGGATTCGTTCGAACCGAGAATGCTGTTTCTGTGATGCGTCGGGGATAAGTTTCCTCATGACATTTTCTACAAACATGATGTTCGTTGTTTCCAGAGGTTGACGTCGTGCACCCCGGTCGATAATTACGAACTGACGATAGGCAGAGGAACATAACGGGCATTGCTGAAGATGTCCGAGTACCTGTTCTTTTTTTGAATTCGTCAACCTGCCATCGATCAATTCATTGAGCTCGTCGTTGCTCAAATGGTTCATACAGTTTTTACCTCCGGATAGTATTTCTCGATCACAATGGAACGGAGTAATGTCCTTCCCCGAAAAAGATGCGTCTTGATTGTCCCGAGCGGAAGTTGAAGCACATCGCTCATTTCTTCATAGGACAATTCTTCTATATAATAAAGCGTAAGAATCAATCTGTAATGTTCCGGCATTTGATCAATTTCACGTGAAATTAATGTTATGAATTCGTTTTGCTCGAGCAATTCATCGGGGAGGGAATCGCCTGTAGCTATCTGCATTGTAAATTCTTCTCTTTCCTCTTCCTGAAAAGAGTACTGTTCAGCCTCGGGTTTCGCCCTTCCGAGACGTGTCATACATACATTATACAGAATTCGATATAACCATGTATTGAATTTTGCATCGCCGCGAAAATCTTCGAGCCCCTGGAACGCGCGGAGAAAGGCATCCTGCAGCGCTTCCTCTGCATCAGCCCGCTGTTTCAACAGCCGGACTGCGAGAGTAAACGCACGGTCTTTATGTCGTTCGACAAGAATTCGAAAACTTTCGATCTTGCCGGACTGTATCTCAGCTATCAGTTCCCGGTCAGATTGGATCATATAGTGTTCTATTCCCTTTGACCATCAATTTAATCTTATTGTTTCAGAAAAAAAATGAAACAAATTTATAAAAGTAGTAGTCAAATAACTTAGCCACAGAAATCCTTTCAAAACGGAGGTATATTATGGGTGGATTCGAATTATTGATCCCAATTACATTTTTCATTCTTATTGGTCTTATGTTCTATTTTGGCATCACATCCAAACACAGGGAACGTATGGCGATGCTCGAGAAGGGCTTCTCCCCCGAACAGATACAATCGATTGCACGTCGTGCGTTCAGAGTCCAATCACCGCTTGCCTCATTAAAGTGGGGTATCATCATTGTCGCAATCGGTCTCGCGATCATCGTAGGCAATTTCTTACGTACCGTATACAACGTCGATGAATCGATCATTGCCGGAGTGATTTTTCTCTTCGCCGGTCTCGCTCTTGTGATCTATTATTTCATAGCCTCAAAGAAAGAGCAGGAGACACAAGAACAGCCGAAATAATAATCACAGGTAAGAAGAATACAAAAAGGGAATCGCGGAGTTTTTGCTGTATCGCTCTCGATTCCCTGGAAATTTGCCGGGCAAGACTCCCGACATCAGTCGAGGTATCATTCCGCTATTACGGGACGGAGTCTCCCGACTTCTTGTGTCTAAGGTCGACTCGGAGAGTCGACCTACAGTATTTACGGCTTGCTGACCCGAAACAGCTTCCGAAGTAGGCCGCCCGAAAAAAGAATAAGAAGTATAAAGAAGAAGTACTCGAAGACAGTTACGACTGCCCTGTTGCCCTCCCGAAGAAGGAAATACAGATAGATCAGGGATATCAGATCAACCCCCAGCAATGCCGCACGAATCCGGAGAAGAAGCCGGCGGCTGTCCGGTGAAGTTTCTCCGGAAAGTTTGCTGTGCTCGATGCCATAGAGGAAATAAATATTCGTCCCTAAGAAAAGCCAGAAGAAAAATCGCATCCATGTGATCCACGGAAGACTGATCATAAGATAGAGACAGGAAAGAATTCCAAGAATAGGGATAACCGGAACCCATGGCGTCCGGAACTTGCGCATGCAGTCGGGCCGCGTTTTCCGAAGGATAATCACACCTGCACAGACAAGCACAAAAGCAAAGAGTGTACCAATATTGGTGAACTCGACTGCAGCCGTGATATCGAGGAACGCTGCGGGGATTGCAACAAACAATCCGGTAAGAATCGTCGGAATATAAGGTGTTTTGAACCGGGGATGGACTTTGGCAAATGCAGGTGGAAGAAGTCCGTCACGCGACATCGAGAAAAAAATACGCGGCTGTCCGAGCTGAAAAACGAGAATCACAGCGGTCATGGAGATTACCGCACCGAACGATATGATTCCTGACGCCCAATCCAGGTTATGTTGGTGTAATGCGAATGCCAGCGGATCGCTGACATTCAGGGATAGCGAGGGAACGAGCCCGGTCAGCACCAATGCAATTCCAATGTACAATATTGTACATATGACAAGCGAGAGAATCATGCTCCGTGGTATATCGCGCTGCGGATTTCGTGCCTCTTCTGCCGTTGTTGTGACCGCATCAAATCCGATATAGGCAAAGAAAACTAATGCGGCTCCGGTCATTACACCGTTCCATCCGTTCGGGGCAAAGGGTATCCAGTTCTCCGGTTTGACGTAAAATATCCCGATGGCAATAAAAAATCCAACAATAAGAATTTTCAAAACGACAATGAAGGAATTCAGTGCAGCACTTTCACGAATTCCGAGGACCAGGATAATCGTGATTACAGTAACTATAAAAACCGCAGGAACATTGATAATAATCGGGATTCCGAACACCTGTGGTGCAGAGTCGAGTGCTGTGTGGGCCGCAGCGAGCATTTCCGGGGTTCTTCCGGGACCTTCCATCACGGCATTCAGCATCGTGTTATAGTTCAACGAGGCCCATGCCGGAAGATGAATTCCAAATCCCGAGAGAAGGCTGACAAAATACCCCGACCAGCTTACCGCGACGGCAATATTCCCTACGGCATATTCCAGAATCAAATCCCATCCAATCACCCATGCAATAAGTTCGCCAAACGAGGCATACGAATACGTATATGCGCTTCCCGAGATCGGCAGCATCGAAGAGAATTCGGCATAACATAAAGCAGCAAATCCACACGCAATTGCAGTGACGACGAATGAGAGTATTATTGCAGGACCTGCACCGAGATGGTCTGGACTTCCTGCCGCCGCGCTTCCGGTAGCGGCAAAAATTCCGGCACCGATGATGGCACCGATACCGAGCGCCGTGAGGCTGACAACACCTAGCGATCTGCGAAGTTGATGCTCAGGTTCTTCAGCCGATTTAAGAATTGACTCTATATTTTTTGTGCGAAAGAGTCGATGCGTCATAATCATACGATGCGAAGGTTTGCATACTTAATAAGCAGTTGTTTTAATCCGACGCTATCGAAGGCAACGCTTGCCCGAGCATTTTCACCTTTTCCAGACAACGACACAATTCTTCCCTCACCAAATGCATCGTGAACTACACGAACTCCGACATGAAGATCGACGGATTCCTGACTTTCATTTTCATAATCAGGGTGGACATCATTATAGGTCTGGTCGGCAGTATGTGATCGCCGGTGTTGCGGCTTTCTCAATAATATCGCGGCCGGTTTTTGTTCGCTTTTCGGCGGACGTGTATGGCGGATTTCTTTCTCGACAAGGCCTTCATCCACTTCGTCGACGAACCGCGAGCGAGCCTGGAAGCTCATCGATCCAAAACGATACCGCGTATGGGCATAGGAAAGATAAAGTTTTTTCATCGCGCGTGTGATGCCGACATAAAACAGGCGCCGTTCTTCTTCGATCTCCGACTGATCCATAGACGCTACAGAAATCGGAAAAAGTCCTTCTTCAAGTCCGGCAACAAACACCACCGGGAATTCCAATCCTTTAGCTGCATGCAGGGTCATGAGTGTAACTGTGTTCCGTTGATCATCCCATCGGTCGACATCGGCGATGAGCGAAACCTCTTCCAGGAAATTCTCAAGTGTGGCGGATGGTTTTTCGGCACAATATTCCGTGATAGCCGAAAGTAGTTCCTGTATGTTTTCCCAGCGTACGATAGCTTCGGGAGTCCCTTCCCTTTTCAACTCCTGCAGGATACCGATATCATCGACGACAGACCGCGCCAGCTCGCTTGCCGACATCTGTGTCTTCATTCCGATATATTTTGAAATCATCTGTGAAAAACGCTGCACTGCGGTACGTGCTCGATCGGAAAGGTCGGAAATATTTTCGACGCGCGATAGTATCGTAAAAAGATCACACCGATGCGCTATTGCCGCCTCGCGAAACCGTGCAACGGTCTGCTGACTTATACCGCGTGTTGGAGTGTTGATAATTCGCAACAGACTCTCCTCATCCTTCGGGTTAGCGATAACCCGAAGATAAGCGAGGACATCCTTGATTTCTTTTCTGCGATAGAATTCCACGCCGCCTACAATAACATATGGAATCCCTGCCCGGCGCATTGCGTCTTCAATTGACCGTGATTGAGCATTGGTACGGTACAGCACCGCAATCTGGTTAAAGCTAATTTTATATTTCTGGCCATCGTGCTGAAGATTGTGCACAATCCGGATTCCCTCCTCTTTCTCATCTTCACACTCGAGCAGCGTAATCGGTTCCCCTTCGGGGTTCTCGGTCCACAGAGTTTTTCGGATCTGCCGTTTGTTATTCTTTATCACACCACCGGCAGCTGCAAGGATAGTTTTTGTCGAGCGATAGTTTTGTTCAAGACGGAACATCCGACAATCCGGATAGTCCTTCTCGAAATCAAGAATATTCCGAATATCGGCTCCACGAAATGCATAGATGCTCTGTGCATCATCACCGACAACGCAGATATTCCGGAATTTTGCTGCAAGAAGATTGATGAGACGATACTGCGCACGATTTGTATCCTGATATTCATCGATGGAAATATATTTAAACCGGTGTTGATATTTTTCAAGGATGTTTTGATGGTGTTCAAAGAGCCCGATGGGGCGGACAATCAAATCGTCGAAGTCCATCGCATTCATTTCATGCAGCCGCTTTTCATACGCCGTGTACACCTGTGCCGTCTTTTCTTCAAAAAGATCTCCCGCACGATTAGTAAATTCGATCGGATCAATGAGCGAGTTCTTTGCGCCGCTGATGCGCGAACGGATGGCATTTGGATGAAATTGCTGTGTCGAGATGTTCAACGCGCGCATGACATCTCTGATGACATTCAGAGTATCGTCAGAATCGTATATGGTAAAGTTCCGATCATACCCAATGTATGCAGCTTCGATGCGGAGAAGCCGTGCAAAAATCGAATGAAATGTCCCCATCCAGACGTCGCGGCTCTGTATACCGACGAGGTTGATAATGCGCGATTTCATCTCCTTCGCCGCTTTATTTGTAAATGTCAATGCGAGAATTTCATACGGTCGGATTCCCGATTGTACACAAAACGCAACCCGGTAGGTTAGAACGCGTGTTTTTCCGCTGCCGGCACCGGCGACAATCATTACCGGTCCGTCAATCGCCTGGACTGCCTGCTGTTGAACACTATTGAGATGTTCGAGAAAAGACATGGACCTCCACAATTCGTACTTTCGACTTTAAAAAGTACACAAAAATTGAAGTGGAGGCAAGAGGAAAAACTCCATCTGCAATGGTTCGGATATAATTGCACGGTATGATATCGCTGCAATCACATCGAGCCGTAACTTAGATCAGTATGGAGGTACTCACCGAGAATTTTCACACAAGCAAAGCACCTTCGAGCCGTAATAGAAATTCTTTCGTTTTAAGACCACCCGAGTATCCGACAAGTGATCCGTCCTTCCCGATTACACGATGACAGGGAACGACAATAGGAATCGGATTCATACTGTTGGCTTGGCCGACAGCCTGGAATCCGCGTGGGACCCCAACACGGCGGGCAAGTTTATCATAGGTGATCGTTGTTCCATAGGGAATCCGTGTGAGTTCCTTCCAGACCCTGATCTGAAAGGGAGTCCCTATATGATGCAATGGTGTGTGGAAGGCAACGAGCTTCCCGTTAAAATATCGTGTCAACTCATCAATAACACCCTTATTACGTGATTTGTTCTCGATGACATCATCGTCATCGAAGTGTGCTGTGAGCCAGGCGAAAAAGTCTTTACGCGACTCACGCGGAATACTGATTTTGCACACTCCTTGCTCGGTCGATGCGACATAAAGCACACCGATCTTTGATTCGAACGAGGTACAATAGACTTTCGGCATACGATTTCCTTCGTGATGAAGTCGCTCTCGCGCCCTGGATGAATTATTGTTTTTCCGACCAGACTAGGAAAGCAGTGACACAATCAACTCGAAACACAGGTAACAACCGAATCCGAGAAGTGCAATACCCGAGAACACTGAAATTTTTTGTAGGGTCCCGGGCTTCATAAAGTCCTTTCGATTATGAAAATAGCGGAGCATAATGTAATACCAACCAAATGCCCCCAGTCCAACCCCTGTGGCGAAGAAGAGGTTGTCGCTCCCATGAGAGATAAAATGATACGCATGAACCGAACCGGCAATCGTCAACCACATACCAATAAAAGTAGGATTGGATAGATAAAGAAAAACACCGATCCAGAAGTTACTATGCAGTTTACGCTTGAGAGGAAGTTTGTATCCATTATCGATTTTCGTCAACTTGCTGCGTATGTTTTGAACACCAAACGTGATTAACAGAAGTATTCCCACACATTGAAACACCCGGCTGATAAGAGGTGCCTGCAGAATCGCAAATAATCCGTACATCGCGGCAAGAGAATACAGGAAGTCCATCGACGCGGCCCCCACCGCAATCGAAATGCCATGGGCAAAACTTTCCCTCATGCCCTTGGTCAACACCGTAACGTTGATCGGACCAATCGGCATGGTGGTCAGTAAGCCGACGACAAAACCGATAAGGGAGGCAATCATTTTTTTTAAGCTCTCGTCATTGTGAACGTGGTTGTCCAGTGTAGAAAAAAAAATAATAACTTGCAAGCGGAAAATCTGAGTGTTGAGAATTGAATGGTTCTATATCTGCAATGAAATTCACCAAGGCACGAAAGTTGTACTCATGGAGAAATATCGTGGATTCTTGCTGAATGATACGTAGGGCAAAATATTTGAAAATTCAATTATCCATAGGATCACTAGTACCGCTCCAACCATTATTTCATAATAATCCTTATAATTATTTGTGTTGGAGTCCCGCTCTCCGAGCGGGATGCCACTTTTATAGTATTAAAAAATAGTTGGAGTGACACTAGAAAAAAGCACGGACTTCAACACGGCCTGTATGGATTGCATGATGTTGCGCTTCCGATCGCCCGTTATAATTCAGCGATGCCTGAACATTCCCACCCAACCGGTAATCCATCGTCACACTCCACAACCAGGTTTTTCCCGCAACACGACCACCGGTGAGTTCAAAAGGAATATTAATAGACGATGTACTTATACGAACATCTTCACGCTGGGCCTCGATACGAATCTGCCCTTTTCCCTGGAGTGACTCCACACCGCGTAGTCCAAGAACCTGAATCGTTGCATCGGTCGGAACCGAAGGATACTCATCCTGTGCCGAGGTCGTGGCGAAAATAAAGCCAATTTCAAGATTTTGTTCCGGTCTGTAGGATAAATCGGAAGACACAACCAGAGCAGAAATATCCCTAATACGATTGTTACCCGCGGATGAAAGAAGACGATCACGCCTTTGCGTTACCTCAAATTGATGCGAGACTTCTGGAATCAGCTGCCACTGGATACGTCCGCCCCGATCAATTGCCAGCGTCCGCTCATTCCCGGTTGCGTACTGACTCAACCCACGCCGTTGATTAAACCGGAACCGGAGTGAAAATTGCTGATTGTTTTCGAAAACATACAGGTCCTGGTTGATCTGTTGCGCACCGAGAATGGTTGTCGCATCCTGTTGAAAATGAGATAAATGAAGAAGATAAATCTGTTTTAAATCCTGTTCGCTGCTTCGTTCCTCGACACGAAAATATGTCTCCGACGATAAACTCCCTAGAATGGTTTCAAGTGCGCCTTTTGGTGCCGGAACAAATTTCTGTCCGGATAACCGGAACCGCGTGCTTGCTTTTACGTCGATGACGGGAATATACTGGTCTGTGGGAATCGTCACGACGATATAATCGCCGTCAAACCGGGTTAGCTGGAATTCCTGTTCATCGGCGATGCCGTCGCCATTCAAATCCCCAAGATAGATATAATTGCCGGTTCCTTTTGGCACACGGATGAATACCCTCTCTAATTTTGCCGACCTCTGTGTCGCAACTTCATAGAATACATCTGCATCAAGCGCACGGTTCCAAGGTGCGTAGCGTGTCTGAGTCCGTAATAATACAGTCTGAATATCATTACGATCGACCGATTGAAACTCTTTTTCATATTGTTTCTGACGGAATGTCAGATCAATGCTGGAACTCAATGACTTCCATTCCTTTAGTTTCCAGGCTATCGTTTGACTTCGCGACAACGATTGACGGATGAAGCCCTGTCCGCTGACAGCGTCTTCTATACGGATCCCATACTCTCCACTCAAAGACATATTGGAAAAATCGGACAGAGATATTGTCGGTGCTACATCGATATAACGGTAACTTGTACCGAGTAGACTATCAGTTACTGAAACGAGATCCCTTCGATCCTCGGTTTCAAAATGTACTCCCGGTCTGATCGTAGTGCGTTCACCGACTGGGATTGCATATGACGCCGATCCTTTCTGCCTGAACCACAGTGAACGCTGTGATATCCCGTCATCCGTAGTCGATAGCTTTTCGAACGAATACGTGATCGATGGAAGCTTTTTTTCACCGACTGTGAGTTCACCTTCGAGTTTCCTCGTCTGAAAATCATCACCTCGACGCATCGAACCGTACTGGACACTCATTGTTGATGCCTGGGTTGGGAAATACATCAGTCGTCCTTCACGGATTTCTTCATTCCCGACTATCGGACGGGCGACGTTCCACGCGCGAGAAAATTCAATGACATTTGTCCGATCTAACGGAGTAAATTGCTCGCTCACAAATCTTTCATGAAGAAGAATATCTACTCTTCCAATATTCACTGAGCCTATGACAATATTTCTTGGAGAGAACTGAGCCGTAGCATTAAATGCCGATCCATTGGTGACTGCATCCTCGAGTGATGCGAAGCGATTTGCATTATATCGACTTATCGCATATTCACCCGAGAGTCGCAGGATGTTGCCGGGTGTTGTTGAAACCCGGAAATCGGCAAGCTGTATTTCTTCAGGGAGTGGAAGGTACTGAATCGGGACATATGCACCCTGATTCACTCCGACGTATGTGAATGTCCCGATCTTGTCCTTTCTATATTCGCCCGCCCCATCACCGACATAAGTGAAGGATACTGTATAGAGTGCATCGGGCATGCCCGGTGCATAATGATAAATTCTTTTAGGCACCTGCGCTTCCATCGTATCTACTGCGATGTACTGCCCTTTCCCCATTCCCGATATTGAATCGCGTCCTACATAAACCGCACCCGATTTTGATGCCCTTTCCCGATCGGCACCGCTCTCTCGTAATATGCGTTTATCATCGTCACTGAGTTGGAGATCAATCGTCGCATCCTGATTGTCGGCTTCCCGCATATAGGTGACGCCAAAGAGGACGTCTCCGCCTGCGAGAGATGAGCGGGCATCGGCAGTGATAAGACTGCGGGTATATTGGCGATCGGTATATTGAAAGTCAACAGTAATCCGCGTCAATGACGTGATGGGACGTCTGGTCGAAAAAATAATTTCTGCATTTGCATAATCAATTACATAATCATTTGCTTCCCCGCGGGTCATCAATTCACCATTGACATATACTTTTTCCGTCCCCGCAATGATAATAATTGAACGTTCGTTATTTCGACCAACCAATCGGTACGGTCCCTGGACTCCATCAATACCATTGAATTGGCTTGTGGAAAATTTCCCGCGAGTGATTGAACCCGAGACAAGCAGAGTATCGGAAGTAGCTCCGATCATCAATGTCGACCCGGCTTTTGCTCCCTGGAGTTTTCGAGAAAGCCGTGCAAACTCCGTTCCCTCCATTATCAGATTGAAATCGCCCAGCGTCGTTGTTACGGAAGGACTCGTAATTTCAACGAATACCTTATCGAACTCCTGAAGAGTTTGTGTATTTCCCTCTGGTTGAATCGGTGTATTTTCATCGGTCAATGCCGCAACAATATTAATATCCGGGGAGAGTTTTCCTGCAAGCTGCATCCGAAATCCTGATGTGAGTGAAAGATCACGATTTGATCCCACAGAGAATCCGCGTGCGATACTTCCGGATTTCTGAAGATCCGGACCGAAAATATCTTCAACAGAAAACGATCTGGATACTTTCTGGACTACCCCCTGTTGTCTGCCGAGTGAATCACGCTGATACACAAGACGCTGATGCTCATAAGAGGATTGAAATGAAAAAGGAAACCGGCGATAGAAAATTTTTACCTTATGTTGTGCAGCAGTATCCGACGGAAGTATCCGAGAACGAAACAATGTCACTATTCCATACCGTGCATCGAGGTAATATTCAGTGTCCCGATGCAACCGGAGTGTGTCATAATACACGATTTCCGAACCGGCAACAAGAAATTGATACGGTAGGGTGATGAGTGAATCGTGAGTGCGGAGCACCGCCGTATGAATGCCAATTAATGGATCATACCAAATTTGCCTACTCTCCTGTGCATCAAGTGGGAGAGCTGCAAAAAAAATTAGGGCAAAAACAGTCTGTTGTAAAGCGCGGGATAACATCATCAACTGTGAAGGTACGCTTCTGAAAGAATTTTTTTGATTATCGTATCAAACGATGTGTGTCGCCTCCCGCTGCGTGTGATCGATGTGTATTTGTGCTTGCCTTTGGGTCACTTTTTGGATATATTTTTATATTGGAAGGCCGAAGTGGCGGAATTGGTAGACGCGCTGGACTCAAAATCCAGTCCGGCTTACCCCGGGTAAGGGTTCGAGTCCCTTCTTCGGCACATTATTAAGACCGGTACGACGGTCCTTTTTTATTCTTCTTCGTCAACAGATATTAATCGATAACCATCAAGAATTTGCCTCACTTTTACTGAAAGGTCTTCCACCCGATACGGTTTTGGGAGAAAACCATCAACCATCTGACGGAGAATATCCCGAGGAATAATGTTATCTGCGTAACCCGACGACACAATAATATACACCTGAGCGCGCATTTCCTGGAGAGCCTCAAGAACCTCCTCCCCACTTCCCTTTGGCATATTCATATCAAGTATCATGAGATCGATTTCATCCCGCATGGTTTTGTAAATCTCCACCGCTTCCTCTCCGGTAGATGCTGTTGTCACCGTGTACCCCAGGCTGCGTAGGAGAGAAGAGGTAGTCCTGATAATAGAATCTTCATCATCCACAAGCAGGATATGTTCATTCCCATGCCGTAATCGCTGAAGTTTCCTACTCCTTTGACGAGGGATTCGCTCCTCAAGTTGCGGGAGGAGGACATGAAAACATGAACCGATATTCTTCGAGCTCTCGACGGAAATCGAGCCCCCGTGGGTTTGAATAATGCCATAGGAAACAGAAAGTCCTAATCCCGTCCCTTTGCCCTTTGCCTTGGTAGTAAAGAAGGGCTCAAAAATATGGTGGAGGATATTTTCATCGATACCGACGCCCGTATCGGATATATCCATTTGAAGATAATTCCCTGGTTTCATGTTTGGGGAAATCTGGGCTTCGGCCCCCGTCATGATTATATCGAGAGTCTTGATTGTTAATGATCCCCCTTCGGGCATTGCATCCCGGGCGTTTAGAAGAATATTCAATATCGCCTGTTGAATTTGTCCTTCGTCACCCAGTATAACACTGTTCTTCGCGTTAAAATCGGTATGCATTGAAATCCGTCGGTCAACACTCCGTTCAAAAAATGAGAGAGTATCCTGTACGACGGTATGGATGTCGATCTGCCTGGTCTCGAAATGGTCCCTTCGTGCAAACGTCAGGAGCTGTCTGGTCAACGCAGCTCCACGCCGCGCTGCCGCTTCCATTACATCGACATAGTCGTACAGTTTATGATTCGCCCCGATTTTTCGCTTGAGCATCGATGCCGGTCCGAGAATCGAGGAAAGGATATTATTAAAATCATGAGCAATGCCACCGGCAAGATTACCGATACTATCGATTTTCTGTGCCTGAAGAATCTGCTGCTCAAACCGCTTCTTCTCGGTAATATCGCGCATTACCGAACGGACCAGTATCGGCTTTCCATCGTCGCCGACAATGATGGAGGTATTCGTGCTGACGTCAATCCGGCTCCCATCTTTCTTCACAAATTGGGCTTCAATACCCTGAACACTCACACCGACCCGGAAGAGCTGTTGATGATGCCTTCGCGCTTCTCCCTTATATTCATCGGGAATGAATGAGAGAATGGAACGTCCGATCAGTTCACTCTTTTCGTATCCAAGCGTTACTGCTTCCGTCGTATTGCAGTTGATGATGATTCCTTCCTCATTCACGACATGGTACATATCGGGAGAATGTTCGTAGAGGTCTGCATAGCGGCGTTCCGAATCGCGCAGGCGTTCAAAGAGCCGCGCGTTCTGCAATGCGACGCTGATATGATTACCGAATGCTACGAGTAAATCTACATCCCTTTCGGAAAATGCTTTCGGCAATCTACTCGCAACGACAAGTACTCCGGCGACCGATTCTTTTGTCCGAAGTATTGTCGATGCCCATGATTCAATTCCAAGACCCTCCAATACCACCGGCAGAGACCGGTGAATATCGGGAAGTCTGTTCTGTTCGGTTGAATGTTCAAAGATTTCAATCTGCTGTTCTGATGTCGATGTCGTTTCATCGAAAATCCCGACGGTTGTTCCAATCGAGTTTCGTAATTTCAACTTTTCATTTTCAATGACATAGATCCATCCGAATTCAATATTAAGAAGGTCTCGCACTTTTTCCAGCGCATTGTGTAACACTTCTTTGAGTTCAACCGATTGATTCACGGCTTCGGCAATGGTGTTCAACGCCAGCAATTCGCGTCGTTGTTCTTCGAGCTGTCGTCCATATTTTAAAGAGAAGAACACACTCGCATAGCCTATTATCCCGACACCAACGATACTGATAAATTCATACCACTTTAACATTCTACCGCTGACGACATAGATCCCGACGATAGTACCCATAGATACAATCACAGCGGTCGAGGCTACGATCTGCGATTGCTCAACCAGACCGAGGTCGGAGAAAAACTGCCGTATACGGAGATAAAATTTCTTCATTCTGAGGACACCCTTATACTCTCATATACGGTAATGTAGGAAATGAGAATGATTTTAGCAAAATATCCACCTTGCTTCGGAACGAAAATTGCGATATATTAACGCCCTCTTAAAACAGGAGACATCCAATGACATCGCTCAAAAGGCGTTCCTGGGCGGAACCTTTTAAAATTAAAGTAGTCGAACCCCTTAAAATGACCAGCCATATCGACCGCGAAAAAGCCATTCTTGAGGCCGGATATAATACGTTTCTCCTGCGATCAGAAGATGTCTATATCGATCTCCTGACCGACAGCGGTACCAATGCCATGAGCGACAATCAATGGGCTGGTATGATGCTCGGTGACGAAGCATACGCCGGAAGCAAGAATTTTTACCATCTTGAAGAAGCTGTCCGGAAATATTACGGCTATACCTACCTTGTTCCCACGCATCAGGGACGCGGAGCCGAAAATTTGATCTCCAAGATCCTTATCAAACCCGGTATGTTCGTTCCGGGAAATATGTACTTTACGACCACGCGTCTCCATCAGGAATTAGCGGGCGGAACCTTCGTCGACGTCATCATCGATGAAGCGCATGACTCTATGAGCCTTCACCCGTTCAAAGGCAATGTCGATCTTAAAAAACTTGAAGATCTCATTACCAGGGTCGGTGCCGAGAAAATTCCTTACGCCAGTATTGCCGCCACGGTAAACATGGCCGGAGGACAGCCGATCTCGATGGAGAATCTCCGGCAGATCCGGGACCTGACAAAAAAATACGGCATTAAAATTATCCTGGACGCTACACGGGCGGCGGAAAACGCGTACTTCATCAAAATACGTGAGAAAGGATACGAAAATAAATCTCTCGCCGAGATTCTTCATGAAATGTGTTCTTACACCGACGGATGTACGATGTCGGGAAAGAAGGATCTCCTTGTGAACATCGGAGGCTTCCTTGCCATCAACGACCCGGATGTATTTGAAGAGGCCCGTAATATGGTCGTTGTGTATGAAGGACTGCATACATACGGTGGACTCGCCGGCCGGGACATGGAAGCCATGGCACGCGGCATCGAAGAAATGATTAAAGAAGATCATATGAGAGCCCGCATCGGGCAGGTGGAATATGTCGGCCAAAAACTAATCGAACTGGATATCCCGATCGTTCAACCTATAGGCGGACATGCGGTCTTCCTTGATGCAAAACGTTTCTATCCTCATATTCCGCAAATTCAATATCCAGCACAAACACTCGCAGCAGAGATCTACCTCGATTCGGGAGTACGCAGCATGGAGCGTGGAATCGTCTCAGCGGGAAGAAACAAAGAGACAGGAGATCATTACTATCCAAAACTTGAACTTGTGCGCCTGACATTCCCCCGCCGTGTCTACACACAAGCACATTGTGATGTCACAATTGAATCTGTCTACTCGGTCTTCGAGAACCGGAAAAATGTGAAAGGACTAAAAATGATCTATGAACCAAAATATCTCCGCTTCTTTCAGGCCCGGTTCGAGAAAGTATAATTCTACGATCATGAACCTAGAAACTCTCAGGCAATATTGTTTGAAAAAGCAGGATACCGGCGAGGATTTCCCTTTCGACGATGAAACACTGGTATTCAGAGTTCGTGGAAAAATCTTTGCCCTGACAAGCATATACGATCGCCCGCTTACCGTCAATCTCAAATGCGATCCTGAGCTCGCGATGGAACTTCGAGAACGGTATGAAGAAGTGCGTCCTGGCTATCATATGAACAAGAAACACTGGAATACTGTGACACTTGATGGAAGTCTTTCCTCTAAAGAGATTTTTTCAATGGTTGACCATTCATACGAGCTCGTGAAGAAAGGTGCCCGGAAAACAGAACGTAGAACCCCCGGAAAAAATGGAAAAAGTCCTCGTCGCGCAATCCGGTAATCCCCCCAAGGAACAAACTCCCCTCCCTGTAATGTTATTATATACAGTATAATCAATTGAGGGAGAAACACATGAAGTCTATTTTTTTATTTCTTATATTTTTAGGTCTTTCGCATATGTCACTCAGTCAAATCCATATGGAAAACTTCGAGTATAAAATTGGCGATTCTGTATTCGAGGGTTACCTTGCATACGATGCCTCAATAAAAGATAAGCACCCTGGAGTACTTATTGTCCATGAATGGTGGGGAATTACCCCATATATACAAAAGAGAGCAGAACAACTTGCACGACTGGGTTATGTTGCGTTTGCAGTCGATATTTATGGAAAGGGTATCCGGGCAAAAACTCCTGAGGAAGCACAAACTGTCGTCAAACAGTTTTATGGAGACAGAAAACTCCTTCGCCAACGCGCAGCGGCAGGTCTCGATATCCTACGGAAGAATTCCCTCGTCGATCCAAAACGAATCGCGGCAATCGGATATTGCTTTGGAGGAATGACTGCGCTCGAACTTGCCCGGAGCGGCGCTGATATAGCGGGAGTTGTAAGCTTTCACGGCGGATTAGCAACTCCGAACACCGACGATGCAAAAAATATTAAAGCAAAAATCCTTGTATTAACCGGCGGCGATGATCCAAATGTTCCGGCAACACAGGTGACAGCATTTGAGGATGAGATGCGGAAAGCGAATGTCGATTGGCAGTTGGTGTCGTATGGCGGTGCTGTCCACAGTTTCACAAATCCGGCGTCGGGTAATGATCCTGCAAAAGGCGTCGCATACAATGAAAAAGCAGATAAGCGCTCGTGGGATGCGATGAAAACATTTTTTTCAGAAATCTTTCAATAAAATCAACATAAATATAAGGAATATCCAAATGAAAACTATGCTCGCATTTCTTCTCGCAATTGGCATCCAAACTGTTTCTGCTCAAGGAATCATCTGGAAAATTGATCCCGTCCATTCCAATGTGGAATTTACCGTCGTGCATATGGTGATTTCGGAAGTTTCAGGACATTATAAAGAATTCACTGCTACGATGATCCAGGGAAAAGATGATTTATCCGGTAGCACCCTTGATGTAACCATCAAAGCAGCTAGTATCAGCACAGACAATGATACGAGGGATAACCATCTCCGTTCTGCAGATTTTTTTGATGTAACAAAATATCCGGACCTTACATTTAAAAGCACTTCGTTTGAAAAAACCGGTGAGAATGAATATCGAATCACCGGCGATCTGACAATCCACGGCATCATAAAACCTGTCACTCTTGATGCAAAGTACCTCGGACAAATTAAGGATTCGAAGGGCACCGTCTATGCCGGATTCAAAGCAATCGGGAGAGTCAATCGATACGACTATAATTTAAAATGGAACCGCTCGCTCGACGCAGGCGGACTGCTTATCAGTGAAAACGTCGACATTTCTCTAAATGTCAAAATGATAAGACAGTAAAAAAAACCTAAAAATGACAAAAATCAGAAGACACAATACACGCGGAGTAACCAAGGTCGGATGGCTTAGCAGCTACCATAGTTTTTCATTCAACCGATACTATGATCGTGAATATACCAATTTCGGTCCACTCCGTGTTCTCAACGATGATACCATTATGCCGGGTACCGGCTTCGAGACTCATCCGCATGATAATATGGAAATTATTACTTACGTGCTTCAAGGAGCCCTGGAGCATCGTGACAGTACAGGAACCCATGGAGTTATTCTTGCCGGTGAAGCGCAAAGAATGAGCGCGGGGACAGGTATTATGCATTCTGAGTCCAACCATTCGAAAACCGAGCCGGTCCATCTTCTCCAAATCTGGTTTTTACCAGACAGGCGCGATCTTCGACCGGAATATGAACAGAAAAGTTTTTCGAGGGAACAACGGACCAATGTTTTTCTTCAGATCGCATCGGGAGAAGGAAAAAACGGCGGGATCTACATTCACCAGGACGCAAGGATGTCGGTCAGCCGTCTCGAAACTCACCGTATACTGAAGTATCGGGTCTCGACCGGACGCGGCGTTTATCTATACCTTATCGAGGGATCTATTACCATTGATCAAACAAGACTCACGGGAGGCGATGCCGCCATCATCGACACGATGGAGGAATTGACGATTACAGCCGCAGACGATTCAGAGATTGCGCTCTTTGATGTTCCATTGTAGGGCGAGCAGACCTGTGGTGCACTAAAGTACGGCTTCGCCGAGTTCCGTCGAACCACTGCTCGCCCTACTATTTTACCAGCCGAGTTTAAACATATTTGCTTCCCTCTTTTTCATTATGTAAGTTACATTTCAAACTTTTACCAATTCTGAGAATTCGAAATGAAAAAACCTGTCGGAGCCGGAATCATTCTCTTAAACAGCAAGGATCAAATCCTTTTAATCCTCCGTGAGAATATTCCGACTATTCCCTACCCGAATATGTGGGACCTGCCGGGTGGACATGTCGAAGAAGGAGAAAATCCGGAACAGACCATTCGCCGTGAGATGAATGAAGAACTCGAACTCGATCTTGGCGAGATTACCCTTTTTAAAGAGTATCATCATGAAACTTTCGATGAGTATGTGTTTCTGAAAAAAATCGACCTCAATCCTGACAGTATGGTGCTTCATGAGGGCCAGCGTCTTGCATATTTTGGTCTTGATGAGATTCTTCAATTCCCACTGGCATATTCTTATCATAAAGTCCTGAAGGATTTCTTTGATTCTTCACGAGCCAACCCGCAGGGCATCTAAAAAAATATCCCGATATAAACATTCAATTTTTTCCGCCGTTAGTATGTTATTTGATAAAAAATTTACACACTTTCGAATGTAAAACATTGACTTTTAGTTCTTTTTTCTGTATCAATTATATTGATCATAATGAATATAATTTATGTCTCTTTTTCATTCATTCTTCTCCCATAGTAAGGAGGCTTTTGTACATGTCCTTGAAGATTGGTATTAATGGATTCGGACGTATTGGAAGGTTAGTCTTCCGTCGCGCGCTTGCCATCGGCGGTTTCGATATCGTGGCAATCAATGATGTAACCGATTCCAAAACGCTTGCACACCTTTTAAAGTATGATTCCATTCATGGTATATTCAATGGAACAGTTGCCGCTGAAGAAAACGGCATTGTTGTCAATGGTAAAAAATACAAAGTGACGGCAGAAAAGGATCCCGCAAAGTTACCCTGGAAAGAACTCGGTGTCTCGTTGGTAATTGAAGGTACAGGTGTATTTACAAGCCGTGAAAAAATTTCTGCACATTTCACCGCCGGAGCCGATAAAGTTATTCTCACCGCACCGGCAAAAGACGATGTCGATGCAACTATTGTTTTCGGCGTGAACGACAATATTCTCACCGGCAAAGAAAAAATTATCTCAAACGCATCCTGCACGACAAACTGCCTCGCACCAATGGTAAAAGTCCTTCACGATAACTTCAAAGTACGACGTGGATTTATGACAACAATCCACTCCTATACGAACGATCAACGGGTTCTCGATTTACCACATAAGGATCTCCGCCGCGCCCGTGCAGCAGCGCTGAATATTATTCCTACGACTACCGGAGCCGCGAAGGCGGTCGGGAAAGTCATTCCTGAGCTCAAAGGGAAGCTAGACGGATTTTCACTCCGCGTTCCGACGCCCGACGGTTCGATCACGGATCTTGTGGCTGAACTCGATCGCGAAGTAACGAAGGAAGAAATCAATGCCGCAATTAAGAAAGCTGCAGAGACGACAATGAAGGGCATTATTGAATACAGCGAAGAGGAATTGGTACTTGCCGATATCGTCGGCAACCCGGCCTCATGTATCTTCGATTCAAAACTTACCATGGCCAGCGGCAACATGATCAAAGTATTCGGATGGTACGATAATGAGTGGGGATTCTCCTGCCGCGTTATCGACCTGATTAAAAAGATGGGTGCGTAAATATCCAATGGATAGCAGTTATCCAAGGCTAACGACGTAAATCCTGTCGTTAGCCTTTTTATATGCAATGTTCAACAATGGAAAAAATAATATGAATACTCTTACAATTGATGATCTTCAACTAAAAGGGAAACGTGTCCTTGTTCGGGTCGACTTCAACGTACCTCTTGATGAACAGCGGTGCGTTGCCGACGATACTCGTATCGTTGAATCGCTCCCGACAATCAAGAAAATACTCGCCGATGGGGGTAAAGCAATTCTCATGAGCCACCTCGGACGGCCGAAAGGTAAACCGAAACCTGAATTCAGCCTGAAACCGGTTGCCGAACACCTCAGCACACTCATCGGAAAGCCGGTACGATTTGCACCTGACTGCATCGGTGCAGAAGTAAAAAAAATCGTTGACGGCCTGCAAAACGGAGAGTGCCTGTTACTCGAAAACCTGCGGTATCATAACGAAGAAGAGGCCAACGATCCGGGTTTTGCAAAAGAGCTGGCAAGCTTAGGCGATGTGTATGTAAACGATGCATTCGGCTCGGCCCATCGTGCTCATGCATCGACGGAAGGTGTCACAAAATATTTTGCACAAAATGCAGCGGGATACCTTATGCAGAAAGAGCTCAAGTATCTCGGAAGCGCAATCGAAAATCCGGCACGCCCCTATCTCGCAATACTCGGCGGTGCAAAGATCTCCGGAAAGATCGATGTCATTCAAAACCTTATGAACAAAGTCGATACACTGATCATCGGCGGCGGAATGGCATTTACCTTCTACAAGGCTGAAGGACTTGAAATCGGTAATTCACTGCTGGAAGCCGACAAGATCGATCTCGCAAAACAAATACTGGACGAGGTAAAAACGAAAAACATCGACATGCTCCTTCCCGTCGACATTGTCATTGCCGATAAAATCGACAATGCAGCCCAGCGGAAGGTTGTAAAAAAGAATGAAATGCCACAAGGCTGGTGGGGGCTGGATATCGGACCCGAGACAATCAGGCTCTTCGTGAATGCTATCTGCAAATCGAAAACAGTTGTGTGGAACGGACCGATGGGCATGTTCGAAATGGATAACTTCGCCGTAGGAACCAATGCAATTGCAAAAGCTCTTGCCGATGCAACGTCAAAAGGCACTATCACGATCGTCGGCGGCGGCGACAGCGCGGCATCTATTGTAAAAGCCGGACTCGAGAAAGCCGTGTCGCATGTTTCAACCGGCGGCGGTGCTTCACTTGAATTCCTGGAAGGTAAAATCCTTCCCGGAGTTGCTGCGTTGACAAAAAAATAGATCATACTCTATCTATCTGCAACCCCGTCCTGTTTCACATAAGGACGGGGTTTCTTTTCGATTGGAAACAAAAGAGTCTTTTTTTATGTTGCAGAAGTGGATGTTTTTTCGTTACATTGAGTCTATCAATCACTTTTAAAGCACATATAGAATGCCTTTTCGATATCAACGTGACGGTAATTATAACCGTCCGGGTTTTTTCGGCGGGTTTACTTTTTTCCCACCGGTCATCAAATCACTCTTGCTGTCAAACGCAATAGTGTTTTTGCTTCTCTATTTCCTCGGACCTTTCGAGATCAATGGAATTCCCCTTATTATGATCATCGACCGCGTCTTTGCACTCAACCCGTTTGGACACGGTTTCCGGCTTTGGCAGCTTTTTACATATATGTTCATGCACAGTGGCCTCATCCACATCTTTTTCAATATGCTCATGCTCTGGATGTTCGGGATGGAACTGGAGAATACTTGGGGGTCAAGACGGTTCTTCATATACTATATCGTATGTGGAATAGGCGGGGGGATTGCCAATCTGATTTTTGCACCAATTTTTTCGGTTGCTGCACCAACTGTCGGTGCTTCAGGCGCTGTCTTTGGGATAATGATAGCATTTGGAATGATGTTTCCGGACCGCCCCGTTTTCATGTTTCCGATATTTTTCCCAATCAGGGCAAAATTCCTAGTGGCAATTCTTATTTTTGTTGAAATACTGGCGGTAACCGGATCTGAAGCGGACACGATCGCTCACTTCGCGCATCTAGGAGGCGCCGCTGTAGGATATATAATGATTCTGATCGATATGCACCGTTTTCCATTCCAGAAATTTATCGAACGTTTACGGCGCAGAACTCGGATGCACATATATACACCGGGATCCGATACCAATCAGGATATATTTACTAAGGATGCAGAATATTCTGACATTCATGAAGAACAGACACCGCAGTCAAAAAGTGAAAATCAGATCAACCAGGAACGGATCGACCAGATCCTCGATAAAATCAGTAAAGGCGGTTATCAGAGTCTGACCGAAGAAGAAAAACGTATTCTTTTTGAAGCGAGCAAGAAATTGAACTAGTACTTAAATGGAGAACAGACAGAAATATATCAGGCGGAAGACACGGCAGGTCAATGTCGGCGGAATCATGATCGGAGGTGGCGCGCCGATATCAGTCCAGACCATGACAAAAACAAAAACCGCCGATGTCGATGCTACCGTAGGACAAATCATCGAGGCTGCAACAGCCGGATGCGACATTGTTCGCGTGACCGTCAATGATAAAGATGCAGCAGAAGCGATCGCTTGTATCGTCAAGAAATCTCCTGTCCCGATCGTAGCCGACATCCACTTTAACCATATATTCGCTCTCAAAGCGCTCGAAGCAGGCGTTGCGAAGGTCAGGCTCAATCCCGGAAATATCGGGTCCAGAGATCGGATTCGCGAAGTGCTCATAATGGCAAAAGACAAAGGCGTTCCGATTCGAATAGGAGTGAATTCCGGTTCACTCGAAGAGGATATTCTTAAAAAACATGGATACCCGACAGCTGAAGCACTTTATGAAAGTGCGATGCGGCATGTGGAAATTTGCGATGAATTCGGATTCAAAGATGTCGTCATCTCAGTGAAATCCACCGATGTCCGGTTAATGATCGAAGCCAACCGTCTTGTTGCAGAGCGTACAGATATTCCGTTACATCTGGGTGTTACAGAAGCAGGCCCGACGCGAAGCGGTACAATTAAATCTTCAGTAGGGATCGGGGCCCTTCTATCGGAGGGAATCGGTGATACGATTCGCGTATCGTTGACCGACGCGCCTGTAAAAGAAATCGAAGTCGGGAAGGAAATACTGCGCTCTCTCGGACTTGCCTCACGAAATATCGAGCTGATTGCATGCCCCACATGCGGCCGTCTTGAAGTCGACCTCTTCGGCATTATGGCACAGCTCGAAGAGAAGCTTGCCGGGATAAAGAAGCCGATCAAAATTGCCGTACTCGGTTGTGTCGTGAATGGTCCAGGAGAAGCGAGCGAAGCGGATATCGGTATCGCAGCGGGAAAAGGAGTTGGAATTCTTTATCGTAAAGGTGAAATTATAAAACGCGTAAGAGAAAGCGAGATCGTCCAGACAATTCTGGAGGAAGTTGAGAAGTTTCACCCCTAACACTGAATATTGAAGCCCCACTCGAATTGCTTATTTTTTGGGGGGTATGGCGAGGATTGTTATATCGTCAATTTGGCAAGGGCTGCAGATGCAACTGCAACCGATGCGGCACCTGATTCCCGGATCACTCTCGCGCATTCTCCAATCGTTGCCCCGGTTGTGATGACATCGTCGACGAGAAGAACATGTTTTCCCTTGAGCTTCCAGGGCATCATCACACGAAAAGCATCCGCAATATTTGCCTTTCGTTTATCTACACTGAGGTGGGTTTGCGACTGAGTAGCACGAACGCGCTTCACCGCAGATACTTCTATTCGGTGAATGCTCAATGTTTCCGCAATGCCCCGTGCAATATATTCACTCTGGTTATACCCCCGTTCACGGTACTTTGATCGATGAAGGGGAATAGGGACGATACATTCGTGCCGAAACGGAAGATTTTCACCAACAATCAGCTCACCGATTTTTTCCCCCAGTCCAACACCTAATTTGGTAAAACCTTCATATTTTAATCCGTGTATGATTTTCTGAAGCACCCCCTCTTCTTCAAAATAGTATGGAGTGAATAACCGGTCGATGGTCCCGATCTCCTCGAAACGCCGCATGAGTACGCGGACCGTCACATCATCAGGCGATACTTGAAGAATATTCTGCCAGCACCACGAACAGGCAAATTTTTCATGCTGTTCCAACGGTTTTTCACATGCTATACAAAGACGCGGGAAAATCACATCGAGAAAAGCACTATGAATATTCCGGATGATGTTGGGAAGAATCATAACAAATCACTCTATATGGCTATGAACTAATATGTGCTCCAGTAGAAATTCACCGATTTACTTCGGGAGTCTATATGTTTACCGCTGCAATTGGGAATTTTGTGACAATAAAATAAGGGCAGATTTAAAGTAGTATAAAAACTCCTGAACTCCGTGTTTTTTATGAAATGTTTTTCAGATATGTCCACGGCCATGCTTCCCAAGTTTCAACCAACCTTGCGTGTACAGGATTCATGAGAACATATTCTACGATACGCGATAAATCGGCATCGTCTCGTACTACATGATCGTAGCTTTCGTGCTGCCAAAATGAACCGGTGCGATGAAGTTTACGATTTGCATACAGTGCAGTATATTTTTTTAGAGACTCTAATATTCGAGTGACAATGTAGGTCGAGACGCTGTCTCGACCGTTTTTTGATGAGGTCGACTCAGCGAGTCGACCTACACCAAATACCATATGGACGTGATTTGGCATGATACAATATGCAATTAGATCATATTCTTTTTGATCACGATGGTGAATGGATTCTTTGACAATGCCGGCAATGCGCGGTTCGCGTAACCAAAGCAGGCTCTTTTCGTTTTTATCGAGCAAGCCGTCGAACCGGGCGAAATAATCAATATTAAATTCGTACCATTCATCCGATCGTGTTTTCCGATTATTGATTCTCTCGATACGTCTTTTCGTTCGTTCTCGGTTCGCACGCATTTCCTCAATCACAGCCGCAGGCAACGACCCGGCTAATCTGAACGTCACAAAAAAAGTCGCATCCAACGGCTGGTAATGTGGAAGATGACGGCGATAATAAATCATGTCAATTGGATTTGCTTGTTGTGAGCTCTTTATGATCATCTTTAGAACCGCTTCGGGAGTCTATATGTTTACCGCTGCAATTGGGAATTTTGTGACAATGATCGTGCGAGAGGCTTAAGTTATAAGGATATTGTTACGACAGAGCCGGAATGGGGGGACTCAATAGATATTTACTTTTCCATCGCCGTCAGGCGGTTAATCTCATCGCGTAGCAGCGCCGCCCGTTCGAACTCCAGATTCTTTGCTGCATTCTTCATTTCAAGCTTGAGTTCTTCGATCATGTCGGCACGCTGTTCCTTCGTCAGATATTTCACGACCCGCTCTGTAACGGCGGGTATCGCCTCTTTCTCTCTACGGGCATCACGTTGAGTTTTTACATCGGCAACGGCAGTCGCCGATAGTACCTCATCGAGTGTTTTATAAATAGTTTTCGGTTCGATCCGATTCTCTTTATTATATTCCGCTTGTTTTTCTCTTCTCCGGCGGGTTTCTTCGATCATTCTCTGCATCGAGCCGGTGATATTATCAGCATATAGAATGACCAGTCCGTCGACATTCCGGGCCGTCCGACCCGCAGTCTGAATCAACGAGCGTTCCGACCTGAGGAAACCCTCTTTATCCGCATCCAGAATAGCGACAAGCGATACTTCGGGCAGATCGAGTCCTTCACGCAGCAGGTTTACGCCGACAAGAACGTCGAAATCGCCAAGCCGTAAATCCCGCAGTATCTCCACACGCTCCAGGGCATCGATATCGGAGTGGACGTACCGCACATTGATGCCGATATTCTGAAGATATTCAGTCAGGTCTTCCGCCATCCGTTTCGTAAGTGTGGTGACCAGAACCCGCTGCCGTTCGGATGTTCGCTTCCGTATTTCCGAAATCAGGTCATCGATCTGATTTTTTATCGGCCGGACCTCAACGAGAGGATCGAGGAGTCCTGTTGGCCTGATCACTTGTTCAACAACGGCTCCTTTGCATTTTTTCAACTCATACTCACCCGGCGTCGCGCTGACAAAGATCACCTGATTGACCATTTCTTCCCACTCTTCAAATGTCAGAGGACGATTATCGAGCGCCGAGGGAAGACGGAAGCCGTTTTCAACAAGCGTAACTTTGCGCGAGCGGTCACCATGCCACATCCCGCCGATCTGCGGCACCGTCACATGCGACTCGTCGATGACAAGCAGATAATCATCAGGGTAGTAATCAAACAGGCAGTATGGACGTGAACCGGGTAGACGGCCGGCTATATGGCGCGAGTAGTTTTCGATACCTGAGCAATATCCAATCTCCTTCATCATTTCGATATCGAACTTAGTCCGCTGCTCGAGACGCTGGGCTTCGAGCAGCTTGCCAAGTCCCCTCAATTCTGCAAGACGTTCATGTAATTCTTTTTCAATATCGACAATCGCCCGATCGAGTGTCTGCTGTGAAGTTACAAAATGTTTTGCAGGATATATCGCCTCATAATCGAGATCACCGAGTACTTCTCCGGTGAGCCTGTGGATGGCCGATATTCGCTCAATCTCATCACCGAAAAATTCTATGCGAAGAGCCTCATCTGATTCATATGCAGGAATTACATCGACAACATCGCCGCGGACACGGATATTACCGCGCGTAAATTCGACATCGTTCCGTATGTAATGAATATCTATGAGTTTCTTGAGAAGCGCGTTCCGTTCGATGTGATCTCCCTTCTGGACAACGACGACCTGCTCAGCCCAATCCTGCGGTGCACCGATACCGTAGATACAGCTGACGGAAGCGACAACAATAACGTTAGGATCGCCGCTGAGGAGCGCGCTCGTCGCTTTCAGTCGGAGCCGGTCGATTTCCTCGTTGACTGAAGAATCCTTTGCGATATACGTATCGGTTGCGGGAAGGTATGCTTCCGGCTGGTAATAATCATAATAGCTGATAAAAAATTCTACACGGTTATGCGGAAAGAAACCCCTAAATTCGGCGTATAACTGTGCGGCGAGGGTCTTGTTGTGCGACATGACCAGCACCGGCTTGTTGATTTTTTCAATGACATTTGAGATTGTGAATGTTTTTCCGCTTCCCGTCACACCCAGAAGCGTCTGGTACGTATCACCGCGCATAACTCCCTCGGTGAGCTGCCGTATCGCTTCCGGTTGATCACCGCTCGGTTTATAATCTGAGACCAGACGAAATGCCACTTGTTTTCCTCATCATTCGAATCATTAATCTATTGACTTTAGTGTAGAAAAGCAAAAACGGCATATAATCTTTATTATACATTTATATATCCTGACTTGACTTTCACGGCAGCGTTTCTTAAATTTTTCTTGTTATCAATAGAATAACACACTATTGAAAACATTATAATACAATTGAATACATCCATTAAAATGCCAAAATTCGCTTACAAGGATGTCGGTGAAAGATTAAAAAGTTGGGTGGAGGAGAATTTTGAAAGTATCGCGGCTTTCGGAAGGGCGACCGGAAAAAATTCTCAGTTTTGGTATCAATATTTCAACGGGAGTCGTAGACCCGGCCCCGATACGCAAGAGCTTCTACGTTTAGTCAATTGTGATATTGAATACATCATGACCGGAAACGAAAGAGGCAAAACGCCTCCCGGCGTTAGGGAACAAACGGCCAGATACGACGACAAAGAAATCGCAAAATTAAGGAAAAAAGTTGCGGAGTTAGAAATTGAAAATACCACACTTCGTCGCGCTCTCGCACCTGAGATTATACAGATTATCCTCGACGGGATAAAGAGAAAAGCTCGAATGAAATAAAATCATTCCTATCACTGGAGATTATCGGGTTTCCCCCGAACTTTGCAAATCAGGTAGGAGTTGGAATGAGCACCGGTACTAAAAAAACAATAAGAATATTCATCTACTTAATCATTGTTCTATCGGCGATTTATAATCAAGTATCATTCCCAAATCGTTATCTTGATGGTAAAACACACATAGGAAGAAGTATAGATTTTATGATCTACGTGGAAGCTGCAAAGGCAAATTCTGTCGAAATTACTCAGATGAGTGGAGAAGGTAAGTACTGGGGGTGGTTATATCCGCCGTGGGTAAGAAAGCTTTGGATACCATTTACATGGATAGATTTTAAGACGGGCTTTTTTATTTGGATGGTAATTCTTACTACAAGCTATTTGTACCTATCTAAGAGAATTATGGAGCATGATTATGGATTTTTATTCGCGCTTGCAGGGATTAAGCCGTTCTTGTGCAGTCTCGAAGCTGGTAGTATCCTACCGATTTTGGCGGTTGCAATGCTCACACCAATCGGGACTCTACTGGCTGGTTCTATCAAGTATTGGCCTTTTGGTTTTCTTGGTATCCATTTCGGTTTATGGGTTACCGACAGGAGTAAAAGGCGATCCTTTATCGTACCTCTTCCGAAAGAATGAATTGCTTTATGTCATCACGACACTTGTGATGATAAAAAGTAGAATACCGGAGAAATCATTTGCTTTGTTGGGGCTTATATTCTTACTCTACACGACTTTTTTCATTCATGTTTGGTAAACTTATAATACAAAGTGATACCACAAATTCTCTTCCACTTTTTTCAATTTCTTTTTTAATCTCCTACTCTCTCCACATTCCTTCTCGACGAGTTTTATATATTTCAAAATACACCAATTCAACAGGCAATCTCGATTTAGTCCAGTGGACTTGACCTTTTTTGTGCTCTTCAAGGCGATTTTGAATATTATTTGTTTGACCGGTGTAAAGGGTATTATCCGAACATCTTAGGATATAAACGAAAAAGGGCATAAAAAAAGCCTGCTTTACTTGTATAGGAGGCTTTTGTGGAGCTAAGGGGGATCGAACCCCTGACCTCGTGAATGCCATTCACGCGCTCTCCCAGCTGAGCTATAGCCCCAATTTATACATAAATATAGCCGAAGCAGGATTTAAAGTCAATAACTACATTTTCTAACGTTTTTCATTGCGACTTTTGAGATGCCCGATATTTTTCAAGTAAATAATCATCCGCACCCGTATTCATCAACCATATTTCCTTTAACCTATCAAGACTGAAAATATCCCCACGGATGATCGTCCGCAATTTTCTATAATATACTGTAAGATCCGGATCTTTGATTGCAATTGTATCGGTAAGTATCGACTCCGGATATCCATCGGGAAGTCTTCTTCTATAATGACCGATTTGCCAATCTCTGCCAGCAGGCAATCGCGCCAGGAGCGGATCCGTTAAAGACCAGCGGTCGACAATATAAACTCCCGGTCCTGCAGCATAACCAAAAAATCCGATCGAATGCCGAATAACCAGAGGCACTTTATTCTCCCCCGCCTCTCTACCGGAGATGATCCATGGATGCTGAGGAACTTGAAAACCTCGAATCTTTTTTTCCATACTTGTATAAGGATAATACGATGCTCTCTCGTCATAAATATTATCTTTTGTCCTTGACGAATACTCAATGCCATAGTTAGTTTTACTGAAGATAGTTGGGTGTGGTGAAACCAATCCCGCAATTACCACCACCAGACATGATATGCAGATACGCCATAAGGATGTAAATCCTATCCCCATGATAATAACGACTGAAACCATAAGCGGCGGTGTAAAAAACCGGCCGCTCATAAAATCACCGCCGATCTTCGCAACATAGATACAATACAGGAGAACTCCCACACTCAGGGGTATATATTCTTTCCGTCTGACTATAATGGGGAAAATCATCCCACTGCAGATTACTATCAGTGTGACCGGATCGTTCAGAAATGAATTCAAAAAATATCGGAACCCCTGAACCAATAACTCACTGTCGGTTATTCCGGCACCGAGTTTAGCGTAAGCCGTGTTCGGGAACGGGAAACCGTAGTACATAATTGAAAATAATTCCCACAGTATAAATGGGAGACTCCCGATAAACGCAATCAAAATTCCTCTCGGACTTCGCTCCTTCCACAATGCATAGAGAAATGCCGGACCGTACAGCAGTACCGTATCCATCCGCGTCAGAATCCCCAACGACCCGACCAATGACAATAGAAATATTTTCTTACTGCCCCATTCCTCGCGTATGTACACTATCCCAAATACCACAATTATTAAATGCGAAAGCGCGTTCTCCAAACCCGATGTCGAAAAATCGATGTATGCTTTGGAAAATATCAATACGAGCAGTCCTAAGATGGAGTAGTAACGAAAATCCAATTGCCCCGATCCGGCTGAGCGTGACACTCGCGTGAAAAGCAATACTACCGTGAGTATCGAAATTACAATCGATGTGATAATGCTGGTAAAATATATCTCGCGGGTTATTGAATAAAGTCCGGCCAGCAGAAACATCCATAACGGATGGGTGTAGGACTGCACTCGCTCTATTACATTCCATCTCAATCCGTATCCCTTCATGAAATTATCTATCGTGCGAAATGTTATGTAGGCATCATCGCACAACCATCCGGTACGAAATAGAAGCAAAGAAAAGATTGTAGTAAGAAGAAGGAGGGAAATCAGCAGTACTCTATCTGTCAATCGGGGAATTTCCATTGTATAAAAGTGTTCTATATGATAGATGATATGTCAAAATATATTAAATAGTCAATTGGAAATCATTATTATTTTCATTATGTTTTTTTATTGCGCCAGAGGTGTATCCCCGCCTGCCGCTTGAGGTTCTTTTAGGCGGGCTGGATCCTATAGCTGGACATCAATGAGGTGTTATGAATGCTCGTATATTGGCGGTGATTGCATGTGCAGGGGCTATATTCTGCAATAATGTCCTGGCACAGCGTACGGCTTCGCTTACAATTCTTCATTATAACGATTTCCATGCACAATATCTGCCGCTAAAAGTCTCGAGGACCGATTCAACGGGAAAGGTTACAAGCTACGACGTCGGCGGCGCTGCAACATTCAAAGCATTCTTGAATGCATTGTCGAAGTCGGACACCAATGCGGTTATTTTGAATGCAGGGGATAATTTTCAGGGTACGCCTGTTTCCTCGATCACACGTGGAGACGCCGATATTACAATGATGAATCTTCTGTCTCCAGATGTGACGACACTTGGAAATCATGAATTCGATTATTCGATAGATACGCTGAGGGTTCGACTCCAAAAACTCTGCGTACCCATCGTCTCTGCAAATCTATGGGATACGAAATATGGAAAATCGTTTGTCCCCCCGACAATCGTGATAACCGTCGGCGATGTAAAAATCGGGATTATAGGGCTCGCTCCTCCGAACCTGGCGAGATTGACAACTCGCGAGAATATTCGTGGATTGAAGGTTCTCAACTTGATGAAAACCGTAAAAAATTCAATCCGCGAACTTCGATTAAAAGAGAAGCCGAATCTAATTGTTGTTCTCAGCCACATGGGTGTACCGATGGATTCGATTCTTGCAACGAAAGAAAAAAACATCGACATTATTATAGGCGGTCATTCACATACGGCGTTATTTGTACCCAAAAAGGTTAATCATACCGTCATTTGTCAGGCAGGCGTGAGCAGCCGGTATCTCGGTGAATTACGATTGCAGGTCGATCTCGACGGGGATTCACTACTGACCTACTCAGGACGTCTTGTCGAAACTGTGAACGGCGTCTATCCTGCCGATACGAAAGTTGCTGCCTTAGTGGATTCTCTCGAAAGCATCGTAGGCCCGGCTCTTAATCGAGTCATTGGCACGTTGGCTGTCCGTTGGGAACGAAAATATAACCAGGAAAGCAATATCGGCAACTGGCATACCGATGCGATGAGAAGGTTCGGAAAGACCGATATTGCATTTCTTAATTCCGGCAGTTTACGGAAAGATATGGATCCCGGAGCTATACGCATTCGCGATATTTGGGAAATCGATACATTCGGTGACGAGCTTGACACTTTTGAGGTCACCGGATCTCAGCTCCGCGGTATACTCGAATGGCAGGTGTCGGACAAACGGGAATTGTTTCAAGTGTCCGGACTCGCATACACCTTCGATGGAAGGAAACCCCAGGGTCAACGGTTGATATCGGCACTGGTTAATGGAAAACCAATCGATCCGCACCGGCGTTATTCGATAACGGTGAATAGTTTTACTGCAGATCATTTGCACGACTTTTTCGGACTACCGGAAGCGAATATCAAGATAAATCATTGCGGAACCGCTGACAGGGATGTTTTCATTCACGAAGTAGAGCAGCAGAAGATTATTACAAGCGCAGTAGAAGGCCGAATCGTCAATATCGATCCGGGACCAGCACATTGAACAAGTTTGATAGTATCTTGCAATGTCTCACCGAATATTTGGGAGGGAAGTATGAAGATATATAATGCATTTCTAATTCTTTTGATTGCCATCGCATTGAGTAGTATTCCCGGCTGTAAAGATAATACTACAGATACCGGAACAAATGATACTTTTCCTGCCTCAAAAATTGGTTACTACGATTACATTCAGCCGATTTTTAATACTTATTGTGCTACTATCGACTGTCATGATTCGTACACACGCTCGGGCAATTTAAGTCTGGCTTCATATTTCGATGCTACAGCCCGTGCGGGTATCATCGTCAAGTATAATTCCAACGCAAGTATTCTTGTTCAGAGGATCGAAGGGAAGATACAACCGCAGATGCCGCCGAATCGTCCACCGCTGTCAACGAACAAGATCCAGGCAATCAAAACGTGGATCAATGAAGGAGCGAAGGATACTACTTACGTGAAAAATTGACTGTCTTTACAGAATACCAAATTTGGTATTTGGGATTTATAATCGTGTGCTTATACCGGCTCCTCAACGCAACAGCACCATCTTCTTCACAGAGTTCCATTTCAGCGTCGATATTCGATAGAAAATGATATGGATAAGATCCATAAAATCATTTCTTAAAAAGTATAACGAGTATAATATTGTTGCGCACATTAAATATTGATAGCAGTCTCAATTCTGAAGAATCTATTGTCTATTATGATGGTATAATTGACTGGGAAGCTTTGTCGAAGGGAGATGTTGTGTGTATTAATCTTCATGGCGTTTTCTTTATGACGCCATTTTGTTTGCTTGGATTATTAATTCGATGCCGTCAATGTTTTGAGAGAACAGGTGAGCTGGTTATTCTTGATGGTTTGTCTGACGATGTGTATAAATATTTATTACGAATGAAATTTTTCCAATCAACTATTGAGTGGCTTAAACTTGGGACAGATTATTCATCTGTCATGCCATGGGATGAGAATCCATATTCTACTAATTTAATCGAAATCACTAAAATTGATCAAGATGAAGAAAAAGGAGCTCGAGATGTAATAAAAGTTGCTGGATTGTTAAGAGAGCGTGAGAGAGAAATATTATCCTTGTGGTTGGAAAGAAATGAAATAGAGACTGATGATTTTGTAACAGTCCTTTCGGAAATTGCTCAGAATATTTTTGAATGGAGCGGTGACACAGGATATATCGCCTTAAATCGCTATTACTTCAGTTCGGAAGGAAAAAATATCATAAGATTATCTATCATTGATGGTGGAAAGGGACTTCATACAACCGTAAAGAATAAAATTGGGAATAAATATGAGCATAATTCAGAATATTTATGTCACCCGTTTCAATATTCTTTATCGCGCAGCAAAGGCGGAGGATTGTATAAAGTCTTTGATTTTCTAAAACAATGGAATGGATATCTCTTTGTTCGCTCTGGTGATAGCTATGTATATAAATCGAAGGATATGATTTCCTTTATAAAACGAGATAATATCCCCTTTTTTAATGGAACCCACATTGGGATTCAACTGAATCAAAATAGTCCTTGACAACGGCGGGAGGATTAGTTATATTCAAAATAGGTGTTCCACAATAATTATAGAACACATAGGTATGATTATCAGACTATTTGATATTAAGACACAACTGGGTATTAAAGGTAATTACTTGCTTACGCGACCGATTGCACGACAATTTGTACAAAGTATACATCTTATAATAGAACAACAGTCAAAAAATGATGAACCTATCGAATTTAGTTATGAAGGTATACAGAGTGCTGATACGTCTTTCATTGATGAACTAATTGTTATTAATATTTTGGAAAAAATGAAAAAAAAGATCTTATCTCACAGAGGCATTTTATTTTCCCATCTCACTCCAAGTACGTTAGAAAATGCAAGAAGTGTATTCCTGGTAAAAAAGATTCCAATTACCGTAAAGGAGAGTGACGACAAAGAGCAATTAATTGGGCATTTGGAGCAGAATTTAAAAAAGGTTTTGCACCTGCTTTGGGAAAAAAAGGAACTGAAAACTGTAGATCTCACTAAAAGATTACATGTTACAAAGAGTGTAGCAAGTACTAAACTATCGGCATTATATAATAAGCATTTGGCTCTTCGTAAAGAAGAAATCACTGCAAAGGGGAGAGAGTACACGTACTTTTCCTTGTAATTTTTTTTGAATATGTGTTCCATTAATTTTATGGAACACATAGTTTAAATTGTTCCACTTAATATTTTTTAAGAATAAGGCACTTATGGCTAAATCGATAATCGCAAGACGAAAAGGCGACGAATATCAAGCGCGTGTCTTCTGGCTGGAATTACTCAAGCTACGAACTAGTGATATCGTTGATTCCGTGACATTTGAAAGCGAGGGTTTGTCCTTCATTGACGATGTTGTAGTGAAATATAGTATTCCATACACCGACCCATTAACAGGAAATAAAATTGATTGTAAATACATCCAGTGCAAATATCATATGACTGCTGGTGGAGCGTTCTCATCTAATGATCTAATGGACCCAACCTTCATACATATGAAGAAATCAATGTTAAATAAATTGTACGACGGTTATTGTTCTTTAAATGGGAGTAATAATAGTTTTTTAATCTATATGCGATCTAATTGGCATTGGCATCCTGATGATCCCATCGCAAGTTATCTGCATGAAGAGTTAATAAGAAATGATTTTTTCACAGCATCGCCAACATCAATAGTAGGTAGATTGCGTCATTCATTCATACGTCATCTTAATATCGACGAATTAGAGCTAAAGCAGTTTCTTAATCGCGTCCGTTTTTCTCTTGGTGATAATCTCACAGACTTATCAAGAGAACTCGAGATCAATCTTAAACTAGCCAGTATGGTTCCAATGAATCCTGATTCATCTCAAATAATTTATGATGATTTAGCATGGAAATTATTCGAGCAGGGGCGGAATACATTTAATAGAAATTCCTTTAAAGAATTATTGCGTGAAGAAAATCTGATTATACTGCCTTCCCCAAATCGGAGTGAAATATCGATATGTAGTTATCCACAGATTATACGAAGGCCTACTGATGTTCAATCAAAGCATTTGGATATTACGGAATATTTTAATGGTCGTTATATACGGAACAACCAATTGTGGAATACTCTCATTAAATCTCGAATTAACACATTTTTATTTACTGATTCATTTCCTTATTTACCACAACCGATATATCTCTCTTTTGACTGTCATTTATCCATTGCCTATTTTATCGGCCATTTAATTAATCCTAAATATGGAATCCAAATTATCCCAATACACAAATCGAGACGTTTTGGATACGAAGAGTGGACTCCTTCATCTCATAAAACACAACAATTGTGGGACATAGAATCCTCAGGGATTATCACAGATGAAGTCATAATATGTATTTCAGTAACTAATCCCTTATATAATCATCTCGAGCCATTTCTACACTTAGAGAAATTAAATAATCTACCAAAGATTATTATTAAGACTTTAAACGGGATTGGGGCTGAAGCTGTAAAAAATGGTGAACATGCATGGCAATTAGGCTATGAATTACAGACTATTCTTAGACAAACGTTACCAGCTGACTGTCGAATAGTTCACCTCTTTTACTCTGGCCCTGCCGCACTTGCCTATATTATCGGCAATACTCTTCGGAATGTAGTCCAAGAAGTTCAATTATATGAACACGATTATGAAGGCAGAGAAAATGAAATGCGATATTCAAAGAGTATTTCTATTAAATCAACCATATGAAAGGTCAATAAAATGGATATCCCAAATTATTTCCAAGAATTCCTAAAAGAAATTAGGCTGACACAAAATATGCGCGATGATTTATTAAAAGGGCATACGACATTGCGAGAACGACTACATAGCGACGAGCATCTTACACCAATAATTGTTGATTCTTTCCTTCAGGGGAGTTATAAGCGTTCAACAGCGGTAAGACCAAAAGGTGATAAAAGAGCAGATGTTGATATAGTGGTTGTAACAAAGATTAAACGGTCCGAATATCCTGATCCAGAGAAAGCAATGAATCTATTTATTCCTTTTTTGGAAAAATATTATACAGGGAAATATAAAATACAAGGTAGATCATTTGGCATAGAACTATCATACGTCGATATGGATCTTGTAATCACGTCAGCACCATCTGAAGAAGAAGAAAATATATATAAAAGTTACTCTGTTACTACATCAGATACAGTGGAAGAAGCAACGGATTGGAGATTAATAAAATCTTGGGTTCCAAACACTATGAGATCCCCTTTGGAACAAAAAGCAATAAAAGAAGCGATTCAAAAAGAAAAGGAATGGCAAACAGAACCACTATGGATTCCCGATCGTGAAGCAAAGGTATGGCAGGAAACTCATCCGTTGGAACAAATTAAATGGACATCACAAAAAAATAAGCGATGCAACGGACATTTTGTAAATATCGTAAAAGCAATCAAGTGGTGGGAATTGATAAATCATGAGAATCTTAGACCAAAGGGATACCCATTGGAACATCTTCTAGGTGACTGTTGTCCTGATTCTATTAACTCGATTGCAGCAGGTGTAACCGCCGTTTTTGAAAATATAACGACTAAATATGCTATGTACGCTCTTTCGAAATCTAAACCTTTTATGCAAGATCGTGGGCTTCCTGCCCATGACGTATTTGCGAGAATTACTGAAGAAGAATTTGAAATATTTTGGACGGTAGCGACAAAAGCGGCACAAATTGCACGTGAAGCATTACAATCAACGGATGAAGTAGAATCATCATTTAAGTGGCGAGAATTATTCGGCGAAAAATTTCCGAAAGCGACTAATAATGATAATAAAGAAACAATCCAAGAATTCACTAAGAATAGTGCACTACCAATAATCAGAAGTAATCCATCAAAACCGTGGAGCTTCTAAGGTTATGCAATTATCAGGGAGTGATATTGAATGGATTGGCAGGAACTATCCAGGTTTAATCGTATCTAATGATTCTCGGGATCATATCTCTGGTTCTTTGGCCTTTATAATGTACTTTGATGAGTCGAATAAGCAATATATTATTAATCCAAGTGATCAGTCCAAATCAAATAAATTCAGAATTCAAGATGAATATCAAATAGAAATAAATTTTAGAAGCATTAATAGATATTCTCTTCCGACCGCCAGAGAGACCGCAGGAAGAATTGATAATATTGCAAGAAGTAAAAAAATGGATCTTAGAGATCTACATATAAATTCAGATGGCGATGCTTGCTTATGCTTCGAGTTTGAAACTGCTATACACCTTCCGAATGGTTTTAATATTCCAGATTATTTCTATAACCTATTAATACCATTCTTCTATGCCCAGAGTTATTTTGAAAAATACAATGAGTGGCCATGGGGTCAATATAGCCACGGAGACCTTGGACTTTTCGAGTGGTATTACGAATATCCAAATAGTGTTCCGAAGCAATTGATTTACGAATGTATCTCGTTTTTAAAAAGAAGTAACGCTTGGGACAAATACAAAGCTATATTTCAGAATAAAAATGACATTAAGGGTCATAATTGCTGTATTTGTGGCTCTATGAATAAGTTTCGTAAATGCCATCCGAATGTGTTATCTGGTCTTTGGAAATTTAAGAATGACATTAAATTATTATCCATCAAATTTGACTAAGGGGGATATCTATGCCAAACGGAAAAACTCATTTATTAACGGGAACCGTCTGTGGAGCACTAACTTCAATAATTATTCAAAATAATTTGAAAAAGCGGGATAATGTTGATCTTGTTCATATTATCTTATCATCGGGAGTGGGATTTGCTGGTGGGAGGCTCCCAGATATTTTTGAACCACCGACGAACCCGAATCATAGAACCTTCTTCCATAGTTTTATTTTTGGAGCTATTTTAGGTTATCTTGCAATATTTATATGGAACCAGCTTAAAGAATCTAAATCTGTCGAATCAAAATCTGAACAAAAAGATCTCATAGGGATTGAAATTATTCTCGACCTTCTTTTTGTCGTGATTATGGCGATATTACTCCATCTTTTTCTTGATAGCATGACACAGAAAGGATTACCTATCATATAGGTTATTAACTAATGCCAAATTAGGCCATGGATGTTGTGTTTTAAAATAGAATTGGGATGTTATCAAAATAAATGATATTCCATGAAATCCGTACCCCTGCAAAATGTTAGATCAGAAGTTATATTAATGTAAATAACCTATTTTTCTTACTTCGCCGCTGAAAATATATCCACTATATCTTCTTCAAGCGACTTCCTCGGTGTTTCAACAATCCTGCCTATCTCTTTACCATTCCTTAAAAAAACAAATGTGGGCACGAACCTGATTCCGTATTCAGCCGGAAGCGCCTCTCCACTCTCTTTATTTCTATTGAGAGCGTGATATTCGATGACACGGAGAGGGATTTTTTCGGTCTCGATGATTTTCTGAAAACGGGGAAGCTCTCTTTGTGTGTCGCCGCACCATGTACCGAGAAATATAATCACATCGAGCGAATCTTTCTCATGACGGATGCTATCCAGGACTTTTGACTGAGGCGTATATCTTTGATATTCTTCCTTAAACCACGACAGATCGGATTTTTCGAATAACGCACGATCAACTTTTCCAACATAGATCGTTTGATCGTGATCTTTCTCTGTTCTGTATGAACCGGAACAGCAATAGCTTGATATAATGATTAGGATGCAAATACATCCCTTCAGAAATCGATTCATTGTACTCTCAGAAATACGCTCAGGATTTCTTACGAGCTGATCGGATATCCTGTCCCCACATCAGTTTCGTGCGGAGAACGTCGAAATAGCTTTGATCCGTTCGCGTGACGAGGCGGATGGTAAAATCGGCCTTCCGGACGACCAGCTCGACAGGGGGCGCATAGACCGCGTTAACCTGTCCGTCTGCAGCGACATGAACGCGCTCGGCCTCCGAGTGGATGATCGCGCGGATGACGCTTGTATCCGGAACAATCACCGGCCGCGCCGTCAATGTGTGTGGTGTGATGGGATTGATGATGATCACCTGTCCGCGCGGGACGACAATCGGTCCCATTGCAGAAAGCGAATACCCGGTTGAGCCCGTCGGTGTGGAGATTATAAGTCCGTCACAGCTGTACGTTACCAGATATTCGTCGTCGACATAGGTTTCGATATGAATCAGACGCGAATAGGCTCCCTTATCGACAACAATGTCATTGAGAGCAGACAAAATCGTTCGGTCATCCCCGGCAACTCTTCCGTTCAATACCATCCGGTCTTCAATTTGATAATTCTTATCGAGAATCCGATCGATAAGCACCGGGATGTCGTCTGCACTGAATTCTGTGAGGAACCCGAGTTTCCCGAGATTGACACCGATAATCGGGATGCCGCGTCGGCCGATCAAACGCGCAGTACGGAGAATTGTGCCATCACCGCCGAATGCAATCATGACGTCGCATTGATCGGGAATACTCTCGATGGGAGCCATTGATTCTTTTGCAATTGAACAAGACGGCTCATGGCGAACAACGGCGCTCGCTAATTCATCCTGAATGATATAGTCAACCTTGCGCTGTTGAAAACTGACGAGCAGATCTCTCGTCGCTTTACATAACTCAGTTTTTGAAAGATTTCCAACAATGCCAAATTTCATGGTTTTTCCTCAGTAGGCGGTTCCGAAGGCGGCTCGGGTTTATTCATCTCATCGATATAATTCAATTTCAATTCCTGCAGTACCGTTGAAAGAAACCTCTCTTCTTCATTCGACAGATTCCCCTTCATCCGTTCTTTAAGCATATCAAGCATATCGATTGCCGATTGTGCCTGTATGAGACTCCGTTCAATTTTATCGGTGAGCGGGTTCTTCAGTTTTCCCATATGCTGCATTGCAGCAGTGTGAAAAATAAGGACGAGTTGAGTGAACAGGGCGCGATATGTATCGTCTTTCGTCATCATAACCATCATTAATTAAAAAAGATAAAGAAGAACCGATTGAAAATCAATCCGATTTCTTTGTCACGGTGATGATTTCTTTTTCATCAGCGGCTGTACGATTGGTGAAACGTTCTATGGCGATAGCTAGTCCGATTGTAAACCAGAATAACGCCGCAATCTCTTGATCTCCAAAATTCCACTCGAATAGACCGTTCACCTGAAACCCGATGAATACGGCTATAGATCCCAGGATTATGCTTCGCGCAAGTGGATATGCAAAAACCTTACGAAATACCGAAAATTCATAAAGAATAACTCGAACAAATATTGCCATGACCGCGGAGAACCCGATGATCCCCAGAGTCACCGCAAGCATCACGAAATTATTGTGAAGATGTCCCCCTTCATTAATATCAATGGGGGTGGTATACTGGATATACGTCTGTTTGATATCGGTATCGCCTATCCCGACCACGGGATGATCGCAGAAAATGCGCCACCCCGTCTCCCACATCCGGATCCTGAGATTATTGGAGGGATCATGCGGATCGATAACGCTCAATGCACGATGTTGTAACGTCGACGGTGCGAAGAAAATAAATAAGACGACAAAACCTATGATTGCGAATACGAACGTTCTATTTTTGACAATTCCAATCACGACGGCACCGCAGAGAAATCCGAGCCAAGAGCTCCGTGTCTGTGTGAGTATAAGTGCAACGAATATCGGAACGAACAATGCAACTAATGCGTACCGAAGCTTCCGGGAAAAACCCTCATCGAGAATAAATGGGAGGATAAGAAGCGAAACGATCATCTTGAGCCCGCCCGTCGTCATGTAATGCTGGAAAACGTTCAACCGCGGTTCATGCGTGATGAACACATTACCGATTTCATAGAGCGATAAAAAGGCGGCCGTGCAGAAAAGGGTCCCCAGTAGCGTTTTAATTTTCCACTCTTCCTTCAACGATGCTGCACTAAGATAAACGATAACAATCAGGAGCAACCGCTTCATATTGATCAAAGACTCCGATGGATGAAGGCTGAAAACTGTAGAAAGTATCTCGGCAACGGCATATGCCAGAAAGAAATAATCTAACGGTGTCCGGCATACTTCCCATTTTCGGGCGACGACCATCTTTATTGCCCATAAAATCAGCGCGGCTCCAAATCCGATGGAATGGACGGCGATGGAGAACATGGGACTGACAACGACGAAAATCAGACAATAAAAAATTGTCCTGTCGAAAATTCTCTCACTTGTTCTATGGGATTCAACTGCAGGAA
Source organism: Bacteroidota bacterium (assembly GCA_050011775.1). Lineage (GTDB taxonomy): Bacteria > Bacteroidota > Ignavibacteria > UBA10030 > CAVZMI01 > CAVZMI01. Next base: position 70,660 of record JBEKIL010000002.1, on the reverse strand, counting down.
GACTCATGAGGATTCTCACATATTGAACTGAATTTCATAAAGACGTTTGTACAATCCGCCTTCGGCTTCCATCAACTCGGTATGGGTTCCCTCCTGAACGATTCGCCCACGATCAAGCACGATGATACGGTTTGCATTCCGGATGGTTGAAAGACGGTGGGCTATGACGACCGATGTCCGGTTTTGCATCAGGTGTTCGATTGCCTCCTGCACAAGAATTTCCGATTCGGAATCGAGTGCGGAGGTCGCTTCATCAAAAATCATAATTGGCGGATTTTTCAGCAGTGCCCGTGCAATCGAAAGCCGCTGACGCTGTCCGCCCGAAAGTTTTGAGCCGCGTTCGCCGATGATGGTGGAATATCCGTCCGGCATTGCCTGGATGAAGTTATGTGCATTCGCAGCGCTTGCTGCAGCAACGATCTGCTCCATCGGACAATTGTCCAGACCATAGGCAATGTTGTTGCGGACCGAATCGTTAAACAGTATCGTCTCCTGTGTGACAATTCCTATCAGTGCACGAACCGACTGTACTTTATAATCACGGAGATCCTTCCCATCGAGTAGGATTTCTCCTTCTATTGGATCATAGAAACGCGGAATCAAATCGACAAGCGTTGTTTTCCCTCCACCGCTTGGCCCTACCAGTGCGACTATTTCTCCACGGTTGATTCTCAGGTTCACGCTATGAAGTACAGGACGATCAGCCACAGACCCCGGTCCGCCATATCCGACCGTTAGAGGCTGGCGGGGATAAGTCTTTGACCCGGGACCGGCTCCTCCGTTCAAATCATGTGAATCATAGGCGAACGTGACATTGCGGAACTCGACGCCCGATGTGAACCGATCGAGCGTGACGGCATACGGACGGTCGATAATATGCGGCCGGGTATCCAGAATTTCGAATATCCTTTTTCCCGCCGCACTGGATTCCTGCATTCGATTAGCGACGGTACTTAACTCTTTCACCGGCGTCATTATCTGGAATATGACCATGATGAAACCGAGGAATTCTGCCGGCCGGAGTGTTTCACTCACAAGGACCTGGGTTCCGCCGTACCAGATAATTATCACGCCGGCCACCACGCTCAAGAATTCTGTCACGGGTGATCCAAGATTCCTGAGCCGCGCAATCCGCAGTACTAGTGTGAAGAATTTTTTCGTCTCCCCTGCGAACCGGCGATTTTCCCACTCCTCCATACCGAATGCTTTCACAACCTTTGCTCCGCTGATGGTTTCCTGGAGAACCGATGTGATATCCGCCATCTTTTCCTGAATCACACCGCTGACCCTGTGAATCCTGTTTCCTATCCGGCTGATGATGAATAGCACAATGGGGAAGACAAGCACAGAGATTACCGTCAACTTCCAGCTGATGGCAACTGCGACTATAAGAAACACAATGATCGACAGAGGTTCACGTATCAAATTTAGAAAACTCGCAGAGATGCTCTGCTGTAGTACGTTGACGTCGTTTGTCACGCGCGAGATCAGATCCCCCGTCCGCTCATTGGTGAAGAATCCGAGGGAAAGGTTGTGAATATGCCTGTAGAGATCGTCACGAACATCTTTCATCACACCCTGTTCTACAAAGGCAAGGAGATATGCCTGTCCATAACCGAATAGATTCTTCATCAAGAATGCGATCAAGATGATGAAACAAATCCGGAACAGCGCCTCGCTCTTCGTTCCACGAAAAACGTACTCGCCGATTATTTGATTCACGGTGTTCTTCAGCGATTCTATGCTTCCCGTCGATGGAGACTGACTCGGTGTCGTGGATTGCACGACGGGATTCTGATTAAAGAGAGTATCGAGAAGCGGTATTGAGAGATAAATCGAGCCGGCATGAAAAAAGGAAAAGAAAATGGTACATATCACCGAGCCGGCAAGATGAAGCCAGTACCGACGCACATATGTCAGGAGACGCCTATAAAAATTCATTGCGGTTTCTTTCCCGGCAATGAGGAATGCTGGAGTTCCCACATTTTCATCATTGTGAGAGCATGAGTAATTGCGTGGATCAGACTCACCATCACCCCGCGAACGCCATCACGATACCCCTTGCGGACAATCAACATCTGCAGAAAGGCAAGAAAGGGTCTGAATATCAATCCGGCCGTCGATATCTTCTGCTTTTGATATTTCTCTGCCGCCCGCAGCGAAGAGTATTCGTTCACTTTCTGGATAGTTGTTTTGATACTGGAATGAGTATAATGAATTATATCCCCTACGAGCGTACCTATGACTCCATCGACTTCGAATCTTTCATGGACAAGGCGGTCATTCATGTGAACCGACTTCCGACGAAACAATCTCAACTGATATCCGGGATACCAACCGCAGGATTTGATCCATTGATTTAGAAAATAGCTCCGGCGAGGGATCCGGAAACCGTTGTACGTAACATCGGAACTTATAATTTTCAAAATCTCATCTTTCAATTCCGGCGAGATACGTTCATCGGCATCGATGCTCAGCACCCATTCATGCGTCGCTTGTTCGAGGGCGTAACGTTTCTGTGATGCGAACCCCTCCCACATTCTCAAAAATACGTGCGGCGTATATTCACGCGCAATCCCGACCGTTCGATCATCAGTGAAGTTGTTTACGACGATGATCTCGTCCGCCCAACGCACGCTCTCAAGGCACTCACGGATGTTTTCTTCCTCCGCCCCTGCAATGATTGTAACCGACAGTTTATGCATTAATATTATTTTCCAGGATAAATCTGATCATTTTATATCTTTGATTATTAAGTCCCGAATGGACGAAATTTTAATAAAATTGAAATATGCACAATAAAAAAACAGATACCACCCCTACGGGGTACTGATATTCATGTGAAATACTAAATCTACCAAGATTACACCTCTACGAGTCATAGACCCTAACGGGGTTACTATAATCCTGTCTGAGTCAGAGCACATACGGCTGTTTCAAGATGCATGAAATATTGTTCCCAAGTGAGTCCCGTAGGGACGAAATCTTGGTAGATTTTCATAGCCTAATATATTTAAGAACCCCATCGGGGTGGAATCTAATATTACAATTCCGAAACCACCCATTCGAATAAATATTTTTCATCATATTCTATGCTGAATTCCTTTAATAACTCTAAGTATTCTTCTTTGAACGACCGACGTTTATGATGGTATTCTTGATTGCGTATGTAATGAATCACTGCATCGATATCATTTAAAGAATAAGAAAATGCTCCATACCCTTCCTGCCATGAAAATTTCCCGGGAACAATTCTCGCCTCAGTTATGAAACGTGATGAGTTGGCCTTTATATCCCTGACGAGATCGGACAGGGATTGATTTGGCCTGTAACTTATCATGATATGGACATGATCAGGCATACAATATATCGCAAGGAGCTTGTGGCCGTTGTTCTGTACGATGCCAGTGATGTACTTTTCTATTTCTTCACGATGCTTAATATTGATCAGATTGAGTTTTCCCTGAACAGTAAAAACTATCTGAATGTGGATCTGTGTATATGTGTTTGCCATTTTTAAGATTCCGCTCCTACCGGAGCTTGAATGATTTGGTGTTGCTTTGTCTACCAAGATTTCGCACCTACGGTGCTTCACACCCATGATTTCAATGGCTTATTCTTCTGCACACCTACGGTGCTTCACACCCATGATTTCAATGGCATATGCTTTTTCGCACCTTTAGTACTCTCCGCCTATGATTTCGTACACGTGTTTTCTTGTGCCCCTTCTGTTAATATTAGCCTATGTCGAACTTCGGCGAACAATCTCGCCTCGCTTCCCGTCTCGCCGAGGCTCGACGAGGCGGACGCTCGGCGAAGCGGGCGTTCGGCGAAGCAGTACTTTAGTACGGCGGAGCGTGCCGGTGGACAACACTTAGTTTTTATCTCTCACCACAAAATTCACCAACCGATCCACGACTACTATACTCTTGACAACGTTCTTCCCACGAATATATTGTTGAATTCTCTCATTTGCACGAGCCCGGTTTTCAAGCTCTTCTTTCGTGATTCCGCGGGCGACCTGGATACGGTCACGGATCTTTCCGTTTACCTGAAGAACAATCTCCACTTCATCTTCCGTGGCAAGCTGAACATCATATACGGGCCATGTTTCGTAGGCGAGTGTATGTGAATGACCCAGTATCTTCCACAACTCTTCGGCAATATGCGGTGCGAACGGAGCCAAGATCAACACAAATTTCTCCATTTCCTTTCGTGGATACACCTCACGCTTGTACATCTCGTTGATGAAGATCATCATTTGCGAGATCGCGGTATTAAAACGCATCCCATCGAGATCACCGGTCACTTTTTTTATCGTCTGATGAAGAAGTCTGAGCATTTCCTGATCGGCGGGGACATCTTTTATCGATAGAGCTATAGCTCCATTTTCGGCGACAAAAAGGCGCCATACTCGATTCAAGAACCGAAACACACCGTCCACTCCCTGCATGCTCCACGGCTTTGTTTGTTCGAGCGGACCCATGAACATTTCATATAACCGCATTGAGTCTGCGCCATACTGACGGATCACTTCATCAGGATTCACCACATTCCCGAATGATTTCGACATTTTGCGTGAATCCTCGCCCAGGATCATTCCCTGATTCACAAGCTTCAGGAATGGCTCGGGAGAAGAGACATGGCCGAGATCATAGAGTACTTTGTGCCAGAACCGGGCATACAGCAGATGAAGCACCGCATGTTCGGCTCCGCCGACGTAAAGGTCGACCGGCATCCAATATTTTTCTTTTTCCTTGCCTACAAATTCCATATCGTTCTGAGAATCAATATACCGGAGATAATACCAGCATGACCCCGCCCATTGGGGCATTGTATTTGTCTCACGGCGTCCTTTCCGGCCTGTTTTCGGATCAACAACATTCACCCATGAGTCCATGAGGGCGAGAGGTGATTCACCCGTTCCGCTTGGTTTGTACGATTGAACTTCCGGTAGTGTCAGAGGAAGGTCTTCTTCATCCAGAGGCTCGATTGTTCCGTCATCATAATGAATGAGAGGGAACGGCTCGCCCCAATACCGCTGACGAGAGAACAGCCAATCGCGAAGCTTGAAATTGACCGTCCTTTGACCAAGACCTTCTTTTTCCAGCCATGCAACTATTTTCTCAAAAGCTTCTCTGTATCCCAATCCATCTAAAAAATCCGAATTGACGCATCTACCATTTTCCGTTTCGACGTATGCCGCCTTTGTGATATCGCCGCCGGAAATTACTTCGACAATCGGGAGTTTATATTTTTTTGCAAATTCCCAGTCCCGCTCATCATGTCCGGGTACCGCCATTATCGCACCGGTGCCGTAAGAAATGAGCACATAGTCGGCTATCCAGATCGGGATTTGTTTCTTGTTGACTGGATTGAGCGCATAACCTCCGGTGAAGATACCGGTTTTTTCTTTGCTAAGTTCAGTTCGTTCGAGATCGCTTTTCCGTCTTGCCGAATCGATATATTCCTTAACATCCTTCTGCCGTCCAGCAGCCGTTACCCGTGCAACCAATGGATGCTCAGGTGCAAGTACCATATAGGTTGCACCCCAGAGCGTGTCCGGCCTGGTTGTAAAGACACGAAGACGTTCCTGCATACCGACAATCCCGAAATCTACTTCCGCACCTATGGATTTCCCGATCCAATTCCTCTGCATCTCTTTGATCGATTCGGGCCAATCGAGATTTTCGAGATCACTCAGTAACCGTTCGGCATAGGCAGTAATTTTCAGCATCCACTGGCGCATCGGCCGCCGGATAACCGTGAATCCTTTTTCGATCTGTTCCGGAACTTCCTCGTTGGCAAGAACTGTCCCCAGTTCCGGACACCAGTTTACCGGAACCTCCGCAAGATATGCCAGTCCATTTTTATACAGCTGAAGGAAAATCCATTGCGTCCATTTATAATATTTCGGATCGGTCGTGTTTACTTCCCGGTCCCAGTCGTACGAAAATCCGAGTGCCTTAATCTGCCGCCGGAATGTGTCGATATTCTGCTTCGTCGTGACGGCAGGATGTGTTCCGGTCTTGACTGCATATTGTTCAGCCGGAAGACCAAAAGCATCCCATCCCATCGGATGCATGACGTTAAATCCGGTCATGCGTTTGTATCGTGCAAGAATATCGGTCGCCGTATATCCTTCCGGATGCCCGACATGAAGTCCGGCTCCAGACGGATAGGGAAACATGTCAAGGATATAATATTTTTGTTTCGATGGATCTTCGACAGCACGAAAGGTTTTATTTTCCTCCCAGAATTTTTGCCATCGTGTTTCTATTTCCTGAAATGCATATGACGCCATAAAAATTCCGAATTCCTACCAACAAATGAATGTCAGTTCTGTAGTGTCCCTTTTTGTTTTAGATATACCTCGGCCGTCATTACACTGCCGAGGCGAAGCTTTTTCATAAGTTCTTCTGCCGATGCGCCCTGTTCGACGAGTATAAGTGCCGCAGTATGCCGGAGTGAAAAGGCTGTAATTCGTCGGGCTTTACCCTGTTTGACTCCCGATACCTGCAGATAATAATTCACTCGTTCACGAATCCCACGTGTTGTCATTCTCAGTCCCCGTGTTCGATTTCCAGCGCTGACAAAAAGCGGTCTATCCGGATTTATATCATGCCGCATTCCAAGATATGCCTTAAGAGCGAGTGCGACATCCTGCGGCAGATAGACCCTCTCATCCTTTGTGCTTCTTCCTTTCCCCTGAACGGCAAGGATAGGTTTTCCCTCATCATCGCCCATGTCACCGACGTCAGCACGAACGATCTCAATCTCGGAAAGTCCGCACCCCAGCATGGCTTTGAGAATTGCATAATCACGGGCTCCCTGTTCTGTATTTACATCAACCGATGCGAGCAGGCGTTCGATATCCTGGTAACGGATGATTTCGCGCGAGTGATGCATCGGCCGTGCGTTTCCCTTAACATCTTTTGCAGGATTTACTTTGAGCGCACCGGCCCACTCAAGATACCGGCAGAATTGCCGCAGTGCAGTGAGATATGTCGACACCGAGACCGCCGATAACTTTTTCCGCCGCGTCAGATATTTTTTATATCGCTCGATATCACGGACCCGGAACAGACATCCGCGGTCTTTGTCAAACCAACGGAGGAACTCACGCAGCGCACGCTCGTATGTCCCTTTTGTTTCCGGCCGTTTCGCATCAAGCGACCTCACAAATTCATCGAAATATCCTTTAAGACGCTTATGGGATATTCTTACTGCTTTCTGGGGATGATTATAAGCCATAGAGTTTTTTGGTAATACTTTTCTCAATAACAGAATTTAAAGAATTATCGAAGGAATGTCAATGAAAATGGAACATTAACTATACAGCTGCGTCTTTAAAAGAAAGAAGGAGAGTGATTTTTTAATGGTATATTCACTTATCCAAGGAGGAATGCCCATGAAACAGTGGTTGATTGTCCTGGCAACTGGAATATTCTTAATTCCGGTTTTTAGCAGTGGAGCGCACGATCCAATTCAATCGAAAAAAAGTGATGCGAAGGTCATAGGCGAGAAAAAGGAAAAAGCAGGATGGCTTGGAGTGAGAATAGCTGATGTGACAGAAGAACTCGCCAAAGAAAAAAAACTCGATACGGATGAAGGTGCATATGTTGAGAAAGTCGAAGGTGAAAGTCCGGCGGATTCTGCCGGTATTCAAAAGGGAGATGTAATAATTGAATTTTATGGAAAGAAAATTTCCGATGCTGCCGATCTCCGGGAGTTTGTCGGGAAATCTTCTCCAGGCGCAGCAGTTCCGATTGTGATTCTAAGAGAGGGACAGAAGAAAACACTCACCGTCACACTCGGGGTTGCAAAGGAGCACAACAAACAATTAAGGATTTCTACACCCATGCCGCCGAAACATATGCCGTTTATCTGTCACGGCCCTCGTCTCGGCATGAATCTTGAAACACTAAATGAACAATTAGGCGCATATTTCGGTGCACCAAATAACGAGGGCGTTCTTGTTTGTGAAGTATTCAAGAACAGCACGGCGGAGAAAGCGGGATTCAAAGCAGGAGACGTGATCATCCGTGCCGGGAAAAAATCCGTCAATGACGTGGGCGATATCAGAAGGGTGTTGAGCAATGCTGAGCCGGGGAAAACGCTCGACTTTGAAATTATCAGAAAAGGATCATCCAAAACCATCGCGGTCCCTATCGAAAAAGATGAAAAGGAGGATTCTCACGGATATCGTTTTAATATACCCGAATGTCCATCATGGGAATTCGACCATGAATATTTTAACATTCCCGATGCAGACATCGATATTCAGATAGAGAAAGAGGAACTTCCAAAAATGCAGGAGGAGATGAACCGGCTACGGGATGAGCTGGGGAAAATGAAGATCGAAAAAAAGATCAGGGTTTTGGTCTCACCGCATGATATTTAAATAAGGAATAGGTAAAGTTTACCCCGCACTAAAGTACCACTTCGTGGAGCGAGTGAACCCGTCTCGCCGAGGCTCGACGAGGCGGACACAGTGAACGAGTCGAGGGGGTTAAGGTTAAGGTTAAGGTTAAGGTTGACCCTTCGACTCGTCCCGATATAGCATATCGGAACTCGCTCAGGGCAGGGGTCGAGGTAGAGGAGTTACAGAGAGATTACTAGTGCCCCTACAACTAATTAAGTATACAAACAAAGGGGCACAGTACCATCAAAGCTTATAGAAAATAATTGCTGTAAGGGAAAAAACATAGTTGAAGAAATATTGAGCAGGCACTGTTTAATCAATTAATTTGATGGGTACTAGATGTAAGATAAAAGGAAAAAGGAAAAAGACGAACTGGTGAAAAAGAGGACTCTCGTTTTTTGTCTTTTTTCCCCTTTGATCCCCCCTTCCCACTGAAAGCCAGGACGGGGTCAGGATCCGGGGTAAGCTTTTTCCTTCTTGCCCTGAGCGAGGGAGCGAAGCGACCGAGTCGAAGGGTTATCTTTTTTCTTTTATCTTTTCTCATTCCACCCTGAACCTGCCTTTTTCATCAAATGCCCTTTTATCGGGCTCGGACATTCTGTCGCGCAATACACGAAGCGTATACCCCCCGACTAAAACCCCATTATCAATAATCATCCAATCCGACACGCGCTCTGCCGGTACCCTGACCGTCTTCCCGAATGAAATAGTTTTCAATGCGAAAGGATCGTTTGCCACATTACCTTCGAATTCTTTTCCGTCATACGTAATAAAATTCAGCCATACATGTTCAATCGTTCCATTTTCTTCAAATTTAGCCTTCAAGGCAAAGTAGCTGATTGTTGGTTGCGGGTTCCGTAGCATTGCAATGAATTCGTCAATATTTCCCCGTGCCTTCCCGATCGCCTCATGCATTTTCGGATCTGTCTCTTCAATTGAGACATACAGATGCTTCCTCCGTTCCTCTTGTTTCGAGCGGACAGACTTCCAGATTATAAGGCCGATCAGGATCATTACAAGAATACCGAGACAGACAATAATCCATGCCTGATTTTTTTGTTTTGTCTCCATCCCGCTATTTCCTCTTCCGTGCCAACATATATGCCCGTTTACTTTGATATTCTATTTCAGGATACGGAGGACGAACTTTTATTTCTTCAATCGTGAAACCTACTTCAGTAAGCTTTTGACCGATTATATCCGGATCGAGAAATCGGAAATCAACGGCAACGATTTCGGAGGTACCTTTCTCGATGCGAAGCACTTCAGTACCGATATGAAATGTCAGCAGAAGTACTCCGTTAGGTTGAAGGACCCGATAGAACTCATAAAAAGCATCCTTGGCATCGTCATAAGTACAATGGACGATTGCGTAGAATGCTGCAATTCCCGCCAGAAAATTGTCGGGGAAACGAAGATGCGTCATATCTCCAATCTCAAACGAGATGTCCGGACTCAACCTCCGCGCTTCCCGTACCATTTCCTCGGAAATATCGATGCCTATGACAGTGCATCCTCTCGACCGGAGATAGGCGGCAATCTCGCCAGGCCCGCATCCGATATCACATACAGTTCCATTTGCTGACACCGAAGAAGAAAAAGTATCGAGCATGTCCCGATCAAACGGTTTATGATCGAGTTCATGAAAATAGATCCGTGAATACTCCTGGGAAAAAAGGTCGTAGAACCTGGCTACTCTTTTTTTCGTTTCATCGTCCACGTCAATTCAGAAAGTTTCATACAGCAATGAATTAAGGAAAAAGTAAAAAGGATAAAATTCTTTTTACTATTGAAGGAGCTATATTCAAATATCATACTGTGGTATTTTTTTCAAAAAAAATCTAAAGAATTCCTTGGCAATACAATTTCTTACTTTCTCCTTTCTCCTTTTTCCTTCTCGTCCTGTACTAAAGTACTGCTTCCGCCAAAAAGATGGCGGACAGGTCGCTGAGCGAGTACTTCTCGAATTCTTGTCCCGAGCCTTCGGCCCGAGCTCAGGCCGAGGGCTTGTCGAGGGATTCGGGATGTGCGAGTCGAAGGGTTTCCTTGATCTCTTTATATCGATTATACCATCCTGATATTTTTTTCCAGTATGTAAAGAGACCGGTACCCGGGAATATTGGGATACGCCGGATCTGAAAAAGATCGCTCCAGAAATTCCAGGGACCGGAATCTGTTGCAATGCCAAATTCATAACCGGCACGGCAGATGCATTCTTTCACCTGTTCGTTAATCGCACCGTATGGATAGGCAAAGGAAATGATTTCTTTTCCCAACCGTTTTTCGAGCAATAACTTCGACGCTGTAACGTCATTCTGTGCCTCCTCGACCGAGAGTTCCGTGAGCCTTCTATGATCCATCGAATGTGACCCGAACTCAATACCATATTCCGCCATCAACCGGATCTGTTCATCATTCAAGAGGTTCACTTCCGGTTCGCCGTTCTGCATGTCCCATACGTTGCTTGTAATCGATCTGTTGCCGAGAAGGAAAATGACTGCCTTCATCGAGTGTCTTTGCAGAATCGGAAATGCATTTAAAAAATTATCCTCATACCCGTCATCGAATGTCAGGATAACCGGATTACGCGGGAGCGGCTGCCTCAAGGCGAAAATTTTCGCGAGATCATAATATGTGAGTGTCGTAAATCTTTTTCGCTCCAGGAATGATAGCTGCTGTTCAAATTCACTTGTCGTCACATAGATACCGTATTTCGTCCGCGGCGGAACTCCTTCTGTGACTCGATGATACATGAGCACAGGAATTTCGCGCTTTTTTGTCTTATCTATCATGGCCTCAAAGTAAATACTGGAAATACGCGGGGTCACCGCCTCAAGCGCAAATTCCCTCTCGATGAATGTCCGTCCCCACTCCGCCGTATTCCGATTATTTTCGGTCAGTACGGAGAGTATATCATGTTCGATAATAGAATAGTTGATCGGTTCGGGCCTACCGGCATCGCCAAAATTTGTTTTCAGAGCCTGCTGTTCCGTCTCAGCGCAAACCAATCCGATATAGGACGATTCACCGATCGCGATCACCTGATTCCCGCATGCAAGGGCTTCGATAGCTACTCTGCCGGAACCGATGACAATAGAAGCCTGATGATACACTTCAACAATATTTTTTAAAAATCCACGGAATATGATTTTCTCCGATCCGATCGCCGCATTGGCATCCAGAATCAGCCGATGGATTTCTTCCGTCTCCTTCATCCCTCCCACTACCCACAATTCTATGTTCGGAATCTTTTGAACAATCCGTGGAAACACTTCAGCAATGATATGGCGTGCCACTTCTCCCTTGGGACCCGAGAGTCTCCCGACAAGCGCAATTGCCGTTTTTTCCCGCCGGATATCCGGCTTGAACGGCCATTGGAGTACATCGATCCCGTTTCTAACGACAGCAATCGATTCCGGGGAGAAATGGAGATCAGAAATCAGATGCTCGCGGATCTCCTCGCACACTGCTATTATTTTTTCACCGTAGATATGAAATGTCTTCGAGGAAAAATGAACGTGCTGGCGGCCGTGTATCGTCGATACAAGAGGGACGTCACTACCGCGTGCTGCCCTGTGGCTTACCCAGCTTGCTGCACGCGAATGTGCATGAATGACATCGATCTTTTTTATGCGTAGAAGCTCCCGTATTGCAGAAATATTTCTCAATTTTTGTGAATATGTACGAATACCGATGGGGAGAGTATAGATTTCGGCTTCAGTAGCTGTATGAAATGTATCGGAAACGATCGTGACGGAATGCCCGGTGCGTACTTGAAAATCCGCCAGAACGGCCGCATACGTTTCGGCACCCGTAACTTCAAACTGCGAAAGGACATGGAGTATATTCATGGGATGGCTATTCTCAAAAGAAATCCGGAATCCGACGGGGATTAATTGCTACGATCAATTCTACATTCATGCGCAAAAAGATATATTACATCAATCGAAAATAGACAATAGCCCCGATGATAAGCAGAACGAAAATAATAAGAATTATTTTTACCAGTTTCTTGATGACCTTAAAGCCGAACAAAAAAACCAGACATCCTAATATGGCAATCGCTATGACAAGTAATTTATTATTCATTACAGTCACTATTGTGTTCGTTTCGCATAGGGAAGATTCGCTGTTGATTGATAGGAAATATCAAGATCGACGAACACTTTCGCACCGGATGCGGGCGGTATATTTTTTACATACAGCCGGGCGTAATGACCATCCTGCGTCTTACAAAAGTAGGTGACTTGAGGTTGCAGCGATACAACAGAATCAATAAATGTACTGACCGATGGAAACGATGTCATGGGCAGAGGTACATCAGATGCCTGTATATGCGTCGTTGAGAATAATGTACGCCTCCATCCTGTCCCCTTGACACTGGCACTCCTCAGTGTTAAATCGCTCTCAAGATATAGGTCGCCTGAGGCTTGTGCTCTGGTATCATCAAGATTGATCACCGACGGACCGGCGGGGGTGTACGTTGCATCGTATATTGCCAGAACGGTCTGGTTTGGTAATGTTGTAACTCCATAATTCATTGCTGGCGCCCAGCGGATGCTCGTATAGGGTCGCACGGCAAAGTCCTGCGGAATTGTAAAGAGAGTAAAAAGATATTCGACACCGTGCGTCAGTCCTGTGACACGATAGCTGGATGTCCCACGGGGGAGATCCACACTATCAGGCTTGACAAGACTACTGTCCGCACTATTCGCATATGTCCAGAATAACTGATATTTCTGAAACAACGAGCTCGAATCATTCGGCGACGGCACCCATGTTAACAATACCGAGGTCGAATCGAACGATGCAGCCTTCAATGCCGTCACCGGATAGAGCATATCTTGCGATCCGGCCAGATCTTCCTCAAATGTACAACCTGAAAGGAAAATGATAATAACGCAACAGACGATACAGAAATATTGTGATAACTTCACGGAAAACTCCTTATTGGAAAATTACTTTGCTAATTTGTCACGCAGATATTGCAGAAGCTGCGTGTTTGCGACTCGATCCTGTTTCATCGAATCGCGCTCACGGACTGTGACTGTTTGATCCTCCAGTGTCTGCGAATCGATGGTGATACAAAACGGTGTTCCCGCTTCATCCTGCCGGCGATAGCGGCGGCCGACGGCACCGCTCTCATCATAGAACACGCGGAGATGTTTACGAAGATCCTGCTCGATTGAGCGTGCGAGCTCCGGCATACCGTCTCTGTTCACGAGCGGGAAAATGGCGGCTTTCGTTGGCGCAAGCCTCGGATCGAACCGTAAGAGAGTCCGCTGCTCATCTTTTACCATCTCCTCATCGTAGGCATTCACCAGGAACGCCATGAACGAACGGCTTGCACCGGCAGATGTCTCAATAATAAATGGAGTGTACTTTTCTTTTTTCTCATCATCATAATACTGCATATTCTTACCCGAAAACTGCTGATGGCGCGATAGGTCGTAATCCGTACGGTTATGTATTCCTTCAATCTCTCCCCATCCAAACGGGAACAGGTACTCGATATCATAGGCATCTTTTGCGTAGTGCGCAAGCTTATCGGGTTCGTGCCGATGAAATTGGAGCCGCTCTTTCTTCATTCCTAATTCGATAAACCATTTTAGACGTTCTTCTTTCCAATAGGCAAACCATTTTTCGTCTGTGCCGGGTCGGACAAAGAATTGCATTTCCATTTGTTCAAATTCTCTCGTCCGGAAAAGAAAATTCTTCGTATTGATTTCATTCCGGAATGCTTTCCCGATCTGCGCTATCCCGAATGGTACTTTCTGCCGGGATGACGATTGAACATTGAGAAAATTTACATAAATCCCCTGTGCAGTCTCCGGACGCAGATATACGACAGCAGTGTCATCTTCGACCGGTCCTATGTGCGTTTTAAACATGAGATTAAACTTACGAACATCAGTAAAACTTCCTTTGGTACCGCAATTTGGACAGCTTAACATAGGTATTATCGGTTGTTTGGCAAAACTTATGTTTGAAATACATTCGTCAAAAGCCGATATCACTTTTTCATCTGACACTTGACCAGCAAATTCCACTGGGAACAGTTCTCGTAAAATTTCCTTTTTCTTTTTGATAGATGTCTCTTCGAAAAGAATATCGATCCGGTAACGCGATTTACACTCTTTGCAATCAACCATAGGATCGGTGAAGTTCTCAACATGACCGGATGCCTCCCATACGCGCGGGTGCATTAAGATCGCTGCATCAATTCCCTCAATATCCTCGCGGAATGTCATCGCCTGCCACCATTGTTCTTTGACGTTTTTAAGCAACTCGACTCCCAGAGGGCCGTAATCCCAGCAGCCGTTCAAACCGCCATAGATTTCGCTTGACTGGAAAACAAATCCACGGCGTTTCGCGAGTGAAACGATCTTATCCATTGCTGCGGTGCTGTTCACCACATTCTGTCCGCTCGTATTGTCTTTTACCATTGATCCCCTATCGATTTTTTATTTGATCCTAAAAATTCTCACCGTTCCAATTATATAATTTTAAATGAATTTAATAGTTGGAACGGTACTGTGCCCTGTTTTCATAGGTAATGAAATGTTGTCAGGGCACTTGTCAAGTTATTTTTGGTACTCGACACTAGTATTGTAACCCACGTTGTTCCGGTGAAAGAAGAACCGATGCGACGCTGTTAGCATATTTCTTAAGGCCATTGAATGCGCTGTTGATACCAAATGCAAAGTACGGAGCATTGAGTCGTATACCGAGCATGACTATATTTCCAGTCTCATCCGGCCGGTGCTCGAAGCTCCCGAAGAGTCGCAGATTTTTCAGTATTCTTCCATCGACACCAATTTTGAATGAGCCATCGCGGAGCCGCTGATTGTTGGCGAGACTCCAATCGAATGCAATGAGAAGCCGTTCCGAGTTCTTGAAGGGTCTGACCACCGCCCCGACCGATTGAATCCCATGTACTGTTACTCCGCCAATAATAGGCTGATTCATGTTTCGTTTAGTCATGGCGAGAGTCAAATATTCATTCACCTTCATTAAAGTTCCAAGAGACCATAGTATGCCCCGCTTATTTTCGGGAAGGTCGCTGGATAACCATTGAAGACTTCCCCCTACAAGAAATTCCGGCATACCCAAACCCATGCACAATGAAAAATGATCGACACGATATTCCCTGCCCGAACTCAACGCTCGCCGCCAGGAAAAATTAAAAAGATAGTTTTGAAATAAAATCTCGTGCTCGAGCAATTTCCCCTGTTCTTCATAGACATTGTACATCAAATTAACGCCATACATATTGCCGATCGAGGCCGGATTGAGCCTCATTCCCCATGCCTGCCTGATCGACGCTGTAAATGCAAATTGCTCACTCTGCGGCTGCAGCATCCGGCTGATCTCCATCTTGGTCGGCAATTGTGCCAGAGCCGATGCGGCAATAAATGAAAGTACCGTTATGACAGTGATATGTCTCATCTGTTTTTAAATTGTGGTTGGCGTTTTGTCAGGAAAGCCGAAATTCCTTCCTTACAATCTTCCGTTCCGAAACATTCGCCGAAGAGTATCGCTTCAATTTTCAGACCCTCGGCCAGCGACGTAATTTCGGCTGTATTAATTGCTTTCATTACATTCCTTATCGCCACCTGACCTTTCGCCAGAATCGAGCGTGCAATTGATTCGGCTGTGCTCATCAGATCGGCCGGTGATACGACTTTATTTACAAGTCCAATTCTTAATGCTTCAGCAGCATCGACCTGAGCACTTGTCATTATCATTTCCATTGCCCGCCCTTTACCGATCAGACGTGGAAGCCTCTGGGTTGCGCCATAACCCGGCATTATTCCCAGACTCGCTTCAGGCTGGCCGAACTTTGCCTTCTCTGATGCAATCCTGATGTGACAGGCAAGCGCAAGCTCGCATCCGCCGCCGAGGGCATAACCATTTACTGCAGCAATCACCGGTTTACCTAGGTTCTCAATGAGCGAATATAATTCCTGTCCTTTCCTTGCGAATTCTTTTCCCGATTCGACGGTAAGAGAAGCCAACTCAACAATATCAGCCCCCGCCATAAAAGCTTTTTCGCCAGCACCCGTCAGAATAACTGCACCGACATCCTTATTTTCAACAAACGATATGAAAACCTCCTCAAGCTCAGTTTTGATCTCCTCATTCAATGCATTGAGTTTATCCGGACGATTGATCGTCACTGTAGCAAGACGATCATGGATATTGACAATAATATTTTTGTATTCCATAGCCAGACTTCCTCTATGGCTGAAGTAGCAATGAGTCTGCATAGGACACTGAGTGTACACTTAGCTTGCTATTTCGACTCTGCTCTGATCGCCGATCATGAAACGGTGCACGTGAGGCTTTCCATTCGCCTCAACAATTTCGACATCATTACCGAGGATGCTTCCTTCAATCCTAATCCCTACATGGAGAATTTTACAATCTCTCAGTACAATACTGAATTCCACTTCGCTGGATTTGACAACCGTTTTATCGCCAATCGCCGTGAATGGTCCGATATAACTATTTTCGATAATGCAGTTCTTTCCGATAATGATCGGACCACGTACCACACTATTGATAATCTTTGTCCCTTTTTCGATGATTACCTTACCTGCGATAGTGGAATGAGTGTCGATTTCACCATGGATTGCCGGTGTTATGTTGTCGAGTACAAGCCGATTTGCTTCGAGGAGATCGACAGGTTTTCCGGTATCCTTCCACCAGCCGGTAATCTCGCTATACCCTACAGCATACCCCTTATCAATAAGATATTGATGAGCATCGGAGATTTCAAGTTCACCTCGATCACTCGGTTTCAGGTTCTTGACGGCTTCAAAGATATGGAAATCGTAAATATAGATGCCGGCAACTGCAAACTGGCTTTTGGGTTGTTTTGGTTTTTCGACAACTCCGACAATCCGATTATTCACAATCTCCGGCACTCCAAAACGTTCCGGATCTTTGACCTTTGCAAGCGTGAGGAAGCAATTACATTTACTTTTTTCAAACTCGTCGATAAATCTCCGAATTCCTCCGACCACCATATTATCGCCGAGATAAAATACGAAATTCTCTTTACCGATAAAAGGTTCAGCGATTGCGACAACCTGCGCCAGTCCACCCGGTTTCTCCTGCGGGATGTATGTGATTTTCACACCCCACCGGCTTCCATCGCCGATGGCCAGCGGAACCTCCCTGCTATCGGAATTATGAACAATACCGATCTCCTTGATTCCCGCATTACGTGCTGCCTCGATCGCATAATGAAGAATCGGTTTGTTTGCAATAGGGATAAGGTGTTTATTTTGAGTGTGCGTAATAGGACGCAGCCGCGTTCCCCGTCCACCACTTGCTATGAGTGCTTTCACGGATTCTACTCTTTTCTTTGGAAAAAGATTATTTCAGTTTTACCATCGTCCGCTCCCGTTGCGAAAATGTCGCGATCTTTCCGTTTCCGTATTCCAGGAGCAATGGATATGCTATATCGAAATCCCGACCGACATCCTCTGGTCGATGGGCATCGGAACCGAGGGTCAGTGGAATCCGATATTCTTTCGCAAGCGCAAGTATCGCCGTGCTAGGATAAATCTCTACAGCCGGCTTACGCAGTCCTGATGTATTGATTTCAATGCACAGATCGTTCTTCTTTATTACATTCATTATTTCACGATAAATTTCTTCGAAATTCCTGGTCGGACGGTGACCAAACTTTTTTACAAGATCGCAATGACCGATGATATCGAATAGTCCTGAACGCGCAGATGCTACCACGGCGGAGAAATACTCCTCATATATCTCATCGATATTCCGTATATCATATTTCCAGACATACTTCGGATTATCGAATCCCCACTCTCCAAGGAAATGGACAGACCCGATGACATAATCGAACGAATGGGTATCGGAAAAATGCCGGATGTACGATTCAGTTCCCGGATAAAACTCCGCCTCTATCCCCCATTTGACGGTTATCTGTTTGCTGTACTTATCTTTCGCACGAAAGAAGCTTGGCTTATAGATTCCAAGAAATTCTTCCATATTCATCCGATGCTGAAGATCAAATTGATCGGGCATCGGAATATGCTCGGAAGAACCGATTTCTTTCAGTCCTAACTGAATTCCGTACTCAATATAATCGTCGACGGTCCCATCGCCGTGTTTACAGAATTTTGTATGTGTATGATAGTCGATTAGCAAAGTCTATTCTTTATTAATTTAAAGAAAAAATCTACTCCAAATTCATCGAGGGGTTTACCCTGAGCTAGCTTGCCGCGAGCCCTGGGTCGAGCTTGTCGAGACCTCGTCGAGCGGTCGAAGGGTGCTACCCTGAGCTAGTCGAAGGGAAGGCCGTAAGTTTCGAACCATTAGTGTACCACCACCGATTCGACAATAGCAGCCATATAGCCGACTACGCCCTCACGATCGCCGGTGACATCGCCGGAATTGCAATGAGCCAGAACGCTCGCCTTTGTACCGCCTAGCTGACCAGCCGCCATCAACACCGCCACAATCGGACCTCCTCCACATGCTTCTGTTTTCTCGGACTCAAGATCGTTCATGAGTTTTTCATAATCGAACTGGTTTATATCATCGATAACGATCTGATCAAGCTGTTCTGCAACTTCGTAGCGATAGAAATGCGAGAGATCTGAACTGGCAATCATCACAACAGGTTTTCCCTTCAGACACTCTGCGAGTTTCTGTGCAAGGAGAAAGCAAAGCTGACGTCTCTGATCCCCCATAACGATCGGAAGAATTTTTTTCCCGGGTAACACTTCCTGCAGAAAAGGAAGCTGGACTTCAATTGCATGTTCGGCCCGGTGTCCTTCGACCCCGCTGACAATGTGTTCATCACTTTTTACCAACCGTGAACGTAATACCGTGTCGATCTCGATGATACCGAGGGGTGTCTCGTATGCATCTCCCTCATAGATCGATGCACCAAAAAAATACTCGCGATGACTCGGCGAAACAATCACAATCGTCTCAGCATCCGATTGGCGTAATGCAGCATATGCAGCTGCGGCGGTTTTTCCCGAGTACACATAACCGGCATGCGGAACAATTGCAGCGATGACCTTTCCCGCTCCAGTACGGCCGGGGATTTCTGCCAGCATAGCCCGGACATCACTCCACAACTGCGCTGGTGAACCGGGATAAAACATGCCGGCAACAACAGGCTTTCGTATCATCGGGCACATTAAACTTTACCTTTTCTTTTTCTGCTCATGAAAAACCTCGGCAGAAAAAATAAAAATCTTTGTCATCGGATTTTTCCAGGCATCGTACGGAAGTCCGGCCTTCCGAGCCGTTTGCCGCAGAAAAGTATCCCGGTCCCAATTATACTCGGTTGCCACTTGCGGGAGCAGGAGTCCTTTTGAATAGCCCTGCTGCATCATGATGCCGTGTGTGCCGACAACGATTTCATCAATATCTGCAATCTGCCGCATCGGCGAGAGAGCGGAAATCTCTATTTCGAGATCGCCGATTTCCTCGGGTTCAACAGACGCAAACCGCGGATCTTCGAGGGCGGAGCGGGGCGCCACATCACGGACGGTTTCAATGAGTGGAAGTACGGCCTCTGTATACCCGATGCACCCTCTGAGCTCTCCCTTTTCTGTCAGTGTAACAAAAGCACCACATGGCTGATCTAGTGCCTCTGAATGCTGTGGAATCTCGGGCTGAGACTGGCCCTGTACGGCCCGTTCGATAGCTTTTCGGGCTATATCGAGCAGGAGCAGCTTATCGTCATCAGTAAGACGCATGATTTGACCAAATTTGTACTTATAATAATGAAAATAAGTAAGATTTTCAAGAAAGAATAGAACAGGGTCGAGAGACAAGCACTAATTCATTATTTTGAAAACCGACCTAATCCTTTTATTTGTCGCTTATTATAAAGCGATTACTTACAATTCCCTTTCGGTTCAAACGACACCTCCCATGAATTAAAATCTATTTTCAAATCCCTCACACTTTATTTCTAAACCTCAAAATATATGATATCATCGGATGAAAGATAACTACGTTAGTGAACGAAGAAAAAACAGCTGGTAGAATATTATTTCTTCTAATGCAATGAATCGGTATTAAAAAACCCGGAAAAAATTTGCCCCATATATATAATTCTGGTATATTTAGTCAAAGGAAACAGGTCTTATCCATTTTTTCCTCTTGACTTTACTCAATCCAATATATTTATAAAAACCTCGTAGAAAATAACAATCATGAAAAACACAATCTCATTTCTGATCATGACCATGTTGATAGCAATTTCGGCTGCATCCAGCCAGCAATCCTCATCCAATAATAGAATTGAGGATATCATTTCTAAAATGACTCTAGAAGAAAAAATCGACTTCATCGGCGGATTCGAAGATTTTAACATCCGCGCTGTTCCACGTCTGGGCGTACCACAGACCCGGATGGCCGACGGTCCGGTCGGTGTCCGCAACTACGGCCCCGCGACAGCTTTCCCGGCAACCATCACGCTGGTGGCCTCATGGGATACTGCTTTAGCTTCCAGGTTTGGAAATGCGATCGGAAAGGAAGCACGAGCAAAGAATGTACATATCATGCTCTGCCCCGCAATGAATATTCACAGGGCACCGATGTGCGGTAGAAACTTCGAATACCTCGGCGAGGATCCTTTTCTGGCCGGTAAAATTGCAGCGATGTACATCAAAGGTATGCAGCAAGAAGGCGTGATGGCAACCGCCAAACATTTTATGGCAAATAACCAGGAATACGACCGCAATAATGTTTCATCAGATATGGATGAAAGGACAATGCGCGAAATCTATCTTCCGGCCTTCCATGCATCGGTCACCGAGGGACATATCGCGGCAATCATGACATCGTACAATTTGATCAACGGTGTGCATGCGTCACAACATGATTATCTGCTCAACAAAATTCTGAAAGACGAGTGGAAGTTCGACGGCATTGTGATGTCTGACTGGGGATCAACGTATGATGGAGTCGCCTCCGCAAATGCAGGACTCGATCTCGAGATGCCCTCCGGAAAATTCATGTGCCGCGATATGTTAATTCCGGCAATTAAAGACGGAAGGGTTCCAGAAAAAACAATCGATGATAAGATCAGAAGAATACTCCGTCAGTACGAACGGTTCGGATTTCTTGAAAATCCGGATAACAGCAAAGGATATCTGCTCGACTCCGCATCGGTGCGAAAAACAGCCATTGATGCCGCCCGCGGAGGAATTGTATTGCTGAAGAACGACGGAAATATCCTACCGCTGAATACATCGAAAATAAAAACCATCGCGCTGATAGGTCCGAATGCAGATCCTGCCGTCACCGGAGGCGGCGGAAGCTCGCTTATTTATCCGCGCAACTCTGTATCATTCTACGAAGCAATGCAACAGGTCGCCGGAAACAACCTTAAAATCAAGTGTGTATCGGGTATCTACGAGGATGATTTAATGCCGGATGAGTTTTTCAATCGGACAGATTTTTACACCTACGTTGACGGCAAAAAGACCGCAGGTATGAAGGGCGAATTCTATTCAAAAAGGTGGCCCGAGGGAACACCGGATTATCAACAGACCTTCCCAAAAATAAATCAGGTTTTCAACGATTCGATGCCGGGGATATCAAGACGGCGTTTTGCCGCACAATTTTCCGGACACTTGAAAGTTGATCAGGGGGGAATATACCATCTCGTTGTGTCTACCCAGAATGGATTCAGGTTGATGATTAATGACCAACTTGTGCTTGAATCGTGGGGCAGCATAAGGGAAACTGCTCACTCTGCAATGGTAAAACTTGAAGGGGGTAATGAAAACACCGTTGTCCTGGAGTATGTACAATGGGATGATCATGGTGTACTCAGGATGGGATACGAGGCACCGGCAGTGTGCGAACAACAAGAAGCGCTCACCCTCCAAAAAGCGGTACGACTTGCTGTTGAGAGCGACCTTACTATACTCTGTGTCGGCTTCAATCACGAAATAGAACGAGAAGGTATTGATAGAAGTTTTTCGTTACCCGGGGAACAGGAAAAATTGATTCACGAAATCATGAAAACCGGCAAAGACTTTATTGTGGTGCTCAATGCCGGAGGCAATGTGGATATGAACGGGTGGTTGAGTAACGCCAAAGCACTTGTGCACGCGTGGTATCCGGGAGGGGAAGGAAATATCGCGCTCGCTGAAATTCTACTGGGGATTACCAATCCTTCCGGAAAATTACCGGTAAGTTTCGAAAAACGCTGGGAAGATAACGCAACGTATAAAAGCTATTACGATGAAGACGGTGACAAACACGTGAAATATACTGAAGGCGTCTTCCTCGGCTACAGACATTTTGACAAGGATAATATCGAGCCGCAGTTCCCGTTCGGATTCGGACTCTCTTACACCACGTTCGAATACTCTAACATTATTGTAAACAAAGACCGTTTTTCCCCGTCCGAGCCGGTGGAAGTACAATTGACAGTCAAAAATACAGGGAAGGTTGACGGTGCCGAGGTGGTTCAACTCTATGTGGGTGATCCGGTTTCCTCTCTTCCAAGACCCGTTAAGGAACTGAAAGCATTTGCAAAAATCGCGCTGAAAGCCGGAGAGAGCAAAGAGGTACAATTCACGCTGCATGCCGATGCGTTTCAATATTTCAATCCTGAAAAATTGAAATGGGTGATAGAACCGGGTGATTTTACAATTCTCGCTGGAAGTTCATCAAGAGACATACGGTTGAAAAAAACAATTTCAGTTCATGAATAAATATATGTCGATCTCACTACACAGTAATAACTACCATCTCACCGGAGGAATTATGTGCACAAAATCCTTGCTTTTTCGAGCATTGATACTTTTCGTTCTTATTTCTCTTCTTCCCTCGTATGCACCGGCTCAAGCATCGGTTCGCCTCGGCATCGATGGAGGATTGAATTTCGCCAATGCCTCTGTTACCAATGTTCCATCCGCAATCGCTCTTAACTCACGGACGGTACCAACGTTCGGAGGAGTCGCAGAATTGTCATTTCACAACGTGGCCTTCATTCGTGGAGAGATACGATACACCCCAAAAGGCATCGGAGCAACAGCTTCCGATCCTAAATATGTCAGTTCAATGACGGCGAAGTTTGAATATCTCGAGATCCCGATTGTCATCGGAGTAAAATTCGGTCCCGGACCTTTCAAACCGTATATTTTCGCCGGACCCAATCTCGGAATCAGACTTTCTGCAGAGTTAGAATCTGATGTTTTGGGAAAAACATACTCAAAAAACGTGGAGGATAACACGAAATCAACCGACTTCGCCCTCGACTTCGGGGGTGGACTTTTATTTGAAGCAGATTCCCAATGGGCTATTTTTATCGATGGGCGATACTCCCTCGGCCTTACAGAAATCGGTGGATCGCGTGATTTCAGTGTCAACAGCGAATATAAATCACGGGATATCAAGGTCATCGCCGGGATTCTATTCGGATTATAAATAATGAAAAAGCATTGGTTATTTATCACAGTAAGACAGGCATAACGAGAACATTCGGCAAAGAGATCAGCGATTTCCTGAATCAAAATAAGTTAGAGACGACATTTATTTCGATTAACGACTACAGAGACGATGATATGAAAGATGTAGATCATATTTTTCTGGGATGCTGGACAAGTGGATTAATGATACTCTTACAGCATCCAGAAAAAGTCTGGGTTGAATTTTCAAAAAGATTGCCGGATCTCAAAGGTAAGAAAATCGGATTATTCACGACATATAAAATAGCAACGGGCAGCATGTTCCGTGGAATGAGAAAGCACATACGATGCGATCCCGGTGATATTATGATGGAATTGAAATCACGGGACGGTCATTTGAGGGAAGCGCATCGTGGGGAACTTAACAAGTTATTAATATGATCACAGATAATGTAACGACAGGTAAAATCGGTCGTTTGCGTTATCAAGTACACAAACAATTGAAAGATGAACCGAACGAGATCGATGGGATTGTGAAGAAGATTATCGGAAAGTGAATTTTTTTGCACTCATACAAGAAAATTACAAGTAAGAGAATTCCATTAAATTCAAATCTTCATGTCATCATTAATGATAAGCATTTCAGGTATCCGCGGTATCGTTGGTGAAACGCTAACACCTGAAGTAATTGTAAAATATGCTGCGGCATATGCCGAATATTGCGGCCGCGGATCCGTCGTGATCGGCCGCGACGGACGAATCACCGGAAAAATTATTACCGATATTGCCTCGTCGACACTGCTCGCGATGGGATGCAACGTGATCGATCTGGGAATCTGTCCCACTCCTACCGTCCAGCTCGCTGTCGAAACGCTTCACACAGCCGGCGGGATTGCCGTCACCGCAAGTCATAACCCGATACAATGGAATGGTTTGAAATTTTTAGCAAGCAGCGGGATGTTCCTGAATGGTGAAGAAAATAAAAAATTCTGGAAACTGGCGGAACAGACTCCGAAATATGCATCATGGGACCGAATCGGCCGTTACTCGGTGAAAGAAAATTTCATCGACAGGCATATCCGGGATGTTCTCTCTCTTCCTTATATCAATATCAATGTCATTGCAAAACGAAAATTCCGCGTCGTTCTCGACTGTGTGAACGCCGCTGGCGGACTAGTCATTCCGAAACTCCTGAGTTCTCTTGGATGCGAAATCATACCTTTGAATTGTGAAGTGACCGGCCTATTTCCACATCAACCCGAACCGATCCCGGAGAACCTTACCGATCTATCAAAACGTGTAGTCGCTGAAAAGGCCGATTTTGGCATTGCGGTCGACCCCGATGTCGACCGGGTGGTGTTCGTTGATGAACATGGTAATCCTATAGGTGAGGAATATACAGTTGTTAGCGCAATCCGGCTTGCGCTATTAAAAGAGAGACAAAAAGGAGTAAAAGTCGTAGTCAATCTCTCGACAACCCGTGCGGTAGACGATATTGCCGGGCATTTTGGGGCAACGGTCGTCCGAACTGCGGTCGGTGAAATCAATGTGGCAACGAAAATGCATGAAATCAGCGCTCTCGTCGGAGGAGAAGGAAGCGGAGGAGTTATTCTACCTGGTGTCCATCTCGGCCGGGATGCTCTGGTCGGTGTCGGACTCGTTGTCCAGGGTTTGGCAGAGTTTAATGGAACGATGTCGGCCTTTAAAGCAAGCCTGCCGCAGTATTCGATCGTAAAAAGTAAAATTGAAATCGGCTCCAGGAATCCCGATGCTGTAATCGATGCTTTCAAGAGTCGCTACAGTTCCGAAAAAATCAACACCGACGATGGATTGAAGATCGACTCTGCCGATTACTGGGTACATATGCGGAAATCTAACACCGAGCCCATCATCGCAGAAGCACATACACTGGATGAGGCACAAAAGGTTGTCGAAAAATTTATGAAAGAATTACAATCACTATAGGAAAAAACATTTTCATTCTAATAGTTATCAGAGCGGCAATACCTCATGAATTCATCATCCCGACAAACGACACAGGATTTATCTGCGCTGCTTCGACTATCAACAATTCCCGGAGTTGGGCCGCAAAGAATAAGAGCACTCGTCAACCATTTTGGTGATGCTGAAACCGTACTCCGGTCTTCGGCAAAATCGTTGGCATCTGTCGAAGGTATGAACCGGACAGTCGCTGTGACTATAGCTCATCATAAGGGAGGAGATCGATTCAGCGCTGAACAACTTTCAAAACTGAAAAAATCCGGCGGGTGGCTCTGCACATACTGGGATGCTTCATATCCATTCCTTTTAAAAAAAATATATGATCCTCCACCCTTTCTCTTCGTGCGTGGAAATTTCGATCAGATCGACAACTACGCACTTGCGATCGTCGGTACACGGAAGCCTTCGGAGTACGGGAAGATCATTGCTGAACGGCTGGCCGCGCAACTCGTACAACTCGGATTGACGGTAGTCAGCGGACTTGCCCGCGGTATCGATACAATCGCCCATTCGACTGTCGTCAAAAACAAAGGGCGCACTTTAGCAATCATCGGATCTGGAATTGATGTCATCTATCCTCCTGAAAATAAACCGGTCGTCGAGAGACTGGTCGAAAATGGGGCCCTCGTTTCAGAATATCCGATGGGAACATCACCCGATGCCGGTAATTTCCCACGACGCAATCGCATCATCAGCGGAATGACGCTGGCAACAATTGTCATCGAGACTACCGAATCGGGCGGAGCTATGATCACGGCCACCACCGCCCTCGACCAGAATCGGGAAATTTTTGCGGTTCCTGGAAATATCACCGAGCCGCGGAGCACCGGAACAAATCTCCTGATTAAAGAAGGGCGGGCGACATTACTTCAATCGGTTGACGACATTATCAGCGTTCTTGGATCCAAACTGAAACCGATCGTTTCTACGCGTGACCATCAACCGGTTTTGCCGGAGCTCACATTATTCGAACAAAGGATTTTCGATATTCTGTCCGATAATCCATTGCATGTCGACACAATTGCAGAAAGGACTTCACTTTCGGTTTCCGACGTCCTGGTACATCTATTAGGACTCGAATTCAAAGGGTTGGTAAAGCAGCTGCCAGGTAAAATGTTCCGAAAACAATAAATCGGCCATTGAGGATTTGCTTTTTCTATTTTGTTATATTATTTTACCGGCGTGGGTATTCACTTATGTTTGTAATTGGAGAAGTTGTTGTTGAAGATACAGTCGCACGTACACAATTCCGTTGTGACCTCGCTCGATGCAAGGGTGCATGCTGTACCGTTGAAGGTGGACGCGGGGCTCCGCTGCTCGACCACGAAATCATAGAACTCGAAGCCGTCCTTCCATACGTCCGCAAGTATCTCAGCGCTGATCATCTCAAGGTCATCGAGCAACAGGGGGTTTTTGAAGGTCCACCCGGTGACAGGGTCACAACCTGCTTTAATCACCAGGCATGTGTTTTTGTGATGATGAACGATGGGATTGCAAGGTGCGCAATTGAACATGCATTTTTTCAGGGAGAAGTTCACTGGCAGAAACCGCTTTCCTGTCATCTTTTCCCGATCCGCATAAGACATTTTGGCGGTGATATTTTGTATCTCGAAGAGTTTTCGGGATGTGAAGCAGCTTTACTGAAAGGGAAGAAAGAAGGGGTTCTTCTATCAGATTTTATTAAGGATGCGCTTGTACGTGCTTACGGCAATCAATGGTATGGAAAATTTTGTGATGTGTGCAAAAAATTCAATGGAACCGCTGATATATAAGAAAAAGTAAGAATTCTGTTTTGAGCGTCTTATGTTAAATTTATCACTACAACAAAAGTTCCTGCAGAAGCTGTCTCCCCAGCAGGTGCAGTATCTCAAACTGCTCCAGCTGCCGGCACTTGTGCTTGAACAACGCATCAAAGCAGAAATCGAATTGAACCCGCTATTAGAAGAGGGTACAGAAGAAGAACTCGAGATGCTCCAGGAATCACCGGAAACAGCCGATGAGCCACAATCGGAAACGGCAACCGAAGCTGAAACAACTACTAAATCCGACGATTCGTACTCCCTCGAAGACTACATGAACGATGACAACGCCGGCTATAAAGCCCCCGAGGCATTCAGTACGGATGAGGATGATGACAAGACCGAAATGCCCTCGCCATCCCGCACGTCATTAGCCGAACATCTTCTCGACCAGCTCCGGATGCTAAATATTACAGAGGAAGAATTCCTACTCGGCGAAGAAATTATAGGAAATATTGACGAAGATGGATATCTCAGGCGGGAATTGAACCTGATTTTGCAGGACCTGAACCTTACCCACGGTTTCCAGATCAGCCTTGAAGCAGCTGAAAAAGTACTCAAGAAAATCCAGAGTCTCGATCCGGTCGGTATTGGATCGAGAACGCTGCAGGAATGCCTGCTCGCACAACTCAATGCCATGCCGTCGAAAGACAGAGTTCACCAATTGACATTGATCGTCGTCGAGAAGTACTTTGAAGAATTCACGATGAAACATTTCGAAGATCTGGCAAAAAAGCTTGGTACAACTCTAGACGAGTTAAAAACGGTACTTGATGTCATACAGAAGCTGAATCCGAAACCGGGCGAAGGCGAATTCACGGCACAGGAAAACTACATTATCCCCGATTTTATTGTGCAGGATGTTGAGGGCGAACCGACGGTGCTGTTGAACGACCGGAGTATTCCGCCGCTTCGCATCAATAAGGCATATCGGGAACTGATTTCACGCAAGAAAAAAAACGGGGTATCGAAAGAGACCAAAAACTTTATTCGTCAGAATTTTGAAGCTGCGAAATGGTTTATCACGTCGCTTCACCAGCGCCGCGAAACCATGCTTCGCGTGATGAGAGCAATCGTCGAAAAGCAGAAACAATTCTTTATCGACGGTGAAGGTTTGAAACCTCTTATTTATAAAGACATTGCCTCAATAATCAATATGGATATCTCAACAATCAGCCGTGTGGTGAACGGAAAATATGTCCAGACCGATTACGGCGTTTACGAGCTCCGATATTTCTTCAGCGACGGCATATCGACGCAATCGGGCGAGAATGTGGCAAATAAAGAGGTGAAGAAAATCCTGAAGGAGTTGATCGACGTCGAAGACCACCTTCATCCGCTGAGTGACGACGAGCTGGTCCAGCGTCTCAACCAGATGGGGTATAACATCGCCCGCCGCACTGTTGCCAAGTATCGCGAATCGATGATGATTCCGGTTGCACGGCTGAGAAGAAAAATCAGCTAATAGTTTTGAATTTAAAAATATCCTCTCTGCATCTTCTTCTTTTGAACGGTAAATCCAATCGAATATAGACACAGCCATTGGCGGTAGATTTTTATTTTGCACTATGCCTGTTCTAAAAATTGCAATTTGACTCATCATTGCGTACTTTAGTGTTCCGGAGGAGGTTGATATGTCAGACCTTATAATTCGATCAACGACTGTTGTCGGTCTAACGCGTAATGGCGTTTCCGCCATCGGTAGCGACGGTCAGGTTACCATCGGTAATACTGTCATGAAACACCACGCTCGAAAAATCCGTCGTTTGTACAACGGAAAAATCCTTGCCGGTTTCGCCGGCGCGGCGGCAGATGCATTTACACTTTTTGAGCGTTTCGAAGAAAAACTGGAACAGTACCGGGGCAATCTTGACCGTGCCGCCGTCGAGCTCGCAAAAGATTGGCGCACCGATAAATACCTCAGACGTCTCGAAGCTCTTCTCGGCGTCCTCGACCACGAACGCGCACTTGTGGTTTCAGGAACAGGCGATATCATCGAACCCGACGACGGCATAATCGCCATCGGTTCAGGAGGAAGTTATGCACTCGCTGCCGCGCGAATGCTGGTGAAATTCACCGACAAGAATGCCCATGAGATCGTACAGCAATCGCTAGAAGCGGCGGCCGAGATCTGCATCTTCACAAACAGCAACATCGTCATCGAAGAATTATAAATGAATTCCAAGATCAAGACTGAACTCACACCGCACGAGATCGTCCGTGAACTAGATAAATACATTATCGGACAGGATAATGCGAAGAAATCTGTTGCCATTGCTCTTCGTAACCGCTGGCGCCGGCAGCAGGTTCCACAGGGACTTCGTGAAGAGATTATGCCGAACAACATAATCCTGATCGGTCCAACCGGCGTCGGAAAAACCGAAATTGCCCGCCGTCTGGCAAAACTTGCCAATGCCCCGTTTATTAAAGTCGAAGCATCGAAATTTACCGAAGTCGGCTATGTCGGCCGCGACGTCGAATCGATGATACGCGATCTCACAGAGTACGGAATGACGATGGTAAAGGCAGAGCGGACAGCCGCGGTGCAGGATAAAGCCCGGCAGATGGCTGAAGAACGTATACTTGATATTCTCCTGCCGCCGGTGCATCGAGGGCGTCAGGCGGAATCTCAAAGCAACGAGTCGAATTCGGTTGTCGAGGAAACCAACAAGGAGACCCGTGAACGATTCCGCGAAAAATTGAAAGCAGGAAAGTTCGATGAACGGATCATAGAGCTCGATGTACCGTCCGATTCGATTCCTGCAATGCAGGTTTTCGGACCGATCAGTCTCGAAGAAATGGGCGTCAACCTTCAGGATCTTTTTGGGAATATCCTGCCGAAAAAACTCAAGAAACGCAAGGTTACAATTGCCGAGGCGCGCGGATTTCTAATTATCGATGAAGCACAAAAACTAATCGATATGGAATCAGCGACGCGGGAAGCGATAAGCCGCGTTGAGAACTCGGGCATAGTCTTCATCGATGAAATCGATAAGATAGCCGGGACACGCGGACAGACATCCGGACCCGATGTATCACGCGAAGGCGTCCAGCGCGATCTGCTGCCGATTGTCGAAGGTTCGACCGTCAATACGAAATATGGAGTCGTGAAATCCGATCACATTTTGTTTATTGCCTCAGGAGCGTTTCATGCAACCAAACCGTCCGATCTGATTCCCGAGCTTCAGGGCCGCTTTCCGATACGCGTCGAGCTGAACAGTCTGACAGAAGAAGATTTCGTCAAGATTCTTACAATCCCCCAGAATGCACTGATCAAACAATATACGGCACTACTTGCAACCGATGGGATCACCCTTGAGTTTACCGACGACGGCGTCAGGGAAATCGCCCGAGTCGCCACCGAAGTGAACGAGCAGGTTGAAAACATCGGCGCGCGGAGATTGCACACGATCCTCACAACGTTGCTTGAGGACATTTTGTTTGACGCGCCGACAAATGTGAAATCTACGGCGCTCCATATTAACGGCGCGCTTGTTCAGCAAAAGCTCAGTACGATCGTAAAGAATCGAGACCTGAGCAGATATATCTTGTGAGAAAGCATTGTAAATAGATAATTTTTGACCTGTCCGCCATAACGAAGTGCAGGCGGATTTATGATTTTGGGTTGGAGTACGCTCTCCCGACGTGATTTGATAATAGAGAATAATGCCGACACGCGTGGTTGAAATTCTTCCTGTTGAAGCCTATCCCTTGTGGGATTGTTTTATCGATTCTTCCCCTCAGGGATCAATCTTTCAGACTTCCGGTTGGATCGTGATCATCTCGGAACAATTTCATCTTCAACCTCGAATCATGGTTGTGAAAGAGGGAAATGAAATTGCCGGCGGCGTTGTGCTGTATTATAAAAAGAAGATGGGTGTCCCGATTGCTGCCCGTCCGCCCTTGACATCCTATAATGGGATACTTCACGCTGCCGATCATGAACGAAAACCTCAGAAAAAACAAACTGATGAAGCTGAAGTGACTGAGCTTCTATCAAAAGAAATTCAGAAGAATGTCCGGTTTGCACAATTCTCGCTTTCTCCGGCGATCGCGGACGTCCGACCTTTTCAGTGGCAGGGATGGAAGACTGAGGTTCAATTCACCTACAGAAATTCTCTTGAAGATCTTCCGAAAGCATGGGAATCGCTGAGCCAGTCGGTTCGCCGTAAAATCAATCGTGCGCGTGAAAAAGCGCTGGCCATTTCGGAATCGGGCGATCTCGAAACTCTCCTGACGCTGCAGGAAAAGAGTTATGCCCGTTCGGCGCTTCGTCCGATTATGAAGCGTGATCAATTCAGAAGCCTGTGCTCGGCATTACTTTCAAAAGGAGTGTTGAAAATATATTCAATTGGGGATTCGAATGGAGTCATTTATTCTTCGCGTGCTGTCGTAATAGCCGGACAGAAAGCTTTTGATTGGATCGCCGGTTCCAATCCGGGAACGATGGAAGAAAATGGAACGCATCTGTTATTGTGGGAAATTTTCGAGCGGCTTTCAAAATCGGGTGTAATCCAGTTCGATTTTTTGGGGGCGAATACACCCAGCATCGTCGAATTCAAGCGCTCATTCGGAGGAACACTCGTCAATTATTATGATATCCGCTGGCAGGCATCAATAGTAATAAAAATGTTGCTGGGAGCAAACGATCTGCTGCTTAGAATTCAAAGAAAATTGTAAATACTGTGCGTGGACACCTAATATTTAATTGATATTTACTTGGTATTTTCTTAATATTATTGAGTAATAATCCTGACAAGGATTCATAATGGCATTTAGAAATAAAAAGAATTTACGACCGACGGCTCAAGAAGCGGCTCAACGACTTATTATTTTACGTTCTCAGGTAGCTCATGCGGTGCTCAATCCGCCACCATCATATCTTGCGGAACAACTGCAGGAATCCAGTGATGCAGATAGAAAAAAATCGATACATGAATGGGATGAGAGGCGAAATTCTCTCTGTGCAGCACTCCGCGTATCAGGTCTGTGGGAAGTAATGACTCAGAGCGAGCAACAATTTATCTCCACGTCGGCATATGAACTTGACCAGGAGATTTATTACGATGCGGGCTGGAAGGTTGAAGCTGCCGTATGTCTTATGTGGGCATTGGGCATGATTTCGGAACTTCCGCCCTATGATTCCGAAACCGATCCAAAAATCATCGTCAAAATTCCTCCCGACCATGATCACATATTACAATTGATCAAACAGGCGAAGCTTCGAAAGGAAGCTGAAATCGATGAGGCGAGGGACACGGCAGAGTTATGGCACTGGCGCAGCCGGACGCGTGAGCTTGAAGAACAGGGGGTCATACCGCCGAAGAAATCCCGTTTTGCAACAATGGATGAAGTTGTCAGATTCACCGCTGCAAAACATTTTGAAGAGGGCCGACTTCCACCCCTCGTCGACGGCGATTTTCCGGCTTTTGAAAAAGCATACCGCGATCTGACGGACAAAGAATGGACAAATATACGCTGCGTGTCATTTGAGCGACATCACACATTCAACTGGCTCTGCGGTTACGCCCCGAAGAATCGCTGGGATAAAACTCCGACTGAGACGTAATGGGCGAGCCTGCCTGCCCCCATGTTTTCGTGTTCCGTTTTTCGTGTTGTTTACGTCCCACGCTGTTCAGTGGGATTTTCCGCACCATATTCCCCAGCGGGGCTGTATGGCTAGTGGGATTAATCGGGGAACGGCTGGTTAGGCGGCTGGCTGATATTAATTTGTGATAATTATTTTTTGAATGTCACCGATTCGGTTTTCACTAAATGGAATTTGCCATCTTTACTATACCTGTAGATTTCCCGTGTGTTCTTACATTTACTTATATCTCTTCTCTTGCATTCGCTTCTGTTAACTATAATATCCCAAGTATGCTTGGATTTGGTTTGCAAAAAATCAATATACGCAAAGACCGTTTTTCCTCTAGGATTTAGAATTTCTTTTGTATTATATTTTAATACTCTGACGACAGTAGCTGAATCCTCTTGGCCAAAAGTGGGGGGACAAACAAAAATGTAAAAAAAGAGAAAGATGAGACTCGAAAGCGAAAACAGTTTTTTCTTCATTGTTTGCATGTTCCAGCCGCCTAACTAGTGTTTATATCGTTTCTGCATAACAACCTTAATGCGTGTTTCTTGAACTTCCCCCGGACTTTCGGACACAAAGAAAAGATACTATATTACAGTAAGGAGGTGTCCGAATGGAAGAGAGAAGAACACGGCGTACATATGACAAATCCTTCAAAGTCGATGCAGTCCGAATGGTTGTCGAAGGCCAACACCCGGTACCAGAAATTGCACGAGATCTTGGGATCGACCGAAGCATGCTACGACGTTGGGTGATAGAACAGACCAAGTCAGGCAATGGTGCTTTCCCGGGCCACGGAAAGCTCTCTCCCCAGGATGAAGAACTCCGACAGCTCAAAAGAGAGCTCGAACGAGTCACAGAGGAACGAGACATTTTAAAAAAAGCCATGGGCGTCTTCTCACGTCGACCGTGAAGAAGTATGCCTTTATCAGCGAGCATCGACGTGAATACCATGTTCACGTTATGTGCAGTGTTTTCGAAGTATCCCGAAGTGGATACTATGACTGGCTGCAACGTCAGCCAAGTCATCGAGAACGATCGAACACCGAATTGTTGGTAAAGATTCGGGATTACTTCAGAAAAAGCAAACAACGATACGGAAGCCCTCGGATATGGCTGGATTTGCGCGAAGAGGGTATCCGTTGTGGAAAGAACCGAATCGCCCGATTGATGCTTCAGGACGGGCTTGTAGCACTTGTACGAAGACGATTCAAGGTTACGACACGCAAAGATACCGGTATCACGAGATATGAACCGGATCGATTGCAGAGACAATTTGTAGCAGCAGAACCGAACACCGTCTGGACATCGGATATCACCTACATCTGGACGCAGGAAGGTTGGCTGTATTTGGTTGTTATTCTCGATCTGTGTTCGCGTTCGATTGTTGGTTGGGCTACAAGTGCTCGACTCGGTGCCGATTTTGTGTGTGAAGCGTACCAACGCGCTTTCGATCTGCGGCGGCCGGCTGGTCAGCTGATCATTCACTCGGACCGAGGATGTCAGTATACCAGTGATACGTTCAAAACCGTTCTCGCTCAACAAAGAGCTGAGATTCTTGTTAGTCATGCGTACAGTTGTTATGATAATGCTGTGACAGAAACGTTCTTCCACACCTTAAAAACCGAATTGGTGTGGTGGCAACGATACGAATCTCGAGATGAAGCTCATCGAAGTCTGTTTGAATACATCGAGATATTCTACAACAGGCAACGACGGCATTCCTCACTCGGGGGACAAAGTCCATTTACTTTTGAAAGTTCATTTTTCAAACCTTAACTCACTGTCCGAAAAAACGGGGTAATATCATCTTCAATATAACATTCCGTAGGAACGCCTAACGGATGGGCGCTCCGCCTACGTAAATAACACTCCGGCGCTTGCCCGCCGAAGGACTGTTTTTAGTCCGTAGGCGGGGATAAATAAGCTGCGACACTGCAAACTTCCAATAAATACTGATAACGAAACAAGTTCATTCTGATAATTTCCAATCTTGCTACTACGCCTCTGAGCGCCATGCTTAAACCACCAACACTTATTTCGTCAGCTTGACCCAAGAAACCGAAAATGCCGAGTGCGAAATGGCAGTCAGCTTAAGGCACGGGTTAGGCGTTATTTTAGCAATATCATTTTCTTCGCTTCGGAATGATCACCAACCACAAGTTGGTAAAAATAAGTGCCGGTGGAAACTCTTTCGCCGAGATTATTTTTGCCATCCCAAACAACTTCGTATTCCCCGGCTTGATTCTGATTTTCGCTAATTTCTTTAATGAGCTGACCGGAAACATCATATATTTTAATCGAAACCTTTTCTGGTGAACTTATTGAATATCGTATCGTTGTAGTTGGATTAAAAGGATTAGGGTAATTTTGCTTAAGACCGAATCGGTCAATCACTTTTTCAGAATTACCTATAGAAGATGGCATATCATTAACCAATTCAGGTGTATCCCACGTAATCCAGGGGGAAAGGTCGGTATTGTACGGACTGGTCGATATGTCTGTATTCGTGTTCGTGTCCCCAAGGAGGAACTTTTCCACAAAGGCCACCACCTCTGGGTTCTGGCTATCCGGGAGTTGGCAGTGGGTATGTCCACCGACAATAGAAAAGCCGAACCTGTCTGGTACTCCAAGAGCTTTCCAGACCTCATGTGCAGCCTTACTCCCGACGTGTCCGGACTCATCTGCCAGCCATTCATAACTGGGGTTACCGGTCACGAACAACGCGCGGGGCGCCACCATGGCCATCACCTCATGATGATCGTAAGGTAGTTTTGTAACTGCGTTGTTGAATTGAGAGAGGCCCGAGTAATACCAGGCCTGACCTTGGGCGTTCCTCAGAGTTTCCCTGCTCCCGCTCAGGGTCTCCGTGACGCGCCAGGCTGTATACCCGCCGCCGCCCGACTCTATCGCAATGGTAAGCGCGATGCGCTCGTCAAATGCACCGGAAAAGAGCGCAATTTTACCGGCATAGGAGCAGCCGGTCACGGCCAGATGCGAGAGATCGATGTTGGCTTCAGGGCACTTCTCCAACCCATCTATGATGCGGCTGATGCCCCAGGCCCAGGCGACAAATTTGCTCCTTGTTTTATCCGGATAAAGTTTGAAGAAGGGTCCATCGCCGCGTACATTTGACCAAGCGTTCGTTATTTGCGATTCCGTGTATTGGATGGTCGCGATCCCACGACTGGTAAAGATGTCGGGTGGGAGACTACCCGTCCCAAATCCTACGCCGATCACGGCTGGGAAGGGGCCGTACATATCAGGGAGTGTGATCTTCGAAGTCAGCGTGAGTGTGTCTCCACCCACTACTACGGTCACTGTGAGTACGCTATCAGCAGAGAAGCTGGCTTCCAGGCTGTCTGGAGGAAGTGGCTTTGTCCCAAGCTCGTATTGCTGGATCTCAGCGCCGATCTCGGCGCGCCGGCACCGCCAATCGGAGCGGTTCAAGAGGCGACCGCTGCTATCGGCCCATTCGAACGGGTCGGGCAGGGCTTTGATGGACGGGAGCTGGCTGAATGAAGGCAAAGGCGGTTTCGGACAGTCCGCACCCGTGTTTTCGACATCATAGACGAAGGGCATTTCTTGAGCTAATGCGTCAACGAACATATATGTGTTCAATAGAAGCGTTAATAAAACTATTAGTTTTCTCATTTTGATTCTCCTAATAATAATTAGATTGATCCACATAGGATGCGGAGTTATTGCTTTTGTCCGCATAACATGCCATCTGATTTCGCGTATAAAGTGTACTAAAGCTTTTTATATTTAATTGCCTGTTGCTTTGTTTATCTGTCAGCTTGCCTGCCCCCTTACGGGTCGTAGACCGACAAGCTTTTAGTCGGGGAGCGCCTGCTTAGGTGGCATGCAGCTCAAAATCAAACATGTAGAGTCTTTTGTCATCGTTCTTGTGTTAATATAAACGATTCCTTCAATTTTGGGTCTGCATACGATTTGCCTTTAGTGTATCCCTGCAACGTCACCGTTGGGCCCCTAGAAATATAATAGGGCATTCTCACTACTTCTTCGTGATAATAAGTCTGACCCGGTACCAATTCCTTCCACATATCCCAGTATTCATTTACAATCACGGAATCATTCAATGTCATTGAAAGCCCATCAATGTAGCAAACCGTTCCGGTAACGAAGTAATTGAAATGTATGGTGTACGTTTTCGATCCAATAGTGTCGTTTGTGAGTCTGTAGAAACCATTTTCAATAACCAGATCGACTTCTTGATTTGTTTCTTCTGGATCAGTTGAACAAGCAGTCAAAGTTAGTATTGCTAGTACAATAATGAATGTCTCGATGCATTTCATAAATCATCTTGGCCGAAACTGCAATTCATGCCGCCTAACTACTTTTTGGGCGGCACATCGTTCAACCTCTTGGACTTCTTGGAAACAACATTGGTGTTCTGGATTTGTACTCCAGATACGATGCCCCAAAACGAAACTCTAATTCTCGTTCTTCATACACTTTCAAGAAGACAAGCAATGCCGGCGCAAACAGGATGAGTACCCAGAGTACAAACAGCGCTGACTGAAACCAGATCCCCAATGACAGGAGAAAAGCCAGAAATGCAAGCGCCAT
This sequence comes from Bacteroidota bacterium, assembly GCA_050011775.1. GTDB lineage: Bacteria > Bacteroidota > Ignavibacteria > UBA10030 > CAVZMI01 > CAVZMI01. The sequence continues at coordinate 32,818 of JBEKIL010000002.1, read as the reverse complement.
GGGATTACGTGTCCAAGCATACAACCAATCTGCCGCCAATTTCTGACTGAGCGCAATAAAAAAGGGGGCACCGGACCCTTTCAAGGCAAGGTTTACCACTGTCAGCAAAAAAGCTGCCCCAGCAATAATGGCTAACGACAAGCCGATTTCAGCTGGTACTGGGAGTACCCAGTCAGACCAATCTTGATGAGTGGTTACTGCTCGAATGATGGCTACGGCAAATAGATTCCCCACGGCAAATTGGACAAACGTCGTTATCCAGGCGACACCGCGCGTTGTTAGGTGTCGGTCGAGTATCTTCCTCCCGAGCCAAACGATTGGGAATACCAACAATACACCTCCCACAATGATGGACAGATTCATTATATTTGAAAGCGGTTGATTGAGCACCCACAGCCAAATAAGCCAGGTGAACACCAAAAGGGCAATCCTAAAAAATAATTCAACGGCATGTTTCATGGTAACCTCCTGCTGCTATTACAGGCGCACCCGGCGACTACTAAAGTGAGTAGCATAACTTTATGATGGTTTTTTCAGCCGCCCAACGGCTGGCGGCTCAGCCGCTTGGCCACATCCGCTATCAAGTAACCATTTTAGCAGGAAATCTACAATTACATTCCAGCGTTTCCACTTTGAGCGTTGGCCAAGTCGGCTGCAGCCGCGTGTTGGGCTCTCAAATTGGACGCGAAAGAAATTCTTCTGGTGTAAAAACGCTTACCCCACACATGCGAGACTTCGAATAAAGCTCTTGATCATTAGTTATAAGTGGTAATCCCATTTTTTTTGACATAGCCAAATAAATATAATCTCCAGCTCTTAAATATGGAAGATCTTGATCTAGGTACTCCTTAACAAAATCAATATCTATTGGAACCTGCTCAATAGGAATTTTTTGCCATCCTAAAGAAAAACCATCAGGTAATATTTTCTTATCAATAGTCCGTAATCGAGTAAAAGTACATGCTGTTTCGAATATACCATGCATTGGCATACGAATTTGATAAGGTCCATTTATGAGTTTATCAACCAGAGCTCGACATACTGCGTGATTTACATCGGAGGGTTCGAGCGCTGCGACAATAACACAACTGTCTAAGACTATTCTATCTTTTTCCATTGAGAGCCTAACGGATGGCCGCTCCGCCAAAAAGACGGCGGACAGGTAAGCTGCGGCAACGATAACTTTTAAATTGTACTACACGAAACGGTTCCATACCGATAACAATATTAATATACATTAAAGTAATGAAGTACAATAAACGTAATAATAAAAACATAAACCCACCACCAGCTATGAATTTTACAGTGCGCTTTTTACCGTCAGCTAGAGGGTCTGGTTAGGGCGCTTCATTTTTACGATCAACATTAACAAGATATATCGGATCGTGACTAAGATAAGGTGCCGCTATATAAACAAATACACATCGAACGATATAATGATTATTAGGAAGATTCCCAAACTCAGCATGAATTAAATATGGACATATGCAACGGCAACCGTAAGCAGCGGTATCAATAACTGTTATTATAAGAGTATCATTTACAGCAGTGTAAAGCACATTGAATCTATTTGAATCTGGACAACAATTAGCAGAGACTGAAAAGTCTATGATGAGACTGTCTGTAAAAGAATATGTAAATAATGAATCAAAACTATTTCTTTTCGACAATCCGTGCGATAAACATTTACTGGATTGAGATGAAAATGATACTATGGATTGAAGTTCAGGTTCAGATGATTTCTCGTGACATGAAATGCAGATCAAAATCAATAATCCAAAGGTTATTCCTATCGCTGGTATTTTCATAGAAGTTTCCTCCATATGATTACTATTTACTATTTGTAGCGCCTTAACTGATGGCGGCTCCGCCTACGTAAATAACACTCCGGCGCTTGCCCGCCGAAGGATTGTTTTTAGTCCGTAGGCGGGGATAAATAATCCCGATTCGACAAATTTGATGTTGTCCAATCAAATTGTGGTCGAATCGAGCCTGCCTGCCGTAGTGCCTACAGCACGTAGGCAGGGATCCCGCAAAGCGGGAGCTGCCGCATTGATAATTTTCAAAATAGTACTAAACGAACCAAGTTTCAAATAGATGTCTTTCAAATTACCACCAGACCGTTGCAAACCATGAATTTTGCAGTGAGTTTACCCGCCGGAGTTTGCTTCTTAACGTAGGTGGGCTCATCCGGTCAGCTTGAACCGCTGGTTAGGCGGCATTTTATTCTAATTTTAAATTTCTGTATGAATTAGTGTTTCCTCTAAAATCAAGCGCTTCACCTTCGCTTGTAAAAAATAATCCGGGTAGATATTCAAACAACTGCACTTCATTTAAATATTTTAACCCCGTCGGATTTTCTTTTAAATACAAGCAACTATCTTTCTCATAGACATGAATTCTTGGAAAGATTTTAAGTACTCGGGCTATTTTTCCATACCATTTAAATTCAAATCCTCCACCCATTTCTATTATATATGTACCTGTGTATTTTTCCCATTCGTCTTTAAAGTGAATATCTTTCCAATTGTATGTTACTGTATCAGTTTTATTAGTATTCTCCATTGGCCTGTAACATACAGTAACACAATTTACCGAATTCCCAGACTGCTTAATCTCGAGTGCCTTTGAAGGATCAAATGGATGAGAAAGTTGTATTTTCTGTAAGTTGTTTTCTTTGACATAATCTTTCAATACCCAACCAACATATTTCTCCAATAGACATTCAACTTGATAATTACCAAGAGCTATGCAGCCGATTCCGTATTCAGGGAACCACATCATACTTGAACCAAATCCAAAACCGCTGCCATCATGAAACAAGCTGTAATAGTCCTTCTTAACTTCTAAATTGATGCCAAGAGCATAATTTTTTACGATAAAAGGAGTATACATTTCATATAAGTATTTATATTCAAGCAATTGTTTACCATTGACTTTTCCGAGATTTAAATGAAACTGCACAAACTTCGGTAAATCTTCGGCGTTCGTATAAACACCACCGGCGCCTATGAATGGGACTTTGTATGGCAGGCTTGCTAAACCTAACAAGTTTCCCTCTGCTTTGTTTTGGTTGTTTACTAATTCATCAGGATTTGCAGTAGTAGAGTTCATTTGAAGAGGAACGAATATCTTTTGTTTAAGGTATTCATAAAAAGGCATCCCTGTTACTTTCTCAGGAATCTGTGCAGCCAGATCAATTCCAAGATTTGAGTAGTGATATTCGGAACCGACGCGGCATCGTAGCCAAGTAGTCTGTATGCTTTTATAATGAGATTCATTGTCCGGACATGAAGCATCATAATTATTTCCTATTGGCGCCTCGTGTGTAAAGCCAGCGGCATGACCTAATAAATATCGTAATGTAATTTTTGTCTCCGGATTATTTTCAAAACAGCTATTTACTTTAAAATTTGGTAAATATTTAATTATGGGCGTATCTAAATCGACCAACCCGTCTTGTACAGCAAACATAACGGCGGTCGCCGTAAATGTTTTTGACATTGAGTGTATTGCAAAAATGGATTTATCATTGACCAAACTATCGTTTTCATTATTTAGGTGTCCCCAGCCTTCGCTCCAGATTACTTTATTTGTATCAAAGAATGCAATAGCAAAACCCTTAATGTCTGTATCTTTGAGATCTTTGATAATTTTCGCCTTTTCATTTTTAATGAAGGCAATAGTATCAAATTGTCCATAAGATGTAGAAGAAATAGTCACAAGAGCTACCAAGAGAAGGAAGGTCGTTTTGCTAATTGTTTTCATACTCACATCCTTTTTGATTGTTATGTATTTACTAAAATGCCGTCTAACGGACCGGCACTAAGCTGCGGCGTTGATTACCTTCAAGTTGCACCAAACAAACCGCGTTAACCATCAACACAATATTAATTTGTACAGTGTTATGAGGTACTAAAAACATAATAATAAAAAAGAATACCTTACGCCAGCAATGCCACTTGTTCCAGCGCTTATTCCGTCAGCTTGAGCGGCTTGTTAGGCAGCAAAATTCTGTTAATTCTTTAAATTCTTTGAAAACCAGTTTTGATCAAAGTTATATAAAAAATGAATCAATGGCATTTGAGGCCTCCTTTGGAGCATCAAACGGAATAGCATGACCGCAATTAGAGAACATAATGACTTTTAATTTTGGCAGAAGTCTTGACGCTCTTTCGGCAACTTCCGCAGGTGAATAAATCATTTCTTCATTTCCCAAAATCAAGAGTGTTGGAACTTTGATAGCCTTTAATTCATCATCACTGAATTCTCTAGGATAAACTCTAAGTTGATTGGCTCCAACCCTAAAGGATAAGGTCAGCATCTCTGTCATTTCTTTACTCCATAGATTCGCTTTTACAGTACTTGTATTCTTGAAGGTTTCAAGAATAATATCTTTTGGGAAAAGGGCTGTCCCAAATACTGTTAAATAAAACTTAAAACTAAAAGACTTAAACCCGGCAGCGGGCGCGAGTAAAATCAGCTTTTCAATCCTGTCAGGATTTTGTTGTGCAATCAGCATGGCTTGAAATCCGCCATTGGAATGTCCGCAAATAGAAACTTTTTTCAAACTAAGACCATCAAGTACTTGATTAAACCATTGAGAAACTTCTTTCTCAGATTTTGGCGGATTATAAGCATAACTTTTCCCCATATCTCCTATTACGTCAATAGCATATACATGATATCGTTCCTGGAGAAACGGTGCCATATACTTCCATTCCGTAGAATTAGAATAAAACTGGTGCAAAAGTATTAATGGTTTTCCCTGCGGATTTCCGAAGGAAATGATATGTGTCTTACCAAACGCTGTTTCAATGTCCAGTTCTTCGGTATGCACTGACCATGATTTTAATTCTTCTTGATAATCTGATAGATATTTTCGCTGGTCATCGATTTTGTTAAAAGTGGGCATCAGTTCACCCCTGACCGGATTTGTTGCGGATGTGGGGAAGACGGGGGGTTTGGGGGAAACGAGCCAGCATGCCAACAGAATTACGATAACATGAACAATCAATGCACCCCGGGGCCACACACGAAAAATACTGGCGATGAGGGACACGACTGCCCAGATAATGCCCACAAGCAGCACGGCCGGGATAAATATAAAAAAGAGGTAGATATCGTGACGCAAGGGTAACGCGACCTTCAGCAACACAAAGACAAGTGCAGCCACGCTGTAATAAATTGTTGCGGCTCTGATTCCCTGCCAGAATGGAGTCCGCATTCTTTCGAACATCGACATGGATTGAAGTGGGTTTACTTCTTTTGTTTTAAATCCAAACATATATTCTCCTTTTTGCTGCCTAACGATAAGCATAAGTGGCGCGACCCACACAGTTAAATTCTGTTACTTTCTTGGCAGCGTATTGTCAACTTTAAAAATCGCGAGGTTGGGTCGCGTCCACCTTGATATGGGTGTTAGGCATAAATAAACATAAGTAATGATGTAAATAAATATTTGTCAACTGAATTAAACAATAATTGTTTCTATTTAACTGTTGCCTTTATCGTATTGATTAATGCACGAGTAAGTTCATCAGTACCATCCTGATAACCCGGCATTTTCGCCATCCAGGGACAGATTCCAGAGGTAATAATGAGCCCATCTTGAATAACACCTTTTCCACTATAAATGCTACCATTAAACTCTGGATACATACTCGCATTTATGTCTTTCTCTTCAGGAAAGGCAAATTTCTTACCCTGAAGAACGCCTGCTCGGGCCAGAGTCACTACTGAACCGAGCTGAGCCGCTATGGGTTTCCCTTGTTTTACCACTTCTTTGATAAAAGATACTGTTTCTGAATGTGTGGAATCGCTGGCCATGCATGGTAAAATGAATCCCGCATAATCAGCAATATTTACATTGCATAACTTAATATTAGACATTACAGATATCGAATCCGTTTTTAAAACTCCACCGGATATTGTCGCAATCGTAACTTCGAAACCGGATTGTTCGAGTAATTCTTTCATGGTACCGACTTCTTTATTGAGCATGTACTCTAAATGTGGAGATCCATCCCGTACGAAGAGAAGTACTTTAGGGGCGTTTTGGGTACATGAGACAAGAACGATAAATAAAACAAAGAGACCATATAATCGTTTCATTACCAACTCCTTCCTTGATTGTTTTTGCCGCCCAACGGACTGGCGCTCCGCCAATCCCACTTAAAATCGTGGGACTGTGAAAAACACGACAACCGGCGGACAGGTAATCCCGATTCGACAAATTTGATGTGATCCAATCAAATTGTGGTCGAATCGAGGATTCCGCCCGACTTTGTCGAGGTCTCGTCTCGACTTCCTTTGACTCGTCCCGACACGACACGTCGGGACTCGCTCCACGAAGTGATCCTTTAGGGCAGGACAAGCTGTCGAGACGGACAAAACGGGAGCTGCGACAATGAATACTTTCATATTTACGTGAACGAACCAAGTTCATGCTAAAAAAGTTATTATCAAAAACTAAAACCCACCACACACCATGCTTAACGCACCACGCCTGCCCGCCGGCTTGTCCCCGCCTGCGTGCCAGAGTCACTACGGCGGGCAGGCGCCGTAGTGAAACGAAGGCGGAAGTTTGCTTTGTAATGTAGGCGGGCTCATTCAGCCTGCCCCGACGGAGTCTGTTTCTCAAGACGCAGTCGGGTCAGCTTGTTCCAATTCGACAAACTTACCGTTTTACAGGTAAGCTGTAGTCGAATTGAGAATCCCGCTGCTTTCTAACGGGGAGCCGCTCGTATGTTGAGAGTATCAAGAAATAGTTCAGTATTATTCTCCATTGGCAAAGTCATAGGAGAGATAGGAGCGGCTAGATATCTTCCCAGAAGAAGAATATCGTTAACCAGATACTTCTCCCTATGACTTTCTGCTTCACAAGAATCTGAACAGTACTTTGAGATCCATGCTTTTTCCCGTGGAATCCCGAATAATGCACGAGTCAAGATCACTCTGAAGCTGCCAATGGCGTTCTTCATCCACCTTCTATTTCAAGGAGCTTTTATATGAATATCTTAAAACAAACCGTAGGAATCGATATCTCTTACAAAAAATTCGATGCTCGCTTCGGTACCATCGATACACAACAACACAATGCTTTATCCCCATCGAAATCCTTCAAAAACTCACCGGCTGGATTCAAACTCTTCCTGCGGTGGCTCAAAAAACTCATCGTCTCTGATGATATTCCCCTGATCTTCGTTATGGAAGCTACCGGTGTCTATTACGAACACCTTGCGCACTTCCTGCTGCACAACAACTATCAGGTTGCCGTCATCTTGCCCAATAAAATCAGAAATTATGCGAAATCTCTCGAATCCAAATCCAAAACCGATCCCATTGATGCCGCCGTCATTACTCGCTTCGGACTGGAACGACAGCTCAAGATCTGGACGCCGCCTTCCGATACTCTCAAAGCGCTCCGCGATTTATGCAGGGAATACCATGGCCTCAAAGCCAACATCACAGAAATTAAGAATCAACTCCATGCTCTCAAATCTTCTTTCAATCCTCACAGAGAGTCCTTCAAACGCAAAACGCAACTCCTCAAATTCCTCGAACGTCAGGTCGTGCTTATTAACAAGGAACTTCGTGCCCTAGTCAAATCCGATCCCGCTCTAGCACAACATCTCATGCAGATCTCTACCGCCAAAGGGCTGGGAGATATTACCATCCTCACGGTCCTGGCCGAAACACGTTGCTTTGAGCTTGTCACTAATCAGAAACAACTCACCAGTTATGCCGGCCTCGACGTCGTCTTCAATGACTCCGGCATGAAAAAAGGCAGGACATCCATCTCTAAAAAGGGCAATAAATTCATCCGGAAAGCCCTCTTTATGCCCGCGCTCTCTGCCTGTCACGCAAATCCTAAAATGAAAGAACTCTACCGTCGTCTTGTTGCAAAAGGCAAGAATAAAAAACTTGCCATTATTGCCGTCGCTCGAAAATTACTCTTACTCATTTACACGCTCTGGAAAACTAATTCCGTCTATATCCCGGACTATAAACCTGATCATCGTGTATCTTCAGGGCTATCTTCTTAAACCATTCGCCGTTGTTTGTTCTTTTACGCCACAGGCGTATCAGCCTTTGGCGGAGACATATTTTTTTCTTCTACTCTTGACTTTCAACACAGTACCTGGTTAGGTGCAATTGCATTTTATTTAAGTAAAATAAGTTTTTTTGTCTTAACTAAATTACCAGCCTGTAAACGGTAGAAGTAGACTCCGCTGGCCATTTCACTTGCATCCCAGTGCACCGACTTGTATCCAGGTTCTTCGACGCCATTCACAAGTGTTGCGACTTTTCTACCGAGTATATCGTACACCGTGAGTGTGACATGAATTGCCTTCGGCAACTTGTAGCGGATTATTGTACTCGTATTAAAGGGGTTGGGGTAGTTCTGGAAGAGCTCATAGTTACGTACCTGATTGCTCTGCAGTCTATCACTACGGATCCCGGTGGAGCCTTTTGGTACCTGCCGCATGCCGATATTGTAGTAGATCGGATTGTTGATCACGGTGAGTATTCCACTGGAGCCATCGAAGTATCCCGGCGCCTGTGAACTGATGCGGTATTGTCCTGACGGGACAAGGAACGAGAAGTACCCCTCGATCTTTACGCTGTCTTCCGCCTTGGCATCGGTTACCTGGGGATTGACCTGCATCCAGTCTTCTGCAGGCCAACGCACGAACGTCGAATCCCCCGTGCGTTCATACGCTGTCACGGTTGCGGTGGTAATCAGAGTTCCAGGAGGGGGAACAGCGGGCCATTTGTACTCCGTTCGCGCAAGATCAAGATCATAGACAAATCCTGCAGGGTCAATCGGGATGGGTCTCGGATGAGGCCGGGGAATGGGCGTACACCCGGGGCAACCAGGCTTTGGAGGAGGGGGCGGGTCAATTGTATCTTCGTCACCATTGTTGAGGAAGGGCAGATGCCAATGAAAGTCAAAGACTACAAGGAGGGCATCTCCTCCTGAACCACCTCTCGGCGCGGCACGCGGCAGACCCACCGGTTCTATCGACGGGTATAACGTATCTTCTATAACATCTCCCGACCTCCAAATCGTAAGGTGGAGTGGGTAGTACCTCCATATTGCAGTATCCGCCGCTATCAACGGAGGCACAGTCACACGAAGACTAATCGTGATCGGTTGATTGGGAAGAAGTTTGACATTTCCGCCGAATCCGCCAGGATGGTAGGTGAAGTGTCCCACGGTAATTGAGTAGCTGCTCATGTCATAGCCCCCGGAATCAAGCGTCGAATCGATATACACGATGAATGGGACCCAGAACCCATTGAGAGGAACGGAGACGCTTCCCTGATAGGCAGCCTGCAGACAGAGGTGATGCGCGCCGGGGTTGGTAATTCCCACAGGAGTGATTTTCCAGCGCCGAGTTGCATCCGCAACTCCCTGACCGAGAAGCACCGGGTTGCATTGCAGGAGCGGGTCGCTGCAGCCGGCGCTATCTATTTCGTATAACGACACCGTCGCCCCTGCCCTGGCAAACCCTTCGAACACGGGATTCCCTGTCGTTACCAACGTGTCGCGGCTTTCGCCGGGAGTAACTGCCGGGCTCGTGACGAGTGGCTCAAGGACGGGGACAACGTCGAATGTATAGTCGACGACATTGTTGGAACTGTCGCGGTCACCGGAGATGCTGTATACACCAGCAACGATACGTGCCTCTCCGCTTCCCACAGGACGTACCTGCAACGTCACCTGACCTACCTGCAGTTGAGGGACATCTCCTACGTCCCACGTGACTACCTGACCAGAAACGGATACTGGCAGAGGATCCGCGGAGATGAATTGCAGGTTCGGCGACAGCGTATCAGTGATAGAAACGCCCGACGCATCATAGTATGAGTCGTTGAAGTACTGGACAATAAGTGTTACGGGCATTCCCTCTTCCGCCATCGAAGTCGGGCTGCGTCCCGGTGTCTCAATAATCCCGGTGATAAGATCCAACATGTCCGGAAATGGCGATCCGATCTCCACAACGGAGGCGCATACATTATTTGTGGAGTCCTCTTCGATGACCCCTCCGTAGATAAGCGCGGTATTCTCGATCTTCGTCCCTGTTGTGAGACCGTCCTTCACCCGACCTATGACCTCAATTTCACCGTTGAACGCCACGTCCAGCGTGCCGAGGTCCCAGATGAGGGTGTCCCCGTTCTGCCGTGTCGGCATCACACTCGCCGACTGAAACACTACCAAAGGAGATCCAACATCGGTGAGGATGACATTCGGGCCCGGGAGGAGTCCTCTATAGTAGTACTGAATCCTGTATGTAATCGGGCTCCCCGACACAGCCCCTGTGATCTCCGCTGTTGTAAAGACGGAAACGCCCAGTTCGCCATCAACCGCCTGAGCAACGACGGGGACTGCAAGGATGCAGCAGAGGAACAAGCAGGTACAGATGCGCTTCATAGTCGATCTCCCTGTGAGTGCAAAAGAATATTCTAAATTCAAATCTGCACGATCAAAATATGTATGTTTGGGGAGAGAACCGGGAGTAAATATTTCATTCGCTTTCATATTATTATCCTTGATGTTATTATTTTTATGTTGCCGTCTAACGGATGGGTGCTCCCCGATTAGAAGCATATCGGGACAGGCCGCCTACGTAAATAACACTTCCGCCTTCGTTTCACTCCGGCGGACAAGCCGGCGGATAAATAATCCCGATTCGACAAATTTGATGTTGTCCAATCAAATTGTGGTCGAATCGAGCCTGCCTGCTATAGTGCCTACAGCACGTAGGCAGGGATCCCGCAAAGCGGGAGCTGCCGCACTGATAATTTTCAATTTGTACTTTCCGAAATAAGTTTCATGCTGAAAACAAAATTAATAAATACTAAAGTTGTAAGGTACAAAGAATGAAGTCAATTTGTACTAAATCCACCATTTGCCATGCTTAACGTACCCACAGTTAGTTTACCCCGCTGCTTTCGCGTTTCTTGCATCCCGCTGTTTTTCAAGCGGGATAGCGGGGCTCATTACGCTTGCCTAGACGAGGTTTGCTTCTTAAGGTGAAGTTGGGTTAGCGCTTTTTTTTGCGTCCCGATGTTGTCTATCGGGATTTGAGCGCGTGGTTATGCCGATTGTAATTATTTAATATTTAAAATCTTTTTTAGTTTATCATATTCCATTCCCACCCCAGTTAAATATTTATTTTCTTTAAAATTAAAATCAAAAGTATCAAGGTCTGTCACAGAAAATATTGCAAAAGCCATTAAGAAGATGTTGATAAGAAGATTTAAAAAATAGTCAGCCATGATTAAATGCTCAGGTATGTGAGTAGATGTTTTTTAATTCATATATGTATCATTTTTGAAGCACCGCCTAACGTGCCCGTGTTAACCTGCGGCGCTTAGCAAATGACACATGTCTAGCCCGCGCCGTTAGGTTGAACACGATGTTGGCCAGCGGCTCGAGATGACTACCTCCGCTTAAGCTCGAATGCAAACGTTCGCAAAGTCTTCGGCTGATTGTCAGCATCCAGGCGAAAGGCCACATAGAATCCCGAAGCAACAACAAATCTCTGGTGCTCGACGAGGATCAGAGCCCTTATCACGCACTGTCTGTTGTTGGAATCCACATAGTCGATTCTGAGGAGCAGCGAACCTTCGAATATACCGAGAATGTCATAGGTCACTCCGGTCTTAACTGGAACACCATCCACAACGAGCTCGGTGACGCCGCTCTTATCGAATGCGAATGCAATTTGATTCTGCTTGAGGGTTGATTGGTATTTGCCGAAGTAGTCCTCTAGTTCGGTGGCCTGTGCTCCACTGAGGAGGAATAGGACGAGGAGGATGTGTTTCATAAGCATGCCCATAGTGTTTGTGGATTGGTGCGGTGCATATTTACTCGCTTGAAAGTCGATGAGCCGCTGGCTAACATTATGATGACTTGCGTTGCAGACCACTTTTAATAAACCTGACAACAATGGCCTTGCAAGAACCATTTTAAAACTACAAGAGCCGGCGCGAAACGTCAAGTCCATCAATTGGTTAGCAATTTTTATTTTTTTATTGTTATTGTTTTACTTTTATTATCAATTACTAATTCAAGGGTCAATATTAGCCTGTGCGGCGGGACGCTGATCCTCTTTGGAAATTCTGCAGTTGTTGCTGGAGTTTCCTAAGCCGATCCTCTAACATTTTGATCTGATTATCCATAGCGGCGATCTTCTCCTTGAGCGAATCCATCTGCTTCTGCCAAGCACTTAAATTCTTTTGATATTGCGCAGTGCCGCTTTGGCTGTTCCCGTGCGGGGGAGTCGGTTTTGCCTTAGACAAGGCTTTTAGCTCCTGTTGAAGCTGTTGCTTCTCCTTTTTGGCCTGTTGCAGCTGTTGCTGTATTTCCCGAATCTGCTCCTTGAGGCTCGAGATATACTGCTGTTTTTGTGAATCATCATTCGGTTGGTCTGCAGTAGGCGGTTGTTCTCCAACATCCTCAGCTAGCGCAGTCAAATTCGTGAAATGAAGGATGGGTACAATTAAAAGGGCCATCGCGACCGGGTACACGGCTGTCATGCGTCTTTTCATGTTTTCTCCTTTTAATATTCTGAGTCGAATTATTGTCACCGACTTTAGGCATCTTTTCACCATAATGTCTTTTGCTAACTAATGTTTATATTGTTTCGGGCTAAGATCGGTATTTAGATTTGCTTCCGTATATCCCTCAAACCAAAATATTTCGTAATGAACTATTTTTCAATCTCTTATCTACTACCGATAATTCTTCCAGCGTCTTAGATGGTTTCGGTCTAAGACACAATCATAAATTATCTATCGGACTTTTCACTCCATGACCGCCTCTGTATATCTTCCGTCCATAATAATAAATTCTTCCGGTCTTGTCAACAGCAGAATTATAGCCACAGGTAAGTATTTTTGAGTATATGCCAGTTGGGTGATAAATGAAGTTTTTACACAAGCGTTTTAGAATCGCAAACGCATACCTATGGCAAGCGAAGCGGTCGACATCACAGACGGAGCGAGAATTGCAATGATATCCTCCGTTCCTATCTCGAAATCGAAACCATCTAAATTCACCCCGCTGCCCAGTCCCCAGTGAACGCGCTCGCTGCCGCCGAAGGCGAATCCGGTTCGTATCGGCAGCCAGCGAAGCAGATGATAATCGACGCCGAGTGCGAAACGCGGAGAAGTTGTATTTCCAACGAACGAATTCAAACCCTGAATATAATCGAGCTCCACAACCATCTGACCCGGCATCGCCTTCATAAACGGAAGCTGCTGAACATCGACCGCGACGCCGCACCTGAGAACGCTCGGAAGCGATGTATTAAATGATTCGACAGGATATTCTTTTGATTTGAACGTGTCCGTAATGCTGTCGCGCTTCGCCTGTGTCGTCAGATCGGTAATTGTCACACTTGTATCGCCCCGATATTCTCTGGTGTTTCGGGTCCATGTCATACTGCCGACATCGATCACACTCATGCCGAACCAGAATGCCTGACCAATATGCGCCGTTGCACCAAGGTCGAAACCGAAACCGGTACCTGCCGGTGCAGGGAAAAGAACAAAACCTGAATGTGTTGTATCGTTGATTGCATCGATTGTTGCGCTGCGGCCGCGATACTTAGCCGTACCAGTCAGAGCACTATTAGGATCCGTCGTCACCATAGCCGAGAATTCATCGACGCTGCCGAAAGCAAAACCATGGAGGAGTTTCAGTGAAACACCGACTGAGATTGTTGTGTGCTGTAAAAACGACGGTAGCTGCCGACCGTAACTGATCGCATATTCCCTCAACCACTCTCCGTTTGCTTCCGTCCCAGAAAAATCATATGTCGATCCGAGCGGATTTCCATACAATAATAATCTGAGATAATCGCGGGGAATCGATGCCGAGGCACCGAAGCGTTCATTAACAGTAAAAGCAAATCCTCCCAAATTTTCATCGATATAAGTCATTGCAAATAGCGTGATTGCGCCCCCGGACGCCATTTTTCCCATTCCTTCCGGGAAATAATTCAAAATATCTTCCTTGTCGGACTCGGATAAATACCTCCCAACTTTTCCGCTGTCGGTTTGCGTGCCGGTAAAATATGCTTTGTACCTCTCATACGTGATGAAGTTCGTTCCGATATGAACTCCAAGCGGAAAAATGCTCACACTGAAGGGTGATCGATCGGCCAACCCAAGATTTGCCGGATTTAGTCCGATCGCATCAATTCCACGGGCCGAAACCATCGAAGCGCGCGCCATTCCCATCGAGCGCGCGTTTGCAAATTCAACCGACTGTGCGGGAGACTGCGTAATCACCGCAATCATGCTCGCGCTTACGAGTGTGATTTTTATGAAATTACTGGTTCGCACGATAACTCATCGCTGATGTTATTTTCACTTTTACCCAGTCGGTCGATCGAAAGCGTACCGCCTCTGTTGTCGGCGTTTCGAGATGGAGGGACATCACAACGTAGTCGGCCGAATCGAGCTGGGTGGCATCGGAGTGCGTCAATTCGATGTATGATATACTTTTAGTCGTCTGCGTCACGACACCTCCGATCACCACACCACTCTGAACAAGAATTTGCGGTTGTCCCTGTTTTGGAATAACAAACAGCCTCCTGTGTGCCTTATCGAGAAATTTTAGTGTATCGATTCCGAGGGCAACCGGCAGCGAGTTCTCGAGTTCAATATCCACCCTGGCACTGTTAATATTTCGACCATTGCCATCCGAGATATCCGATTGCCGGTAGTCGTTTGTATCGTTGGACGAAACCGTATCCTGATACACTCCACCAGCAATACTGAGATTAAAGGGCAGCTCAAAACTTACGGCACCGGAAATACTGTCGGTATCGTAGATAGTTTTCTCCTGTGTCCCTGTCGGATTAACCAGCGCAACCGCATTCAACGCGAGACTGTCTGGAAGATTCGGGGTGAAACTATTCAAGAAATTCGTTACATCAGTTTTTCTAAAAACTATGGAATCGGTACCGGCATTGATGTATCGTTGATCCGGAGGGATGGGCAGTGAATCTTTTCGGCCTGTTTTACGATTCCAGCCGATGATGAAACCATTGACATCATAATCAAATCCCTGCGGCGGAGTCTCCAATCGCGCGATAAGAGATGCATCGTTAAACCGCACTGTCCCGGAAATAAGCTTGTTGATCGATTTAGTGTCAAGTGAAATTGTGTGCTTTACCGTAATGGTAATTGGTTTGACAATACCTGTAAGCGATTTCAGGATAATTTTTGAGAAGGTAACTGTACCGCTGACAGAATCCGTCGCATTGAGGATTACATAATCAGCTCCCGAATCGTCGATGCGGGTATCAATAGTGTAATTTATTTGCCGCTGCGGCGCCAAGAAAAAATATCCATTCAGAAGAAACGTCGTATCAATCTTTGATTGCTTCTTCGTTACAGGGATTGTAGGATGAAAAGGACTGCCATCCGGTAATGTAAGATTTGGAATCTTTATGTTTATGTTGCCCGATGCATGATAGGGCATGGCCGCTTTAATTGACATGTGTCCTGATTTAATCTCGGCCGAGCTGATCGATGATGAGTCGGTAAGCGGGAATGTATTCTGCGTGATGAATGTAACTTCAGGAATACGCGCTTCGGCTTGCGTTACTTTCAAATCTTTAAAGTGAAGACCGACCAGGAAACCCGTACTTGTGTCAATCTGAACGGCACTGTCGCTCGATAGTAATATTCCGCTCACATTGAATGAAATGAGATTGCCTATCCTTCTTGCCGGCAAAGGACACGACAGGCTATCTGAAACTTTTGACGGAATTGGATTCGGAAACGAAGCCGTCAAAATCTCCCCGGATTCTTTCTCGAATTGATCGAAAAAAGTAAGTGTAAGATGATCAATCGCCGTCGGTAGATTATTTTTGACTTTTACGATCAACGTCCCACGGTCAATCGTTATTTCCCGGAATTGGCGAATTGTATCCATCGGTATCGATGATTTATTAAATGGAGTCTGCGGGATTAAAGCGAATCTTCCGTTGGCCGGCGCAAGCTCAGGAGCTATCTGGCCGAGCGTAATAGTATCCGATGTTGTGGAGGCATCCTTTAACGAAAACTTTCCGATTACCGATTGGAAGGCAATACTATCATCGGAGATTGTAAGAGAATCTCCGACCGTTGTCGGCTTGATAACCGCAGATGTCGTATAGAGGAGTATCCCATTCTTACCGGTCTTAAAAAGCGTCGGGTTGTTTTGTATAATATCCTGTATAGTATAGGTATGATTCACAAGAGGCAGGTTCAACGTGACATCCCATGATGGGGCGACAGGATTGAACGATTCGATGCATCCCGATATAAGGATGATTCCGACGCAGCACAAATAAAGGAAATTTAATCTCACAAGATATTTCCCGGAACCTTGATTATGGAAATTCCAATTCACTCCACCATTGAAGATCGATTGATCGAAAGAGCGAATCGCGTTCCTGACTCTCCTGAAGATATGTCCAATCCTCTTCTGGAAGTTTGCCGTGCGTCACATAATCTTCTGCCATTTGTGCAAGACGTTGAAAGTCACTGTTATGGTTGGCAAACCGCAGTTCGGCATAGTCCTTCGCCGCCACCGTGGTGATAAGGAATTGCCAATCCGACGACTCAAGCAGAAGCAGTTCACGGGCAGCCTGCTCGATAATTTTCCTTAATTTTCGATTTGAAGTATTCCCATATTTTTGTGCTAGCTCCTGCATTCGAATTTCTGCAGGATAAATGTGTTTCCAAGTCCACTCTGTATCTTTATTGAGCCAGATGTAGTGATGTCCTCCCTCACCCCACGAACCCTCCGGGAGATGGACGACACGTGCCGGCCGGAGCTCATCGAGCTTTTCGCTTGCCGTAGCGGCATTCACATCCGTGCGCTCGTTCAACTTCTGAAATACTTTTTTAATAAACTGCGGACCCTCGAACCACCAGTGTCCGAAAAGTTCGGCATCATACGGTGCGGTGATGAGCCCGGATTCTCCTGTTTCTTGATAATGTTCTTTCAATGTCGTCGCGATAAGATCGACGAAGTGGGATGCATTTTCTTCGAGCCGCTCGTTCACTTTTTCCGGTTCATATTCAAGTTTATCGGCCATATCTGCTTTTACCTGCGTTACGCGCCAGTAGCGATGGCCGCCCGGGAAACGTTTTTTATGAAAATCGAGATACCACCCGTCGCCTGGATATCCATGCTCGCCGCTCCATACCTGAAGCGCTGTTTTCGGATCGCGTGTAAAAATCGCAACAGGTTGTTTCTCTGGTTTGCCTCCGGAACCCACCAGATATAACTCATATGGGGTTTTTGTGAAATCCTCCTTAAACCTTTGCGCATGTTCATCGAATTGATCCCATGCTTTCCGGAGCGCCTTGAACCGGTCGAGATAGACGCCGATAGGTTTCCCGCCTTTGAGAAGCGCCGAATCAACCACGAAGTACTCAATACCGTTTTCAGAAAGAAACTCTTCCACTCCTTTGCGTTCGTATTCTGCAATTGTCGGTTCCGAATCGACCGGCGGCTTCCATCGGTACGACGGCCTGTACGCGCACTCCGGCAGCCAGATACCGCGTGGCCGGCGTCCATAGTGCCGTACATGTGTCTCGACTGCAACCTTGATCTGCGCCTGAATGCTCGTATCGAGTCCGAGAAGTGGAAAGTATCCATGTGTCGCGCCGCATGTAATGATATCGACCACACCCTTATCCTGAAGTTTTCGAAATGCTGCCGGGATGTTCGCGTGATAGCGATCGATAAATGCTTCATGAATACCTTTGAACCACTCTTCCCAGTAAACGGCGAGCGAAGCGAGGTGGGATTGACCGGTGCGTGTGAATTCGTCCTTATCCTGCCTTGTAGCTTTGATTTTTGATTTTAGATAATGATCAAATTCTTCGACGAACGTTTCGTCGGCAAGCTGTTCTGAAAGAACAGGTGTAATACCGATTGTCAGACGTGGATGGGCATTCTCATTTTGAAGTTCGTGAAGGACGTTGAGGAGCGGAACATACGTCTCAGCTGCAGCTTCATTCAACCAATCTGCTCCATGCGGCCATCGCCCGTGTGTGATAACATAGGGGAGATGAGAATGGAGCACAAGCACAAAGCTGCCATACTGAGGTGGCGGTTTTTGTCCCATTATGTCAATTCCCTTTTTTCTTTACCTTAGACTCAACCTTTACCTACTCTTCTTCAGTGGATGCTTGGATCTTTTTTCACGATGGGTTGAAAACCAAAACCACCAGGACTCGCCGGACCTTCACCATGAATTTTCACCTCACCGAATTTTAATTCATATTTCTCGATATTCTCCTTGAGTGCACCGAGAAATAGCTTTGCATGTTGTGGTGTCATAATTATACGTGCAAGTACCTTCGCTTTCGGAACACCGGGAAGGACTCGCGTAAAATCGATGACAAATTCGGCCGGTGAATGCGTGATGATGGCAAGATTTGAATAAATCCCTTCAGCTTCCTTTTCACCAAGCTCAATATTGATCTGCTGAGATTGCTGTTCCTCTGGCATGCGGAATCCTTTCGTAGAAATGGAAAGCCTGCCTCATTTCATGTCCATGAAAACGAAAGCAGGCTTTCAAGTAATACAGCTAGTAATTATTTCTTCTTCCGAATCTCATCGGCCTTCATATATGATGCTTCTGCTTCTTTTGACATTCCAAGGTTTGTCTGAAGGCGGCCGAGAACTTCGTACATATCGGCATTATCCGGTTTTAATTCGATGACCTTCTCTATGAGGGGAAGAGCTTTTGAGAAAAGCTCCTTTGCCTGAGCAAGTTTTGATGGATCATCACCGGCCTCTTTCCGTATCTTCACGCCCCAGTTGATATGTGCGGTGGCAAGATTATATAGGGCGCCTTCATATTTCGGATCTATCTCGACCGCTATTTTAAACTGGTCGATTGCTTCCTGGAACATATCTTTCTTGAGTAAAAGAACTCCGTAATTGTAGTGGTAATATTTGTTTTGCGGTTCTTTCTCAATTCCATCTTTATATGTTTTTTCGGCCTCTTCGTCTCTCCCTGCTCCAACCAGAGCATCGGAGAGAAGTGTTCTAAGCTCGTTATTGGTCGGATCACGTTTCAGTCCTTCTTTGACCGTTTTAATTACTTGGTCAAAAATAGGTTGTGCGTTACGGAAACCTGTCGAATCGATATAGTATTGTTTACTTCCAAGACTGTACTTCAGGCCGCCTTCTTCCCACGACACAAGCTGATTGTTCTCGAAGGTCATCGTCATCGGCGGATTGGTATATGTATATTGGTCGACAACGACTTTCTTATTCTTTGGCTTTGATGTATTGGTCGATGCCGGATTATCCCATATACCGCGTATTTCCTCCTTCGACATGCCGATCTTCACTTCACGCATATTCGCCGGACTCTCGAACTTCTCGTAGGCCTGCAAGGCTTTTTGAAAATAGATTTTGCCGAGAATTAGCGGGCACTGGACATCCTTGGTGATCGCGATTGCTTTTTCAAGATAGGGTATTGCACTGTCCGGTTCGCTAGTATTCAGATAACAGTATGCAATATTTTTATATGGTTGCACGCTGTCGGGGATGACCGCAATAGCAGTTTTAAATAAGTCTTCTGCCTTTATGTATTGTTGAGGGTCATCTTTTCCCTTATTAAAATGATCGACGCCCTCGTTGATCGAAGCAATCCACTTCTGCATCCGGATGTTTGTAATATCTTTTTCATGTTCTTTCGAGAGGGATAAAGCTTTATTAAATGCTTCGTTCATCCCATCGTATTTTCTCAGTTCACCTCGAACCTCGCCTAGAAAAAACCATGCTTCCTCGTTCTCGGGATTTCTCTGTAACTCGATTAAAAGGCTTTTTTCTGCGCTATTCCAGTCATTCTGTTGCATGTACAGCTTTGCACTCGTAAGTCCAGCGGACGAACACTGAAAACCGACGGACATCAGACCGCACGCCAGTGCAAGCACCGCAACGAGTATGATTGATTTTTTCATGAAATGCTCCTTCTTTCTCTATGTTTCGTTTACTGTTAAAATAACAAATCCTGATTAAAATAACGAAATTCGATAAGAGAATCAAGAACCTAATTTCTTTATGAATCACCTCGAAAGTGAAACCAATTCTCGTTGTGAAAAGAAATAAGCTATTTCAATCCGGCCGTTTTCTACCGAATCGGAACCATGGACTATATTTTTAACCGTGCTCTCGGCAAATTTCTTACGGATCGTCCCGGGCGCCGCTTCCTTCGGATCGGTCGCACCGATCAGCATGCGGAAGTCGGCGACTGCATTCTCCTTTTCAAGCACGATAGGGATGCACTTTCCGGAACTCATGTATTCGAGAAGAGGCCCAAAAAATGGCTGGTCGCGATGGACAGCGTAAAATCCTTCCGCCGTTTCTTTTGTCAATCGTACTGTTTTCATTGCAACAAGATTAAATCCCGCTCTCTCTATGCGCGCGATCACCTCGCCTAAAAGTTTCTTAGAAACACAATCAGGTTTTAAAATTGCAAGCGTACGTTCTATCAATTGATTTCTCCTAAATGTTAACCTTTGATTTTCTTTATTCTTCTGTTCTTTTTAACTCTATGGATTATTTTTGTTATCGTTCCTTTCTTAATTTTCTTTTTTTGTTTGGTATTTTGCTTTTTACTTTTTTCAAGGACTTCGGCCAGCGTTGCACCGATGCGGGCTGGACTCTCGACCACGTGGATTCCTGCTCTCTTCATTACTGCTATTTTTTCGGCCGCGGTTCCCTTTCCACCGGAGATGATAGCGCCCGCATGTCCCATTCTTCGTCCTGGTGGAGCTGTCCGGCCGGCAACGAAACCGATGACAGGTTTTGGAAATTCTTTCCGGATGTATGCCGCGGCTTCCTCTTCTGCAGTCCCACCGATTTCGCCGATCATGACCACTGCCTCAGTCTGCGGATCATCCTTAAACAATTTCAATATATCTATAAATTCCATGCCGATAATCGGATCACCGCCAATACCAATACAGGTTGATTGTCCGTAACCTAATTGTGTGAGTTGCCAGACGGCCTCATAGGTCAGCGTTCCGCTCCGAGAAATAACTCCAACCGACCCCTTTCTATGGATAAATCCCGGCATGATGCCAATCTTTGCGGCGCCGGGCGTAATCACACCGGGACAATTTGGCCCGATCAATCGAGTTGTTTTCATTTGAAGATATTCATTCACGCGAACCATATCGCTAACCGGAATTCCTTCAGTAATACATACAACAAGACGGATTCCTGCGTCGGCCGCCTCCATGATCGCATCCGCAGCGGAAGCCTGTGGAACAAAGATCACAGAGGAATTTGCCCTCGTTTTTTCAACAGCGTCTCTTACTGTATTAAATACCGGTATCTCCTTCGAAAAAATATTCGCTTCATCTCCTCTGTACATCATCCCCCCTTTACCGGGGGTGACACCGGCGACAACATTCGTACCGTAGGCAATCATTTGCTGTGTATGAAATGTTCCTTCTGAACCTGTAATACCCTGAACCACAAGTCGTGTGGTTCTATCAACTAGAATACTCATACACTATCTTAATAAAGTCCTTTTGTGAATTATGAATTATGAATTATGAATTTTAAGGAAACTTGAATTTTTCATTCAATGACACTAAAAGCGGGATTTTCGCCTTCGCTCCGCTCAGCGGAACGGGCCGGCGGTCTACGACCCGTAGGGATGAATCGGCGGTCTAGAACTCCTACGGCCTGCGGTCTACGACTCGTAGAGTCTACCGACCCGTAGGGCTCGTAGAAGTCTGTAGACCGTAGGGACAAGCCCGCCTTCACTCCATTTCGGCAGACAAGGTGTAAATCAAAAACCTCTCAGCTATTTATAAAGCAAATACGGCAGCCGGTAGTGCTCGAATTGCGCCGCCTTCGCATTAAATGTCGAGGTAATGTGACATGTGCATTCATCAGCATCAAACATCGAAATCATGTCGCTGGTACCCACCATCGTCCGGAAACCATCCTTATGATAATCCCATAGATGTGATTGTTTCCGAATCTCATTAGCAAATTTAATCATAAGTATCGACGCGCGTACGGCGTTCCGGTCTGTAATCTCTATGCGGACACCATGACAGAGTTCGCCTCTGAATGTACTCGATGTTGGTGTAAAATCTACGGGATGGAAGCGTACTCCTGCGACGTATATTGCATTCATCATGTCCGCCAATTTCTCTGCTTCTAGGAATGGAGCTCCATACACCTCGAACGGCGTGTCGGTTCCGCGGCCGACCGAGAGGTTTGTGGCTTCAAGAGCACCGAGCCCTGAATACAGTATGGCTGCGCTGCAATTCCGAATATTGGGCGACGGATTTCGCCACAGCAAACCTGTCTCGTCAAACCACATCGACCGATTCCATCCTTCACACTTAATGACCTCGAGATCGACATCGAGCTTCCCTATCGACCGATACATAGTTGCTATCTCTCCGGGAGTCATGCCATACCGCACACAAATCGGATAATAACCGATAAAACTTTTAACCGAATCCGGCAGAACATCTCCTTCGACAATATCGCCACGAATCATCACCGGCCGATCGAGCACGACAAATTTCTTTTTGTATTTTGCCGCTTCTTCCAGGGCGTATCCAAGCGTCGTGATGTAGGTGTAATACCTTGCTCCGACATCCTGAATGTCGTAAACAAGAATGTCGATATTTGCCAGAATCTTTGCTGTCGGGCGGCGTGTAGTACCGTAGAGAGAATAGACTTTTACGCCGGTTTTTAATTCAACGGTATCAGCTATACCTTCGCGGTCTTCATTACCGGTAATTCCATGCTCGGCAGCAAACAGCGCTCTCAGTTTCACTCCGGGGGCATGCGCCAGAAGTTCAATTGTACTCTTTCCAGTGACATCAATGCCGGTCTGGTTTGTGATCAACCCGACCCGTTTGCCGACCAGCGGCGCATAATGATTTTTTTCAAGCACATCAATTCCGGTCGACACTTTTTGCTGGGCGATAGTACTCTCCATCAGTATCAACAAAATTATTGCAAGTTTGATCGGAATATTCATTGTTCAATCACAATGTGAGTGATTCAATTGTGTCGGCGCAGCGAAGAATTGTCGCCTCGTCAAATTGCTTCCCGGAGATCTGGAGACCGATCGGCAAACCTTCATGGTCTTTCCCGCAGGGAATGCTGATAGCCGGTATGCCGGCAAGATTTGCCGAGACGGTATAGATATCCGAAAGATACATCTGGAGCGGATCTGCGGTTTTCTCACCGCATTTGAATGCCGTTGTGGGCGATACCGGTGAAATAATACAATCAACCTTTTTAAAAGCCGTGAAGAAGTCTTCCTGGATGAGCCGGCGGACTTTCTGAGCCTTTCGGTAATATGCATCATAGTACCCGGCTGACAGGACATAGGTCCCGAGCATGATTCGCCGTTTCACTTCCGGACCGAATCCTTCACTTCTTGATTTTGTGTACATTTCAGCCAGATCATGCGGATGTGAAGCCCGGTGTCCATATCGCGCCCCGTCGTAGCGAGCAAGATTCGATGATGCTTCGGCCGTCATCAGAATGTAATATGCCGCCGTTGTATATTCCGAATGGGGCAGCGAAATTTCTTCGACAATCGCACCCAGGGAACGTAGAAGATCGAGAACTCGCTCGATTGCTTTTCTGGTGTCTTGCTGGAGTCCTTCGCCGAATGCTTCACGCGCAATTCCAATGCGTAGTCCCTTGATATCCCGTGTGAGAAAATCGTTATAATCCGGGACGGGGATATTCGCCGAAGTAGAGTCATTGGGATCATGTCCTGCGATCACACCCAGGACGCTTGCGGCGTCGCGGACGTTTTGAGCGAAAGGTCCGATCTGATCAAACGATGATGAGAGTGCGACAAGTCCGTACCGCGACACCCGACCGTAGGTTGGTTTGAGTCCGACAATACCGCAGAATGCCGCCGGTTGACGAATTGACCCGCCCGTATCGGAGCCGAGAGCGGTCATCGCCATTTCAGCGGCCACCGCAACACATGAACCACCGCTGGAGCCGCCGGGTACTCTTGATTCATCCACGGGGTTTTTTACGGGACCAAAAGCGGAATTCTCGGTTGAAGAACCCATGGCAAATTCATCAAGATTGGTTTTCCCTATCAGAATCGCGTCAGCGTTACGAAGTTTTTGAATTACCGTCGCATCATACAATGATCGAAAATTTTCAAGTATCTTCGAGGCACATGAGGCAGAACCACCCCGGATGCAGATATTATCTTTTATAGCAACTACCATCCCTGCAAGCTGCCCGGCCGTACCATCAGCAAGCTTTGCATCGATATTGTCGGCCTGGTGAAGTACATCCTCAGAATCAACCGAGAGAAATGCATTTAGATGTTTTTTCTTGTGAATTGTTGCAAGATAGTGTTCGGTCACCCCACGGCAACTCATGCGGCGTTCAAAAAGAATGCGGCGTAGTGTTCCGTAGTCTTTAGGAATCGACACTCTTCGACACTCCTGAAATAGTCAGAGAAGGAAATAATCCGATTCTTCGGTGTAAGTGATGGTTTGTCGGATTGCTGCTAATCACTCTATTTTTTTTCTTTGTCGATTTCTGATGTAATGCTATCCTGCACATCGCGCATTGCCCGCTTGAATTCCGATAATCCTTTGCCGAAGCTCTTCCCGATCTCCGGTAGTTTTTTCGGACCAAAGAAAATCAGCATGACAACTGCAATTAAAAGGATTTCTCCAAAACCAAGGTTTTCAAACATGATTTCATCTCCCCATGTGTACCCGCTCTTGCCCGAAATACTTCTGCAAGATTACTTCTTCTCCTCAGATGGTTTCTCATCGAGTTTTTTCGGTTCTTGCTGGACATCTTCTTCGATCTCGCGGGCAGCTTTACGGAATTCTCTGATTCCTTTTCCCAGTCCCTGGGCAAGTTCCGGGATTTTCTTGGCACCAAAGAAAATGACAATGACAAGAATGATTAATATTATTTCCGGTGCTCCCAGATTCATTCCTCATCCCACCCTTTCGGCGATTGTTGAACATTGATTCATAACACTCTCTATAATAGACTCGAACACTTTCCGTCCGTCGTTCATTCCCAGAAGTTCTTCCGATGCGCGTTCCGGATGCGGCATCATTCCCAGGACATTTCCACGTTCATTGATAATTCCGGCGATATTCAATATCGATCCATTCGGATTCGATTCCGGCGTAATTTCACCATTCGCATCACAATAGCGGAATACAATCCTCTGATGATCGAGTAATTGGTGAATCACATCGGGTTCGGCAAAATAATTCCCGTCGCCGTGAGCAATTGGAATCGAGATCACATTCCCACGTGTATATTTTTGTGTAAATCGTGTCAGCGCGTTTTCGACTCTCAGTCGGACAACGCGGCATTCGAATTTCAACGATTTATTCCGCAGCAACACGCCGGGCAGCAATCCAGCCTCGCACAGTACCTGAAATCCGTTGCAGATACCGATGACCGTTCCACCTTCATGTGCAAAGCGGACTACATCTTTCATTACCGGCGAGAAACGTGCAATTGCACCACACCGCAGATAATCGCCATAAGAGAATCCTCCGGGAAGAACAACGACGTCGACATCACCGACCGATCCTTCCTTGTGCCAGATAAACCGTGCATCCTGACCCATGATATGTTTCGCGACATGATATGCGTCGTGGTCACAATTTGATCCCGGAAAAACAACGATTCCGAATTTAATCTCTGAATTCATATGCTTAGTTCCATGGTATAACGATAATCTTCCATTACTGGATTTGCCAGTAGTTTCTGGCATATTTCTTCTGTGACCCTACGCGCTTCAGCTTCCGTCGGGGCATCGATTTTCATTTCGATAAACTTTCCTATCCGTATATCATTGACAGCCGCATATCCCAGGGAATGGGCACCATGCAGGACTGCTTTCCCTTGAGGATCAAGAATTGATTTCCGAAGAGTGACGGTAATTTTTGCTATGAACACGCGTGGTCCTTCCTTTTACACAATACAATCATTATAAATCTACGCTGCCTATTTCGGTCTCTTCCTCTTCAGCGGCTTTCGATGACGGGTAGAGTAAGTGTTTCCCAAAACCGATCGCGTATCGAACCGCTCCGAACACAACGAAGAGCATTGATATACCGAATAACGCCTGCCCTTTCGTAACCATGACGATGATGACTCCAACCACAAAGAGGAAAAATTTTATCGGTTCCTTCTTTATTCCCTTTTTCGAAAACTTGGGGAACGTATCGTACTTCACATGGCTGACCATGAGCAGTGATATCGCAATTACAAGATACGGAAGTACTGCACGGCCCAAGGCATTCAATCCGAACGTGTTATCATACATCTGCAGGATAAATGAACAGACGGTGACTGCCGATGCAGGAATCGGTAATCCGGTGAAAAACGATTTATTAAAACCGACGAGTTGGACATTAAACCTGGCCAGGCGAATCCCTCCGAAAATCATCAGTAATGAACTGATCAATATGCCGATCCCGTTGAGTTCCTTCAGATACACGTGATACACAATAAACGACGGCGCGACACCAAAGGATACAATATCGGACAGAGAATCGATCTCAACGCCGAACTGACTCGTCGATTTTGTGAGTCGCGCCATCATTCCATCAACAGAATCGAACACTCCTGCAAGGACGACAAACCAGATTGCTACGACGTAATCGCCTTTGCTAGTACTCACGATTGCATTGAAACCGCAGAACATGTTCAACACAGTGAACAAGCTCGGTACAACCGCACGTGTAATCCTCATAAAAGATCCCCGTAAAAGATACCGCCGTACCGACGAGTTTCAAGTTTAAAGTTTCAGGTTTCAGGTTTCAGTTTTCAGGTTTCAGTTTTCAGGTTTCAGTTCCCTGCATTTTAACATGAAACTTTAAACCTTAAACCTGAAACATTCTATGCTTTTACCTCATCATCCCGATAACTGTCTCACCCGCAGTGACATGCTGATTCAGTGAGATATTCACCGTCGTTCCAACGGGCATAATCACATCGACTCGGGAACCGAATTTAATCATGCCGAATCGCTCACCCGCGACGGCACGATCACCGACATGAAGATCGCATACTATCCGTCGCGCAATAAATCCTGCAATTTGTTTTATCAACACCCTGAATCGTCCGTTTTCAATTCCGATATGCGTTCGTTCATTCCGTTCAGACGATTTATCATCCATTGCCACAATATAGTCACCCGTAATATAACGAAAAAAAACCACTGTTCCGCTGATTGGGAAGCGATTTACATGAACATCAAGCGGAGACATAAAAATACTCACCTGAACTGCAGGCGCATTTAGAAATTCCCGTTCATCGACATCCTTAATCAGCACGACGGTACCGTCGGCTGGAGAGAGAATTGCGTTGTCGTTATGTGGGGGATTACGGTGCGGATCTCGAAAAAAATTCAACGAAAAGCCTAAAAACACCACAGATAAAATAATGATAACAGTTTTAATTGTGGCGTGATTGATAAGAAACAGAGCCGCAAGAATAATTACAAGGCACACAATACCGATTGTCAGCAGCGTATCGGTGCCATACTTTGTCAATCCCATCACACCCTCATTCATCATCAAGTACTGATACCCTTGACAATGCGATTGCGAATTTCTTCATAAACCTCGCGTGATTCGGAGCCGTCGACACGGAACCGCTCTTTATCGATGCGGCGACCCGTAACATCCCAGAACTGACATGTTTCCGGAGTGATTTCATCTCCCAACAGAATCTGCCCTTTATGCCGGCCGAAACGAAGTGTACAATCGACAAGCTTCAATCGGCGGCGATCGCACAGCGACCGGAGTACCGCGTTGGTCTTCGATGCCATACGGTTCATAATACGTAACTCTTCAGGTGAAGCAATCGATAAGACGTACACATGATACTCGTTGACAAATGGACTATGAAGCTCTTCATTCACATAATAATGCTCAATAACTGGATATGGTAAGTCGGTTCCTTCTTTCACTCCGTAACGCTTTGCAAATGCCGAACCCGCCACATTGCGAACTACTATATCAAGAGGAAATAGATCAAGAGATTTAACAACGGATTCCGTCGGAGAAATCTTCTTCACAAAATACGTCGGTATATGGTATCCCTCAAGATACTCAAAAAGATACGCGGTAATCTCGTTATTGAACGCCCCTCGGTCCTTAATCTTTACTTTCTGTTTGTTACGTAACTCTGTTTCGTCCTTAAACTCTAAAAGTGTACTATCGGATTTCTCAATTCGATACAGCCTCTTACTTCTACCGTTGAAACACAGTTCCTTCTTTTCCTGTTTTGGCACCGGAAACTCCTTTGGGTAGAGAAGAGGAGGAAATCCGACATCTTAACGAATTTAGTGTGCAAAAATAATAAAATCTGAAAGGAAAGTCAAGGAAATGATTTCCCTCGCCCTTAAAGCAGAGAAAGGGAAAAAGGCTTGATTTTCAGGTCAGTTTTCACTAACATTTATAACAATTTTGCCCCGTGGTGTAATTGGCAACACGCCTGACTCTGGATCAGGAAAGTCTAGGTTCGAACCCTAGCGGGGCAGCAGAAACAGCATTGAAATGGTTTTTTCTATTGCCGATTTATGATTGACGATTTCTGGGTAAAAGACTCTGGTTTTTTCGATCGTAGATGATAACCAGGTATTACTCACGTTTTTAAGATTTCAGTCATAGATCAGAAAAAAATGAAGCCGTCTCAGTTCGGCAATCATAAATCAGAAATCGGCAATAGATAGAGCCATTCAAACAGCCGATGCTGGCCTTATCGTCTAACGGTCAGGACGGAGCCCTCTCAAGGCTCAAATACGGGTTCGATTCCCGTTAAGGCTACAACGGTGTATCTTTCTTTCCAATATCCCACAAATCTACCATATTCATACCACGAATATATTCTGTCTGCGTCGGATTTCTCAGTTGTTGCAATCGTCCGACGACCAACTGTATTTTTTCTGCCGCAGATCGTATCAGTGAAAGCTGCCGTTGCAGTGTTTCATCCGGATGCTTCTTCAGGTAAATCTCGGCAAGTTCTATATAGCCCTTCAAAATTGCCAACGGGTTGTTGATCTCATGTCCCATAGTTCGAGCAAGCTCGACAATAGCAAGCTGGTGTTGTAAGAATGCTAATTCTTGTTGTAACGCGCGGATACGGAAACCGACCCGCACACGTGCAAGCAGTTCTTCAAATTGAAACGGTTTTACCAGATAGTCATCGGCACCACTGTCCAATCCCTGGATTTTTGCATCACTTCCTTCTTTTGCAGTGAGAATTATAACATAAGTAAAACGAAGTTCGGGATCTTCTTTGATTCGACGGCAGAGTTCTCCACCATCCATCTCAGGCATCATCCAGTCTGTGATAAGAACATTAGGCTTTATCACGTGGGCTTTTTCCAGTCCAGACCGGCCATCATCTGTTATTGTTACTTCATATCCATGAGTACCGAGAGTCTTACTCAGAATCAATTGCTGCATCGGATCGTCTTCGACAACGATGATCGTTTTTGGATTTCCATTTTGTTGTGACTTTTCAGCGGACATGCAATATGGCTTCCGGTTCCCTAATAAGAAAACATAATATAAACATGAATATGAGCTTTTGCAACCGGGAATATGATATTTGCATCATGGATTTTTTTTGTGTATTTTCGTCATATTAGGTTTGCGCCCGTAGCTCAATTGGATAGAGCATCTGACTACGGATCAGAAGGTTTGGGGTTCGAATCCCTACGGGCGTACTTACAAACCTTTATTTTTAAGGCTTTTTACTACCTCCATAAGAACAATACAAAAAAGAGTATTACTCCTCCCCATTGGATGATGTGGGCTGTTGTTTTGTGATCGCGTTTTAACCAGTGCCATAAATAGGCAAGTCCGATCATCGCCATAATCAGTACCGCCGTCACCAAAAACGATGTTTCATATCCCTGTGTTTTTCCTATGATCGTCGCGATACTCCGATCCCCGAAGATGGAACCGAAGATGATCGTCAGATGCGACACATAGATGATCAGCGATTCTTGACCGAATCGCGTCAGGAATGAACCGCCATAATGAAGTTTTTGCTCTCCACACCAGAGCCCGACCAGAAGGAGAATCACGATACCGAGCCTGATGAAAAAGAACTGCGGACTTGTCCGCCAGAAATCGGTCACGGGATAGATGGAAAATGGCAGGATTTCGAAAATGACCCCACCGGCTATCATTACTGCAGCAATAGTCGACACATATCTCATGAATCGAGCCGTTTGACCCGATTCGTTCATCCGTACAAAAAAGGACGATATAACGGCTCCAGCCATAAGATACCCGGACCATGGAAAAAGCGAAAAAAGTGAATAATTGAAATTATTGATATAAGCAGCCAGTGGTCGTGAAATAATTCCAGAATAATCTTTCATCCATGCCAATGGGGCTCCAAAAATAAAAACCAGACCAACTATTCCGGCCGTCGTGTAGACCCATTTTTCACGTTTGATAAGTAAGACCAGAATCTGCAGGAATATCAATGACATTCCTATGCAATGGAGTACATCCGATTGGAAAAATTTTTCCCACATCTGCGGGGTGGATTCAAACAACAATTTTCGAAATGAAAATACCGGCAGGTGGAGCAAATATCCGATGAGAATAATAATGCCGAGCCGGCGTATCTGAATGAAAAGAGGTCGGCTGGGTTTCGTGTAGTCGTTCCATTTCCTTCGCGCTGAAATGGCAAATGCGAAGCCCGCAATGAAAATAAACGATGGGGCAACAAGTCCGTTAATAAAATTCAACACGCTAAAAAAATCGCCTGTCCGGAGAGAAGGCAGAAGGATCGCATTGACCACATGCACTTCGATCATAACGAAGACGGCGAGTCCGCGCAGAAGATCAACAAAGATAAAACGTCGCGGAAGAGAATCCGGCATAAGTACTCCAAAAAAGAAAGACGAGAATACCGAGATCTTTTTATTCTATGATATATTATTGCCGGGTTGAGAAGTTATTTTTTCAGGCCAGATTTAGTCGGAATCTCCGATTCGCGGATTCAATTCCTTCAATCGAAAAAATCGATGGCTCAATATCAATGGATCATGAAGAGAATTTATTCCTGCCTTTTTTCCTGAGTGATGCTATTACAGAGACAGTCAATATCAATAACACTCCTCCGAGAGAAACAATAATGGGAATCCTTACCACATCCACAAGAAGCATCTTGATTGCTACATAGAGTAAAACTATAGAAAGGCCGATTTTAAGATACTCAAATTTCTTAATAAATCCGGCCAGAAGAAAATATAGCGCTCGTAAACCAAGGATCGCAAAAATATTCGATGTATAAACGATTCGGGTATCCTGTGTAATGGCAAAAATAGCCGGAATAGAATCGACGGCGAACACGATATCGCTTGTTTCGATTGTGATGAGCACCAGAAATAAAGGAGTTATGAAGTACCCTTTATCACGGCGGACGATAAATCTTTGACCTTCATAGTCTGCAGTGACAGGAAAGAACTTACGACAGAACCTGATGACGACATTCTTCCCTGGATCTATATCCATGTCTGATCCGAAAAGCATTTTCCCTCCGGTAAAGAGAAGGATAATTCCGAAAAGATAAAGCACCCAGTGAAATATTGAAATCAATAGGGCACCGATGAGGATAAAAGCCGCACGCATAACGAGGGCGCCGAGGATACCAAAAAAAAGGACCCGATGTTGGAGATGGGACGGAACTCCGAAATATGAAAAAATAACGATGAAGACAAAGAGATTATCAACCGAAAGTGCTTTTTCGATAAGATAACCGGTAAGAAACTCAAGCGCTGCAGTGTGACTATCCCAGATAAAGAGCACGAAGCAGAAAAGAAGCGAAATAGCTACCCAGAAAATGCTCCAGACTAGTGCTTCACGCATCGTAACAGCATGCGCTTTTCGATGGAAGACCTGCAAATCAAGAGCGAGCATTCCAAGGATGAAAAGATGAAAAATGATGAGAGTAAGGGTCCAGTCCATTCGGTTACCAGAGAGCCGTTGTAGGCTGTTGCAGCAGTCTATTCCAAATTACCACTGATTATTTCATTTAAAATTTGCAGAGTAATTTCATCAGGATCATCGGGCAGTACTATAACCCTAATCATTCATAATTCTTCATTTATAACTCATCCTTGACATGTGAGCGGTATCCGCCTTTGCTCCGCTCCGGCGGACGGGCCGGGATCGAATACTTTCGTACTGCTTTCCCTCGACAAGCTCGGGATTCCGCAGTCCGAAAGCACCATCGGGCTACACTAAAGTGCTGCTGCATTATATAAAAGCACTCTCGAGCTGAAGCCCTCAGGCCAGTGACCTCCTGCACTAAAGTACTGGATAACTTACATTATCTTCAGGCCAGCGACCTCCTGCACTAAAGTACTGGATAACTTACATTATCCTGCCTTTCAAATATTCATCATTCCGCCTTCACTTCGTTCCAGCGGACAGGTCACAATTCGTAATTCACCATTGACATGTGGGCGGTATCCGCCTTTGCTCCGCTCCGGCGGACAGGCCGGGATCGAACACTTTCGTACTGCTTTCCCTCGACAAGCTCGGGATTCCGCAGTCCGAAAGTACCATCGGGCTACACTAAAGTGCTGCTGCATTATATAAAAGCACTCTCGAGCTGAAGCCTTCAGGCCAGCGACCTCCTGCACTAAAGTACTGGATAACTTACATTATCCTGCCTTTCAAATATTCATCATTCCGCCTTCACTTCGTTCCAGCGGACAGGTCACAATTCGTAATTCAC
>JBEKIL010000001.1:0-496288 GCA_050011775.1 Bacteroidota bacterium | reverse complement strand
GGCTAACTAATCCCGTTCGCGGGAGCGCCGATCTCCCTTGTGGGAGTACCCCGCCGCTTTTTTATTAGTTGATTGAATACGGTGAAACAGTACTACTACGTAGTATAGAAATCGTTATGTGCCATTTGTCACTGCGATTACGGTCAATGATATATGTATTATCATCTCATGATGATAGCACAATAAAAAGGATAACAAATGTCTGATAAACAAAAGTCCCCACTCGAATTAGTCACGGGACATCCGTATTTCCTTTACATCTTGGTGGTTGTCACCATTCTTAGCTTTATTTTGCCTCTCCTCACGGCCATCAATACCGGCGATACTATTAGTATCCTACTTATTCTCATTGTGGATGTGCTTTCTCTTGCCTTGATCCCTTTCCTGCGCAAATACTATCTTCCTAAGGATCGGCCTATCTCTCGGGAACACTTCAAGCCGTTCGAATCTCTTAATTCTGCAGCCGCTTGGCCACGCAAGAATGAGAGTGATAGGCTAACTATAGTGATCAAAGCTACTAAAAGGAAACCTATCATACTTGTCGGTGAAAGCGGAGTGGGTAAGTCTGTACTAATTAACTCAATTGTTGCTCAGCGACTCAGGAACGAACATTGGCAGACTCTGTTAATAAACAAATACTCTGATTTCGAGAGCGACCTACGCACTCAGCTCACCAACCTTTTTCCAAAGTGGCAATTGCATGAAGATGGGAACCTTACCATCAATAATTCCAGTCATCCATATCTTCTTCTGATCTTTGATCAGTTTGAACAGTTCTTGTCAACCGGTTCCAAGAACCTGCCAACACATCAGAATTCCAAAGATTGGCTCTGGCGTTTCGTAACCTCGCTATTACAAGACGAAAAGAACAGGATTATCATAGTCGTACGCAAAGAACTCTACTTCGATCTGGAATTCCTAAAGGAGTTCATCCTATCACCCATCAAGTGCTTCCGTCTGTCTGGCATGACACTGAAAGATCCAGACGATGGAATATCTGCATTACGGACTAAGCTCCGGGACGCTTCTAGCAATCAAGACATTGTGGATCCTGTAATTGAAATGCTTGCCGACAACAATCTTGTTCTCCCAGTTGAAGCTCAAATTGTCGGGTGCACACTCGAGAATAATGCAGCACAACTTGGGGCGATAACACCCGAGCGACTAAAAGAAATGGGGGATAAAGACGATCTTATTCGGGAATTCCTGAAGACTTCTCTTGCATCTAAGCCGCGACTTAAGGATACATCATTACAGATCCTCTTTGCACTCAGCATGGAGACGACGTATCGGAAAATTCTATCCGCGCCAGAGATTGCTAACATAATTCACAAACCCAAAGACGAGGTGCAGCAATGTATTGAATGGCTTAAGGAGCTTCATCTGGTTCAGTCATTCGTAGGCAACTTCCAACTCACACATGATTACTTGGCTGAGCGTTTCCACGAACTTAGTGGAAGTGAATTGGAACCACACGACAGAGATAATATTATTTTCTTTGGCGACGAGTTCCGAAAGGGCCACCACTCATCTCACATTCGGCAAATGCACACAAGACCAAAGTTGTTCAAGATAGCCAGCGACTATTTTATGTGTTTTCTGATTGTAGGTATGCTCTTTCGTCTCGTGAGCCCTGCCTTTGGTCTAGACTGGAGTTGGTTTAACCCATATGCATCGTATCAAAAGCCTACTTCGTGGTTCGATCGCTACTATCTTCCCATTCTCATATCGCATATGTTTTGGTCGGTATATGTAACATTATCATTTCGTCGTTTTTTCTATTTCCTTCACGAAGGAATAGTCGGCCGATTTCTCTCTTATCTAACTCTTGTGCTATGTTTACTATCAGTGGTATTAGCAATGTTCATCCCATACTGCTGGATTTTATCCATAGGGCTCGGAGGTCTCGGAATCGGTTTGAAGCAGTTTCAGACTTCAAGATCAAAAGGATTACGGTTAGTCTCTAAGAGGTTTTTCAGAGGAATTGGACTCGCGACATTAGCAAATGCTCTCGGAACAGCAGTAGTGGGTGTCCTTTTTGCATTGCGATTTCATAATCAGACACCCACACCTAAGTTGAATGACGAGTTCTTTGAATACTCTGTTTACATTCTCATTGGGATGCTCTATTTTTTTGGCAATGTAGGTTCACGACACATAACCCGAAAGGGCACATCGAAGTTGCTAGGAATGTTTGACAGAAGAGCTCGAATGCGAACTGCGAATACTGGTACTTCTATTCAACAAGGTAACTCTATATGAATCAAACTCTTGTACAAAATTTACTTCATCGTAATTCAGAAATCGAACATCACATAATTTCCGATATCAGGACCGGTCTAGTCGTCCAAGGTGGCGGTATGAGGGGCATCTATTCAATGGCGGCCCTTATGGCGATTGAGGAATGCAAACTCACAGGTGCGTTTGATCACGTCTTCGGCTCATCTGCTGGTGCCATCAATGGCGCTTATCTCCTAGCAGAACAAGCCAAGCTCGCTGTAACCGTGTATCTCGACGATATCAGCAACAAGAACTTTGTAAACTTCTTGCGAGTACAAAAGATTGTTGACATTGATTTCTTGGTGGATCAAGTTCTCAAAAAACACAAGGCGCTCGATGTAAAGAAGGTAATGAAGTCTAGAGCACTCTTTCATCTTGTTCTCACGGACGTTCTAACTGGCGAACCAGCGGAGTTTACCAACAGGGATAACAAAGATTTTGACTTAATGGAAACATTAAGGGCAACCGCAGCAATGCCAATCTTATACAACAAGATTGTTCAGATCAATGGCAGAGGCTATGTCGATGGAGGCCTTCTTGACGCCGTTCCACTTATGCGGGCAATTCAAACAGGCTGTACCGACATAGTTGTGGTGTTAACGCGTGAACCGTCTTTTAGAAGACGCCGCCCAAATCTTTTTCTCCGCTTGATTGAGCAACCATTTCTTACCAAGCTCCCGGCAGCAACCCGGAAACTAATGCTGTCAGAAGATAAGTATTTCAATAGAACGATGGAGTTAATCGAACAACCTGAGAAAGAAGGTTTTACTGTGCGCATCGCAGTTGTATATCCAAGCG
Organism: Bacteroidota bacterium; assembly: GCA_050011775.1. Lineage (GTDB taxonomy): Bacteria > Bacteroidota > Ignavibacteria > UBA10030 > CAVZMI01 > CAVZMI01. Next base: position 493,210 of record JBEKIL010000001.1, on the reverse strand, counting down.
ATATATCAAGAATGGTTTCCCGGACGACGCATAACAGAGAAGCACTTCTTGACTGTGCACTAATGGCGCGAAATGATATGAGAGTAACCCTTGGCTTTGAACCATTGAGCGACAACCCGTTCCCTCCAAGACCATCCTGAACATGGTAAGAAAAGCGAATCTGGATCACTCTGATGGCAAACGGCGCACAACATCTTATAAAAGGTCCCCGCAATCCCACTGCCCCACTGTTCCCACAAAAATCGTGGGACGAAAAAGATCGAAGCACGGAAAACGAGAGCGGCGGGACTCGGTTTGCCGATGAACTTTTTAGCACACCTCGACTGCGCTCGGTGTGACGTCGGTTTTCCAAATTTTTTTAAAAATAATAAAAGTGAATACGTCGGCCTGAGCGTAGTCGAAGGCCGCTCAATGTTTAATAGAAAAATGGAGCGGGCCTGCCTACGCTCGCTTCCACCTACACTTCGTTTCGGCGTACGGGTTGGCTCTTGATTTTATAAATAGCAGTTGCATTTGCCCTTCACAGCTTTAAGCAAGCAGGAAAATATATGAAAAGCATATTCCGTATTTTGGTTTTGATGATTTCGGCATTGACAAGTATAAATGCATTGTATGCTCAATGGGTTTTACAAAACAGCGGCACCAACACTATACTTACCGATGTGGTTATGCTCGATACGGCAACGGCGATCGCTGTCGGACAAGACCGCTCGATTCTCAGAACGTCTGATGCCGGCACGACGTGGATCAATGTAGCTGAAACGCTCTCGTTCGCCGAGCCATGGAACGGCGTCTCCTTTTTTGACACATCAAACGGAATCGTCGTGGGAGATCACGGCGGCGTCGTAACGACCACGAACGGCGGTAAAAACTGGATGTGGCACACCATTCCGACGTCACAAAACTGTCTCTCCGCACTTCATGCCGGTCCCGGTAATATCTACGTCGGTGCCGACTCCGGCTGGATATATAATTCACTCGACAGCGGAACGACCTGGTCCTCTGAAAAAATCGGCACCGAGCCCATTCGCTCTCTCTTCGCCTGGCGCGGCGAGTACACATTGGGGTTGCCCATCTATGCCCTCACGCCCCATACGCTTTACTCTAAAATTGATTTTCCCCCAACTCCATGGGAAGAAACAGACCTTTTCTTTCATGGACTCGGGTCGGCAGCATTCAGCGGAGAGTATTGTAATGGCGGCGGAGCAGGGTTCATTGTCGGAGTTCAGGGCGACTTACGCTCCGCACCAACGATCTTACGAAAGTCGATGTCCGACACTGCGTGGAGCGCAGTTTCGATAGATATTCCATTCGATTGTACCTTACTCGGCGTCTCGGCTCCTTCAGCCGATGTAATTTACGTCTGCGGCACCGACGGCGTGATTTTAAAATCTACAAATGGAGAAGATACATGGAGCACCGCTTCAGTGCCGACGGCACGAAACCTGTACGCTATCTATCTCTTTGATGAGCAGCGGGGCTTCGCTGTAGGCGAATATGGAGTGATCCTTCATACATCAAACGGCGGAGTGACCGGCATTCGGGATCAAGAGAGTCATCTTCCGGGGGGATTTGTACTCGAACAGAACTATCCCAATCCATTTAATCCGACAACGGTAATTAACTATCAATTACCGGCAAATGTTTTTGTGTCGTTGAAGGTTTACGATGTACTCGGGAGAGATATAAAAACGCTGGCCAGTGAGCGTCAGAATGCAGGAACTCATTCCGTAACTTTCAACGCAAGTAATCTACCGAGCGGAGTTTATTTCTACAGGCTTCAGGCAGGAACTTACAGCGAAACGAAAAAACTTGTGGTACTCAAATAGAATAAAACGCTATCGCCTCACCCGTCCCGATAATCCTTCTTCCCAACTGCTCCATCCGGAATTCATGCCGTAAGGCGATTCCCATACAATCGCTTCGATCTGGCGTATCAGACCTTTCTCAATTTTAAACAACTCGGCAATTTCCCAGGTCCATGGACGGATGACTCCGATGGGAATGGTCGTTCCATTCGTTAACTGCACGTTGTGTACATTTCCTGCATGATCGAAAAAGACAAAGGCAAACACGAGTCCCCGCTCCTCGTCCACGACCATGAAGCGGCGGTCGCGAATCCGCGTCACGAACCTGAAGAAGCCCGATTCAAATTGTTCTTTGCATCCCAGCGCACCGACATCGAACGGTCCGGGATTTAACGAAGGATTATTAGTTGTCTGGTTGCCGTTTTCAATCCTGTTGCAATTTTCAGTAAAAGGATAAACACCCTTGCCGTCGTTTTTTTCCAATCCTGTAAAATACATGTTCGCGGTCTTAATCAGCTCTTCACGCGAGGCGCGCTCAGCGACAGGAACCGTTTCCAGAAAAACAGGATGCGGCTTTACCAGCTTCTCTATTCTTAACGCGCCTGCCGTGTCGCGAGCTACGATTGTCTCTATCTCGGTGATGACATTATTTTCTATCTTAAGGCGAAGAGCCAGAATAGCCGGTACGTTGTTCTCCCGGATTGTACCGATGAAACCAACCTGTCCGCCGAAGCTCGCTGGAAGCGAGTGTAGGCCGACCTGTCCGCCGAAGCTCGCTGGAAGCGAGCGTAGGCCGACCTGTCCGCCGAAGCTCGCTGGAAGCGAGTGTAGGCCGACCTGTCCGCCGAAGCTCGCTGGAAGCGAGCGTAGGCCGACCTGTCCGCCGAAGCTCGCTGGAAGCGAGCGTAGGCCGACCTGTCCGGCTTGCGGATCTGCAATATAAAGCTTGTAAGATCCTCGGGCGCTTGCAGTATTCCAGAGTCCGTCCCCTACCTCCAGCCTCTGTCCATTCTCCGTGAATTTAATTTTCTCCGACAGCGGCACACGCGCCGGATCGTGCGCTATTACGGCTTCAAGGTATTTATCCACAAATCTTTCCAGGCACAAACGATCACAATTCTCAGTCATTGTCACATATTGATCGATCTGACAGATAACGACATTTGAAAACAATGCTGTCAGTATAGGGAGAAGTATGTATTTTATTTTCATGGAGATATTTCCCTTAAATGTTGTTATTCCCGAACGGTTTATCAAATATGCTAAATAATTTGCTCAAACACTGTTGAATCGGAAAAATTTTTGTGACATATTAAGGCAAACAGAAACAACAAGCCAACAAAAATATAGGGCTTAGACTATGGAAGCAAATTCAAATATTGAAGCCCGCATAGCAGAAATCCGAATGGGCGACATCATCGTAGAGACGAAGCCGGGCGCCGACGTTAGGGTTCAGCAAACGCGTCACGAATTTTTATTCGGCACAGCAATTACGGACGAGCTTGCGGAAAAAGACAAGAACGCCATGTCGCCAGAAAACAGAAAGATGTTTTTAAAAATTCTTGGCGAGAATTTCAACTACGCCGTGCACGAAAACGCCTTAAAATGGTACGATTGTGAAATACAGCAAAATGTCGTCGATTATTATTTAGCGGACAGGATATGGGAGCTTTGCAGCGAGCTTAACATACCGATGCGGGGCCACTGCATATTCTGGGAGAAAGACGAACACATCATGCCCTGGTTGAACAAGTTGAATAACGACGAGCTTAGAGCGGCAGTAGTGCGCCGGGCGATCGACGTTACAAAACATTTTAAGGGGCGCATAAACGAGTTCGATCTGAATAATGAAATGATTAACGGCAACTTTTTCCGGCGCCGTCTTGGATACGGTATTGTAAATGAAATGGCCTGGATGGCCAAAGTCGGAAATCCCGACGCTGTTCTGTTTGTAAATGACTACGGCATTCTCGTCGACGGTGGTTTTAATGCCGAAACCTATATATATCAAATTAAAAACCTTCTCGCCAGCGGTGTACCAATCGGAGGCATCGGATGTCAGGGCCATCAGGCCACTTCCATCAAAACCATCATGTCGGCTGAACATGTTCAGAAGACCCTCGATCAGCTTTCCAAATTCAATCTGCCGATTAAAATCACCGAATGCCTTTTTGACGCCGACGATGCGGAGTTCCAGGCTGAAGAACTGCGTAAGATATTTCCGATTTACTTTGCGCACCCCAGAGTTGAAGCCATTTTAATGTGGGGTTTTTGGGAAGGTGCTCACTGGCAGCCACAGACAGCCTTGTGGAAAAAAGACTGGACACTTACTCCACAGGGTCTGGCATATCACGACCTTGTTTTTAATAAGTGGTGGACTCGAGTATCCGGTAAGGCTGAAAAAAACGGAACATTTAAAACCCATGCGTTTTACGGCGATTACTCAATCGCATCAGACGGGAAGACAAAAAAAGTTACTCTCAATAAGAAAGATAAATCTATAAAGGTGATTTTATAATAGTGTAAACAACCCAAATTATTTTTCACTATAAAAATGACTTATCGTTCTTTTTAAAGTCGGATATATTTTTTTGTATACCGAAAAATATTTCCGGTATATTTTATAGTTTTGCCTGTCCGGTTTGATAATTTTTTTAATCCCGGTCATTTCATCTGCGGCTTCCTTGAACGTTCGGTACCAGCCCGCGCCCACTGCGGCTGCAATCGCCGCACCCAGACCCGATGCTTCTGTTTTTTCGGGAAGACAAATATTTTTCCCGGTTATATCGGCCAAAATATGGCACCATAATTCACTTGCCGCACCTCCACCCATCGCGATAAAATCATACACTCTGTTACCAATGCTTTTTTCAACCGCATTTAATGCAAATAACTGTTCGTACGCAATACCTTCCAGAATAGACCGGTACATATGTCCGCGATTATGAAAGGATAACAGACCGATAAATGCTCCCCTGGCGTTTATATCCCAATATGGATTCATAACGCCGCACAGGTATGGCAGGTGAAATAGTCCATCGCTTCCGGCAGAAACATGCTTTGCTTCTTGTTCAAGCTGTTTATAAATATCGGGATGTTTTAACGGATCGATGTTCAGTGTCTTTTTTATGAACCAGTCTATCGCGAAGGTACCGGCTCTTAAGCTGCATTCGTAATAATACCCCCTTTCAGAACAACTGCACATCGTACGAAAGGCTTTACTTGTTCTGTATTGGGTTCCATAAATACCCGCCACCACAGCCGTACCCAGATTAAGATAGGCACGCTCTGAAGTAAGTGCATTTGCACCTAATCCGGCTGCCTGTCCATCCCCGCCGCCGGCTACGATTAATGTATTCGTGCTCAGACCGGTCGACTCAGATGCATCTTTGGAAAGTCTCCCCAAGATCGTGCCTGGACGATATGCTCCGGGTAATTGGTCTTCTTTTAATTCCAGAGCATTTAAAATTAAGGGAGACCATATTTTATTTCTCAGGTCGAATAGTCCAAGCGGATCCGCACTTGCCCAGCTCGTCTTGAATGATTGCGTCAGTTTCCAGACAATATAGGTATGCACATCGCATATCATTCGGATTTTTTTAAATAGACCCGGCTCATGCTTTTTCATCCATGCCAAACGATAGACAACGGGTGCATAGTCTGCGGGTTTACCTGTTATCCGGTGAATTTTACTTTTTCCGATTTTTTTTGAAAACGATTCCACCTCATCCTTGCACCTCTCATCCAGCCAGACGATGGCAGGCCTGAGGCAATTTCCTTCCCTGTTTAATGGAACAAACGTTTCTCTTTGATTGGAAACGGCAAGGGCTGAAATTCTTTCTGGGCCGATTTGGCGGGTTACTTTTCTTAACGCTCTTTGAGTCGAAATCCACCAGTCATTCGGGTCCTGTTCATAATAATTGGGCCGTGGTGAAAATAGAGGAATTGCTTCGTGGGCGTATGCTGCAATTTTTCCTTTTTTGTCGAAAGCAATCGCCTTTGTACCTGTGGTACTGCAATCCAGGCCGACGACGAAACTCTCCTCCTTTTTTCTTTGACTGGATTTCATTCTTGTTGATAGCACTTCATTAATCTATAGAAATTATGGCCTTCATTACGCCGTCTCTATAATTTTCCACCAGATCGAAGGCATGTTTGGTTTCTTCCAACGGAAAGCGATGTGTCACCATCGAATCCATGTTTATTTGATGCAGAGCAAGCAGATCGATTGCTTTTTGCGTACAGTGAACCTGCCTGCGTATGTTTATAATGGTGATTTCCTTCCGCCGTAATTCATGTATGGAAAAGGAGATTTCGTCTGTCTCGGGAATTCCGACAAGCACAAGGGCGCCCCCCGGTTTCAATAATTGTACAGCCTGGCCGATCGCTTCTTCATCACCGCTGCATTCATAGACGACGTCCAGTAATAGCGGCTCGATCTTCGATATTTCCTTTATAATATCGATGCGATTCGGGTTTCCAGACCACCTGGGATGTAATTTTTTCGAAAACGCAAGACGCTCCTCTATTTTATCCGTAACATAAACAGTACCGGCATTTTTCGTCCGAAGTACATGGAATAATGACATTCCAATAGGACCGACTCCAAGAATGGCAGCACTGGCTTTATCAGGGAGAAGTGATTTTTCAACGGAATAGACGGCTATTGACAGCGGCTCGGATAGAGCTGCCTGTTCAAACGTCATACTATCTTTTATCGGAAAACAACATTTTTCGTGAAGCACTATAAATTCACGCAGACAGCCTTCGAGTTGTTTCGGGGTTCCCAGAAAATGAATCTCGCGGCAGGTATTTTCCCTGCCGGCTTTGCATTGATCGCAGCGGCCGCAAGACACAGCCGGATCGATTGCAACTCTCTGACCGGGTTTTACCCTTGTTACTTTCTTCCCAATTTTCTCCACGGTGCCTGCCGTTTCATGCCCGATGATAAATGGAAATTGAACAATTTGGGAACCGATTCTTCCCGAAGTATAATAGTGAATATCCGAACCGCAGACACCCACTGTTTTTATCCTGATGAGCACATCGGTATCATTAATTATTTCGGGATCCGGGACCTGCCCGATTTCAAATTGCCTTATTCCTGTAAGTAATGCTGCTTTCATTGCACGACTCAAAAAATTTTTTAAGCTTGTTTTTTTTTCGTGTAGTTCATTCTGTTTTGAACTGCACTCTGTAACAATATACTAAATAATTTGCTCAAACTACCTTGCTTCTCACGATAAACCTTTTTACCATTTGATGAAGCAATTACCGGTCGTATTTTCCCTTAAGAAGAGCAAATCAATCAACAGGAGTCTGAATGATGAAAGCAAAGTCATTGTATTTATTTCTATGGGCACATATGCTCATTCTCTCTGTATGTTTTGCACAGGAAGATATTTCAGCAAAGCTGACGCAATCTGCTATAGATGCCCGTATAGCTGAAATACGCATGGGCGATATCGTCATAAAGACCAAACCGGGCGCGGATATCAAGGTGCAGCAGCTGCGTCACGAATTTTTATTCGGCACCGCCGTGCCTGACCAGCTTGCAGAAAAAGATTCGAATGCAATGTCGCCCGAAGACAGAAAGATGTATCTGAAAATTCTAGGCGAGAATTTCAATTATGCCGTGCACGAGAACGCCTTGAAATGGTACGACTGTGAAGCTGAGCAGAAAGTAGTAAATTATTATTTAGCCGACAGGATTTGGGAGATATGCCATGAGCTGAATATACCGATGCGGGGCCATTGTATATTCTGGGAGAAAGACAAGTACATTATGCCCTGGCTTAAGACGCTGAATACCGACGATCTCCGCGCGGCAGTCCACCGCCGTGCCATCGACGTTACAAAACATTTTAAGGGACGGATTGAGGAATTCGATCTGGATAATGAGATGGTTCAGGGCAATTTTTTCCGCCGATGCCTCGGCTACGGCGTCGTCAATGAAATGGCATGGATGGCCAAAGCCGGAAATCCGGATGCCGTTCTGTACGTTAATGAATACGGCGTTCTTGAAGAGGGGGGGTATAATGCCGATTCTTATATACGGCAAATCGAAAACCTCTTAGCAACCGGCGTTCCGATCGGAGGGATCGGATGTCAGGGACATTTTATTACATCAGATAAGAACGATTCTACCGGCAGAGCCGCAACAAAACCCGAGCATGTTCAGAGTACTCTGGACCGGCTTGCGAAGTTCAATCTACCAATCAAAATCACAGAATGTCTTTTCATGGCCGACAATGATGAAGGCAAAGCCGAAGAGCTCCGGAAATTTTTCCCGATTTTTTTTGCACACCCCGGCGTCGAAGCGATTGTGATGTGGGGTTTCTGGGAAAAGGGTCACTGGGTACCTGAAACGGCAATGTGGAAAACAGACTGGACTCCAACCGCTCAAGCACTGGCATACCGCGACCTTGTTTTCAACAAGTGGTGGACTCAAGTTTCCGGCAAAACTGATAAAAAAGGGGAATTTAAAACTCGTGCCTTCTATGGTGATTATTTAATCACATCAGATGGAAAAACAAAAAAAATCATACTCAGTAAAAAAGATAAATCAACACAGGTTACTTTTTGATGGATAATATATTTCAATCGGGTATTCGTATTTTCATTTCATAGAGATCACATCACAATATATATAGGAGGAAAACAATGTCGGAAGAATTTGCAATCAACTGGTGGTTTATTCTTGGTGCCTTTGTGTTTATAGGATTTCTCTTCGGCATCCGGATTATCCGTCCCACGCGACGCGGACTGATTGAGCGTTTGGGTAAGTATCATAGCTTTGCAAATCCCGGTTTCCATTGGATTATGCCCGGAATCGAAAAATTGTATCAGGTCAACATTACCGAGCAAATGATCGACGCCGAACCGCAGGAAATCATTACGAACGATAATCTGAACGCTTTCGTTGACGCACAGATATATTTCAAAGTGAAACCCGATGAGCTGAACGTAAAAAACTCACAATACAATGTGAATAATGTCACGTTTCAGATCGTGAATCTTGCACGGACGACACTGCGTAATATCATCGGCACACTGACATTGAAATCGGCGAACAGCGAACGGGGTAAAATCAACGAGGAGCTTCACCGGATCCTGATCAATGAAACCACAACCTGGGGTATCGATATCGTCCGGGCGGAATTGAAGCAGATCGATCCGCCGAAAGATGTCCAGGAGACGATGAATAAGATCGTAAAAGCCGAGAACGAAAAGATAGCCGCCATCGACTTCGCCACCGCTGCCGAGACAACGGCCGACGGTAAAAAGCGTGCCGCCATTAAGGAAGCGGAAGGCATCCGCCAGGCTCGAATTCTCCAGGCCGAAGGCGACGCTGAAGCCATTCGCCTCGTGAACGAAGCTGCTGAAAAATATTTTGTAGGCAATGCCCAGCTTCTCAAGCGGCTCGAGACCGTCCAGCGCTCCCTTGAAAACAATGCAAAAATCGTTGTGCCCGAAAACACACAACTTGTGAATGTTATTGGCGATATTGCAGGAGTGTTACCGCTGAAAAAATAGTCTCATTCATATGCTGAGGGAAACGAATATGAATGATTTTCTCCATGATCTCTACGGCCATCAGGCATGGGCTGACGCCGAGCACTGGCGTGTCATCGAAGCACACCCCGAGGCACGCAGCGACGAAAAAATTCGCGCGCGTCTGTACCATTATCAGCTCACACAGAACGCTTTTTTACTTATTGCAAAGGCAGAGGAACTCGTCTTCCCGAAGCTGGATGATATTCCACCCATGAGCATACTCAAGAGGTACGCCCGCAAATATCATAAAGAAGCTGTTGCTTTTGTGAACAGTGTGAGTGATGACAGGTTGGAGGAAATCGTTACTATTCCCTGGTTTAAAGATCCACCCATTCAGATTACAGTTGCGCAGGGACTCACACAGGCGGCGATGCACAGTCATTACCACCGTGGTCAAAATGCAACGCGACTACGCGAGCTCGGTATCGAGCCGCCGTCGACCGATCTGATCCTCTGGTGGTGGAAGGGACGGCCAAATCCACAATGGGAATAGTGTCGACCTACTACGACATACTGGGTATCGACAGGAATGCCAGTCCGCAGCAGATCAAAGTAGCGTACCGGAATCTGATGAAACACCATCATCCAGACCTTCATGAAAATTCTGAAGAAGCAACAGAGCGCGCTCAGAATCTCAACAAGGCGTATGCTGTATTGAAAGATCCGGTTCAACGATATGAGTACGATAATCTCCTGATGCTGCAACGAAATCCTGTCGATCCGCTGGAGGACCTCTCGCTTGATCTATCGGAGGACGGACTTTCAATTTCTGAAGTTCCGCAATATGTCTGCGAGGGTTGTGGCCGGCATGATCCCACGCTTCGTGTCACGATATTTATCTGGGTTGTCAGTTTGATTCTTACATTGAAACGCGGCTGGGGGCGGATTCTCTGCTCACGATGCCGGTTAAAGTACAGCATTCTATGGAACATCGAGGTCTGGTTTGCAGGCTGGTGGGGAATTCCATACGGCCCACCTCACACCATTGAAGCATTGATGAAAAATTCCACAGGCGGTATTCAGCCCGAGGAAAACAACGCCTCGCTTCTTGCCGCTCTTGCAGATGATTTCTATCATCAACACCGTTATTTCGAAGCCTATCAGGCTTTGCAGACAAGTCTTAAATTGCGCATGTCGAAAAGCGGACTGGAATTTCTTCAACATCTCAGACAACTAATTCATCAGGATCATCCGAATGGTGTGCTGAAAGCCAGTCAATCGCTTCATCCATTGATTTTTCATATTCCAATACTTACGATTCTTTTCATTTTATCACTGTTTTTCATAACGTCGGTTTTTTATCCATTACCGGAAATTCATCAAAATATTCCAGCTCAGATCCCGGTAAATGAGATAATGAGCACGAAACACAACATTCCTGCATCGAATTTGGAAGTTAGTCTCGATATTATTGAACAATCGCTTCAAATTTGCAGGAACAGTAGAACAAGTGTAGCCAGCCATATTGTATCACAATCGCCTACGAGCACAACGGAGCAGACCGGGGAAGCACAACCTGTCGTAGTGACCCTTAATTGGACAAAGCTCGATGAACAACTCATCCACCAGCAGACCGAAAATACTCGCATCGCCTTTGAACAGGCTTCACCCGAGATCCAGAAACTTGTACCGATCGATGCGGAAGACTTATCAAGTGTCGACAAATCGTCATTAACATTTTCTCAAGATCTGCACTCAAAATTTAACGAGATGCTATCGATCTACTTTAATTGTGCGATCCTCGAATACGGCACAACTCTGGTGAAACGATATAGTTCATCACAGGGTACATTTCCCCGAAATATAATTGATAATATCCGTCAACTCGGACTCCAGCCGGATATTGCCGCCTGGCTGAAACAGGTCCAGCTTGACAGCGCATACAATCAATTGATCGAGACCGTTACTAAAACTCAGATGGAAGATGGCCGATACAGTGTGATGACCGGACGCTTGACGATGCTGCGGGGATTTGTACGGGATGATAGTGCCGTCATGGTTAATCTGAGCCGGAAATTGGAATACTATAAAAGTACTCATATGATTCCGGAGTATAATCAGGTGGTGGCTATTTATAATCAAAGAATTCCTCAAACGCAGGCTCATATTCAAGAGTATAACGATTACCTCCAGAAGTACAATGAATTTGTGGGATCGTTGAAAGACCAGGGATTGATTACAGCACTGCACGCATGTTTAAATCAAAGCGTCTTGTTCCCTGAAGTGAAACAGGAAGGTTCCTTACCACGCCGATTAAGAAATACTACTTCTTTAATAACTGATACGACAGCCTTGAAAAATTAAGAAAAAATACTAAAATTTGTCAAACGAATCCTGTCTTTCAAACAGAGGAAAATCACAATGAAAAATGTAATTTATTTTTACGCCTGTTTCTTGCTTCTTACCACACTTGCCTATGGTACGCTTGTCAAAAATACACCGGACACCATTAAGACCAAAAAGGGGAATCTGATCATCCACTGCATTGAGCATGGATCGTTGATGCTGGATTATCATGGAATTAAAATTTACGTCGACCCGATTGGCCGTTATGCCGATATTTCGAAAATGCCCAAAGCCGATATCATTCTCATCACGCACGAGCATCCCGATCATTTATCAGAGCCGGCTATTCGTCACTTTACTAAAAAAGGAACAGACATTATTCTCAACAAATCTACATTCGACATTTTGAAAACAGGGATGGTAATGGCAAATGGCGAATCGAAAACAATCAAAGGTATTCTCATTGAAGCAGTACCTGCATATAATACGACACCGGGGCGCGAAAAGTATCATCCCAAAGGACGTGATAATGGCTATGTCCTGACACTCGGCGAGATACGCATCTATATCGCAGGCGATACGGAAGATATTACCGAGATGAAAGATCTTAAGAACATCGATATCGCTTTTTTACCGATGAATCAGCCATGGACGATGACTCCGGAACAGGTTGCTCACTCGGCTAAGACATTCATGCCTAAAATTCTTTATCCTTACCACTACGGTGACACTGATATCTCAAAGCTTATAGAATTACTCAAAGATACAAAGAGTATAGAGATCAGGATTAAGGATATGAAGTAAGGGTTGATTTTTTATCAATACAAAAAAATCCAAACAGTCCCGTCGTCAAGCGTATCTACTGATTTAAAAGCCGTATCGAGGCGATCATTTTCTCCCGATAAGTATATGCTCACTTCGTATGGTCATTCCATCCCGCCATACCCATTCCTCCAGTGAGTTGAAGAATACGATCGAAGAAATAGAGAGGCTCGGAGTATTTCCCGGAAATCTCAGGTAAGATTTTTCTTCAATGCAACAGCGGACAATCCGGCAAATACGGCACCAATAATAATCACAATAATCTTTACAATATTTATCGATTCAAAAAATGACGAACTCTCACTATCTTCACCCTGAAAAGCAACTGAGTAGATAATTTGTGTAAAGACTTTTTCATTTTTATGATAATCATAGGGTTTTGAATAGCAATAGATTTTCAGCATCCCGTCCGACGTTGGAATAAACCCGGCAAGCATACGAATCAACGGTACATCGCCGATTGATGTGACCGCCTTCGCCCAGATGATATTTGATTTTTGAGAAAAAATAATGCTATCAACCATCGTAAACGGTAAGAATGAACTAGCCAGTCCTTTTGCCTTCTTTCTTATTTCCGGCGTGTATAATTTTTCACATTGATCAATCCTTAACATCTGAGGGTTTTTTAGTTCATCATATTCAACAAGAATATAAGAATTTGTGAACAACTCTTTTAAATCTTTCGGTTGAAACGCAAACTCAATTTTTTGTCTGGCAAATGGCGAATCATCCTTTGCAACTTCATCAATGACCTCTGAAATAACCCGGTTGGGAATCGACCGCCAGTCATCTGGAATCGTTATTAAATATCCGCGGTCTTTACTCTTGACGGTATTCGCGGTAGAAAATGAGAACAGCGCAATGCATAGTATTGCAATAATGGCTGGTTTTTTCATTCGAGAGGTATCCTCAATTTGCCGAGTACAAATAAATGAATTTATCTACTGTGTATATCGTATAACGAACATTCAACGATACTTCAGATTTCTCAATCCCGTACTTTGAGCCGGGAGGCAGCTCAATGGGCGGTCATTCTTATTAAACTTACAGGAGAGATTTCAAAAAAGCAAGCGGAAAAAATGGCTTGCGAATATCATTATCGAATCTTACATTGTTCTGAACTATGCATGAACTCTCAATAGCACAGAATATAATCGACATCGTGCGCCAGTACCTGCCTGTCGAAGGACCGCAACAGGTTCGAATAGTAAAAGTCCGTATCGGCGAGATGGCAGGCGTTGTCCCCGATTCACTGGATTTTTGTTTCAATGCAATAATCGGTAGCACGCCTCTGGAAGGTGCAGCGCTTGTCATCGAGCATATTCCGGTTGTTATACACTGCATGCAATGCGGGAAAGAACATTTGCTCGATCATTCTGCTTTTTATTGTCAGTTCTGCGACAGTACGGATGTGCGGATGATATCAGGGAACGAGCTCCAGGTAGTGGAGATTGAAGTTGCAGATGAACAAACGGAGGCTCCATGAGTTTCATTACAATAGAACGAAAAGTACTGGATAAAAATGACGAGGTAGCCCGGCAAAACCGGGAACTGTTCCGACAACATAGCCTTTTTGTTATCAATATAGTCAGTTCACCCGGCTCGGGGAAAACAAGCATCCTTGAAAAAACTCTTGAGTATCTGCGGGAGAAAATACGAATAGCGATCATCGAAGGGGATGTCCAGACCGATCTGGACGCAAAGCGAGTTGCGCGTTTTGGGATTCCGACAATTCAGATTGTCACAAACGGCGGTTGCCACCTTGATGCAAAATTGGTTCAAAATGCCCTGGAAAACCTCCATCTATCTTCACTTGACATTGTTATCATTGAGAATGTGGGAAACCTCGTCTGCCCGGCTAATTATGATCTTGGGGAAGCGTTGAAGGTTGTCGTTGCAAGCACTACCGAAGGTGACGATAAACCGCTTAAATATCCGGCGATGTTCAGAAATGCTTCCGTACTAATTATCAATAAAATCGACCTCGTTCCTTACGTCCAGTGCAGTCTCGACACACTCAAAAAAAATGCGCTTCAGATTAACCCGTCTCTGACCGTTTTTCAAACATCATGTACAACAAATGAAGGGATTGAATTGTGGTGCGAATGGCTATCTAGTCAGGTGAAGAAAAAGTGACATGATGTTCTGAGGGTAATGCAAAAGCAACGTCTGCATATTGTGATTCGCGGTGCGGTTCAGGGAGTCGGTTTCCGACCGTTTATCTATCGCCTTGCCACCGACATGCGCCTCGCCGGATGGGTGGTCAATTCTACTCAGGGCGTTCTCATCGAGGTTGAAGGCGAAAGACCTGATCTCGATGAGTTCATTCTGCGTTTAACGCATGAAAAACCTCCTCGTGCTTTTATCCAGAGTCTGGAGCCGTCACTGCTTGATCCTGTCGGTTTTACATCGTTTGAAATCCGGGAGAGCGATGACCGGGGTACCCCGAGCGCACTCGTTATGCCCGATATAGCAACATGTCCGGACTGCCTTCGGGAAATATTTGATCCGACAAATCGCCGGTATCGTTATCCTTTTACAAACTGTACAAATTGCGGACCCAGATTCACAATCATTGAATCACTTCCCTACGACCGGCCTTCAACGACAATGAAGCAATTTATCATGTGCGATATGTGCCGGAAGGAATATAAAGACCCGCTCGACCGGCGCTTCCATGCCCAACCGAATGCCTGTCCGGAATGTGGCCCCCATCTCGATCTCTGGAATAACCAGGGAAATATTATAGCAACGCATTTTGAAGCTTTGAGTGCTGCAGTAGAAATGATCCGGTCTGGAAATATTGTTGCCGTCAAAGGACTCGGAGGATTTCATCTTATTGTCGATGCACGGAACGATGAGGCTGTTCTAACCCTTCGCGCCCGTAAACATCGTGAAGAAAAACCATTTGCGGTCATGGTCCCTTCGCTCGATACTGCAAAAGAGCTCTGCATGGTCTCCGCACTTGAAGAACGGCTGCTCACATCACCGGAATCTCCAATTGTTCTATTGCAAAAAAGAGATGCCTATCAAAACTTTCAACTTTCAACTTTCAACCCGAAACTATCCAACGCCGTTTCCCCCGGCAATCCTTATCTCGGCGTCATGCTCCCGTATACCCCTCTTCATCATATGCTTATACGTGAGCTTGGATTTCCAATCGTTGCGACGAGCGGGAATCTTGCGGATGAGCCGATCTGCATTGACGAGCTTGAAGCCCTTGAGCGGCTGGGCAGCCTCGTGCAGATAGCCGATGCATTTCTTGTTCATAACCGGCCCATACTGCGTCATGTCGACGATTCCATTGTACGTATAATGGCAGGTCGGGAGCTCGTTCTCCGGCGCGCAAGAGGGTTTGCTCCGCTCCCAATTCCAATGCGATTGTCTGAAATTCCCTCGATGCTTGCAGTCGGCGCCCATTTGAAAAACACTATCACAATTACAGCGGGCGATAATGCATTTATCAGTCAGCACATAGGCGATCTCGAAACACACGAAGCATTGACGGCATTTAAGAATGTGATTGCGAGTCTGCAAACCCTCTATTCGTTTACACCGACGACTGTGGTGTGCGATGAGCATCCTGATTATCTCTCGACAAAACACGCCCGCAGTATGGGAATCGAAACTCTTCCGGTTCAGCATCATTATGCCCACATCGCTTCATGCATGGCGGAAAACGAACTGAATGGCGAGGTTCTTGGTGTTTCATGGGATGGAACAGGCTATGGCCTTGACGGGACAATCTGGGGTGGAGAATTTTTATTGACAAACGAGACCGGATTCGATCGCGTCGCAACATTTCGGCCTTTCCCTCTTCCGGGGGGCGATCAGGCAATTCGTGAACCGCGAAGAACCGCCCTCGGAATGTTGTATGCAAAAGCAGGAGACGAAGCATTCAAACAGAACGACCTCGCCTGTGTAAAAGCATTCACACAATCTGAACTTTCGGTCATTCAGACAATGCTTCAAAAGAAAATCAATTCTCCTTTGACGTCGAGTATCGGACGGCTTTTCGACGGTGTTGCCTCACTCATCGGACTCCGCCAGCAGACGAATTACGAGGGCGAAACAGCCATGGAACTCGAATTTGCCACGATCCGGCACGTTACCGATGAATCATATCCGTATAATATAGTGGAAGGAAAAACCGATAACCTTCAACCTTCAACCTTCAACCTTAAACATCTTTTTTATATAGATTGGTTTCCCATGATTGGAGGAATAGTATCTGACCATACTCATGGAATTGCGGTCGGACATATTTCAACAAAATTCCATAATACATTGACTGAGATTATTATTGCCGTCGCAAAAAAAATTCAACAACAACGCGTGGCGCTCAGCGGCGGATGTTTTCAAAACAAGTATCTTACCGAGAGAACAATCCGGCGTCTTCAGGAAGAAGGCTTCAAGCCATACTGGCACCAGCGCGTGCCGCCGAATGATGGGGGCATCTCGCTAGGACAAATTGCTGCAGCACTTCGACTGAAAAAAGGAATTGATAAACTGCATTAAATATCATTTCTCAGCATGATGTCAAGTGTGTTGATTAAATTTTTCTTGATAATTGTATCACTGGTAAAAATCCCGTACAATTAATATTATTATTTCTACCGGGAGGGTGTATGTGTCTGGCAATACCGGGAAAGGTTATGGAAATATACCGCGCGGGCGATCTGTTAATGGGCAAGGTGAGTTTTGGAGGAATTCAGAAAGAGGTGTGCCTTGATTGGGAGCCGGAGGTGAAGGTTGGTGAATATGTAATTGTCCATGTCGGTTTTGCCATAAGTACAATGGATGAAGAAGAAGCCCGGGAGACGCTGAAGATGCTCGAACAGATAGATGGGGGATCGGACGGATTGAAGGATCCTGATCCGAACGCGTGACTCACACTCCTTTTCCCCTCGATCAGGAGAATTTATCAATGAAAATATTATCGACAATTCTTTTTTTTATTATCTTTTACTCTCCTCTCTTTCCACAATCAGCCCAGGAAATTATCAGAAAATCAGAAAATCTTATAAAGGGAAAATCATGCCAGGGAACGTTTATCATGACTGTCATGACCCCCGATTACAGCCGCCGCATGGAAATGGAAAGCTGGTGGGTGGGAAATGATAAGGCGCTCATTGTGATCAAGTCTCCGAAAAAAGAAGCAGGCAATAAAACGCTAAAAATTAAAAACGAAATGTGGAGCTATTTGAAGAATACGGAAACAACAATCAAATTGCCTCCGTCGATGATGCTGCAATCGTGGAATGGATCCGACTTTACGAACGATGACCTTGTTCGCGAATCAAACCTGAACGAAGATTACGAACAAAAAATTACAGGGCAGGATGATGTGCAGGGAGAGCGGTGCTGGAAGATCGAGCTCCTTCCGAGACCTACTGCACCTGTGGTTTGGGGGCGCCTGTTGTACTGGGTAAGACAGGCAGATTATCTCCCTGCAACCGTCGAGTATTATGATGAAAAAGGAAAGTTGATGCGATCAATGGTGTATTCGGATTTCAAGATAATGGGCGGCCGGAAACTTCCGAGTCGATGGGAAATGGTGAATAAAGTGAAGCCGGGACATTCGACTACATTCGAGCTCGTCGATGTAACTTTTGATATACCGATCAGCAATAAGATTTTTTCATTTCGTGAATTGGAGAGAAGATAGTATTTTTTTGTAATATATTGATTTCAACTCTGTGACTTTTGCGTATTCTCTTGTGCCGGAGGCACGCCTACGGCAAAGCCTTCGGCGTCCGTAGGCGCATGCGCCTTTGGCGCAGTGTCCTCCGCGGCAGTGCTCCTAATATTAATTTCGATTCAGAAAAGGGAGCACAGCACCACAAAAAGGCTGTACGCAACTGAGGTGTTATATTTAATCATGGAAAAAATAAAACCACAGAGTACACGGAGTACTCTTCAATGGCTTATAGTCGGAGGACACAGAGTATAAAGAACTTACACACAGCACGTTGATATGAAACTTCTTCTAAAACTTGGCTGGCGAAATATCTGGCGTAACAAGCGGCGCTCCCTTCTGACGATTCTGGCCGTTGTCTTTGCCGTGTTTCTCACCATTGTCATGCGCGGGGCACAGGTCGGAACATGGGAAGAGAACATCAAAACCATGGCGAAAATGTTTTCGGGATATGTCCAGATCCAGCGGGAGGGATATCAGAAGAATCCATCTCTTCAACTCTGCCTTGTTCAAACAGATTCACTTCGAATCCTCATCGCGGGGAATCCGGCAATTGCTGCTGCAACACCCCGTATTTACGGAGAGGGACTTGCCAGTTATAAGGAACATTCGCTGGGCGTCATGATCCTCGGCATCTCGCCGGCAACCGAGCAGCACGTATCAACCTTTCAGTCACGGCTCAACCGGGGAACATTCTTTTCCTCAGATACCGGTACTGCGATTGTTGTCGGCTACAAACTCCTGCAGAATCTCAATGCTGTAATAGGTGATACTATCGTTGTGCTTGCACAGGGAATCGACGGATCGCTCGGAAACATGAAATATACGATCATCGGCACTGTGAAAACCGGAGCTCCCGAATTCGACGCCATGGGAATTTTCATGGGACTCGCCGCAGCACAGGACCTTCTCGGTATGCAGAACCGGGTCCATGCGATCGTACTTACTCTCAACAATCTTGACGATATTCCCGGCGTTCAGCATTACCTGACACAATCGCTCGATACGCATCTTGCCGCCGTGACGTGGGAAGATGTTAATCCGGACCTGAAACAGCACATGGAGATGGATACAACCAGCGCCATTTTGTATGCCGGCATCCTCATGGTTATTGTCGCATTCGGTATTTTGAACACCGTGCTAATGTCCGTCACGGAGCGTTTCCGTGAATTCGGTGTTTCACTTTCCATGGGAATGCCGAATTCGACTCTTGTGAAATTGATTTTTATCGAGACGGCTTTCATGGCAGCTGTCGGTATCATCATCGGGAATATCATCGCAGCAATCACAAATTATACGATCATCGTTCATCCGATTATTATCGGAGGGAATTTGGGCGATATCTATCAGCAATACGGGTTTATGCCGAAGATCGTCTCAAGTCTTAAATTTCACCTTTTTCGAAATGCGTCTATATCAATTTTTATTATTTCACTTATTTCGTGCATTTATCCTGCATATCGTGTATCAAAATTAGAACCGTTACAGGGTTTACATCACGTATAACGACTATGCTCTTCAGACTTTCATGGCGTAATATCTGGCGCAATAAACGCCGATCATTGATCGTGATGACTGCAATCGCGATCGGCATCACGGCGCTTGTCCTGACCGATGCAATTTATAACGGACTCCTCATCGAGATGCTCGATAATCAGATCCGGTCGCATATTGCGCATATCGAAATCCACTCCAGAGGATTTAACGATAACAAGATAATTGAAAATTCCATGAAGGAATATGAGAAGATAGAAAAGGTTCTCAGCATCAACCCAAATGTCGCATATATCAGCAGACGCGTCATCACATACGGCATAATCAGCAGTGCCTCCAACTCTTCGGGTATAACCATCGTCGGAGTTGATCCGGCCAGGGAAGCGAATATCACTAAAATCAAAGCGTCGGTTATTGCCGGACATTATCTCGACTCAGCCAAAAACGAAATCATTATCAGTAAAAAACTGGCTGAAAAACTCTCGGTCGAACTTGAGGACAAGCTTGTCCTTATGGCTTCGGACGCTGACGGACGCGTGAGCTCGGATGCCTTCCGCATCGCCGGAATATTCGAGACTTCGGGGGCTGATTTCGATCGTGCATATATTTTTATCACCCTTCATCATGCCCAGAAGATGCTGGGATTAAGCAATGTCATCTCGGAAATTGCGGTCATCACAAAGAACACCGATCAGCTTGTACAGACACAATCCACAATTGTCTCATCGATTGGTGAATCATATGAAGTGCTTACATACTTTGATCTGATTCCGAATATCATCATGGTCGTCGAAGTGGGCAGACAGGCAATGGTCATCTATTATCTAATCATCGGCATAGCCATACTTTTTGGTATCATCAACACCATGCTGATGTCCGTGTTCGAGCGTACACGCGAGCTCGGAATTCTGATGGCGACCGGAATGAAAAATGTGCGCATTTTCAACATGATAATCGTTGAAGCCCTATTTCTGAGCGCGATCGGGACCGTGGTCGGGATCGGCATAGGCTTGCTCATTTATACACCTCTTGCTTCGAATGGTATTAACCTTTCAGCTGTGGGTGAAGGACTCACACTTTTTGGAGCGAGTCCCATTATCCATCCGATCCTTACAGTGCAGGGAATGATAAATGCGATCACCATTATTCCTCTGATCTCGATGATCGCGGCAATTTATCCGGCATTCAAAGCGACGAGATTGGAGCCAGTTCGTGCAATTCAATATATTTGATCTGATTTGAGGTATACCATGGAAATAATTCACACTGAACACATCGAAAAAATATATGACGACGACGGGGTCCCCGTCCACGCACTCCACGACGTCACATTTTCAATACAAAAAGGCGAGTTTCTTGCCATCGCCGGTCCTTCCGGATCGGGAAAGACAACGCTTTTGAACATTATCGGCGCACTGGACAAGCCGACAAATGGAGAGGTCATTCTCGACGGCGACAGACTGAATGATAAACAAAAAGGAACTCTCTCAACACTTCGTCTCAATAAGATCGGATTCGTGTTCCAGGCGTACAATCTCATTCCCGTTCTTTCCGCTATGGAAAATATTGAATTTAAAATGATGCTGTTAAATATCCCCGAGCAGGTTCGAAGAAAGCAATCAATGAAGATCATGGAGGAGCTCGGGATAGCCGAACTGGCCCACAAACG
This sequence comes from Bacteroidota bacterium, assembly GCA_050011775.1. Taxonomy (GTDB): domain Bacteria; phylum Bacteroidota; class Ignavibacteria; order UBA10030; family CAVZMI01; genus CAVZMI01. Next base: position 471,876 of record JBEKIL010000001.1, on the reverse strand, counting down.
CCCCAATGAGATGAGCGGCGGACAGCAGCAGCGGGTTGCTGTCGCCCGGGCGATCGTGAATAATCCACCGATTGTTCTGGCCGATGAACCTACGGCAAACCTCGATTCCGTAACGGCATTTTCACTGATTGATATCATGAGAAAAATGAATGAAGAAAAAAAGATCACGTTCGTTTTTTCATCACATGATCATCAGGTATTACAGAATGCCCGTCGTGTCATCCTTTTGCGTGACGGCCGTATCGAGCAGGATACAACGCAGTAAGGCTGTGAGGGAGTTAGACTCCCGAACTAAGAGCCATCGGTGGAGTTGCACTCCTTTAAATACGGGATAGAACTTAGAAAGTGTAAATAATTCTTCTCTTTCAGATACATAGAAACATTATGACATTCTCGTTCAAGAAGAGAATCATTTCGGTTATTCTCATCCTATTTATTACCCCGGTCGCTTACGCCCAATACGAATTTTCGTTCTCTGGGTATGTTGTCGATCTCCCCGTCTATCAACGAATGAACGATTGGATCTCGAATCTTATCCGGGCCGACAGGGATCAATTTGTCAATGTAACACGGCTTCGACTTCGCCCCACCCTTTCGCTCTGGACCGATGCGCGTCTGGCACTCGAATACGAAGCAACTTCGGCCTATCACTCGACCTCCGTATTGATGCCGCTCCAGCAGGAGGAACCCCGCCGGCAGGTCGTGAAGCTGACATGGCAGCCTATCAACGAATCACACTTTTCATTGCTCCATTTTATCGATCGATTTACATTCACACAACGACTCGGCAGTATCGAATTTGTCCTCGGAAGACAGAGAATCTCCTTGGGAACCGGCCGCATCTGGAATCCGACGGACCTATTCAATCCGCTCAACCCGACCAGTTTTGCAAAAATCGAGAAAGACGGCGTCGATGCATTTTCGACAAAATTCTTTCTCGGTGAATTTACCGATCTCCAGCTCGTCGTTAACCCGCAAAAAAAACAGCACGGTAATGCCGGCTATAGGTTCCGTACAAATTTCGAGGAATTCGATCTTTCAACAGTCGGCGGGATTTTCGACGACCGATTGATCGTCGGCGGTGATTTCGCAGGGAATCTACTCGATGCAGGCGTCCGCGGTGAACTGATCGTTTCCACAGAGCGCGAGAACTTGAGCTCAAATTTCACTACATTTATTCTTGGAGCCGATTATCAGTTTACCTCGAAATTGTACGCTCTGGTTGAGTATCACCATAATGGAGAAGGGAAAAATAACCGAACATTGTACGAACTCCTACGTTTAATCAATGGAGAAATCTTGAACTTAGGGCGCGACTATCTTGCCGTTCAGGCAGTGTATCAGATTCATCCGCTTGTTATGGCTTCGATCTCGACGATTGGAAATTTGAACGACGGGAGCCGGTTTTTCGCTATAATAGCAACATACTCCGTTACAGAAAATACATCGCTGACACTCGGCGGACAGATTTTCACCGGAGATCAGTTCACGGAATACTGGTACTACCCCGGCTCAATATTCTTAAAGGGTGAATTCTATTTTTGATGGTGAGGGATGCGTTTCATTGACGAATACCGGGATGCCGGCACTGCGAAAAAGTACGCCGAAAAAATCGCCGCTCTGATCACGCGTCCGTGGACAATCATGGAAATCTGTGGCGGTCAGACACATACGATAGTGAAATATGGAGTCGAATCGATGCTGCCCGATTCCATCACTCTTGTTCACGGTCCCGGCTGTCCTGTGTGTGTCACACCGTTGGAAATCATAGAAAAAGCAATCCGCATAGCTTCGCAACCCGGGGTGATCTTTACCTCGTTCGGCGACATGCTGCGCGTCCCGGGTACACAAAAAGACCTGCTGACCGTTAAAGCCGAAGGCGGCGATATTCGAATCGTCTATTCTCCGCTCGATGCCGTTAAAATCGCTCAAGAGAATCCCGAGAAGAAGGTTGTCTTCTTTGCAGTCGGTTTCGAAACTACAGCACCCGCAAATGCAATGGCTGTATGGCAGGCAAAGAAAAACGGACTGAAAAATTTTTCGATTCTCTGCTCGCACGTTCTTGTTCCTCCGGCAATGGAGGCGATACTATCATCGCCGACAAATTGCGTCCAGGGCTTTCTTGCAGCCGGACACGTTTGCACAATCATGGGATTCGAGGAATACATTCCGATCGCAGAGCGATATCATGTCCCCATTGTTGTTACCGGATTCGAACCGGTTGATATATTCCAGGGTTTGTATATGGTTATAAAACAGCTTGAAGAGGGTCGTACAGAAGTCGAGAACCAATACGGGCGGTCGGTCCGAAAAGAAGGAAACCGGCCTGCACAAAAGTTGATAAGAGAAGTTTTTACCACGACGCACCGTAAGTGGCGCGGCATCGGCGAAATTCCAATGAGCGGTTACAGACTAAATGAAGATTATGCAGAATTTGATGCTGAAAATCTCTTTAATGTAACCGGACTTGAAGTCCGTGAATCCCCGCTCTGCATCGCAGGCATTATTCTTCAGGGTCTGAAGAAGCCTAACGATTGTACTGCATTCGGCACACAATGTACGCCTGAACATCCTCTGGGGGCACCAATGGTCTCTTCGGAAGGAGCATGTGCTGCATATTATCATTATCAAAAGAATATCGGGAATGATGGTAATACATCTACACGGTAATTTTTTTCACCATAAAAATTTCCAATAGAAAAAAAGTGGCTTTCGTGAAAAAAATTGATTTTAAGAAAGAACTAAAGCAATTATACAGTGCCCCGACAAAGACGCCGGTCATGGTCAAAGTCCCAAGAATGAATTTTCTGATGATCGACGGAACCGGTGATCCCAATACATCTGTTAATTTTAAAAACGCTATCGAAGCTTTGTACAGTTTATCGTATACAATGAAATTTGCTCTTAAAAAAGGAAAACCATCGATTGATTACGGAGTTCCTCCACTTGAAGGATTATGGTGGACCGATTCAATGGCGGATTTCAGTGTAGAAAATAAAGACATATGGAATTGGACCGTCATGATCATGCAGCCTAAGTATGTTACCCAGCTGCTTGTCAACCATGCGATCAAGGACGTGAGACAGAAAAAAAAGCTTCCTGCTCTTAATGCTGTCCGCTTTGAAGCTTATGCAGAGGCACATTCCGCACAGATCATGCATCTCGGCCCTTTTTCTACAGAAGGACCGACAATTCAAAAATTACATTCATATATTAAAGAGAATGGATACAGTCTCCGTGGTAAACATCACGAGATTTATCTCAGTGATTTCCGGCGGGTCGACCCGGAAAAATGGAAAACAATACTACGTCAACCATTGGAATAAAAAATCTTTAAGGAAGGAGAGAGGCGCATGACTACAGCCCTTGTTTTACTCACTGTCGCACGCGACAAAGTAACAAAAGTTGCAGAACTACTTGCCGAAATGCCGGGGATTACCGAAGTATATTCCGTCGCCGGGAGATTCGACCTCGTGGCCATAATTCGTGTAAAAGAAAACGAGCAGCTCGCTACGATCGTCTCCGATAGAATCCGGAAAGTGGAGGGAATTGAGAAATCCGAAACACTCATCGCATTCCGTGTGTATTCCCGCTATGACCTGGAAATGGCTTTTTCGCTCGGTTCTCTCGGTTCGGAAAACGCACATTAATGATGGATATGAAATCGAAGCGATTTATCGATGTCAGTCATACCATCGAACATGGCATGCAGACATATCCCGGAATTCCGGTACCTGTGATAACTGATTTTCTTACAAGGTCGGATTCACGCGAGCATTACGCTGACGGAACCGAGTTTTACATCGGTAAGATCGAAATGGTAGCCAATACCGGCACATATATCGATTCACCGTTTCATCGCTATGAAAACGGGACCGATCTTTCAGAGCTTCGGCTCGAATCTCTTGCTGATCTTGAAGGAATAACCATTCACTGTCCATTTATGAACGGCCGTGCAGTGAATAAACAATGTCTGGAAAAACATGACGTGAGGGGAAAAGCCGTGCTCATTCACACAGGCTGGGACGTGCACTGGCGTAGTGAACAGTATTTTCAGGGACATCCGTATCTTACAAGAGATGCGGCCGATTTTCTTGTTCACGAAAGAGCAATCCTTGTCGGCATCGATTCAATGAACATCGACGATACGGACGACCTCACCCGGCCGGCGCATTCTCTCCTTCTCAGAGCGAATATTCCAATCGTCGAGCATATGTGCAATCTTCAATCCGTCCCCGATCGCGGATTCAAATTCTACGCAGTACCCGTTAAAATTCGGCACTATGGCTCTTTTTCAGTCCGTGCATTTTGTATCATCTCGGAATAATTGGAGGGAGGAGTATCATGTTTTGTCCCAATTGTCGCGCAGAATATATTGATGGAATCACTGATTGCAAAGAATGCGGTGTTCCGCTTGTCACATCGATCCCGGCAGAACCCGAGATGTATAAATTCGTCAAACTATTGTCGACTTTTAATCTCGTCGATATTGCAGTAATCAAATCCCTCCTCGATGACGGTGAGATTACTTATTACTTTATCGGAGAGAATTTCAACCAGATCGACCAGTTAGTACAACCGGCGCGCCTCTTCATCCGGGAAGATCAGGTTGAAGAAGCACGCGGACTTTTAAAAGACCTGAGTATTACGTATCTGGGACTTTCATCGTTATCAAGAGAAGAAGAATAGATAATTAATGGGGTTTATGAAATATGATTGATGATCTACGAATTTAAAAAAGACTCGGATTATTCATCCAAAGACATTCGATCCCTATTATTCTGTAAATTTAGGGGTTGGCCATCAGACTTTGTGATGAGGAAAAAAATGAAAAGCCTTCTCCCCTCATAAATCATCAATCATAAATCAACAATTAAAAAAGTACTTTTTAAAAAAACAGATCATGTATCAACGCGACTATTTGCTCCGCATGATAGAGATGCTTGCACGGGCCCTTTCTAAAGTCCTTGGCCAGAAAGACCTGAAGTCAACCGAGGATGCCCTTCTCGAAATAGATGACGCCGGTAAGATGTATATCGGACTCGGCTCGGCCATGGTTTCTTCTTTTTCAGATGAAGACATGATCACTCTCTTCCATTCGGGTGGTACCTTTGATACAAATAAGTGTCTCGCTATTTCTGAGCTTCTATATGCCGAGGGGCAGGTGCTTGAGCTACGCAAGGATGACGACCGGTACCGTTTGCGGTATCAACGATCACTCCATTTTCTTCTCGAGGCGTTAACAGAGGATAATGATATCGCGATAGGACCATACGACGAGAGAATCGATATTCTCTTTCAGAGGCTTCATGATGTTGTATTGCCTCCTACCATTATGAAAAAACTTTTTCGTTATTACGAACAGCGGGGAGCATATGCAAAAGCAGAGGATGTTCTTTTCGAGCTTATTGAAACAAATCAGGTTGAAATGAAAAATGATGGAATCGGATTCTATAAACGTTTGTTATGTAAGACAGACGATGAACTCCGGGGAGGAAATCTTCCCCGAAATGAAGTCGAAGAGGGAATGCAAGAATTAATGAAAAGATCGTAGATGTATGCCGAATTATAAAAGCCGGATCATCAATCATTTTACCATCAAGGGAGATACATTATGCTCATATATAAACGAAAGTTGTGGACAGCATTTTACATTGTCATCATACTTGCTCTCTATATCACTCAATCACAGTCACAGCAGCTTCAAGTGCCGCGTTTGAGTCAGGGGGCAAAGATATCCCAGACTGTAGGATTGAGCGAAATCTCCGTCTCGTATCATCGTCCCGGCGTGAAAGGTCGTGAAATCTGGGGTAAGCTGGTCCCATACAACGAGATCTGGCGAACCGGGGCCAACGAACCGACGCTGGTGACACTGAGTGACGATGCAATGATCGAAGGAAAGAAAATCGCTGCAGGAATATACCGCCTCGTGACTATCCCGACTCCGAAGGAATGGACGGTCGTTTTCAATACCGAAACAAAAAACTGGGGAACGATCTACAATGCAAAGTATGACAGCATCCGGTTTAAAGTCATACCAGAAACCGGTCCGCACGAAGAGTGGATGTCGTTCAGTTTCACCGATCTCACTCCGAATTCAGCTCGCCTTGTTCTGGCATGGGAAAAACTTAGGATCGGATTCAAGATCGAATTCAATACGCTTTCAAAACTTCAGGCTTCCATAGGTAAATGGGAGGTATTGAATGAAGCGGCACGATTTTCCCTTGATAACAAGATATATTTAAATGAAGCGATGACATGGATTGACCGATCGATCGCTCTCGATAAAAATTATTTTAACCTGAGAACAAAAGCCGAACTACTGGCCCGTTCCGGAAAATACAGCGAAGCAATAACTACGGCGGAAGAGGCGATCAGAATCGGAAAAGCGAAAGATCAGAAACTCGACACATCCATAGTCGAGAAGCTTATTGCTGACTGGAAATTAAAGAAATAGCAAGGCCTTTGGGTGTCTCGATATGGAAAGGAGTCAAACGTATGCCGCGTATATATAGAGCATTGCTTCTTGGTACCCTGGCAGGCATTCTAGATGTTATTCCAATGATCGGCCAGGGGCTTAACTGGTATGCCAACACCTCGGCTTTCATTCAGTGGATTGTCATGGGAGTTATCATCACTCATATCGAGATCGGTTTGAAAAGCTGGTTGAAAGGACTCGTCGTGGCCGAACTCTGTGCAATCCCGATTATGATTATTGTCTCGATGAATGGCCTCTCTGCAGTTATCCCGATCATTGTGGCGACGGCGATCCTGGGTAGTTGCATTGGATACTTTGGCGATAAATATATCAGAAAATAAATCCATCGCAAAAAAAAGCCCGTTCGTTTTATAATACCGGCGTTCAAAGTTTGATTTCTTAAACATAATTCCGTACCATCACAATATATTATTTGACACTCCTTAAAGAGGATGATGCGCCATGAAATATTATCACGTTGACACGTTTACAAACAAAATATTTGCCGGCAACCCGGCAGGCGTTTGCATCCTGACAGCGCCAAAAGATGAACAATGGATGCAAAATATTGCTACAGAAATGAACCTCCCCATAACGGCATTTTTAATGAAGCAAGAGAACAGCTTTGGCCTCAGGTGGTTTACACCGACGATTGAAATCAGTCTCTGCGGCCATGGGACGCTTGCATCAGCTCATATCCTTCGCGAAAAAGGAATACTTCGCGTTGATGAAAAAGCAAAGTTTCTTACAAAGAGCGGACCCCTCATCGCTTCAAAGGTAGGTAACCTTATCGAGCTCGATTTTCCGCTTGAAGAAATTCGAGATGCTGCAGCGCCGCCCGATCTCCTCGAAGAGCTGAAAGTACAACCTACGTATATCGGTAAGAGTCGTACGGATTATCTCATCGAGGTAGAGTCGGAAGAAATTCTTCGAAATATCGCACCTGATTTTGCCTCGTTGAAAAAAGTTAAAATGCGCGGGGTGATGATAACGAGTCGGTCATCCAACACTGCATTTGATTTTGTTTCACGATTCTTCGCTCCCGCTGTCGGTGTCAATGAGGATCACGTCACCGGTTCATCGCATTGCTGCCTCGGCCCGTATTGGCAAAAAAAGTTAAACAAAACCAACCTTCTCGCCTATCAAGCGTCTGCGCGAGGCGGTGTTATTAGTGTAAGGATCGGCAGCGAGAGAGTTTTTCTCGGTGGCGAAGCAGTCACAGTCTTCACGGCAGATCTCAAAGACGAATAGGTACGAATCAGAAACAAAATATCATCGCAGCACGACTTATAATCCCTTGCATTTATTCGATTATCCTGATATTCTACTATATCTTCTCCACGACAAATATCATGATTATATAGAAAGGAACTCTTTAATATGAAAAAAATGCTTTTATTAACCTTTCTTTTCATTTTCATTATTCGAATTACCTACGCTCAGAGCGTCGAGCGCTACAGCAGCAATCCCATTCCGAGATTGAATGTCGTTGCTCTCGCGCTTGCTGAAAACATGGCGACGGCTAAAAAGAACGTCGAAGAAAATTTCCGCGGCAACATGAAGATGGAGATGAAGTATCCGATACTGGTGGATTCAACATACAAGAAATTGAAGGAACAGAAAACATTCGATATTTCCTTTTTCGGGAAAAGTACGAGCGGCAAGAAATTTTACTCCTACGCTGATTCTGTACTGGCCTTGAATGCAAATCTCTTCAACATTATTGTAGTTGACCGCCAGAAAAAGGTCCGTGCCATCTCGCAGGCTCTGATGGTCGATATTGAGCAGTTCTGCCATCTTATCGAGGAGCTTCTTTTAAACCTTGATGGAAAGGAAATCATTGATATTGCAGTTGAAAAGGGATGGTCTACAGACCTTGCAAAGGAAAATTACGATAAGAAACCGAAGGCATTGATCAATCTTGGTCCCAGTGATGAGGATCGATGGTATACATATCTCGGGAAAAAAATACCGGATCTGAAACTGAAAACTCTCGATGGCGCCGATACTACACTCTATGGTGCCGTGAATGGAAAGGTCACCGTATTGTTTGTGTTCGCCGCTTCCGTGGAACCCGATGTATTACAGAACATAGCCGGTACGGCAATGACAGCCAAACTTATGGATAATCTGTATCACGGTTTTGGTCTCGGCGAAGTGGAACCCGGAAGCGAATTTGTAAAAAATGCGGCGACCGATAGCACGGAACTTATCCGCAAATAAATCTCGTGTCACATAAGCAAGAGATAAAAAATCCAAGTGAGGATGAAACTCCACGCTTGGATTTTTTCTTTTAGTAAAGCCGTCGTTCGGTAATCGATTACAATCACCCTGTGCTATTATATATTATCTCTTTCAACATTCACAATTCACCATTCACAATTCACAATTTCTATAGCAATTTAAAAAGAGTATCCACTTTCGCCATGCTGACTCAGATCAAGTCCTTCTAATTCATCCTGATCTTCAACCCGTAATCCCATCAATTTTTTCAGGACTTTCAGTATCACCCATGTCATGGTAAAAGAATATATAATTGCGACAATAACGCTTAATGCCTGTGCTCCAAGCAGTGAAATATTTCCCAGAAGAAGACCATCCGAACCAGACGGATTAATAAGTTTCGAAGCAAAGATACCTGTCGCAAGTGCGCCAAGAGTACCACCTACACCATGAACCCCGACAACATCGAGTGAATCGTCGTAATTAAACCTACTCTTGAATCTGATTGCTGTATAGCATAATGCTCCGGCGAGTATTCCAATAATAATTGCTGCCAACGGCCCGACAAAACCTGAGGCCGGCGTTATGGCAACGAGTCCCGCGACACAACCTGACGCTGCGCCGAGAACCGTGGGTTTACCACGCTGCAACCATTCAACCACAAGCCACGATAAAGTGGCGGCCGCGGCTGCACAATGCGTAGCGGTAAACGCGGAGACGGCAAGAGCACCCGAAGCGATTGCGCTGCCGGCATTAAACCCGAACCAGCCGAACCAGAGTAGGGCTGCACCGGTGAGTGTCATCGTGAGATTATGTGGCGGTGTAAGCTCCCCGGCGTGTCCTCGTCGCCGTCCGATGACTAACGCTGCTGCGAGAGCAGAAATACCGGAACTGATATGGACAACAAGTCCACCGGCAAAATCTAGCGCACCAAGATTTCTTATCCATCCCCCCATTCCCCATACCCAGTGCGCTATCGGGTCATAGACGATCGTCGACCACAAAAGAAGAAAAACAAGATATGTTTTAAATTTGAATCTTTCGGCAAATGCACCTGTTATGAGTGCGGGGGTAATAACTGCGAACATCATCTGAAACATCATGAAGGCCTGATGGGGAACCGTAGCGCCGTAGTCGGCATTTGGTTCTAATCCGACTCCGTTAAGTCCGGCCCAAGAAAGATTTCCTATAATGTGGCCGACATCCGGTCCGAATGCAAGACTGTAGCCCCACAGCACCCACTGGATTGAAATAATTCCCAGAGCTACAAAGCTTTGCATAATCGTTCCTAGAACATTCTTACGTCTCACCATACCGCCGTAAAATAATGCAAGGCCGGGTGTCATCAGCATCACCAGCGCCGTAGCGATTAAAAGCCATGCCGTATCGGCGGTATCAATATGAACGGCAGATGCAGTCCCCTGCGCCTCGACTGCCGTCGTGTTTAACAAGAACAGCATGATACACCCCGCTAATTCTAGCACTTTTTTGTTTTTTGGGAACTCTGTTTTTTCCATGGCGTTTCCCGGGAAATATATTATTAATGTATTTTAATATATTGACCTTAATTATTAAGGTATTGTTACCATGAATATATAATTATTGAGCGTATTGTCAAGTCCTACTTTCATTATTTGATATAGCAGATTTCCCGTGAGTATCGTACATTGTATCTACCGGTTCGTCCATCACGGCTATATTACAAACGAAGATTCATCGAATGATCACTGTGCACTTCGTAACAACAGCGGATGAAATCAAGATCATCCGCGCTCTTTTCAAAGAATACGAGTTTTCCCTCGGTGTAGATTTATCGTTCCAAAAATTCAACGAAGAGCTCGGCACACTCCCGGGTAAGTATTCACCGCCAGCAGGTCGTTTACTCCTTGCATATAGAAGTGACGAACCGGCAGGGTGTGCTGCGGTACGGAAAATTATGGATGATGTCTGCGAATTAAAACGTATGTATGTTCGTCCGACCTTCAGAGGTCAAGGAATAGGAAAACAACTTGCCGTTGCTGCAATCGAAGCGGCACGACAGATTGGATACCACCGTATGCGCCTTGATACACTGCCGGACATGACGGCGGCAATTACCCTTTATCGATCACTCGGTTTTACATCCATCCTTCCGTATCGTCATAACCCCGTCCCCGGTGCACTGTTTATGGAGCTGAAACTGGAATAATGCATTATCATTCTCTCTTTTTTACGAAATGTTCCCTTTTTTAATTTCTTCATTGAATCAAATCGCATACTTGATTATATTGACTATTCATTTGTAAGAAGGATTATTTCTTTGTGAGAACCATTTTCTCAACACTTCTACTTTCAATCGTCGTGATGATATCAACCATATATACAGCCCGTGCAGTGCCCCAATATCCGATTCATGTTATCCCCGAACCTCGGCAAATTGAATTGCAGCCTTTGCTGTTCACAATTACACCGAACACGGTAATAGTTATCGGACGGGGTTCGACATACCGAGAATACTTTTCGGCACAACAGCTTCAGGAAGAAATCAGACAGCTCTCGTCATATACCTTAAGAATTATCGAGGAGGGAAAACCGACCCTTCCAAAAAACTGCATCATTCTTACATGCGATACGGGATCGATATATGTCCGGGATGCCCAACTCTCATTTTCACCGGAGATGTTCAAAGAGGGATATGCTTTATCTGTTTCTTCACATCGCACCATTATTGCAGGTCAGACGTCAAAAGGTATTTTCTACGGGGTGATGACGCTCTGTCAGATGCTGACAAAAGACGAAGAAAAAATTGTCGTTCCCGGCGCGCGTATTAACGATTGGCCGCTCATGTCGTATCGCGGTATCTCCGACGATATGAGCCGCGGGCAATCCTCAACGATGGAGAATCTGAAACGTATCATTCGAAACCTCGCACATTATAAATATAATGTCTATTCTCCATATATCGAGGATATTTTTGCTTTTGAAAAATACCCTTCGATCTGGAAAGGCCGCGGCGCGCTGACGCATGAGCAAATCAGAGAACTCGAAGAGTACGCCGACCAGTTTTATATTGAAATCATCCCGATCTTCGAAACACTGGGACACTTTGAAAACATTCTGCTAAAACCAGAGTTCGTGAAGTATGCCGAATTCCCCGGCGCTCAGGTATTAAACACGACTTCGGAAGAAGCATATGCGTTTCTTCAAGATCTGATCGATGATATCGCGCCGGCATTCCGTTCACCCTACTTTAATATGGCAGCCGACGAGACCTATGATGTCGGACTCGGAGCAAACAAAGAACGGCTGGCAAAATCAGATATCGCCACAGTCCATGCAGAGCATTATCAGCGAGTCTTACAGATGCTGAAAAAACACAATAAGAAAGTGATGCTCTATGCCGATGTCATCCTTGATCATCCTGAGATTTTCGAAAAAATCACAAAGGATTTCACCCTTATAGATTGGCAATACCACGCGTCGTTTTCCTATCCGACAATTGAAAAAATCAAAAAATCCGGATTCCCTTTTATTACTTCTCCCACCGTCTGGAACTATGTCAATCCTTTCCCCAATAACGCAATTGCCCTTCCGGATATCCAAAACGTGACGCGCGAAGGCTATCTGGCCGGCGCCAAAGGTTCATCCGTATCAAACTGGGGAGACTATGGCGGCGAAACGCTGCGTGAGCTGATATGGTACGGGAATGCATGGGGAGCCGAATGCGCGTGGTCGCCGTTGACTTCCGACATCGGGAAATTCAACAAAAAATTCTTTGTCGATTTTTACGGAACAACCGGTGATGAAATGGCCACAATCTATGCCATCCTTAACGATCCTTTCAACCAGGAATTCTGGAATGAAATATGGAGGCATCCGTTTATACCGCTGAAAGATGATTACCTTACATCGATACTACCTCAACGAGTTATGAGCATCGAGTCAACGATGCCTCTTGCACGACGACTTCTCGATAGTGCAGAAAAAACAATGACAAAAAACCGCGATCACCTTGATTATCTCCGGTTTATTGTTCATCTGAACGAGTGGTTTGCAAAAAAGATCAAGGTGGCGGTCGACGTCAAATGGATTGCCTCAGGAACTCCTTCACAAAACGAGATCGATCAGGTTATTATCCGCTGCTCGGATGTGCGTGATGACTTAAAAAAACTCAAAGAGGAATTCAACGCGGCATGGCTGAAAAATTACCGTCCGGACAACCTTGACCTGTTGCTGAAGCGGTATGATTACCAGATATCATGCTGGCAGGAAAAGATCGATGAACTGCGCAGAGGCAACCGCGATGTGAATCCTCTTATCGAAAGCACGACAATTTATGCCCCCGGTTCGAATCCAGGTAAAAGAGATGCGGCGCAGGTGAAGAAAGCGTATTTCAGAAAAACCTTCTCGGTTGACTCAACCGCGACGTCAGCCCTTCTCCAGTTGATCGGTGATACATGGGCACGCGTATTCGTAAACGATTCGCTCATCGGCGAGGTATACGGGAGGCGATCTCTTTCGCTGACCGTTGAATTCCAGCGTGTGAAATTATTCGATATCGCATCGCTGTTGAAATCCGGAAAAAACGTTATAGCGGTTGAGGTTCAGAACTTCGACAGGAACGGCTCTGCAGGAGTGAACATTTACACCGAAATTACCACGTTAAAAGGAATGCAAAAGATACTCACAGATTCAACGTGGAAAGTGTCGGAAAAGGAACATGGCAAGTGGACTTCATCATTGTTCGATGATTCATTATGGATGTTTGCAGCGGCAAAAGATAATGGAATGACCATCATCCGGCCTGACTTTGTCACACGCCGCACTTCATGGATTGAACACTAATGCGATTTTCTATTCGAAATATCATCAACTACTTCGGCAGTCTTGTGATCGCTGCGGTGTTCCTCTATCTTGCTTTTCGAGGAATGGATTTCGATCAAATCTGGCAGGCAACAAAGAACGTTAATATCTTCTGGACATTGATGATTCTTCCCTGTTTGTTTGTGAGTCATTTTTTTCGTGCCTGGCGGTGGCAGTACCTTCTCATCCCAGTGAAAAACCGTGTCTCGCTCAGAAACAGCTGGTCGGCCCTGATGATCGGATATATGGCAAACAATGTTCTTCCACGTGCCGGCGAGTTTGTGCGTCCGTTTTCACTCGGAAAGCTCGAAAAAATCTCTAAGTCCTCCGCTCTTGGTTCGGTGCTGTTCGAACGGATCCTTGACATCCTTTCATTTCTCCTCATCCTGATTGTGATCCTTTTTTTCATACATCAAAAAGTGAGCTCGGCATTCCCCGAATTTGTATTCCTGGGATTCCGGCTATCCATTATGACATTCGTAATTGTGCTGAGCATCATCGAGGCTGTCGGCACCGGAATGATCGGCCTGCTGGTTTTTAAAAGAGAGCTCGGAACAAAAATTTTTGATCTTGCATTCCGTTTTTTACCCAAGAAGTTATCTCAACGCGCGCATCGGATTCTTCATTCGCTGCTCGATGGTTTCCTTTCGATGAAGGATACGAAGAATTATCTCATGATAATTTTACTGAGCATCATAACATGGGGTCTGTACGCTTTCATGATGTATTTCCCCCTTCTAGCGTTTGAGAAAATGCCTGCGGATGCCCGGACACTACCGGCCGCCATTGTTTTACTGGCTATTTCAAACATCGGGATCGTTATTCCCACACCGGGAAGCATCGGCACCTATCATTTCTTCGTCATTCAGACGCTTCAGCGAATTTATTCTGTCGACGCCGGACAGGCAATGAGCTATGCAGTGGTGACCCATGCAATGGGTTTCATTTCAACGACATTTGTCGGACTCGCCTATTTCATAAAGGACCACCTCTCACTGAAAGAAACACTCCAGGCCGACTTCAACTCCAACGCCGATCAGCCCGCAAACGGAGAACACTGATCTTTCCTTTTCTCGTATATGTGGATGATGAACGGTTTGCCCATGAGTCAAATCCTTTGTATATTTTCCGCTACTGGAAAGTCAGCATCCAGAATTTAGGAGGTAAACCATGATGCTTTCTGTTCATCCAGAGAACCCTCAGGATCGGGCAATTACAAAAGCGGTCGAGATTCTCCGGAATGGCGGGATCATCGTGTATCCGACAGACACCGTTTACGGACTGGGTTGTGACCTTCACAATAAAAATGCTATCGAACGTATTTACCAATTAAAAAGGCTTGACCGGATAAAACCGTTCAGCTTTCTCTGTTCAGATTTGAAACATATCAGTGAATACGCGAAAGTCTCGAACCAGGCATTTCGGTTCATGAAACATCTTATTCCCGGTCCTTATACGTTTGTGCTTCCTGCAACACGACTCAAGACAATTCCGAAGTCGGTTGTGAGCAAGCGAAAGAGTGTCGGGATTCGCGTACCGGATAATAAAACCTGTCGTGCAATCATTGCAGCGCTTGGTAATCCGATCATTAATACAAGCGTCACGGATGAGCGCGGAGAGATTCTTTCTGATCCGGCATATATCCAAAAGTATTTTGGGTATCAAGTCGATATGATTCTCGATGCAGGGATTCTTCCGACAATTCCATCGACCGTCTTCGAACTGACCGGTGATACACCGGTTATCGTTCGGAAAGGGGCGGGCGATTTTTCACTTATCCAACAATATATGTGAGTTCATCATTATGAAATCAACCACACTTCATCGTATCGGCATTCTCACCGGCGGCGGCGACTGCCCCGGATTAAACGCTGTTATCCGGAGCGTTGCAAAACCGGCAATGAATGATTTCGGAGCAACGGTCATCGGCATTGAAGATGGATTCGAAGGACTGGTTGAGGGAAAAATGAGAATCCTTGCCAATACGGATGTATCGGGAATAATAAGTCTTGGAGGGACAATCCTCGGCACATCGAATAAAGGAGACCCGTTCCACTGGCCCGTCGTGAAAAAAGATGGATCGGTTTCGATCGTCGATGCCTCGAAAAAAGCTCTTAAGAACTACAGAAGGTGGCGATTGAACGCGCTCGTTGCCATCGGCGGCGACGGCACAATGAACATCGCCGATAAGTTAGGCAATATGGGAATGAATATCATCGGCGTGCCGAAAACCATCGACAATGACCTTCAGGCAACCGATGTGACCTTCGGATACGATTCGGCATTATTTGTCGCTACCGAAGCGATCGACCGCCTCCATACAACCGCATCGTCACATCATCGTGTGATGGTAATCGAAGTCATGGGCCGTTACGCCGGATGGATTGCGCTCGGGGCCGGACTTGCCGGCGGAGCCGATATCATTCTTATTCCTGAGATCCCGTTCTCATGGGACATCATCAATAAAAAGGTAATCGAACGGAGCAAGCGTGGCAAACGGTTCAGCATCGTCTGTGTCGCCGAAGGAGCAAAACCGGCAGGCGGCGATCTTGTCGTGAAAGCATTCGATCCGAAACGTACCGATGCGAAACAGCTTGGAGGAATCGGCGAGCTTGTAGCAAAGCGTCTCACGGAAGATACGGGAGTTGAGACACGCGTAACCGTACTCGGGCATTTGCAGCGCGGAGGGAGTCCGACTCCGTTCGACCGTATTCTTGCGACAAAATTCGGATCGATGGCGTGCCAGCTTGCAGGGGCCGATCAGTTCGGCTATATGGTAAGTCTTCATGGAACCGAAGTGACCGGCGTTTTGATCAAAGACGCCATCGCGAAACAGCGTCTGGTCTCGCCGAATGATCAGCTCGTTATCGCGGCCCGGGCTGTGGGGACCTGTTTCGGAGACCGGTGATAAATTCATTCGGTTATCATCTAAAAATTAGAGGAGATTAATATGGCTCGAAGGAAAAAAGAGGTTAACATTCTTTCAATAACGGTCGGAGATATACAGAATGAAGCAATTGAAAAAATTGGGAGAACTCTGACTCAAGAAGAAATACTAATTGCCAAGAAAGGTCTGGAATACGGCCTCCTTACTGACATTGACACTATTTATTCAACAATATTTTATGAAATGTTTGGTCCTTAAGAAATTATCATTAAATTCTGGTAGCGTCATGCGGTTCATAATATGATACTTGATTACGACCTTAAACCCGAAGATATCCAATCCCTGAATGGCAGAGAATCCCTCGCCTCTTTCTTCTCGACCCTCGGCTACAATACCAATAACCGTATCAAGCAATCAGCACAGAATCTCGGTATCACTGCCGAAAATGTAACGCGAGAAATTAAACACATCGAACAAATCGCGTCGCAAGATGGACTATTGTACATATATCTTTTTGAGCTCGAATCGGTCACGGTTGTACTGACAAATGCATTAGCAAGAGCGTTTAGAAACAAACAGGGAAATTATCTTCTGGTGCTGACGAGCGACTATGAGCGTATCGACTTTGTATTTGTTGAAAGACTGTCCAAAAGCGGGAAAGACACTAAGATTATCTCTGAGCAGCAAGCAACGGTTCGACCAAGAATTTTGACAATCGACCGGCGAAAACCGAACCGACGACAGCTTCGTGTACTTCGACGGTTTACATATACCGAAAGCGATCCGTTTGCACAATACGATAAACTTCTCTCGGCATACTCTATCTTCGATTGGTCCGAAGATCATTTCAATAACCGTACACTTTTTGCCGATTACTATCTGGAAGAACGCCTACGCGAGAAAGATGAATGGAAAGAGGATTTCAAACTACTTTATTCCAGTATTCAAGAGCTTTTCATACAATCCGCACACACTTGGGCCGGAAAACCTGAGGCTGAACTTCGTGATCAACTATTTGAACCTATATTCAATATTCTTGGCTTCACTTTTAAGCAAGGGAAGAGTCCAACTAATGACGCTTTAAAACCGGACTATTTTCTTTATGGAAAACAAGGAAGGGAGGCCATCGCCCTTTGCCTCTGCTACTCCTGGGCACGATCTCTCGATGGTAAGGATGATCAACGTGATCTGGATACTCCGGACGAAAATCCCAGCGCTGCGGTGGTGTCTATTTTAAAAGATAGCCCGGCCCCATGGGCAATGGTCACAAATGGGAAATTGTGGCGTCTTTATCATGGGCGTACATCTTCGATTGCTACAAGCTTTTATGAAATAGATCTCGAAGAAATTCTGGCAGAACCTTCAAAACTTGGCAGCACCTCGGATTCATTCGATCTGAGCGACTCATTCCGTTATTTTGTGCTCTTCTTCAGAAGTCAGGCGTTCGAACCAAAGAAAGAACTCATCGCCGGCGAAGAACAAACCACCATATTTCTCGATCAATTGGCCAAAGGAAGCGAAGAATATGCAAAGAAACTCGGTGAAAGATTAAAAGATCGGGTGTTCGAAGAAATATTTCCTTGCTTTGCAGAAGGTTTTATCGAGTTTATTAAAAAGCGTGATGGGCAGAAAGCCGATCTGAGTCAGGAAAAACTCGATGAAGTATTTCGTGGAACACTCACATTTCTTTATAGACTGCTCTTTCTTCTATATGCCGAATCGCGTGATCTTTTCCCCGTGAAAGAAACACGCGGCTACTATGAAAAGAGTCTCACGAAACTCAAACAGGAAATCGCAGAACATGCCGGAGATATTGACGACGAGGTCGAGGAGAAAATAAAGAAAACCTATACAATAACGGGTACAGATTTATACGACCGCATGCTCGATCTTTTCAAAACGATCGATCAGGGAAATCCTGCCGTCAACGTGCCGATGTACAATGGCGGACTCTTTCTTTCCAACCCCCCAAAAGATGATGATTCATCAGATTCTCGCCTTGCTCGATTTCTGTTGAATACAAAAATCCCCGACCGGTATCTTGCCCTGGGTATCGATCGCCTCGCACGCGATATTGATGATAAAACACACGCACTCGTATTTATCGATTATAAATCGCTCGGTGTCAGACAATTAGGTTCAATCTATGAGGGATTGCTGGAGTTCAAACTCCGTGTTGCACATGAAAAGATGGCTGTGGTGAAAGGGAAAAAGACAGAAGAGGTCGTAACATACAGAGAAGCTGTCAAGAATGAGCTGAAAATTCTCACCGAACGCCGGGATGGCGAAAAAAATGAACGAATCATCCCTAAAGGAAAGTTGTATCTCGAAAACGACAAGCGCGAACGAAAAGCAACCGGTTCGTACTATACTCCCGACTATATTGTGAAATATATCGTTGAAAATACTGTGGGTCCGGTATTGAAAGAAAAGTTTGAAAAGCTTACACCCGAATTCCGTAAGGCGCAGGCAGAATACCGAAAGGTGCTGGAAAACAATAAAATCCTTACAACACCTCAACGGGGATGGAAAGACCCGAAACAGGTTGCCTCCTGGCCTCAAAATAGAACACTAGTTGAGAAGTTTTTTTTCATAAGGGTGCTGGACCCTGCAATGGGTTCCGGGCATTTTCTTGTCGAAGCGGCCGATTTCATCGCCGATAAAATGATCGACTTCCTTAACGGATTTCCCTGGAATCCCGTCCATGGAAGTTTAGAAGAGACACGAACAACGATATTGGCAGAGATGGAAAAACAGGGGGTGAATATCGATCCCAAACGGCTCGACCCCAACAATCTCATTCGCCGATATGTGTTAAAGCGATGTGTATATGGAGTTGATCTGAATCCAATGGCTGTGGAATTGGCAAAAGTATCTCTCTGGCTCAATTGCTTTACGCTCGGGGCACCGCTTTCATTCCTCGACCACCACCTCAAGTGCGGTAACTCACTTATTGGTGCAACTGTGGATGAAGTGCGTGAAAAGCTCCAGAGTGGGCAGTTGATGCTCGGTGGAACAGAATTTACCGGACTCATGCTCGCCACAGATTTAATGCGGCATGTGGGTGAGTTGTCGGATGTGACTGCACAGCAGGTGAAGGAATCATGGTTAGAGTTCCATAAAGCTACGGATGCACTTGCACCTTTCCAACGTATACTTGATGTATATACGAGCCGTTGGTTCGGTAATGATGTTCGAATCGTTGGTGCTGGTAAGAAACGCCGAGAGGTAGATCCAGCCATTGAATTTCTCCAAAGCCCTGAATCTTCATCGTGGCTCAAGAATCCATGCGCCGCTAAGCTCTCCAGCGAATGGAAACAGGTTGCAACAACTGCACTGCAATCAACGATAAATAATAATTTCTTCCACTGGGAACTTGAATTTCCGGAAATATTCTATGAGAAAGGAAGGAAAAAAGAAAATGGGGGATTCGATGCAATAGTTGGTAACCCACCTTATGCAAATGCTGATACAATGGAGGAAGGTGAACATGTTGCAATACGTTCAAGATATCAAGAAATATTCAATCGGCAGAATGATGTGTCATATTATTTTATCTGCCTTGGAACAAATCTCTTGAAAAATAGTTGCCATTTGTCGTACATCGTTGCTCGCTATTTTCTCGAAGCAAAAAACGCTATAAAACTTCGGAGGTATCTATCAGAATGTTTTCCCATAGTTTCTTTGGTAGATTTTGGGGACTACCAAATATGGCCGGATGTGAATATACTCACGATCATAGCAAAATTTCAAAAAACAAGATCTACGTCATCTACAGAATTATTGAACCTTATCGTAGCAAAATCTGAATCCGAAATAATGCATGATCTAGAAACAAAAAAACCTACACATGTTGATCTTCCAAAAGGTAATCGCTGGATATTTCAAGAGGCAGGTTCTGTTTCATTACTAGATAAAATTGAAGGAATATGCATCAGGGTTAGTTCTTTCTGTACTGTTGGACAAGGATTGACAACTGGGCGTAATGAAATATTTATTGTCGAAGATAAGAAGGCAAGAAATCTCAAATTGGAGGGTGAATTACTTCGTCCTTACATTAAAACTCAGGATATCGATAGATATGAAATAAAATGGAGGAATTTGTACCTGATTGAATTGACTGCGGAGATGGATATAGATAGATTCCCAAACACCAAATCGTATTTGCGACAATATGAATCTGAATTGAAAAAGAGGTATGAGGTGTCTCAAGGACAAGGTAAATGGTGGAGCATTAGTGTCCCAAGGAATTTTAAACTCTTTCAACAATCGATGAAATTATTGACACCTTTATATTCGACCAGAAATCGATTCGCCCTTGATACGAACGATGTTCCATATGTCGCTCTGACAGATATTTATGCCATTTACTGCGATCAAGGTTATTCGCCGAGTTTTCTACTGTCTATTATGAATAGTAGTTTACTTGATAATCTTCGTCAATCCTACAGCAAAAGAAAAAGAGGTGGGTATTGGGAGTTTTCAAGGCAAACCCTCGATGACTTGCCTATTCGCCATATTTACTTTACTACACAAAAAAAAGAGAGAGGCGAGTTACTGAAGCAGGCCAAGAAAAGGTATGAACCATATCATATTGAAAACAATATATTACATGTGGTAAAGTATATTGAACAACTCCTGCCTAAAGATAAACAGGGCAACTTCCTTGCCTTCAAGGAAGACGCAACTGGCAGTGAAGAAAAATCGGATGTTGTCCACGACTTTCTTGCTTTTCTTGCCGAAGAAATGATCCGTCTTAATAAAGAGAAACAAACAGAACTAAAGCGTTATTTAACCTGGCTTAAAAAAAAGGCTCGAATGACAGAAGGTATTGATTCCCTATCAGGCAAAACAACGATAACGAATTACCTCGGTGATTATCAGAAGAACGAATCTGAAGCTCCATTTGAAGAAATATTGAAAGTCCTGCAAAAGAACAGAAACAAAATCGGTATGAATCTCAATCAGGCTTCGTTTATCTCGGAATTGAAGAGAGAATACGAGGCGTCGCTTGCTAAGCTCATCCCAATTAAAAAGACACTTGCAGCAACGGATAAATTAATTGATCAAGTTGTGTATAAGCTTTACGGGTTGACAGAAGAGGAGATAAAAATCGTGGAAGGGGAAGACCATCACTAATTTGTAGTCGGCAGATCTTCGGGGTAATAAAGCCGCCACTTATTATTGAATTTGGTTTTCTTCATTGCGTGTGATAGGTAGAAATCGTAGTTCAAACCAAGTTGTTTCAGTGGCAGTAGATCTACCTCGGAGAACTTTTCAGTCTGTTCAAGATAGAATCCAATGGCCTGATGATAGGGGTACTTGTAGTCCAACGTACGGAGGTACTCCATAAGCTTTGGAAGTGACAACCTCGTGCTTGAGCCTTTGTATGCATTTAGGACCTCGTTTGGTCCACCCGAATAGCCAGGCCGCACAGTGATATCTATAAGGGTTCGTTCAAGGTCAGTGTAATACAAGGTCGTTCCATCGGCTTTTTGAGTCTTGATCATACCAAGTTGTTTTGTGTTCATACCATTCAGCAGTCTGATCTCTTTTCCGTTGTACTTGACCAGGCTTTTTGATTGTCGTTGATGAGCGCGAAAGGCATTGTCAATATTATCTTGTTCCAGTTCACCATCGTAGTGTGGTTTTGCAGGTTGCTCGGAGTTCACATAGATGATCTTGGGTTTCTTGACTAAAAGCCCATTTAAATAGAGGGCTGTTTGGTGTGTGAAGTAGGAACCTGATCGAAGGAGTAATGCCAACTCAAACGGATCCGGCTTTTCGATAACGAATCGCTTTTCCTTCCGGACTCCTAGGTTGAGTTCAATCACTTTAAGCTTTTCTTTTTCAATCAGTGTATCAATGATTTTTACAGGAGAGAGTTTCCCAGAGACACTCTCGGCGATTGATTTGATTTCCATGAATTTTAAGACCTTTTTGTTAAGAAGCTTTAGCTTGTTCTCGAATTCATTCACTTGTTGATTATTTATATTCATGTTTTTTTAAATGGATAGACGATGTATATATACATCATCTATCCGTAATATAAAAGGGCAAAAATTGGTTGCTTTTTATTATCCAATGTTATACTTTTATACACCGAAATGACCTTTGAAAGGGTATTATGGTGCAAAAAACTATAACAGAATTAGGCCCAAAAGAAGCGGAATTCCTCTCCTCTGTGTCCACTGCTGGTGGTCAATTCACGAACGAACGAGCTGTTCAGTTCTGGGGATCAAGGGAGATGGCAATAAAGAAACTGCATCAGCTTGAGAAGCGAGGGTGGGTTGCCCGCTTGGAGAGAGGGAAGTACTTAGTTATCCCACTCGAAGCAGGTGCAGAGCGTACTTGGTCTGAAGAGCCATACTTGGTCGCGTCCACACTCGTTCAGCCGGCAGCCATTGGCTATTGGACAGCTATCCGGCATTGGAACTGGACTGAACAAATTCCACGGATAATCTACGTTCAAACAACAAGCCGAAAGAAAGCGACGGGGCGAACTGTGTTTGGTGTACAGTATCAATTTGTTACCGTTCCAAAGACCAAATTCTATGGGCACGTCAAGGAATGGTACAAAGGAAAGCCCGTTCTGATATCGGACAAAGAAAAAACACTAATTGATTGTGCCGACGATGTCGAGCGTGCCGGAAGCATTGAAGAGCTTATCAAAGCCGTTAAATCAGGCTCAAAGGAAATCTCCTGGCAGAAATTGAATGAGTATGTCGAAATATTTCCAAACGGCGCCGTGAAAAAACGCCTGGGTTATCTTTTTGAAAAGCTTGTTCCTCATCTATCGGAGGAAGCCGTGAACATTCTTGAAAAGTGGCAGCGATCGCTTAGTGCAGGAATAGTTCCTCTTCAACCATCGGGAAGAAAATCTGGAAAAATCGTCACTCGATGGCGTATTCTCGTCAATGCGGAGGTAAGGTGATTGGCCAGAATGAAATACGCCGGATCGCCGGTTCTCTGGGAGTCGATCCGATGATCATCAATCATAACTACGTCCTCGGCTGTTTTATGCATTTTCTGAGTGCTCAAGAGACGGTGAAGAAATCCTGGGTTTTCAAAGGTGGAACATCGCTTGCGAAATGTTATTTTGAGAATTACAGATTCTCGGAAGATCTTGATTTTACTCTCCTGAGCACCATCACAGAAGGAACGCTAATTACAATTGTCGATTCTGCAAAATTAATCATGCAGGAAGAAATAGGTATTCGCACTGATGTCGAAAAAACAAAGGTCGAGACTATCAGCGATGAATATGGTGAGGAATCATTAGAAGCAAGATTTTATTATCGAGGACCGTGGGATTACGCGGGTTCTCCTCGTTCAGTGCAAATTCACACAAACAGAGATGAAAAAATTGTCTTTCCAACAGTTGAAAAATCGTTTAAACATGGTTACTCTGATGACAGTACCTTGCCTTATGCCACAATCCAGACATATTCACTCGAAGAGATTCTTGTAGAAAAGGTCCGGGCATTCTCCGGCCAACGCAGATACGCTCTATCGAGGGATATATTCGATATTCATTATCTCTCATTACAAAAAGTCGATATATCAGCAGTGATAAAAGCATTTGAAGAGAAATGTCGTGTGAAAGATTTGAAAATCGATGAATTAAGTCTCTCGAAAGTCAAAAATCGGAAAGAGGAATATAGAACGAATTGGAAAAATCAACTTGAATATCTTATTCCAAAGAGTATTCAAATTCCATTCGATGAAGCCTGGGCTGTTTCTGTCGAATTACTCGGGAAGGCGCTTGGAAAATGAAAATCCCATTTGTCATTGACAATCAGGATGTTAAACTGGCCGATGTCCTCAACCAATTATTGGCTTCGTATGTTGGCCGTTCATTGGATGTGGCCAGCGCATTTTTCTCGGTCAAGGGATTCGAATTGTTGAGGGAGAATCTGGAAAATGTTGGTAGTTTTCGTCTCCTTTTGGGTTTGGAACCAACATCTGGCCAGCAACTCGGAGTGAAAACCGAAGATCAACCATTACCCCGGCTTTTAAGTAATGAGCTTGAGGATGAAGAATTCAACCAGGTCACAATGCGCATTGTAGAAGATCTGATCAGGTTCCTAAGAAAATCTCATGTAGAAGTCAGGCTTATTGATAAAGGCTTTCTCCATGCGAAGTGTTACTTGCTCTATGGAGACAAACCGGGTGGACAGGGTTTTCTTTTTGAAAGATTTCAACCGTTAATCGGGATCGTCGGTTCAAGCAATTTTACATTCCCTGGTCTTACCAGTAATAGGGAATTGAATCTCTGTCATAGGATCCTGCTCGACATGGACGAGGCTCTCGATCCGGGCGCCGGTAAAATGGTAAGTTATCTTTCGGAGAGTAAATCGAGCCCGAATATTTCAGATAAAAATATTCAGCTATTGAAAAGTGAAATAGGTGCACGGGCAATTATGCAGCTCACAGAATGGTATGAAAATGCCTGGGCTGGCGCTGTTGATTTTAAAGAGCAATTTATCGAGATCCTTGATGCATCAAAATTTGGTACGAAAGAATACACTCCATATCAGGTGTATATGAAAGCCCTTTTCGAATATTTCAAGGACGATCTTGATACCGTAGAGACAGGATCTATACGATCTGCGGTAGAACTTGCGGAATTTCAGGAAGATGCTGTCAAGAAAGCGAGGAAAATACTTGCACGTTACGATGGAGTCATGATTGCTGATTCGGTGGGATTGGGAAAAACATGGATAGGTAAAAAGCTTTTGGAAGATTTTGCATATCATATGAGGATGAAGGCACTGGTAATATGTCCGGCTTCTTTACGGCAAATGTGGGCAGAGGAACTGACGAATGCATCAATTGCCGCTACAATCCTTTCGCAGGAAGAATTAGGCCAGAAGGAATTTCCGGCTGACCGTTACAGTGAGGCTGATGTAATTCTTATAGATGAATCACATAACTTCAGGAATAAAGTTGCCCAGAGATATGATAATTTAGATCGCGTCATTGCACTTAATGGCGGAAAGGGGAAGGATGGGACTAGAAAGAAGATTATTCTCCTGACGGCAACGCCTATTAATAATGATCTTTTCGATCTCTATAACCAGATAAATTTCATAATTCAGGGAGATAGATCGTACTTCTCATCGGCGGGAATCGGTGATGTGTATAAATATTTTCAACGTGCACGACACGATTTCCGAAATGGTACGGGGCTGGTATCAATTTTCAATCTCCTTGAAGAAATTGTGATACGAAGAACTCGTCCCTTCATACGAAAAGCATATCCACAGGCAACAATCAATGGAGAAAAAGTCTTCTTTCCCTCAAGAAAATTGAAAACGGTGAATTATGATCTTGAAGCAACCTACAAAGGGATATACGAGGATGTGGTTGTTGGTGTAGAAAGTCTAAAGCTGGCTCCATATAATCTCGAATTCTACAAGAAAGCCGGTGAAAAAATAGATGAGTTTGAGGCAGGACGCGAAGAGGCGTTAGTGGGAATTTTTAAAAGCCGATACCTTAAACGATTCGAATCGAGCATCGAGGCATTCAGAATAAGTGTAAAGCGTGCATTACAATTTCAGAAAACCTTTGAATCGTACCTTCTCGATGGAAAGCTCTTAAATAGTTCGGATTTCCAGAAAGCGTTGAGATATATTATCGTTGAAGATGAAGAAGACGACGGTACTCCCATTTCGCTTGCGGATCAATTAGACGAGAAAGAGGAAATAAGGCAAATCATTGAACAGTTACCGACGGTCGATCCTGCTGGATACGATCTTCGCAGACTTCACGAGGCACTTCAGCATGATATTGAAACACTAACAAAGATATGGCAAAAAATTATTAATATCAGAGCAGAGAGCGATGCAAAACTTATTCGATTGAAAAATCTATTGACTGGTGAATTGAAAGGTCAGAAAGTTCTTCTCTTCACTTACTACAAAGACACAGCTCGTTACATATATCGTGAGCTTACTGGTGAAAAGGGCGAAGGGTTCAGAGAGAAAGCATACAATCCGTTAATACGCAGAATGGACAGTGGGGCAAAACCGGATGAGAGGGTGCGGATTGTCCAGGAGTTTGCACCGAAGGCCAACAGATGCCCTGAACTTATGGGATCCGAGAAGGAAATTGATATTTTGATTTCTACAGATGTATTATCGGAGGGACAGAATCTTCAAGACTGTGGTTATTTGCTGAATTACGACCTTCACTGGAATCCCACCAGAATGGTTCAGCGGGCCGGAAGAATTGATCGTATTGGATCTACGTACGACACACTGTGGATATACAATATGTTTCCCGATGAAGGCCTGGAAAACCTTCTTGGCCTTGTTGAGAGTCTGAGTAATAAGATTGCAAATATTGACCGTGCTGGTTTTCTGGATGCGAGTGTTCTCGGTGAAGTTGTTCATCCCCGGAACTTCAATACATTGAAACGAATCGAAGAGGAAGACGGTTCTGTAATTGATGAAGAGGAACAGTTTACAGAGTTAGTAAGTAATGAATTCCTTCTCCAGCAATTGAAAAATCTTCTCAATGCAGGGGGAAAAGAAATGCTCAGCGGACTCCCGGACGGAATACATTCAGGTCTTGTAAAACCCAGGGCAAAAGGTATGTTCTTTTACTTCACTGGAAAAGTTGTGGGTGAAATAAGTGAAAATCATTTCTGGAAATATTACGATATACAGTCTGGAGAAGTACTTGATAATCGTTTTCTTATTGCAAATATGATATCCTGTGACAAGGATACCCCGAGGGTTATCGGCGATTGTAATGCATTTGAGATTCAGGAAAAAGTGATTCAAAACATACTCGAAACTCAAGAAAAGGTTCAAGCTCTTGAGTTAACACCCAAGACTATAGATCCGATCCAACAGACCATAGCAACTACTTTCCAGGGATATCTTAATTCACCAAAACTCGACCGTAAAGCACTTATCCAAGCGATAAAGTATCTGAATCAACCCTTCCCGGGCGTTCAGGTAAAGGAAATGAAAAAGAGCTTCAAGCGTTACCAAGAACAGGGGGAGATCGGTATTTTACTTGATGAGATATTGAAGTTGGAAGCGACATTTGGCTCGAAGGAGCCAAACGAAGTATTTCAGAGAAAAAAGTTACTCAGGAGGGAAGATTTGAAGTTGATCTGTTTTGATTATCTCTGTTTGTGAGAGGTCAATTCTCCAGTTTTCTATTTAAAAACTACGGTTGCTTCTCTTCACTCATTTTTTTATTTTAAAAGAAAACACCATGTCGAAAACCTCTTCACGAAAGAAAGAGCATATCGATATTACCCTCACCCACGATGTTGCGTTCAGGGGAAAAACAACGGGATTAGAACAGTGGGAATTCGTCAATAATGCATTGCCGGAAATTGACTTTACCGACATCGATCCCTCCGTTGAATTTCTCGGACACAAGCTCTCGTTGCCATTAATTATCTCAGGTATGACGGGGGGGTATCATGATGCTGAACGGCTTAACCGCGGTCTCGCCGAAGCGTGTCAGGCAAAAAATATTGCAATGGGTGTGGGAAGTCAGCGGCAGGCGATGGAGAGCGATTTATTTCACTCTTCGTATCGGGTTGTCCGGGAAGTCGCTCCGTCAATTCCGCTAATCGGGAATATCGGGGCCGTTGAAGTCGCATCACTGACCGATGTTACACCGATCGCACGGCTTGTGGAATTAATTCGGGCGAACGCTTTCGCCGTTCATCTTAATCCGCTTCAGGAGCTCCTCCAGCCGGAGGGAAAACCGCAATTTGCCGGCGTTCTTGATGGAATCGAGATGCTCGTGCGGCAGCTCGACATTCCCGTCATTGTTAAAGAAATCGGCGCGGGAATTTCTGCCGACGTCGCTCAGCGTCTTCTCGATGCCGGCGTGCGAATCATCGATGTAGCCGGCGCCGGAGGAACAAGCTGGGCCGGCGTAGAAATCATCCGCAGCGGTGAAAATCCGGCGACAGAAAAATTCTGGGACTGGGGAATCCCGACGGCGGAAGCACTAAGACAGGTCGTTCCTCTCAAGAACCGCTATCGCGATCTCAGCGTCATTGCATCCGGAGGAATTTCAGATGGACTCGAGATGGCAAAAGCAATCGGACTCGGTGCTGATATTGTCGCTTCGGCTCGACCGATGTTAAAAGCAGTTGTGGATGGTGGAACCGAGGCCCTTGTTGCAATGCTCGATGAGTGGGATCTCGACCTACGCAGTGTGATGTTCTTGACCGGATCAAAAATTATTCCCGAACTTCAAAAGGCACCGATACACCGACGCGATGAACCACACGCTCAATCATAAACAGCCATATGGACCAATTCTTGTATTCTGTTGCCTTTGTTTGATTTGGGGATCGACCTGGTTGGCCATAAAAGTCGGGCTTGATTATTTTTCACCCTTTTTGTTCGCAGGAATTCGTTTCCTCATCGGTGGATCTGTGCTCGTGATACCGCTTCTGCTAATGGGAAAACGCTATCCCCGGGAAATACAGGCGTGGGTATTTATGTGCAGATTGGGAATTTTTCAAATCGTTATACCGTACGCGCTGGTCTTCTGGGGCGAGCAATATATTTCATCCGGACTGGCGGCAATATTGTTTGCAATTATCCCGTTCTTTGTCACAATCATCGCCCACTACGCCATACCCGGCGAACAGTGGTCGCTAATAAAATTTTCAGGGATGGTGGTGAGTTTCACCGGACTTATTATTATTTTTATTAAAGACCTGATGCTCGACTCACAATCTGTATGGGGCGGTTATGCAATCGTCGGGGCGGCATTAAGCGCTGCGATAGCAAATGTCATCGGAAAACGCTCCGGGACACATTATAATCCGCTGATCAATGTCTCGGTTCAACTGAGCCTCGGTGGAATAGTCCTGACCGCGCTGAGTCTCATCATTGAGCCTCATATGCGATGGTCATTTGCTTTTCCTGCGATCGGCGCGATGCTTTTTCTGAGTTTATTCGGATCGTCGTTGGGATTTGTGGGATTGTACTGGCTTTTTACAAAAATGGAAGTGACAAAAGTATCTATGATTTCATTTATAACACCGGTTGTTGCTGTCCTGTGCGGTGCGATATTTCTTGGCGAGCACATCACACTGAACATTATTATCGGGACTATTCTTATTTTAACGGGCGTGTACCTTGTCACCTTGCAGCGATCACATCATGCATCGACGTTTTCACACGATTGAGCACCGTTATCTCGCTTTTATCGAGCAAGTACTTCGGCGCAGTGTTCGCGCACGGCAGCCGAATTCGGTGTACGAACCAGCACGGTATCTTCTTGATGCGGGAGGAAAACGGATGCGCCCGATGCTGGTGATGCTCTCCTGTGCTGCTGCAGGAGGCGATGTACGAAAGTCCGTTTACGCGGCGGCGGCCCTTGAGATCCTGCATACATTCACGCTGGTTCATGATGATATTATGGATAACGCCTTATCACGCCGCGGCCGGGCGACGGTCCACACAAGATGGAACACCAATGTAGCCATCCTTGTGGGCGACGAATTTCTGGCTCTTGCGTACCGCTCACTTTTTCGAACCGAGCATAAAAACATAAAGAGAATTGCGGAGCTTTTTACCGAAGGTGTTGTTGAGGTATGTGAGGGGCAGGGGTATGACAAAGAATATGAATCCCGGAACGATGTCTCGTTCGATGAATACCGGATGATGATCACAAAAAAAACCGCACGTTTGCTGGCAGTAGGATGCGAAATCGGCGGTATCCTCGGCGGTGCAAATGAGCGCCGTTGCCGCGCCCTCCGGAAATTCGGTGAACACATCGGCCGTGCATTCCAGATTCAGGATGATCTGCTCGACATAATCAGCGACGAAAAAACATTCGGTAAAATCATCGGCGGCGACCTGCGCGAAGGAAAGAAAACTTTTTTGCTATTGACCGCACTCGAATGCACGACGGGACAAGATCATGCACTGATAAGCCGTGTCGTGAACGAGAAAGGCGTTCCGGAGATACTCGTTCCGGCAATAAAGGAAATATATGAACGATGTGGTGTCATAGAAAAAACGCGAAGCGCGATCGAAAAAGAATGTACACTGGGAATTCGATACCTGAAAACTCTTCCAGCAATAGCGGAACGGGAGATGCTGCGTAGGTATGCCTTACAACTCGCAGGGAGGACATTCTAGAGGACAATGATTGAACTAGAAGTAGCCATAAAAAACCGGGCAGGACTGCATACGCGACCGGCGGCAACGCTGGTAAAGCTTGCATCAAAGTATACATCAGATTTTTTCATATATAAAGATGGAATGGAAATTAACGGGAAGAGCATCATCGGCGTCATGACGCTTGCAGCAGAACGTGGAAGCACATTGAGCTTACGGTTCGACGGTCCCGACGAAGCCGAAGCAGCACAGGCAATGCGCGAACTGTTTGATCGCGGTTTTGATGAACCCATGTAACATAATCATCGAGAATGGACTATGAGCCCTGACAATCCCGATCCGAAAGAAAACGTCCTCAAAGGTATCGCCGCAGCCCCGGGCATTACCATGGGATATCTGTATCTGTATTTGAAACAAATTCTCAAGGTCGAGGAACGATCAATTTCCGAAAAAGAGGCCGAAGACGAAATCCGCCGGCTCCAGGGAGCTATCGAGCGATCAGAAAAAGAATTACAGAAAATTCTATCGTTTGCGAAACAAAGACTCGGCGACACGAAGGCCTACATCTTCGAAGCGGAAATTATGATTCTCAATGACCACCTTCTCTTCGGAGCAATCGCAAAGCGGATTCGGACAGAACGGAAAAATGCCGATTTCATCCTGCACGACGAAATCAGCAAGTACCAGCACCGCATGCTCGCGTCCGGTGACGAATATATGCGCGAGCGGGTTCATGATGTTGAAGACGTTAAGAATCGCATCATCCGCAACCTCCAGGAAGAAAAACTCTTCTCGCGCCTCGAAGGAAAAGCAATCATAGCCGCCGAGACTCTAACACCGGCGGACACAATTCTGTTCAGTAGAAACGATGTCCTCGGATATGCAACCGATCTCGGAAGCGTAACATCACACACGGCGATTCTTTCACGATCTCTGAAAATTCCGGCAGTGGTCGGCCTCCGGACAATAACAAAACAGGTGCAAACCGGCGATTACGTCATCCTCGACGGACACAGCGGAGTAGTTATTGTCCATCCCACACCGAAAACTATCCGCGATTACGAACTTAAGCATCAAAAATACCTTGCCTTCGATCGAAAATTGGAGGGATTACGTGATCTTCCCTCCGAGACGAAAGACGGAAGACGCATCGATCTTTCGGCCAATGTAGAATTCGAGGAAGAACTCGATTTTCTCAACGTCCAGGGAGCTGAAGGAATCGGCTTGTATCGATCGGAGAGCCTGCTGATCGGCCGTTCCAGTTTCCCAAGTGAAGACGAGCAACTCGAGATGTATCAAAAAGTGGCGGATAGAATATACCCCAACCGGGTGATTATCAGAACATTCGATATCGGCGGCGATAAACTTCTGCCGGATACCATTGCCGAACCAAATCCATTCCTCGGATGGCGCGGCATCCGAATCGGACTCGACCGACCCGATGTCCTGTTGACTCAGCTCAAGGCAATACTTCGCTCGAGCACCAAAAAAAATGTTTGCATAATGTTCCCGATGATTTCAACGGTAACGGAGGTCAGAAAGGCAAAAGAAATACTCGTGCAGGCAAAGCGCGATCTTCGCGAAGCCAAAGTAAAATTCGATCCCGGCATTAAAATAGGCGTGATGATCGAGGTCCCTTCCGCTGCTGTCATGGCTGAAGAGATGGCACGGGAAGTCGATTTTCTCAGCATCGGTACAAACGACCTGATTCAATATTTATTGGCTGTCGATCGGGGCAACCCTATCGTGTCGGGCCTGTATAAGGAATTTCATCCGGCTGTGCTCCGGACAATCAGAAGCATCATCGACGCAGGTCACAGGTCGAAAATCTGGGTCGGTATGTGCGGTGAAATGGCCGGTGACCCATTGGCGACAATGATTCTTGTGGGACTGGGACTCGACGAGTTCAGCGTTATACCCACGGTTCTCCCTGAAATCAAGAAGATAATTCGCGCGATCCGGTTCGATCATGCAAAATTGATTGCGACGAAAGCGCTCTCATTCGGCACACGCGAAGAGGTGGAAAAATTTGTTCACAGCATCATGCGAAAAAAATTCCCCGATATCCCAATATCATGATCGGGCTGAGTTAACCGTAAGTTTTCCACTAACTCTGTGTCCCAGCTTTATCGGAACTCTTTATGACCTTTGTGTTTATATTTTAAAAATAGCATATGTGATAATAAAACCTACTTTTTAAAAAATAGAATTAAGAAGAAGCTACAACCTAGTATTAATTTAAAATAATAGAGGAACTATGGACGAAAATCTCATTCAAAGTGTCGATCCATCCGATCAGCGGAAAGCCATTCATGAATTTTTCCATCAAGTTGAACAAGCGGTCGCAATCGGAAATATTGCGAAAGTGAAAATTCCACGGAAAGGAATCCGCACGATCGTGCTGACAGGCCTTGGCGGTTCGGCAATCGGTGGCGATTTACTCCGGTCATATCTTTCCGGGGAAATTGCAGTCCCTATCATCGTTAACCGTTTCTATTCGCTTCCGGAGTTTGTCGATTCTTCCACACTTGTGATTATCTCGAGCTATTCGGGAAATACCGAGGAGACAATTTCGGCGTACAAAGATGCAATTCGGAAAAAAGCAGCAATTCTCTGCATTACCACAGGCGGTGTTGTTGCGGCCATGGCCAAGAAATATCGCCATCCCCGGATCTCGATCCCGGCCGGACTTCAACCGCGCGCGGCGCTCGGTTACTCTTTCTTTCCTCTTCTTGCGACACTTTTCCGCAACGGATATATCAAGAACAAAGAAAAAGATATCAAGGAAACCATTGCTTTACTTCATGACCTTGCTGAAAAATATAGTTCGACTGATACTGCAGCAAACGACACTTTGTCTCTTGCAGAGCGCGTACATGGAAAACTCCCCATTATATACTCATCGACGGAAAAATTCGACAGTGTAAACCTCCGATGGCGCAGTCAGATTTGTGAGAATGCCAAGCAGCTTGCCTACGGCAATGTGTTCCCGGAATTAAACCATAACGAGCTGGTTGGGTGGAAGGTATTAAGAGATCTCATGAAACAATTCGAACTTGTAGTACTACGGGATAAAGACGATCACAAACGGGTTGCAGCACGAATGGATATTACACAGCAGCTTCTACGCGAATATGCTGGAAATGTGACCGAGGTCCACTCGCAGGGAAAATCGCTACTAGCAAGAATGTTCTCTCTTATTCATTTCGGCGATTGGGTAAGTTACTGGCTGGCAATACTGAACCATGAAGACCCTGCTCCGGTGAAGGCAATTGATTTTTTGAAGAGTAAGCTGGCAGAGTTGAAATAGTCACCCATTAATAGCCACGAACTGACCCCACTGAAAAGCGTGGGGCTTAAATCCCACAGGAAACGTGGGACGGAAAAACCCGAAGCACGAGTTCGTGGTTATATTCTATCTCCGTGAAAAAAAATATTTGTTTCGGGCGGAGTGATAGCATTTTCCTATCCCTTGGACTTTTACACGGTTAACGCTTCCCCAGTGCCTTTCAACCAATTAATAATTATAATAAAGGGGCAGAGTACCACCCGAGCTTACAGCAAACAGTCGTTAGAATGTGAAAGAGCATTTAAGAAGAAATATTCTGCAGATACTGTCGATCATCAAATTAGAGCGATACTATCCATTCCACCAGTATGTCATTTTTATCATGAAGATGTTGTCAGGCACCATTCGCCAGAGTTTATCGGCAGATGGTCCGAAGTTGAACTCTCCGATTGAATTATCGTTCGAACGGCTTTGAGTCCATACGAAATAGAGAACAGAGCCGGGCATGTACTCCCATCGCAATACGGCATTTCCCCGAATTGATGTGTAATTATATTGCGGATTGTCGAAGCTGAAAGTTGATGCCGGTCCGCTTCCATCCGGATCGACTGTGTAAGTATTACCGTCTTTGGTAATTGTAGATCCCTTCATTCCATACACGAGCAAATCGAAGGAACGGGGACGCGCAAGTTCCTTGAAGTCGAGAAAATCTCCGGCCGAGATCAAAGACTGGAGGAACAGTTGCAGACTGAGCTGTGGGGTGAATGTCCAATCAAGCCGTATGTTTGCGGATAATGTCGTCTGATCCATTTTCCCGAAGACATACCGCTTTCCGTAGGTCTCAGTTGCATACGGATCGTCGAATGCATCAATCCATTGCGTGTTTTCAATGTTCCTGGTGTAATCGGGTCCGAAACTAAAAGAGATATTTGTCGCGGGATGCCATGTCAATCCGATACCGCCATTCCAATTCTTTGAATCAACGCCGAGGTATGCATTGAAATAAGTATTCAAAACAATCTGCTGTTTGCTGTCCGAATTCGCGTAGAGATTCGCCTGGTAACCGCGGTGGTTGAGAGTGAGCGGGCCTCCACGGGTTCTTCGATTGTTGATGGTCTCGGGATTATAGGCACCCCAAATTTCAATATAATAGTAATTTAGCATTTGTATCCAGGAATCAAAAAAGATCCCCTTCCACGTGACATTTCCATCAAAATCAAAATTCTGAAACCCGGCTACGATACCACCCAGCTGCCGGTAAAACGATCCCGGTTCTGTCCAGCGATATCCTCCTCCGACATGCATGTTGATGATATCGGTTCGGGAGAGATAACCGAGATCATTATTATCGAATCTCGGGTTCAAAATCCCGAAACTCGAATTAAAAATGATATTCCCCTTTTGTTTATTCACCAGCAGACGTCCTGCATAGCCTGTCATCGACGTCGCCGAACTATCGACTTTGTACGATTTCGCATCAGGTCTTTGAAAATAGTGTTGCGAATTCTCCTGTAGCGAAATCATCCGTTCTGTCGTGCCACGGACGTACGACATTTGTGTCCAGCCGGAGAGAACCCATGTTTTATCAGAATCGAAAAATGTCCAGCCGTCGATCCCGACGTTATGAGAGCTGCTGTTCATGTCGGCTTTGAGTCTGTCGTCTCCGAACGAACGGATCGTGCTGGTTGTCATAAAACCGATTCCCTGGTGTGAATCATTGAATTCACTCTGACCGCGTATGATGCCGTAGTAGGTCGGCGGTTCGACTTCGAGACGGTCGGTAATCCCCGCATTCGAAAGCCGGGCAGATTCGCGTCCTGTCACAGCCTGTATCGTTCCGAAGTTCCATGAACCGATGAGTTTCCCCGTGAGTTTTGCAGCGCCGAGAATTCTTGTTCCTGATGGGACATCCGTATAGTCCGCGTCGGGAAGACTTCCATGCGGAGCACGTCCGATTCGTCGTGTGTAGAAAAAGGTCGGGGTGGGATAATTAAAATTCCAGAAACTAGTGGCCCCTCCATACCCGAAATTAAAAATCGTTGCTCCTTCAATGAAGAAAGGCCGCTTTTCCTGAAAGTACGTCTCTACATCACTCAGGTTGACTACCGCAGGATCGACTTCCACCTGTCCGAAATCGGGATTAATGGTACCTGTAAGCGTCAGATTACTACCGAGTCCTAATTTCAAATCCAGACCGACGTCCGGCGAGAGTTTCGATCCGTTGTGGAATGGATCACCGGAGGGATAGTGAAGGTATTCGGCTCGTGTGGTGACATACGGCATAATTTCTACTTGATGAGACGGCGGCAGATTTTCAATACCGAGAAGATGGACAAATCGCGAAACAAAACCGCTCCCGTTTTTGGGTGTATAGACGATATAATCTTCTTCGTTTTTTCTTCTGTTATCCCTTAAAAAATCTATACCCCACACCTGGTGATTGTTGTTGTGAAACCGGAGCTGCGAGAACGGGATACGCATTTCAACACACCACCCGAGCGAATCGACTGTCGCTTTTCCTTCCCAGACACCGTCCCACGAGCCGTCGGTCCAGTCATCATTATAGAGAACGCCGTCATAGTAGGTCCCGGCAGCGTTGATTCCGAAATAGAATCCGGTCTGGTGGTCATTATAACAATCAAATCCCACAAAAAAATCGTCCGAGTTCTGATCGCCATCGCGCCGTACGAGCCGACCGATAATCGAATCGGGCGCATGATCGTACATACGGGCTCCGATATAAATGGCGTCATCATTGTATAATACCAGGACATTCGTTTTCTCCGACGGCTGTGCTCCCTCAGTCGGGTTCCTCTGGAGAAAATCCGAGGTTACCAGAGCACTCTGCCATGCACTCTCGGAAAGGATCCCATCGATAACGATCGATTCATGAGTGCGAACAGCACGGATGTCAGGACGAGGGGTGCTCGTCGAATCGGTCTCCGCTGCATAGCCGATGGCGGTGAATAGAATAAACAGAACGATAAAGGCTTTCATTCGAAATCCCGGGGGTGGAGAGATTAATCTTGAATTGCTTTTACTTAACAACCGCCTTTGAATATTACTTCTTGATTCTCCTGATTTCTATATCTGAGTTTACGGTCTTTAAATCGATTTGTTGCCCCCCGCCGTTAAGAATATACGACCCCCGAATTTCATGCTCCTTTTCACTTTTTTCCTCGGATGACGCCTTAAAGTCAGAGTGGATCGAATAGTCATTCATTCTCGATTTCCACCGTCCTTCAACACGAATACGTGCATCGATTGTTGCCTTTGCATCCTCGGGAATTGAAAGCACCACCCTCCCGCCGGCAGTCGATAGTGTACTGCGATCGTTTCCTTCGGGAATCAGGTCGACTTCGACATCCCCACCCGCTGTTCTTGCATCCGCGGAACCGGTAATATTATGCATTCTGATATTCCCACCGGCAGTTTTTGCAGTCACAGATAAACCTCCCTCAAGAAGCTCGATATCTCCCCCGGCAGTCTTCATCGTAAGCTTGCCGCTGCTCTTCTGTCCTTTAATGCTACCTCCGGCGGTATGAACATCGACTGTTCCCCGTACTTCACCAAAAGTAATGTTGCCGCCGGCAGTCGATGCCTTCAAATTCTTACCGACACCATTCACACGAATTGACCCTCCGGCAGTTCGCAGCGTAGCCTCGCCATTGACCCACCCGGTCTCAATATTCCCACCCGAGGTTTTGAGAACAAGATCACCCATAATGTCTTTGGTATTAATATCGCCCCCGGCAGTCTCCATTTCGACGTCGCCGGTCACGCTCTCAAGCCGTATATCTCCACCCGATGTGTGTCCTTTGATTTTTCCTGTCATATTTCCGGCAATAACCAGATCTCCTCCTGACGTCTCGATATCGATATCAAATTGTGATGGTACATTGATACGGAAACGGGCGTCGGATGAATGATCGTAAGACCGGAATTGAACATCGATTTTATTCCCCGACTGGCTCATGCTCAACCCTTCGGCTTCCTCGTCATCAAGGTTTTCGGCTTGCACATAAACTTCATTTTTCTCCCATGGTTCGATACGAATTGAGCCGACATCAGTCGATACGTTCAGCATTCCGCCTTTCTCAACAGTAAATGACTGCGATTTCTTATCGGGTTCGGCGGCAAACAGGAACGATGCTGCCAGCCCCCATATAAAGATTATATGGAATATTGCAGTATACTTTTTCATTGTTGTACTCCTTCCAGGAAATTTGTTGCACGTGCGCGTATATATGTATTTTCATCGGATTGCATTTTTTTCTGTAGCACCGAGATGACGTCGGAATCGAGCCGGAGTCCCCCGGCCTGTACTCTGGTCAATGCGTTAATGACTCCGATACGCATACCCGAATTTTTATCTTTCATGAGTACCGCAAGATATGCATGTTTTACCTGTTCGTCATACGGAAACTTTTGTAACGCTACCAGGGCTTCTCTTCGAACTCCGGGATTTTCATCGGTCTCCAGAGCCGTGATTAATGCGCCTCTGATATCTGCATCATGTGTGACGGTGACTGTCGTTTGTGCCGCAAGTATATTAGCCGTTTGAAGCCGGGTGCCGGGATTTTGACTGCTCATTAAAGCATAGGCTAGAATTCTCTGTACACGCTGATCGTTGATATTTCCTTTCACATGTACCGGCGTGAGGGCATCGAAACTCAGATCGATGATGCCTTCATTGCTTGCCATATCGGAAAATCTCACATTGGTGATCCGCGATCCCGACTGCATCGAGGAAGCCTTTTCAAACATAATCTCTGTCATGGATCGTTCTGTTGGAACTGGAGGGACAAAAAGAGTGTACCCGAGCACCACACCAATGACAAATACAGCAACTCCTCCGAAAGCAATACCGACAGGACGGCGGAGCAGTCCTTTAGGACGGCGAAGCAGTCCTTTAGGGCGGCGGACAAGACGTGCAATTCCTTTATTAACCATGTTCACAATCGATTGCTTTGATCGTTCCTCCATTAATGCGGTCCGGAATTGCCGGCGTGCATCCTGCAGCAGTTGATTATCGACATCCACTGTCTTTCGCTGAGAAAGGATCTGATTGAAAGTTTTGAGATGCCCGAGCTCTGCCCGGCATCCGGCGCACTCCTTGAGATGCTCGTCAAGAGTCTCTTGCTGCAGCGGATCCAATTCGCCGTAGAGCGAGAGCAGCAGCCATTCCCGATAGTGATCGTGATTCATAATCTATATCCTTTCTTCATTCAATTCTCTCAATAACTCACGCATCCGCCGTGTAGCAATAAAGAGATATTTCTTCACAGCTCCCTCGGAACAATCGAGCATCGATGCGATCTCCTTAAGGCGATAATTCTGGTAATGCCGGAGTGTGAATACCATCCGTTGTTTTGGCGAAAGTTTTTGCAGAGCGTTTTCGACATATACAGCAATCTCTTTATTTAAAACAGTTTTATCCGCGGTAGAATCATCCGTAATATTATCTGTTTCTGTGTGAGTCTGTTCCTCTCCATCGCTTTCAGCATCGAGCGACCTGTGAAGATGCCGGCGTCGGCGCTGCCGGTATGTCATACATACATTGGTGACAATCCGGAATAACCAGGTGGCAAAACTACTTTGAAACTTGAACCGTGGAAGCCCCCGATATACACGAAGGAAGACTTCCTGATATATATCCTTCGCGTCCTCGGCGTTATTCACATAATGTGCAGCCAGCGAAATCACCTGCTTGTCGTAGCAATAGACAAGCTGCTGAAAGGCGGCAATATCGCCCTGCTGAGCATTGCGTATTATCTCGATTTCATCTGTTGCCATATCGCCTCTATGCGGAATTAGACCCGGTATTCAAAAAAAGGTTGCTGGTGACGGTGCGGGGTACCGTATTAAGAATTCACTTTCTCAAATAATAACTAATAAATAAGGGTGGTTTAAAATAATATACTACTCTATTGCATTAAAGACATCGATGCGGCGTATTGTCAATAGTGATAGGGTACACAAATCTGGAGGAATAACGGGATTTCATGTTGGGAAGTTGAAGGTTTAAGGTTATATCAACTTGCATTAAGTTCAATCAGAATTTCAATATCGTCTGTCCCTGGAAACATGTCGAGAGGAACTGCCCGAGAAGGATAATAGCCCGATTTTTTCCACCGGGAAAGCTCCTGAGGGATGCGATCGACATCGCAAAAAATATGTACTACCCTTTCCGGCCGGCATGCGGCAATCGTCTCTATAACTCCCTGCGATGTCCCGCCCCGGGGCGGATCGAGTACAACCGAAAACCGCTGCGGAGCTTTTTGTAAGAGCAACTCCATCGATTCCTGCGTAATATCACGGCGCAAAAACCGGACATGCTCTTCGTGCTGCCGGATGGCGTTCGATTTTGCCGCTTCAACCGAAGCACCAGATATTTCGACTCCGGTTGCCGATGCAACTTTCCCGGCGAAGGAAAGCGCGAAAAGTCCGTACCCACAATACAAATCATAAAGATGCATTTCGCTATGAGGCGAGATCAGAGTCTCGACGCGCCTGACCATCTCTTCGACCATCAATTGATTGATTTGGGAGAACGATAAGGGCGAATACAGGAAGCTTTTGCCAAGGATTTTTTGATATATTTCTTTCTTCCCATGCACACGCCGGAATGAATGCTCCTCTCCCTCGCCTAATGAAAGATAATACCGCGATCGCCTCTCATCGTGATAGAGAAAAATACCTGTAACCTCTTTCACTGCCGCCGTTAGGGCTTTCGACAATACATTAATTTTTTTCAGAACGGCGGGTTCGATCGTGTTGACATTCAGAATAACCGTCAGCTCGGTGTAACTTCCTTTGATGATGACATAATTAAGTGCATCTGCAAGACGCCGCTCTTTCGCCGTATCGAGAAATTTCTGCACATGTGCATACACCCGTGCGTGCGCCTCCGGTTCGATCATACATTGAACAACATCGATGGCGCCTGCCCGCCGAAGTTCCGATTGATCTCGGGACGCAGGCGGGCCTGCCCGCCGTCCTAAAGGACAGCTTCGCTGACCTGTCCGCCGGATCCCGACTCCGTCGGGAGAAGGCGGAAGTTCCGATTGATCTCGGGACGCAGGCGGGCCTGTTTGCGAAATGCCGATTAGGCCGAGCCGCGCTTTCCCGCGGGATGGAAATACCCTTCGTTTCGTGACAGTACGATAGAATCGCCCGAGTGATGAGGGAATAATGGGATCGATTGAGATGGGGAGTTTATTCCTTCTCCAGAATTCTTTCAGTACGTCGTTTTTTATACGGA
Source organism: Bacteroidota bacterium (assembly GCA_050011775.1). Taxonomy (GTDB): domain Bacteria; phylum Bacteroidota; class Ignavibacteria; order UBA10030; family CAVZMI01; genus CAVZMI01. The sequence continues at coordinate 430,776 of JBEKIL010000001.1, read as the reverse complement.
GTTCATCGTCATAATTGAGCGTCACCGCATGACAGAGCGAACATCGTTTTCCATAAGGAGTCTGGCATTCACCAGCACGAAGCGCGCGCTGAGGGATGTGCGCTATTCCGATAGCTCGCGTGTAACATTCTTCAAAATGGATCATATCATGATGCGGAAGAGTAAAAAAAGGAAACTACACACGACCTTTCTTGACGTATTCAACGGAACAGACCGTGTGCACGCCGCCGCGGACTTTATAGTCGGCCGTTACCTGCATCTGTTTGGGCTTGCAGCATGCGACAAGATCTTCCAGGATTTTATTGACGACATGCTCCTGATAAATACCTACATTCCGGTACGAGAGAAGATAGTATTTGAACGAACGTAATTCGATGATTTTCTTATCGGGTATATAATCGACTTTGATCGTCGCGAAATCTGGAAGTCCTGACCAGAGGCAGACAGCCGTGAATTCGTCTGTTTCAATGTGAATCTTTTGATCCCGTGTGGGATATTCGTATGGAAATGTGTCGAGTACTGAAGCATCGATTGTCTCGACACTCTGTACATCGTATCGCCGGTCGAGGGGCTGAAACTGGGATTTCTGAGATTTCTTTTTCATATGTTAGAAGTATAAAATATATAGCAATCTATACTCTGTGTCCTCTGTGGAAGAATGCCATTTTGAAGTTTCTCCGTGTACTCTGTGTTTTTCTTTTTATCAACGATTTCTTTTTAGTAAAAGCTAATATAGCTAAATCGTCCACCAAATGCCATGAACCTCGAAGGAAGACAGATCATAATCTTAATAATAATTTGATATTCTTCGAGAGATTTGCTATATCACATAGGCACGATATTTTGCATTAACACTCGAGGTGAACTCATGAAGTGGTACGAGGACGATCGGTTCTGGGAAGTAATGGGCCCGAAAATGTTCACACCGGAACAATGGCAGAAGGCTGTTTCTAATGTAGACGACATTGAAAAACTTCTACATATCGAGAAAGGAATGGCAATCCTCGATCTCTGCTGCGGCCCGGGCCGTCACTCGCTTGAATTTTTGCGCCGGGGATATAAGGTCACAAGCGTCGATCGAACTGCCGGATATCTTGACGAGCTGCGATCACGGGCAGATTCAGAACATTTGCCGGCTGAAATCATCCGGGAAGATATGCGCGCTTTTATCCGTCCGTCGTCGTTTGATATTGCATTAAGTCTTTTTACTTCATTTGGATATTTTGATGAGGAGGAAAATTTCCAGGTTCTCCGGAACATATATGCTTCACTGAAAATTGGCGGACAAATTATTATTGAAATGATGGGAAAAGAAATCATTGCCCGTATTTATCAGAAGCACGACTGGGACGAAGAAAACGGCATTCTCTTCCTGGAAGAACGCATTGTGCATGACTCGTGGAACCGGATGACTAATCGATGGATTAAAATCGACGGTTCCAAACGATCGGAATATACCTTTTCTATCAGGTTGTATTCGGGAAGAGAACTGATTGAGATGGTACAATCTATGGGCTTTCACGATGTCAGAATATACGGAAGCCTCGGCGGTACACCCTACGATCAGAATGCAGAACGGCTTGTGCTTACAGCAGTCAAAAAAACATAAAATGAAATTTAAAAAGAACATTTATAACTATCGGTGGCGATTTAATAACGTTCACACAATGATTATACTCAAGGAGAATTTCTGTGCCATCGGGAATAGGTGAATCCTTACGCGGCCTCACAATCGGTGTCGAGGAGGAAGTACCCATCATCGACGGTAAGAAACGCCGCTATATCAATTTTGATAATGCCGCGAGTACGCCGACACTCAGGCCGATCGTAGAAAAGGTTGATGAATTCCTGAAATGGTACAGTAATGTTCACCGGGGAACAGGATTCAAGTCGAAACTCTCATCATGGGCATTTGAAAAATCGCGCGAAAAAATCGCCTCGTTTGTAAATGGCAATCAGAAAGAGCGAATCGTTCTCTTTGCAAAAAATACAACCGAGGCGATCAACCATCTTTCACGTCGACTTCTATTCCGGAAGGATGCGATCATTCTTACTACCGTCATGGAACACCACTCGAACGAACTTCCGTGGCGAAAAGCCGCACAGGTAATACATATCGGTGTTCTTCCAGACGGCCGTATTGATGAGAACGACTTCCAGCAGAAATTGCAAATGTACCGGGATCGCATCCAGCTAGTTGCCGTCACCGGCGCTTCAAATGTTACCGGCTATGTGAACCCCGTTCATTCGTATGCAAAATGGACTCATGCAGTCGGGGCAAAATTCTTCTGCGATGCAGCCCAACTTGCACCGCACCGCCCGATCGATATGAAATTGCCGGAAGATCCCGAATGCATCGATTATCTGGCGTTTTCCGCCCATAAAATGTATGCTCCGTACGGACTCGGCGTGCTCATCGCTGAACGAAAACCCTTTGAACAGGGTGATCCGGATATCGTTGGGGGCGGCACCGTCGATATTGTGAACCTTGAAAACGCATACTGGACCGATTTACCCGATAAGGAAGAAGCCGGCACGCCCGACATCGTCGGTGCTGTGGCTCTTGCGGCAGCTATCAATTTTCTCAATAATGTGGGATGGAAGGCTATAATCGATCATGAATCGGAATTAACCCGCTATGCACTGGAGAGATTCAGGGATATACCCCGTATCATCCTCTACGGTGATGCCGAGCCTGACCGTACACATGAAAGACTTGGCGTCATATCATTTAATATCGAAAACATTCCACATGCACTAACAGCGGCTATCTTAAATTACGAATGGGCAATCGGAACCCGGAACGGTTGTTTCTGCGCGCATCCGTATGTAAAAGCCATAATGCACGTAAATGAACGGCTCGCGAAACAGATGGAAGAAGAAATTCACCATCGCGACAGATCACATCTGCCGGGGACAGTCCGCGTTAGTTTTGGAATCTACAACACCACAGAAGAAATCGATATTCTCTGTGAAGCGCTCCGTGCAATTTCATCAGGGAAATATCAGACTGGTTACATCCTTAATAAAGAACGGGGTGAATATTACCGTGAAGATACAGATGAAAGGTTCGATTACTATTTTTCTATTTAAATTACAATGATTAAAAGAGATAAAAAATCCTTTCCAGAGTCATATAACACTTTTTAATTTTTCCTTTTTCCTTAAAAAAATGCCCTATAACTGTATCTTATTACTGCTGTCCAAGACAAGACATTCCAGCTTGAATTTATTTTGGAAAAGTACTATATAAGATAAAAGATGAAAATCCAGGATGTTCCTTTTTCCACCGTGGAGTGGGATAAAATTCCTCCGATCGAGTACAAGGGTGAAACCGGCACCTCGTGGTGCAAAACCGTCGAACAGGGGAATGTCCGTGTTCGCGTGGTCGAGTATGGAGCCGGATACAGGGCCAATCATTGGTGCGACCGCGGTCATGTGGTTTTTATTCTGAATGGAGAAATCGACATAGAGATCGAAAACCGAAAAACATATCACTTATTCTCAGGAATGAGTTTCCATGTTGCCGATGGTCTCGATATCCACCGGGCGTTTTCAGAGAAGGGTGCAAAGGTTTTTATTATTGATTAATCTACCCTTGATTTTGACACCGGATTTTCTCATTTTAGCTTGTCGATCATTCTACTGCAGTAACATTATGCAGGCATCAACCGTCATTTTAATGCAGATTTCTTAAATTCTCAGGATCCATCATGAAATATTCCGCCCTTATACTCGTTGTGCTGGCGTGCAGTACGACAAATGCCGGTGAAACGAAAGTGGCAAAATATGCTGGAGAATTTCTCTCGATCGGTGTCGGCGGCCGGGCTCTTGGAATGGGGAGCGCCGCTGTCGCAATCGCCGGCGACGTAACCGCAGGGTATTGGAACCCGGCAGGCCTCAGCAACATTAAGTATCCGGAAGTTATTTTCATGCATGACGAAGGTTTCGGAAGTCTTATCAGTTACGACTATGGTGCCGCTGCAATTCCTTACGGCCCTTCTTCGAGCTTCGGATTAAGTGTGATGCGGCTTGGCGTCGACGGTATTCCCGACACGAGGAATGCACTGATCGACGTTAACGGTAATAACAGATTCGATGGTGCTGATCGAATCGATTATTCCCGTGTGACATATTTTACAACTGCCGATTGGGTTTTTTATGCATCATATGCTAAAAAAGTCTCATCTGAATTTTCATACGGCGCGAACCTTAAATTCATCCGCCGTTCGCTCGCAGATGCTTCGGCAACCGGTATCGGATTTGATGTTGCCGTTCAGTACATCCCATTCGAGAATGTCCGCCTGGGAGCAAATGTTCAGGATGTGACAACGACACTGGTTGCATGGAGCACGGGTCTAAACGAATTGATCTCCCCGACAGTTAAGGTCGGAGGAGCATATCTCATGGAATTATTTGGCGGACAACTTACACCTGAAGTTGATTTTGACCTCCGCTTTGAAAATCGGCGGACAGCATCGACAGCATACGTCGGCCCGGTGAGTATCGATGTCCGTGGTGGCATGGAGTATGCCTATAAAAATGTCATTGCCGTACGGATCGGGTATACAGATATTAAACAGTTGACTCTGGGTGCAGGATTACGGTTACCTAAATTGGATATCGATTATTCATTTGCAAAATTCGACGGAACCGGTCAGCTTGGGAATACTCATCGAATTTCACTGAAGCTGACAATTGACAGTGAAAAATACGCTCGGCCGACAGAATGAAGTCTTCTATCAATTTATTTTCAATCCACTCGCGCTGCAATTCGTCGTTCCCGCAGGTAAAAGAGGAGCAAAAATCCAAGATCCCACGAAAAGTTGTAAGATACTTATTAGGCGTAATATCTTCCGACGATTGTAAAGCAAAATTCTTTTTACCTTTTTTCTCCTCATTTTGTTCAACCCGCTACCCTTCGACCGCTCGACGAGGTCTCGACATGTGGTTCGACAAGCTCACTACATGCTCGACCCAAGGCTCGCAGCAAGCAAGCTCAGGGCAAGTCATCGGGATTCACTCACTCAAAATGTACTTTTTCCTTTTTACTTTTTCCTTTTTACTTTTATTTGCCGGATGCGCCTCTCTGAAATACCCCTCTTCATATCCGATGACCCGTGAAATTGTTCGATCACTTCAAGGCGGGATTACGGTTCAAGTTCCTCAGGGATGGTTTAATTCCACCGATGCAAATGTTTCTCCCGGATTGTTACTATGGTTGGTAAAAAAAGATTATACAGCGGCGATAACATTAACGGAACTTCACATCGACGAAATCGGAAGCAAACAGATCATAATTGATGGTCTTGAAACGCTAGCCTCGATCAGCTTTTCATTGAAGAAAGAACGGGTTCAGGAAGGAATACAATTAATCGGGACGTATGAAATATTTACACTGGGTGGAAAAAAATATTGCGCGTATGAATATTCGACCGATCAGGGAACGACTATAGAAAGGGTGATTGTGTTTGGAGGTGTCGGAAAATGGTTCGAACTATCGGCTGTTCCATTCCAAAAAAGAGGTCGTTTTATCGATCATGAAAGCCTGTTCTCCGTCCAAAATTCTCTTCTCAATTCACTTCGTTTTTAAGCTGGTAAAGATAGGCTGTTTCTTTTCCCCATCTGGCTAATATTCGGCACATTTCCTTATCCTAATCCCATAAAATAAATGAAAAAGGCCGGTTCTCAATTTGGCATAGTTTTGGTATTTTCCATCAAAGTATAATTATAGAATTATCACTATCGGGAGAAGACATAATGGCTGTGAAGCAGAGTTTTAAGGAATGTAGCGGCTGTGGGAAAGTATGGCGTACAGCAGATACTTTCTTAAACGACAAATCACTGAAACTTAATGGGTATCAGTGGAATTTGCTGCAGGAAAAATCAGGATTACTAGTCTATACGCATGAACGTAGTTACTGTGGAAGCACGATAAGCGTGAAAGCTCAGAGTTTTTCACATCACTCGGAAAAAGAACTAACCGACGAACGAAAGAATTGACGAAACTTCCGTCAGGTGGGATATCCTTGTGGAGGGGAAACCACGTGACATCTTTATAGAAGCCCGGGTTTGTTTTAGGCAAATCGGGGCCTTTTTTTGTTATTAAAAATCCCCAGCAATTCAGTAAATTTTCTAAGAATGACTTGCGTTCAACCGGGATATGTAGAGATGAAGTTAGATTATTGAAAGGAAAGTAGTTAATTCTTATAGGGAACAACTACTTAATGAGAATCTTTCCATTGGATTTTTATAAGGACTATATGAATATACTTCTCATAAATAACAGGCGGCGGTGCGCATATTCCATTTTTTATGTACGGGAGGCACACGCCTCATGGAATATACACACCGCCGTATCATGCCTCCAATTTGATATATCCCCCTGATATCAATCGGAGAAAAGTGAGATAGACAGGTTTTATTCAGTCACCGGATAGACATGAATGAAGCTTTCTCCCATAGGAAAAAGCATCGGCTCGAAATTCACATTTGAATTCCTGGCTGCTGAAGTCAGTTCCACGTCGACATAATGATCGACTTGCTCCCCAGATGAACTGTAGACTTCAACAATAATTTCTTTTATGGCCTTTTTCATTTTAATCTGCCTCCCTTCGAAGCTCTTGGTAATACATTTACTCCATTGGGGACATATGCTATGCCAAATATAAAAATGGCCAAAATGAGGAAATTTTGAGGTTTCATCATAAAGGTGCGAATTCGGGAATAGAAGATTCTACAATATTCTTTGAAATAAATAAAAACCCTAATAAAACCAGCCTTTTTTGGCATGGAATATGGTGTAAGACTTTGGAAAGGTTCAGTTCAAGAAAAAATGAAGATTTTCTTCATAAATGCTATTTAACACTTGCGTTTTACAATTTTGGCATATATCTTTGTATGTACAAAAAGGGGGCAAAAGAGACCATATTTGTACAGAGTGTAAAAGTCTCATAATTACGCCAGAACTCAGTGTAATTCACAATACTTTCACTCTTCGAGGAGGAGTATCTATGGGTAAAGCAATGTCTAAATCACAGGTTGCAGATCACTTTGCAAAAAAGTTTGATCTTAAGAAAAAAGTTGTTGCAGCATTATTTGCAGAACTTGCAAATCTAGCGTATAAAGAAGCAAGAAACTCATTCACGATTCCCGGCATCGGTAAACTGGTATTAGTCGACCGGAAAGCACGCATAGGAAGAAATCCGGCAACCGGTGAACAGATTCAGATCCCAGCGAAGACTGTAGTGAAATTCCGGGTGGCAAAAGCTTGTAAAGACGCTGTATTGGCGCAGAAATAGAATACTGTAATTTTTAAAGATTTTTGGTGGGATATAAACAACAATAGTCCCGTTGTTTTAGCGGGACTATTTAATTTTTTGTCGGGGAGACTAGTGTTTCTGTCACTTTCTTTTTGAAAAGCCCCGTGCTTCTGAAAGAACATGTCAGAGTCCTCCACAAAACGAAAACGGGACGATATATCGAAAGTGACAGAAAGAAAACATAACAAAATCGCAACCCACGTGAGATGGCTTGCCCCCGCGCGCTTTTAAGAAGGCTAACTTTTGTCCAACGATCTCGGCCTTACCAAGCCGGAAAAAGTCGATCCATCATATTATAAGCCTCGATCGTAAACACACCATAATGCGCCGACACACGGCCCACCTTCTTCCTGCTGCAAGCCAGCGATTTTGTCGTCAGAGAATTTTTTAGAATAGAAAAAACCATATTTTTCTGCGTACAACACTAATAAAAGGTAAAAAACTGTATACTATTCCACTAGAAGAACTACGGACTGATGATTAAATTAATGGAGGGATGAAGAATATATACAGATATTACAATTTTAAGAATTACTCAGCATTTTTGTCGGGGCGACAGGATTCCCGCTCCGCCGAGCTCCTATGTTGCTTTATCGGCGGAGCGAGGCGAGCGAACCTGCGACTTCTCGGTATCTAAGATATTTTTTATTTTCTGTCGACCTGCACTACTTTTATAATATTTTTCACTTTTCAAAGCATCATCTCTGCTCATGAACTCCTCACTCCAAATCATTTCCCACGGTACATAAGCTTTCGTTGATCTTACTTTGCCTTGATTATGTTCCTTAATTCTTCTATGTTCTCGTATGGGATGGAGAGTAAAGGATATAAAGAGTAAAAATCGGCATTTCTCTTATATAGGGGAGATAAAAGGTATTTTGACTATTTCATTTTTTGTCGGGGCGACAGGATTCGAACCTGCGACTTCTTGGTCCCAAACCAAGCGCTCTAGCCGGGCTGAGCTACGCCCCGAAAAAAATATTTATGCTTAATAAGTCCCGTTCCACAATTACTGGAACGGGATTCCCATTCCGCCATCAGAGTTAACGCTTCTTAATGACTTAAAACGTTAACTCTGGGCGGAATGGAACCGGGTCCCGACCTTCTATTAAATATTCTCATGGGTCGGGATCCTCGTACTTTCCCGACTTTGTCGGGAAAGTGCGGGACTGAGCTACGCCCCGAAAAGACAATATATTCGGTTCATAGATCCCGCTCCAACGAAGTTGGAACGGGATTCTCATTTCACATCACAACTTAACTTTATCTGCCTCCGGCAGACTTGTTAAGTTATTGTGAAATGGAAGCTACGCCCCGAACGAACTGCCTAACAAATTACACAAAAGCCTTAATAATATCAAGCTTCGCTATCTGGATTGTCTGTCGGATATGGATAAGCATTTTTACAAGAAATAGTAAGCAAAATGAACAGAAAGAATACGCCTGTGATAAGAGAGTGTTGTTTTGTATAACGAATCGGACTCATAGTCTTCATTTATGTTGACTTAGATGATAATCTATTGGATAAATTGGACAAGAAATGAATACTCTCCAGTCCTCGACAATGATAGTCTCACCTGTAAGCAAGATAATCTTCCAACTGTATGATGATCCTCGGATTCGAGAAATAATATTACAAGGTTTTACCTGACCCGAGTGAAGAAGAACTTTACAACCAATTATCATTTAAAACCTCCATATTTATTTTCATTGCTTCTATAAGGTAATATATCATCCTTCTTTAAGTCAAGGAAGAGTATCTGAAATATTTTTGTTGGTGCGGGTCAGCGGATGGCGGCTATGCTGCCGAACTGATAACTTTCAAGGTAGATTATTTTCCAAATTCAATCGATACTCGACGTACGTAAGCCATGTTTATCATACCTACGCTAATTCCGTCAGCTTCCCTGCCACGACGTTTACCCTGATGACAATCAGGGAATGTCGAGGACAATCGGGATGCTTCCGTGTTCCGATTTTTCCCATCTCACGTTTTCCAGTGAGATTTACGATCCTACGTACTCCACTGGGATCAATAGGGGAGTAGTGGGTTAGGCGTCAATTCCTAATTTTGTTATCGATAATGAAATAGAAGACCGAGTCCTATACTGATAAAGACCAGTGCAAAATAGAATACTATTACCGAGGCATACATCTGTGTGCGGCGAATTGAAACTGCCTTTTTATAGTTAATATCACTCAAATATTGGCGGCCTATTGGGTCCAATACTTTAAAATCAATCAGCCTGTTTTGCACAAATGATTGTTGAAAGGATTCACTGTTAAGAAATTCATGAATTTTATTCATTCGGTAAATTGACCTTCCTTGGAGATGCCGCCAATGACCGTCAATGTACCAGAAGATCAATGGTAAAACTGCTGTAAGAGATATGTATGCTCTCAGGCTCGATTCCGTGAGGGCAAGGGCAACACTGCCAGCCCAAGTAACAATTGCCCAGTTTTTTGTGGTCTGAGTTATCTCATCCATGCGAGCTATGATGGCATTTATTGACTCTATTTCCATTTTCAGAATATCAAGAAGATAGGTTAAAGAGTCTTTTTGCGGAGTTGAGTTTATTTGTAGTGTTGAAACTGTCTTCTGTTTTGTCATAAATTGGACTCCGAGATTTGCCGCCTAATGGACTGGATCTAAGTTGCAACACTGATTACTTTGATTAGTATTTGGCTAGAATATCTGAATTGAAAAAGCTAAAACTTTATCTATGACTCAATATAATAGCGCTGGTTGTCGGATGTATTTCGTAGGAACATGTGTATGTTACGAAATCAGCTACTAATAAGCAATTACGGCAGCCCTAACCGGAGCTGCCGCATAGTGGGACTCTTGATAAGTCTCATTTAATTTTTTGCCCAAACGGTCTGATTTGGTCTGAAGACAAATGGCACTATCTGAGCAAAACAAGTTTCTTCGTTTCAGTGTAATTCCCCGATTTAAGTCTATAGAAATAGACTCCACTCGGCAAATTAGTAGCATTGAAGTTTACTTGATAAACTCCGGCAGCCTTTTTTTCACTGACAAGTACATCCACTACCTGTCCGAGCACATTATAGACTTTAAGTGTGACGGACGATGCCTGTGGTAGTTCATATCGAATGGTTGTACTCGGATTGAACGGGTTGGGATAGCACTGCATCAGATCAAATTCTTCGGGCAACGATTCGCTTTCTGAAATACGGGTCGGTGCGATTTCACCTTGAAACAAAAAAGGAGGAGTGAAATAAAATATCGCATTTGAAAGATGAACGCATCCGGTTTTAAGATGAACGCCGTTCGTCGTTGACCCTGTAAAATGAAAACGATCTGCCGCTGAATAAATATCCACGGCGCCGACCGAAAAAACAGTCCTTCCCGTCATATTGAATACCATATCGGCGGAAGACAAATTAAATAGAACTTCAGTGAAACTCGACGATCGGTAACCGTTGATTCTGATATTTTTCGTGATTGTGGGAGCATCGGTATAATTACCTGCAGCGATGTTAATCATATCGTCGTCTCCAAGACCCGTAATAATGACGTGTGAAATCGATGTCACCGGTCCTTGCCCGGGCGGACCCGGCGTCGGCGATAAACCATTATATGCATCAAGGCCGATCACCACATCGACATACCATGTCATTGGAGGAGGCGCCGTGCTTGCAGGAATACTCGGCTGAAACAAGAAAGGAGGAGCCATATAAAATATCGCTGTTGAGAGAAGAATTTCCCCCGAGTGCAGATAAATTCCCGTATTGTCTGATCCGGTAAAATAAAAACGGTCTGCAGCTAAAAGCCCGTAGGCACTCACAGCATCCAGACTAAATGTGGTAACGCCGCTCATATTGAATACCATGCTCGCCGTAGAAACGTTAAAAATTATGTCTGATAATCCGGTTATTTTGTATCCGTTGACGGTAATATTTTTAGAAATTGTCGGGGAGTCGGAATACGTCCCTGCGGCAATGTTTATGATATCGCCGTCATTGAGTGCACCGGTGGCTATGACCTCCGAGATGGTACTTTTGGGGCCATTACCGGGAGGCGAATTTATCGGCGATAAACCACTGTTCGCGCCCAAGCCACTCGTGATATCGACATACCAGGTTGTTTGTGAAGATAGGGTGCCTGTAAGTCCGATAAGAATAAAAAGTATCGTCAATAGCTTTTTCATTTTTTCATCTCCCTTTTGATAGTAATCCTAAATTATAAACGGCAACCGTATATCGATATATGTGCCATTTTTTTGATCCCCTACTTTTTTAAGACTTTCCGTGTTCTTATACCATATGAGCAATAACAATCCGTATCCCGATAATGCAGAGAATAATTCCCCCGACTATCTCCATTCTCTTTCCGAATTTTTCCCCGAGAACATGACCGAGGCGCAAGCCGACAAGCGATAATATCCCTGTGATCACACCGATAATGATGCTTGGATACCAGATATTGATCCGTATGATTGCCAGACTGAGACCTACCGCCAGGGCATCGATGCTTGTGGCGACCGAGAGTAGGACAAGTGTCATTCCGGTCGTAGGATCTCCGGAAGAAACTTGAACATCCTGTCTGGTTCTCGAACCGGTACGAATCATTTTCCCACCTACATATGCCAGTAAGGCGAAGGCAATCCAATGGTCAAATGCCTGTATCAGCGGTTCAATTGTATACCCGATATACCATCCGATAACGGGCATGAAAAATTGAAAAAGTCCGAAATGAAACGAAATCCTGAATACCGGTCCTGGTCCCTTTCCATACCGGGATGAACCGATTCCCAGCGCAACTGCAAAGGCATCCATTGCTAATCCGATTGCTATGAAAATAATTTCTATCGTGGTCATTTATTAAAAAATAAAAAAGGCGAATGCTGATAAAAAGATACTTGCATTCACCCGATGCTTTGTTAGTACATCATTTCTATGCAGTTGCCTTCCGGTCTTCGTAGAGATAAATCGGCTCGTTTTTTCGAAGAATGGATTCTTTTGTGATAATACATTTTGTTATATTCTGTCGTGAGGGAAGATGGTACATAATGTCGAGCATAGTGTCTTCGATAATGGATCGAAGTGCGCGGGCGCCTGTCCCGCGTTCCATGGCACGTTGCACAACACATTCCAGCGCGTGCTTTTCAAATTCAAGTTCAACCCCTTCAATGGCAAAAAGTTTTTTGTATTGTTTGATTAGAGCATTCTTCGGTTCTGTAAGGATACTCAGCAGCGCATTTTCCGAAAGTGAATGAAGAGTTGCAACAACATGAAGCCGGCCTACAAATTCCGGAATCAAACCGAATTTCAGAAGATCGTCGGGTTCAACAAGGTGGAGAAATTCATCAAGAGTCTCTTCTTTCCGTACCTTAAGCTCTGCGCCAAATCCGATCGGATTCTGGCTCACTCTTCGCTCGATAATCTTTTCGAGTCCTTCAAACGCACCGCCGCAAATGAACAGTATATTTTTCGTGTTCAGGTTAATCAGGCTCTGTTCGGGATGTTTTCGCCCTCCTTTGGGTGGTACACCTGCAATTGTACCCTCAAGGATTTTCAATAACGCCTGCTGGACACCCTCCCCTGAAACGTCGCGTGTGATTGAAGCGCTGTCGCTTTTCCGGGCGATCTTGTCGATCTCATCGATATACACGATTCCTCTTTCCGCCCGTTCCACATTGTAATCGGCATTCTGTAGGAGATAGACTAAAATTGTCTCGACATCATCACCGACATAGCCGGCCTCCGTCAGGGTTGTCGCATCGGCAATAGCAAACGGTACGTCTAATACCTTTGCAAGTGTCTGCGCAAGCATCGTTTTACCGACTCCGGTAGGACCAATCAGCAGAATATTGCTTTTTTCAATCTCGACATCATCCAGATTCTTCAAGGGTTCCGTGACATCAATTCTTTTATAGTGATTATAGACCGCCACAGCGAGTGTTTTCTTTGCATGTTCCTGTCCAATCACATATTCATCAAGCGCCTTTTTTATTTCCTGCGGCTGAAGGCCGATATGTTTAACGCCTTTCTGTGCAGTAAAGGCGGCCGTACTGTTCTTGATAATATCTATGGAATGAGAGACGCAGACATCGCAGATGTACACACCCGGACCCGCGATGATACTTGTCGCCTCATCGGGTTCGCGTCCGCAAAATGAACAGCGGATATTTTCCGGAGTTTTCGGTTTCTCTGTCATGATCGCTCCCTCCCGGCGATGTCTTTATTTTTCTTTCTTTTCACCCTGTTTCTTAACCAGGATGTTGTCTATCAGTCCGTATTCTTTTGCTTCATCTGAAGACATGTAATTGTCGCGATCGGTATCGGTCTGAACTTGTTCAAATGATTTTCCGGTATGGGATGCAAGGATTTCGTTCAAACGTTTCTTTGTTTTCAATATTTCTTCCGCCTGGATTCTGATATCACTCGCAGTACCCTGTACTCCTCCCCATGGTTGATGTATCATGATGCGGGAGTTCGGGAGTGCCGCTCGTTTCCCCTTTGTTCCACCCGCCAGCAGCACCGCACCCATACTGGCCGCTATACCGACGCACGTCGTAGCAACGTCCGGTCGAACGAACTGCATCGTATCATATATTGCCAGTCCGGCGCTCACACTGCCTCCCGGAGAGTTGATGTATACCTGAACATCCTTCTCAGGATTTTCCGACGCAAGAAAGAGAAGCTGTGCGATGGTCAGGCTGGCGACTATGTCATCGATCGGCGTACCGATAAAAATAATACGCTCTTTCAGAAGACGCGAGTAAATATCGTAAGCCCGTTCACCGCGTCCCGTTTGTTCAACAACGATGGGCACCAGTTGATTATAGATATCCGATTTCATGTCTATCCCCTTAATCAAAATGAATCTGAAGTTTCCCTGACAGTAATCTTGGCATTAGAGAGCAGAAGTTCGTTCAGCTTTTTCGAAAGAATGCGATCGATCCCCGATTTCGATTCTTTGTAGTATGTAATTAATCGTTCCTTTTCAATGCCGATTTTCTTCGCCTCTGTTTCAGCAATCTCTTCATAGTCGCTATCGGCAACCGTCAGCTGTTCCTGTTCAATTATCCGTTCACGGAGAATCTGCCATCTGGCATGCCAGACAGCGTACTCCCTGTTGTGTTTCCTAAATTCTTCTTCATTAAAATCGGCTGGTAACTTCTTGCCGGGCTGACGGTTTTTGAGGTCTTCCACAAACGAATCCTGAAACCCTTTGATGATACTCTCCGGGACATCGAATTCATGTGTTTTCACAAGCTCATTTGCAATGGCATCCATAACCTTATTATCGGAACGCTCTTTCCAGTACGACTCAATATCCTCGCGCAGTTTCTGCATAAATTCATCTGTTTTTTTGATTTTCTCTTTTGTGATTTTCTGCACGAACTCATCGTTGAATTCCGGGAGTTCCACTTTCTCGATTTTCTTAACGAGAATATGTGTGTGATGATCATGTCTCTGATCATCATGCTGGGTAACATATTTTACCCGATGCTCACTTCCGACGGTGGCACCGATCAGTAAATTTTTAATTTCCTTGACAAGCTCTTCCTGGGCAAGATAGAGACGTGCATCGCTCTGTTTTTGACCGATAATTGGTGTTCCAGCTTCATCGAGATCCTGCAGATCGGCCGTCACGACAAATTCTTCATCTTCCACTTTCTCGGCTTCACGTCTTGTACTGTTGATGCGCCGCAGCCGGAGAACCTCTTCCTGGAGTTCCGCATCGGTCATTGGATGGACGAGTTTTTCAATCTTGAGTCCTTTGTACCCATGAACTGTAATCTCCGGGAGAACATCATGCTTGATTTTAAAACGAAATGATTCTCCTCGTTTGTAATTCATATCTACCATCGTCGGATCGCCGATGGGTTTCAGGTTCTTTTCCTCAATGGCTTTTCGATAAAGCTCTGTTGCGATTGTATCGAGCGATTCATACTCAATCGTTTCACCATAGAACTTCTTGACCATATTCATGGGGGCTTTCCCCTTGCGGAAGCCCTTAATTTCTACTTTAGGACGATAACGTTCGTACGCTTTTTCAATATGCGGTATAAGTTCTTCAGCTGTAGCAGTGATTTCAATCTCCTGCGCGCAGCCGGGCACCGGTGTGATGGTAATTTCCAACATCTACTCCTATACTATATATTATGAAAGGTACGAAAAAGCGGCTAAAACAGCAAACCGATAAAAGAGCGCGGATTTTGCTGGATTTTTCAGAATACCTCAGACTTGTCCAAAACAAATCGCAGAAAGAGCTAGAGTATTTTGTCCCTTTCTTTCTGGAAAGAAAGGGACTGAAAGTCCCGCTTCCCATAAACGGGAAGCGGGAGACAAAATCGCAACCCGCATGAGATGGCCTCCAGCACACACTGTTGAGATGGCATATTCGAGTCCGTCGATCTCGGCCTTTAATCTAAAAAATATTCAGTCGATAGTTTTTATAAGCCTCGATCTCCGCCAAAGGCGGATCTGCCTCACCGTATTCTATGGCGTGGCAGAGAAACGTACGAAATTGCGCCAACCCAATGGGTCGTAGACACACGCCCTCCCTTCTTCCTCCCGCCTTCGGCGGGACCAGCAATTTTGTCGTCAAGAAATTATTTATTATGGAAATAACCATGTTTTCTTTGACCCCAATTTATAAATCGAAATACCTATACCTTAAGTAATATATTTGAGGGGATTATCAACTAATACCGATCCAATTAAATGATTGAACGGTTTCAACATTTTATATCTTTTAAAAAATCGTAATATTGCTTCATGACGCCTATTTTCTTTACGCTTTGATGGTACTGTGCCCCTTCATTTGTATAATTATTTAGTTGGAGGGGCACTAGTAATAATATATTTTGGACAGCACTGAGAAACCCTAATCTTTGTCGTCGGTGGGATAATGTCGCATCAGCAGCAGGTTAGAAAATAAAGGATGAAAATGAGATCGACAATATTATGAACTACGAAGATAACATTTGTTGGATTGAGATATAGGATCTCGGGGACGAATCGAAAGAATTTTGGATATATTAATCAACCTTACACCAGAGGATGTACGCCGGCTGTATCGACCATCGCACGAATCATGGGCACCTGCGGTGGGCGCTGTGAGCTGAAAACAATTGCACGTGCAAGACGCGATTTTGTACGGGGGAGTATATCCGAACGATCGGTATAAAGAGTGCAGACACTATCACCGATATCTACAGCATCACCGACTTTCCGATGGAAAACAATACCGGCTTTTGGGTCGATCTCATCATCCACTTTCATACGACCCGCCCCCAGCTCGACGGCAGTGAATCCTGTTTCAAGCGCATCGATTTTTGCAATAAATCCTGTCATTCCACTTTTAATGTCGACACTATACGAGGCAATTGGATATTTCTCCGGTTCTTCAATGAAGGTTATGTCACCCCCCTGTTTTTCTACCATACGAAGAAATTTCTTGAATGCCTCGCCGGAGACAATTGCTTTCTGGCATAACTCTCGCCCTTCTTCTATCGAGCGTGCCTTTCCACCCAGCATCAGCATGGTTCCCGCAAGCTGGTAGGTCACCGCCATCAAATCCGGCACCTCTTCTCCTCTGAGGCATTGAATCGCCTCGACAACCTCGAGCCAATTTCCGACAGTCCTGCCGAGCGGTTGATTCATCTCGGTGATATACCCGATTGTTTGTTTTCCTGCATAGGTCGCTGTATTAACCAGTGTTTGAGCAAGTTCGGCCGCCCGTTCATAGCTTGACATAAATGCACCCCGCCCGGTTTTTATGTCGAATACAATAGCATCTATTCCTTCGGCCAGTTTTTTACTAATGATGCTCGCCGCAATGAGAGGAATGGAATCAATTGTCGCTGTCACATCGCGCAGAGAGTACATGCGTTTATCGGCGGGGACGATTACAGATGTGGGACCGGCCATGACCAGTCCTATATCGCGAATAGTCTCCCTGTATTCTTCGACCGAAAGATTCGTACGCAACCCCGGGATTGATTCGAGTTTATCAAGAGTGCCGCCTGTATGACTGAGACCTCGCCCGCTCAACATCGGTACCGGAATACCACAGGCGGCAACTATAGGTGCAAGGATTAGAGATACTTTATCGCCCACTCCGCCGGTGGAATGTTTATCAACCTTGATGCCGGGAATGTCCGAGAGATCAATTACAGCACCGGAATGAATCATCTCGTCGGTCAGCCATGCAGTCTCTTCAACCGACAATCCTTGAAAATAGATTGCCATCAGAAGCGGAGTCATCTGATAGTCCGGGAGTTCATTTCTCACGAACGCATCGATGATAAAATGGATTTCATCGCGGGTGAAATTTCCTCCATCGCGCTTCTTGCGAATGAGTTCTCCGGGATTCATGGTAATGGCAGTGTTGTGGTCAATTGAGACTATTGCTTATGGAGTATTCGTTCCGTCAGAAAAATACCACAGATTGTCTTGCTATCGGTAATTTCTCCCTGCTCTATCATTTCGATCGTCTTGTGCAAAGGAATCTGATGAACTGTGAGTGTTTGTTCTCCTTCTTCAAGTTTTTGACCTTCAATATTTTTTGTGAGTCCGGTTGCCATATAAATATGTAAGATTTCGGTACAGAAACCGGGGGTTGTATGAATTTGCGCCAGCTTACGAACACTGCCTGCACTATATCCTGTTTCTTCCTGAAACTCCCGACGGGCTGCGTCCAGCGGATTCTCTCCTGGGTCGAGTTTCCCGGCAGGCAGTTCCCACAACCATGCATCAACGGCAAAACGAAATTGACGAACAAGGAGAATGGTTTCATCGGGGAAAAGTCCGATTACCACGGCACCACCGGGATGCTGTGCCACTTCTCGCACACCTTTTGCGCCTGAATCGTATTCAATATTGTCGACTATAACATTGAAAACTCTCCCGCGAAAAATATTTTCATGAGAGAGTATTTTATAATTTTTCGGTTCGGTTTTCATATCAATTATGGCTGATTTCCCCTGCTTCCGGGTTTCATGATCGGCATTCCCTTTGCACAGAGCGGACAGTCCGCCGGTTGATAGGTGATAACATCCATCGTGAGAACAGAATATGATTTGCTCGAGAACTTCACTTTCCCACCGCTCCGGTCCACAATATAACCTACTCCGACGACTTTCCCCTGTGCTTTCTGAACAATATCAATCGTCTCGAACACCGATCCACCTGTCGTGACAACATCTTCACATACCAGGACTCGTTCTCCGGGAGTAATCACGAAACCGCGACGGAGCTGGAGTGTGCCGTCTTTCCGTTCTGCAAAGACCGTCCGGCAGTCGAGCATACGACCGACCTCTGTCGCCACTACGATGCCCCCTATTGCCGGAGCAATGACCAGCTCGATTTCGCTGTATTCGAAATGCTTAACAATCTCACCGGCAAAAAGATGGAGATACCGCGGATACTGGAGGACTTTTGCGCATTGAAAATAATTCGGACTGTGAAGACCAGACGTGAGTTGAAAATGTCCTTCCAGAAACGCATCGGTATCCCGGAAGATTTGCAGTACTTCTTCTTGTGGAAGTTTTCCCATATGATGTCGAATTTAAAAATTATTGGGGATATCGGATTAGCAGTATTAGAGTTTCTCGATTTCACGCGCCAGAGTCAGATCTTTTTCCGTCACTCCACCATCGCTGTGAGTCGAGAGTGCGATAGTTACCATATTCCACCGAATATCGATTTCCGGATGGTGATTTGCCCTTTCGGCCAGCAGCGCAACCGAGGTGACGAATCCCATTGCCTCGATAAAGCTAGTGTGCTTAAACTCTTTCTGGATTTTTATACCTATGAGCCTCCAGCCTTTGAGATTTTTCAATTCCGTTTTAATAGCTCTCTGCGACATCAATGCCATGTTGATTCATTCTTTCCGAAATATCCGATCGGCGTTCTTTAAATGGTTTGACACGATTGGTAAAATCCGGTCGGTAGTATTTATGACTATCAAAATCTTGTATCCAGCCGTTTGTGAAGTTATACTTTTCAAGATAATACAGTACACGATTATATTCACTCTCTCGAATGCGGCGATTTAGCAATTCCGTTGTTTGCGCTTCATGAGTGGGATAATATTGCGCCATAATGCTCATTGTCACTTCCGGGCTGAGCGCAGTGCCGATCCATTCAAGCGTCTCTTTACTGCGTGCAATATCATTGGGAAGGATGAGGTGACGGATAATCAATCCACGCCGGACAACTCCATCATCATCGACGGTCAATCCGCTGCCGACCTGACGATGCATTTCAGCAATCGCTGCGCGGGCATGTGGGACATACTCTTTTATTTTAGAATATTTGTAAGCATCCTCGTTAGCGGCATATTTCAGATCGGGCAGATAGATATCGATAATACAATCAAGCAAACGGAGAACTTCGACGGAGTCGTAAGCGTTGGTGTTGTATATAAGCGGGAGCGTCAGTCCCATCGGAATCGCTAGCATCAACGCTTTTACAATCTGAGGTATGAAATGCGTCGGCGAGACAAAACCGATAGAATGTACATTTTTTTTCTGAAGTTCGATTATGATACGGGCGAGAAGCTCGATGGGAACTTCATGATTCTGTTCTACACGCCAGTTCTGGCTGATCAGGTGGTTCTGGCAATAGAGACAGCGCATGTTACAATTTCCGAAGAAAATATTCCCGACACCATTTGTACCACCAAGCGCAGGCTCTTCACCGAAATGAACACAATAAGAAGAGACGATCGGCAGAAGACCAGAGTGACAGGCGGCAATTTCGTTTTTGAAACGGTCGTTTCCGCAGTCGCGGGGACAGAGTGTGCAGGGTGCAAGCATAGCTTCTAGCCGTTCGACCCGCCGCTGAAGCTCTCCTTCTTCATATAATCGTATATAGGATGGAATGAACGTCACTGTCTATAGATAGATGATATATATCAATATACGAAAACGATACATTGGATGCCAGAAGACGAGGTTTAATCTTAAACAAATATTTTTAGTTTATGAATCTTAGGAGATTAAATTCTCGATTGTATGGAACTACATACCATCAGAAAACCTATCGCTCAAAGCCTCCAACCTTGTGAATCCGGCCGAGACGCTGACCAAGGAATCGTTCGCCAACCTCAAGAAATTTATGGGGAATATCGCTTACGTGAAACTGGATGTTCGGACGTTGTGTGCTTGGATTTTTAATATCGCGTGAGGTAAGAATTTCTTCAACAATTCCGCCTGTCGCCTCTCCGGAATCTATCAGCGTCATAGCTCCGTGCAATACTTTTTCAATCGTATCCCGCAGGATCGGATAATGTGTACATCCCAGAATAAGCGTATCGATGCTTTGTGTCGTCAGAGGAAAGAGATATTCTTTTGCGATTAATTCCGTTGCTGCGTGGTGGGTCCATCCTTCTTCGGCAAGCGGTACAAAAAGCGGACACGCCTGGCTGAAGACTTCTATGGTCGGATCAATTTGATAAATCGCGCTTTTATATATATTACTTGCAATAGTTCCCAGTGTGCCGATCACGCCGATCCGTTTTTTCCTGGTTGCTTTGACAGCTGCAGCCGCACCGGGAGCAATCACTCCGACCACAGGAATCGAGCCGGCACGTTTTTGAACAACATCAAGCGCCACAGCTGAGACCGTATTGCAGGCAACCACAATCATTTTTACATCGTTTGAGAGGATAAATTCGGCATCCTGCAGCGCGTACTCGCGCACAACCTGTGCCGATTTCGGGCCGTATGGTACACGGGCGGTATCGCCGAAGTACACGATGTTTTCATTCGGAAACTGCCGCATAAGAGCGCGGACAACCGTCAATCCGCCGATACCCGAATCGAAAACACCGATGGGTTTTTCGTTCGCTGTCATTGTAATTCAATATTTTTAAATGTGAGGATTGTTTCGAGAATGGCTTCCCTGATTTCGGTTTTTCGTCCCTCCGCTATCGGTGCACCGGAACGATCTACAACATAAAACGAATCAACAATACCGTCGCCGCGCGTCGCAATTTTTGCAAATGTAATATCGAGGTTTTGTTCCGATATCGTCTGTGTCACCCTATACAGGAATCCCAGCGCATCGGCTGCAAACACATCAATAATCGTGAAGCGAGGATCATCCTCAAATTCTACATCAAAGCGTATTGCAGGACTTAGATATCCCCTGGTGCGACGTTTCCATTTACGCCGGTGATGTTCAAAGAGATGTTCAATATCAATCCGGCTTTCGATAACGGCATTGAGTTCATCATGGATCTTTTGGCAGACCTCTTCTGTGAGATGCTGCTTCGTCATTGCATCGGTGACACGAAATTTATCGATAATGATAGCGTCGGTCTGTGTAAAAATGTTCGCATCAAAAATATTTGCATCGTTTGCCGAGAGAACGCCGCAGAACTTCGAGAGAGCAAACGGCGCGTCAGTGGAAATAATCGTGACTTCCGTATATCCTTCACGTGTGCGAAAAAGAGTAGAGACTGTTTCATTATCATCAATTTTTGATATATGGAAAGCTATTTCTTCTTCATCAAAGGTACCGACGTATTGTGGACTATCGATTTTCTGAAAATGTTCCTCAACGATTTCACGAGAATGTATACCGCTGAGTTTTGTCACTACCGACTCAACCGCCTCGCGATATCGATCGAGGTGAAGTGCACGAAACTCTTCCTGTTTCAAACCGACGCCTATTATCTCCTTCGCCTGCAGATATAATTCCTGAAGAAGCACGGCTTTCCAATTTGTCCATGTCGTCGGATTTACTGCAGAAAGATCGGCATAGGTAATAAGGTATAGGCGATCGAGCTGGAAGGTGAAGGTAAATATTTCGGCAAATTCTGCTACCGTTTCGACATCGTGTATATTCCGCCGAAAACTTACCTGCTCCATTAAAAGGTGATTCTTTATAAGGAAAGTAACATCTTCTATATAATCTTCTAACCGCAGGCGGGTAAGAATCGCTACGGCCATCGTTGCACCGATCACTTCGTGGTCATCGATTTGAACAGGTTTTGCGATGTCGTGGAGCAACAGTGTCATGAATAAAATACCTCGTTTTTTTCGGGCACGATAGAGATCTCCCAAGACACTTTCATCTCTTTCCAGGGCCTCAAACCGTTGAAGTGTGATAAGCGTATGCTCATCGGCTGTGTAATAATGATAGCGACTGTGCTGGTAAAACGCGACAAGCGCTTCGAATTCCGGAATGAATCGGCTAAGCACAGCGAGGTCGGCCATTTCATATAACACACTTGCCACATGCGAAGCTGATTCGATGATAGAACGAAATATAAGGAGCGGTTTTTCGGAAAAAACCTCTGTATCCGGAACACGCGCGGCATTTTTATGAATTGCCGTTCGCAGCCTCTGACTGAGCCTTGGAACCTCATGGTCCTGCATAAGACTAAAAGCTTCCATGGATGTCTCTAATGAGAATCCGTTATCAACAGCCGCCGAAGTAATATCTAACATGTCGCCGTGAATTAGAAACCGGTCATCTATGATTTTCTTTTCGTCCTTTTTAATGCCTAGGGGCAATCGAAGTCGATACTTCTCGCGGAGCTGCCCGGTGAGTGTCTGATTTAACCGCAGTAGTGTTTTCGCACTCAGATAATATTCCTGCATGAATCGTTCGACAGCCTGCCGGCTGCCAGAAGATTCGAAGCCGAGCCCATCGGCAATGACGCTTTGCAGCGTGTAATCAAGCGAATCATGAAGCGTTTTTCGAAGAAAATGAATTTCGTTCCTTGTACGTAGCAGAAAGTTGAGCGCTGTAATCGCAGCATCGGACTGTGTGAAATCTAATTCACCTTCACGGGTGAGGAGTTCGAGCATTTCGACACATGCCGAGCGATGTTGTCCGGGTGTTGTCTCGCAATATCGGACATCCGAAGATCGATAGAGCCAGAGAATTGCATGAACATCGCGGAGTCCGCCTGCGCTTTTCTTAATATTCGGTTCAAGGAGTTTTGCCGAATTGCCGTACTTTGCGTGACGTGCGGAGAGTTCCTCGAGCACACGGCTGATAAAAAAATTGTCGGCCAGCTGCGCAACGGTTTCCGAACGGCGCCGAAAAAAGTCAGAGGCGATATCGTGATTTCCGCAGAGAAAGCGCGCTTCGAGAATCGAAGCCCAGTTCTCGACTTCGGTGGTTGAAAAATGCATGCATTCGTCGATCGACCGTACACTGTGCCCGACATCCAATCCGCAATCCCAGAATGAGTGAAGAAGCTCCTTTACGGCAGGTTTGAGCTTTTCTTCATGTTTATTTTCATTGTGAACGAGCATGATATCGACATCCGATTTCGGGCAGAGCTCAGTCCGTCCATATCCCCCTAACGCAAAGAGCGCAATTCCGGAGAGCGCATCGTTTACAGAAGCGACGGCTAACGACGTGATGATATCATCCATCATGGCGGTGAGGGCAGCGCATACGGTAAATCCGTCGGAACTATTGCGATGTAATTGATAGGCAGCATCGCGCCGGGATGCAAGGACCTGCCGCTGTTCCTGGATTATTGCTTTCATAAAGAAAATATATGAAAGCGGCAGACAAGTTACAACTTAAGGTTTTTTAATAATTTAAAGATAGCTAAAAAAATAATGCGATATTATTGTCCGCACCACTTGACAAGACGACAAAAATGTCGTATATTCATCACAGGCTATAGCCACACGAATTGCTGTATTTATCGGAGTCTATCATGGGTTTACCGGCACGCGTCAGCATCGGCATGGGGGCATGGGATATCGAGCCGTATAAATATCTGTTTTATCCTGCCGCACGCGAGAAGCACTTCCGGCTGCTGGAGTTTTATAGCCGATTTTTCGACAGCGTCGAAGTAAATGCCACATTCTATAATGCGGCATTTACACCGTTCCACGCCAAGCAATGGCTTGATGATGTGGCCTGTCAGCCCGATTTTGTATTTCTCGTTAAGCTGTATCGCGGTCTGACACACACGTTCGATGCCACCGCGGCCGACATCCTCGGCATCAATGCATTTCTTGCGCCACTGGAAGAAGCCGGCAAACTTGGTGGACTTCTTCTGCAATTCCCATTCCGGTTCACGAACCGGCTAGAACACCGGCGGTATATCGTTTTGCTTAGCCGTATATTTCGTCATCATCGAGTATTTATCGAATTGCGGCATGATTCATGGCACAACCGCGCAATGGTGGAGTTTTTCGAAGAACACGGACTTTACCCGGTCAATGTCGATCTTCCGCGGCTACCGCATTTTATACCGCTAACCGCGATTTCATACAAGGGATACGCCTATTTCCGGATGATGGGCCGAAATGCCGCCGCATGGAATCACCCCGAACTGGAGAATCGATATACGTACAGCTACAGCCAGGAAGAACTTGACGATCTTCTCCGGAAGATCAGCATAATATCAAAAACGGCACGCCGTGTCTATGTGGTATTTCATAATGATGCGAAAGGACATTCGTTGCTCAACGGCTTCACACTGCGTCATTTGCTCAATCGACACAACATTGTCGTCCCGGACCGCACCGCGCACACATTTCCGGAACTCGCGGGAATCGGCTCTGTCGCCTCTGCGCCGGTGCCGCTGTTCGATGAAAAAGGTTCGCTTCACTTTCAATCAATCAATTCATCACCCTAATTCAGGAGACATGATGACACACTCACTCACAGAATTTTTTACCGACTGGAAAAATGAAAGTTCCTCGACATTGAAAATCTTCAACGCCCTGACAGACGCATCGCTTACGCAGAAAGTAACGCCCGACGGGCGCTCGCTCGGATTCCTGGCATGGCATATTATCCTGACGCTCGGAGAAATGGCCGGACAATGCGGCCTGACCGTCGAGGCACCTGCCGAATCGAAGTCTATACCAAATAAGGCATCCGAGCTTACAGCGGCATACAAAAAAGCTTCAGCGTCGCTGGTCAGTAAAGTGCAATCACAATGGACTGATGCGATGTTGAACGACGAACTCGACATGTACGGCGAAAAATGGAAACGCGGCGCCGTGCTCGACAGCATTATCCGCCACGAAATTCACCATCGTGCACAAATGACGGTATTGATGCGTCAGGCGGGAGTGAAAGTCCCGGGCGTGTACGGTCCGGCCCGTGAGGAATGGGCAAAAATGGGCATGAAGCCGATGGCATGAGAAACATCACGGAGAGGGCGAAGTGAAAAGCTTTTTTGCTCCATAAGATTTCGAATTGATGATTTCGGAATTGGAGGACGAGGCTACACGGGGACTTGGGTGTGAATACAGTTCGTTCCCATTCATAATTCACAATTCCGCCTTCATTTTATTCCGGCGGACGTGTCGTAATTCACAACTTACTTATCGCCCTGAAAATTCATTCCCTGCGGGGGTGATGCACTTGGGCGTGTCGTTCTGAGAATTGTTTACAAGTTTGGAGACCGGATAGGCTTTCATGTCACGGGCTGGATAAGGTGTAAGAGATTTCGCAAGCTCGGTCATGTTTCTGAACCCCCGGTCGAGCCATTGTTCAAAGCGTTCTTCAGGAAGGATGACCGGCATACGGCTGTGGAGTCTGGACATAAGCTCATTGGGCGTAGTGGTAATGATTGTGAAGGTAGGGAATTCTTCGCCGGCCGGATTTTTCCAGATCGAGAAGAGACCGGCAAACATGAACGGCCGCTCGTCTTTCATGCGGATGCAGAAAGGAATTTTTTCCGTAATGTTTTTTTTCTTTCCCTGCTTTTCAACCTGCGTTATGGTTGCTTTCCACTCATAGAAAGCGTCGGCAGGGATAAGGCAGCGGCTCCCTTTGAAGTAGGGGGAATAGAGTCTGCTTTTTTCAAGTGTTTCTGCTTTTGCATTGAAGGTCGAAAAATTTACTTTGCCGTCTTTCGACCAGTGCGGAATAAGCCACCACTGCATTTTTTGTACAAGGGGTGTACCGTCACGGACAACCACAACCGGCATGTGCTGCATGGGTGAGACGTTATAGCGGGGAAGACCATCAAAGACGGTTCCGATATCCCGAATCTTATTGATCATTGCAAATGATGCAATAACTTTCTTACCGTCGATCAAAACATAACGGCCACACATACACGTCTCCTGTGCTCTGTGCAGAATAATGTAATGAAATTCTTATCGAAAACACAATATCTCTCTCGGCAATCTGCCTGTACTAACGTTTCCGCCAATACCATTGAGGAGCGTGGAATGAAGAAAACTCAAATCCCATCGGACCGGTCGGAAATCGGTCTTGACGACCTGTCCGCCTCTGTCGTACCACGCGCTGTCCAGCAGGATCGGCAGAACGTCGGGGTTTGTTCTCCAGAGCTTCGCATCACCTACGATGCGTTATCACGACGCTTTACCGCGGCACCGCCGGGAAAGCTGTATCTACTATACGGCGATGCTGTGATATTCCGGTTTGCCCTAGCTCTGGCATCACATGCCCTTTCGCATCAAGCCGCCATTGCCGTTGTCGATGGCTGCAACAAATTTGATGCGCATTCCATTGCCCGATTCGCGCGGGAACATAGATATTCGCCCGACGATTTTCTCAACCACATTTTTATTTCCCGCGGATTCACCTGTTATCAAATGGAAGCGGTTGTGAACGACCGCTTACTGCCGTTTATTCAACGCATTGGCGGAAACACTGCAATAATTTTCGGACTCCTCGACACGCTTTACGACGAGCAGGCACCGCTGAACGAGGTCCGCAATATTCTCCGGCGTATGGTCATGCGGCTTCACGACATGAAGGCGGTAGGAATTTCAGTCCTCCTCGCCTCGCGGCAATGGAACGTCCCGGACCAGAGGAGAAATGCGCTGTTTACAACACTGCAATCGGGCATGGATATCGTCTGCCGCGTTGAAATGAACGAAGAGATGAAACCAAAGTTATATCTTGAACAACCGGGAAAGGCGCTTCATCATGGGACGGACAGTACCAACATTCACCAATATCATCGATGCGGAAATCGCCAGCTGGTCGAAATACCGCCGTGGACTGCGCAAAGAAGACCAGGAGGCGTTCGATAACCTCTTCCGTGCGGCACAGATTCATCTTGCGGAAAATTTTTATGCCATGCGGACGATCCCGTTCGAAAGCATCGTTATATCAATGCTCGTCGAACAACAGAAACAGATTACGCAGCTTCACGAGCAGGTGAACCACCTGAAGCGCGATACACAATGATAACGACTGTCAGAGGATGGCTGTTCGATCTCTATCCATCGGCTCAGGGAATGACTCTCTGGATTATCGATGAAGATGGAAACACACACCGGTGCCTGGATACATTCACTCCAACATTCTATCTGCACCTCCCGCCGCCTGAGATGGCACGTGCAGAAAGGATGGCAGAAGCGTGTCCGGTTCCCGTGGCACATTGCCGGACACAGCGGATGGAACTCTATTCCGGCACCATGATAGATGTTGTCGCCTGCACCGTTCACGACACCATGCGCGCCCGCGAGGCGGTATGGTTCTTCGAAAAAGAATTTCCGCATTTTGTATTTTTCAACACCGATATTCCGATTGCACAGTTATATCTCTACCACACCCAACTTTTCCCTCTGGCATTCGGCGACTACGGTATTGATGAAACCGGTCGGCTTGTGGATACTATTCTCCACGACACTACCGGGTCAACGGAGTACCGTCTCCCCCCTCTCTCGATCATGGCGCTCAGGAATACAGATTCATTTGTTCCGCTCAAACATCAGCGTTCGATACAACTGGAAATCAGTTACGACAACACTGACTACGTGCTTGAACAGGAGAACCCCGCAGACCTTCTCGAAGGACTCAACCGCCACCTCGCACGATACGATCCGGATATCCTTCTTACCGAATACGGCGATGCCACGCTGATGCCGATGCTTTATTCTCTTTCCCGGCATACCCGTGTTCCGCTGCTTCTGAACCGCGACCGTGCCGCCGATTACCGAATTACCAAAGGATCAAGTTACTTCCAATATGGAAAAATCATCCATAAGGACGGCGCATTCGAACTTGCCGGACGATGGCACATCGATGCCGAGAATTCCTTCACTGTCGTGGAATCGGATCTCGACGGTCTTTTCGAGCTCTCGCGCATCACGCAGATTCCGGTGCAGCATCAGTCGCGTGCCAGCATCGGTAACGGACTTTCATCGATGCAATTCTCATGGGCATACCATAATAATATTTTGATCCCGTCGAAAAAACGTGAGCCCGAAGAATTTAAAAGTGCGGCAACGCTGATACTCGCCGACCGTGGCGGACTGACCTTCCAGCCGCCGATCGGTTACTACGAAGATGTCGGAGAGCTGGACTTTGTCTCGATGTACCCGACAATCATGGTCCGGCATAATGTCTC
This sequence comes from Bacteroidota bacterium, assembly GCA_050011775.1. GTDB lineage: Bacteria > Bacteroidota > Ignavibacteria > UBA10030 > CAVZMI01 > CAVZMI01. The sequence goes on along the minus strand of JBEKIL010000001.1, from coordinate 402,150 downwards.
GCCCGAAACGGTCAACTGCCGCTGCTGTCCAGATGCGCCGCCCGCGGTGCCGGAACTTGATTACAGAATCTGCAAACGTCGTGAAGGGATTGTCCCGGCAACGCTCCGCCCGGTCGTTGCACGCCGGTTGTACTACAAGAAAAAAAAGAAAGAACTCAAGACCCGAAACGATCCTCTCTGGATCCGCTACGATCGGCGCCAGACGGCGCTCAAGTGGATGCTCGTTACATGTTTCGGTTATCTTGGATACAAGAATGCCCGCTTTGGAAAAATCGAAGCGCATGAATCGGTTAACGCGTTCTCGCGCGATGCTTTGCTGACCGCGAAAGAGATAGCCGAACGCAACGGCTTTCATTTACTCCATGCAATTGTCGATTCCATGTGGCTGAAGAAACCGGGGGCAACTGAACAGGACTACGAGCGGCTCTGCGATGAAATCTCGGCCGCGACATCCATCGATATTTCCCTTGAAGGTATTTACAAGTGGATTCTCTTTCCGGCATCCAGAATGGATTCTCTGCTGCCGACAGCGAACCGTTACATAGGGTGGTACCAACACGGCGAGTATAAAGTCCGCGGGATAGAGGTTCGCCGGCACGATACACCGAAGTTTATCAAGGAAATGCAGAAACAGCTCTTCGATATTCTCGCACATGCCGGGAATGTCGATGAAATCAAGCGTTATATTCCAAGCGTTCTTGAGTCGGTACAATCATCGCTTCAACTTCTTAGTTCGGGAAAGGCTAATCCGCTCGATCTTGTTATTCGAAAAAATATTTCACAGGAGGCCTCGGAATACGGCAACAACAGTGTGAATGCGGTCGTCGCGCGGATGCTCGAAGATGCAGGCGTTCATCTTGCGGCAGGCGAATCCATTTCCTATATTCTCATCGATGCAACAGGAAAAAAGAAGCCGGAAAAGGCGAAACCGGTTGCGCTTTATGCATTCGAGGATGGATACGATATTGAAAAATATATCGAATTGTGTCTGAAGGCCGTCGAGACACTCCTTCTCCCTTTTGGGTGGAATATGGAAAAACTGGCAGAATATCTCGGCCTGAACAATAAAAACCATCGAGAAAAAGGGGCAATTTGTCCTTGATGACCGAAAAAAGTGTTTTTCGATCTTAAATATTTCTGCACTTGATTTTGAATTAAGAAATGAATAACATATATTGTTTATAGTTGCATCTATTTTCATCTCAATTGCTATCGATTAGTGTTTAAATAGATACATATTGTTGATATTTTGTTACCATTCATTAATCAAGGAGAACATATATGAGAAAATTTTTATTACTTGGTATGTTTCTCTGTGTGGTTGCTGTCATTCCAAACAGCGTTGTAAAAGCACAGGGGATTGATTCTTATCCACGTCTTGGTGCTCAGCTCCTTATTGGAGATCCAGCCACAGAATTTTATGAGAGTAATGGACTCAAGATGACATATCAAGCACGAGGTCTCTTACGTTATTCTCTGTCAAAGTATCTTAAGGGTGAAATTGGCGGCGGCTATGTAATGATGTCCGGACTCGATTTCAAACATACTTATTATCGGACAAATATTTATCCGCTCGATTTTCGCATTTTGTTATTCCCGATTCAGAGTAAATCCGTTAGACCATTTATCTATGCCGGGGCAGGAGGACTATATTATCGTGTTGTTAAACTACCACAATGCGTCAATCGACCACAACCGATTCCTCTTCTCATCACGGGTCAGGATGGATTAGCAGCATATGTACCGGTAGGAGTTGGAATTGAATTCGCTCTTTCACAAGCAGTTTCACTGGAATTGGTAGGCGGATATAACCATGTATTTAACGACAATCTCAACTATTGTAAATTCCCGTGGGATGGCGATTGGAATACCGACGCGTGGGCATCAGTCGGTCTCGGACTCACCTTTGCACTGGGCAGAGGAGATGCCGATGATGATAAGGATGGTTTAACGAATGCCGAAGAGGAAAAGCTCGGAACCGATCCGAATAATCCCGATACGGATGGCGACGGCCTAACCGATGGCGATGAAGTAAAAATCTATCACACCAATCCTCTCAAAGCCGACACCGATGGTGATGGACTGAAAGATGGTGATGAAGTGTTGAAGTATCATACCGATCCGCTGAAAGCCGACACCGATGGCGACGAATTGAATGACGGTGATGAAGTAATGAAATACAAGACCGATCCGCTGAAGGTTGATACTGATGGCGACGGATTGAGCGATGGTGACGAAGTGTTGAAATATCATACCGATCCGTTGAATAAAGATACCGACGGCGATGGACTTACAGATGGTGATGAAGTATTGAAATATAAAACCAATCCGTTGAATAAAGATACCGACGGTGGCACTGTGGACGACGGTACCGAAGTGAGACGCGGAACCGATCCTCTCAATCCGGCCGATGATGTAGTGAAAATACAGGCTCCGATTATACTTGAAGGAATCGTATTCGCTACAGGAAAAGCGGATATAGTACCCGCTTCAGCCGCTACACTCGAAAAAGCGCTGAAGACCCTGAAGATCTATTCCGATATCGAAGTTGAGATCTCCGGCCATACCGACAAGCTCGGCTCACATGCAATGAACATGAAACTATCGCAGCGTCGTGCCGATGCAGTAAAACAATGGCTTGTAGACAAGGGCATCGATGCAAAACGGATAACAGCGAAAGGATATGGTCCTGACAAACCGATCGACTCAAACAAGACAAAGGAAGGCCGCCAGAAGAACCGGCGCATTGAATTTGTCAGAATCAAGTAAGCAGTTCGGAGGTTAAAAAAAGGCGGGGACCGGAAACGGTCTCCGCTTTTTTTATTCTTCGTCCCGAATACGCCGCAAACGTTTTTGCGCACTTCTGTGTTTTTTCGTCCGCAGACGTTCCTCGCATGAAGTCGATGTGGGGACGGACCGTATCCGTTTCTTTCGCGGAACCAGAGCGTGCGCGACTACATTTCGAAACCGATCGAGCACTTTCTGACGATTCATCCACTGACTCCGGGACTCTTGGGCAGAGAGGTGAAAAATACCGCGTCTATCGATCCTTCTTGCCAGCTGTTGCAGAAGCAGCACTCTCTGCTCTTCGCTGAATGAAGAAGAATGCTTTATGTCGAAACGTAGTTCAACTTTCGTCGCAATTCTATTGACATTCTGTCCCCCCGGCCCCCCGCTCCGTGAAAATTGAAAATGAATTTCACTAAGCGGAATGGAAACATCAGATGTAATGATAATAGACGACATTGGCGAATCATCCTTATTCAAAAAAACTCCGGTATTTTAAAATATACAATAAAATATTTTTTCCTGAAAGTACGCAGTAACCGGCCTCCATTATGTTACATATCAATTGCCTTTCCGGCACATTTTCAATATATTAAACGGCATTCCTTCCATGACCGGCTGCTGAATGACAAACAGACTTTCGAAAAAGGGTGTTGAACGGATGTTCGACGCTATCGCTCACCGATATGATTTCCTGAATCATTTTCTGAGTCTGGGCGTCGACTATTACTGGCGGTGGTTCACTGTTCGCAAGCTTTGCATCAACTCGAAAAGTCTGATTCTTGATTGTGCAACGGGCACCTGCGATTGTGCCATCGAAGCTATACGATATTCGCCGAAGAAAATTGTCGGCATCGATATCTCTTTAAAGATGCTGCAGCACGGAAAAGAGAAACTGGAAAAGAAATCTACCACAACAGTTGATCTTATTAATTCCAGCGTCGAAAATATTTCACTCCGAACAGGGTGTTTTGATGGGGCGATGGTTGCTTTCGGTGTGAGAAACTTTTTATATCTCGAAAAAGGATTGAAACAGATTTACAGAATATTGAAGTCCGACGGTCGCTTCGTCGTTCTCGAATTCAGCAAACCCGGACATTTTCCAATCAGACAACTCTACTTCTTCTATTTTCGTCATATCCTACCTCTTATCGGACGAATGATATCAAAGGATAAAAATGCTTATTCGTACCTTCCTGAATCCGTTATGGAATTTCCTGAAGGAGACGCGTTTGTCGAAAAACTAATCCAGGCGGGATTCCGAAATATATCCTTTCACAGATTAACATTCGGCATCGTCACAGTTTATGATGCAATAAAATAAAACATGCAAAACTAGGAGAATTCCGATTTTTTAATTCCTGAATTTGAATGGCTTACCATTTTCAAGATCGTACCAAGGTATCAAGATGATCCTCCTCTAACAAAGAGAATTCTCGCCCAACTCATAAATCATCAATCAGGAATTATATATTGAAAAAGAATATCTTTCTTTTCTCAAACCTTAGTAAGTTTCACGACATTTTCAATATGATAGGTATGAGGAAACATGTCGAGGGGCTGGACCGCATCAATGCGATATCCTCCTTCAACTATTACCCTGACATCACGGGCTTGAGTGGTGGGATTGCAGCTTACATAGACTATTATCCGTGATCCCAGTCTGATGACTTCCTGCACAACTTTCGGATGCATTCCACTGCGAGGTGGATCGATTACGAGGACGTCAGGAATCGGATTCGAGCGCATCCATTGAGTGTCTTTTGTAAGCCGGTCTTTCAAATCACCAAGAACAAATTCACAATTCGCAATATTATTGTAGCGGGCATTCATCACTGCATTATCGACTGCACTGGGAATATTATCAATCCCGACAACAAGAGCGACTGAATCGGAGATGAATAATGCAATCGATCCTGTCCCGCAATACAGATCATACACTACATCGGCCGTTCGGAATTCTCCATATTCTTTTACAACCCGATACAACCGTTCAGCCTGGAAGGTATTCGTTTGAAAAAAAGAATTTGCAGAAATAATAAACGTGAGATGTCCCAGTTTTTCTCGAATGGTCCCTTCGCCGTAATAGACTTTCTGAATCTCACCGTATGCAATTTGAGCCTTTTTCTCATTGATAGTATTCACAAATGTCGTGATCCCCGGAAATCTTTGAACCAGTAAATTCGATAGCTCCCTTGCAGTATCGGAAATATCCTTCCCTGTCACAAGGTTGACCATAACCTCCCCCGTCTGTCGTGCCTCGCGGACCACAAGAAACCGAAGATAACCGTTGCCTGTCGTCGTGTCATAGACTGGTAGTTTCCGTTCGATGCAATGCGAACGGACCGTATTAAGAAGATCTACGGTGAGCTGCGTTTGGAGATGGCATTCGTCGATGTCCAGTATCTTGTCGTATCTCTGTGGAACATGGAATCCGAGTGCAAAATTGGGCCGTAAAACATCCGGATTCTCGAGCTCTTCAGCCGTAAGCCACTGTTTATCGCCGAAAGAAAATTCCATTTTATTGCGGTAATGATAAATTGGATCAGCCCCGATCACCGGATTGACCGCGATATCTCGGAATCCTCCGATTCGTTCGAAAGCATCGATGACGTTCTGTCGTTTGTTTTCACACTGCTTCGAATATTCAAGATGCTGCCAGCGGCATCCACCGCACACTCCGAAATACCTGCACCGTGGAGCGACACGAAACGATGATGGTTGGAGAATTTCGATCGCTCGTGCTTCTGCAAAATTCTTTTTGACTTTGGAAATGACGACACGGGCCTCGTCTCCCGGAACAACTCCCTCGACAAACACGACAAAACCTTCATGCCGGGCTACCGACTTTCCTTCGAAAGCAGCATCATCGATATGCAGAATAAATTCATCACCCCTTTTCATCTCTTACCTCATTCTCAAATTCTGCATTTATTGCTTCAAGCTGTGATTGAAGCTGTTCCCATTCTCGGTAATTCTTTTCAAGCTCCTTACTGATTTCTTTCATCTCGTTATTGACTTCTTTCACCCGTTCTCCGCATTTGTAAAATTCCGGATTCACTATCAATGCTTCATTCTTGGTTTTCTTCATCTCAAGCCGCTCGATTTCTTTTTCGACCAGTATAACGGCATCTTTCAAGGGTTTTGTCCGCTCATACTTCCGTTGTCTGATTTCAGCCTCCCGTTGTTTCCTTTCTTTCATAGTAAATCCGGCCGTTTTTTCTGTTCTCCGAAAAACATCGGGAGGAACTGGAGATGCAATTATTTTTTCATGCGCTTTTTTTTCGAGGTATTCGCTCAGATTACCGAGATAGATTTTGATATTTTTATTTCCGACTTCAATCACTTTCGTGATGATTCCATCAAGAAAGGAGCGGTCGTGGGAGACGATGATATATGTACCGTTGAATTTCAACAATGCCTCACGGACAATATCTTTCGATCGGATATCGAGATGATTGGTCGGCTCGTCCATGATCAAAAGATTTGCAGGTGTGAGCAGCATCTTTGCGAGAGTCAGCCGGCTTTTTTCACCCCCCGATAACACTTTGACCTGTTTAAAAACATCGTCACCGGTGAAGAGAAAACATCCCAACAGATTCCGTACGAACGTGCGGGTCTCAACCGAGGTGACAGATTCAACAGTTTCGAGAACTGTTTTTTGGGGATCAAGTTCCTCTGCCCGGTCCTGGGCAAAGTATGATATCGTTACATTGTAACCGATTTTCCGTTCACCTCTACTGAGCGGTTCGATTCCGGCAATGATTCGCGAGAGAGTCGATTTCCCGGCACCGTTGATACCGACAAGGGCAATTCTGTCTCCCCGTTCAATTGTACAATCTACTTTTCGAAGAACTTCTTTTGTGCCGTAGCGTTTATCGATTCCGGAAAGATCAATGACTACTTTCCCGCTGTGTATGGCTTCAGGAAATTGAAAATTTATCCCCTGTTCTTCATTTTCGATTTCAATCCTTTCAATTTTTTCAAGTTTTTTGATTCGGCTTTGTACTTGCCGGGCTTTCGTCGCCTTGTAACGAAACCGTTCGATAAACCGTTCGGTCTGTTTTATTTTTACCTGCTGGTTTTTATATGCCGCTTCGCGCTGTTCTTTTCGAACGAGACGTTCATGCTGATAGTATGTGTAATTACCAGGATATTCGGTCAGTTCACCAAGACTGATTTCAAGTGTCTTTGTAGTCATCGAGTCAAGAAAGGTCCGGTCGTGAGAAACAATAATCACCGAGCCCTGATAGGCACGGAGGTAATCCTCAAGCCATTGTAACGATTCGATATCGAGATGATTTGTCGGCTCATCGAGAAGGAGAATTGTAGGTTCCTGTAATAAGAGTTTTGCGAGGGCGATACGCATTTGCCATCCGCCGCTGAATTCATCGGTTGACCGTCCCATATCCTCCGTGGTGAATCCGAGACCTGAAAGAACTTTCTCGATTTTCGTCTTTAACCGGAATGCATCACGATTCTCCAATTTGTGTTGGGTTTCGCCAAGAAGTTCCAGATTGTCGGAATATTCTTCAGATTCTTGATCTAGTTCCATGATTCGGAGGTGAAGTTCATCAAATTCCGTCTGGAGTCCAAGAATATCACTGAATGCCGTTTCAGCTTCACGATAGAGAGTTCGTCCCACCGATTCGACCCCCTCCTGCGGCAAATACCCTATTGTAGCAAATTTCGCTTTAACGACTGCTCCCTCTTCCGGCTGAATGAGCCCCCCAATGGTTTTTAAAAGTGTAGTTTTCCCTGCCCCATTTGGGCCGACAAGGCCTATTCGGTCATGAGATCCAATTAGGAGCGACACATTACGGAAAAGGTACTCTCCGCCGAACTGCATTCCGATGTTATTGAGTTGCAACATAGATCTTTTAAATATACGAAAAAGACTTTTGTTGAAAAAGGAATTATAATGCAGGATGGAAAATTGAGTTTTTTAAATAAATTATTTATATTTTAATAATGGGTATTTATTTCCACCTATCCCTCTCACATCAAGGAGTCGATCTATGGAACAACAACCTGAAGTTCCCCCCGCCGAAAATATACCAGCGCCCTCGAAACTCGGATCCCGATTAATCGATATTTTCGTCTCTCCCGGTGAGGTATTCGACGGAATGAAGAGCGCGTCAAAGAGCACAGGGAATTGGCTTGTACCTCTTATTCTGGCCATTTTGGTAGGTATTATCACAATTTTCGTTGTCTTCTCCCAACCGACCATCCAACAGCAGATGATCGATGTCCAACACAATCAGATGCAGAAGCAGGTGCAGGCCGGCAAGATGACGCAGGAACAAATGGCCCATGCAGAATCGATGATCCCGAAACCGGGTTCACTGATCTGGAATGTGTTCGGTATTTTTGGAGTAGTCATCATCAACCTTATTATCATTCTTCTCGTTGCACTCATCCTGTGGCTCATCGGAAAATATGCACTTAAAACACCTTTAAAATACGGAACGCTACTCGAAATAACGGGGCTTTCGTATATGGTGATGGTTCTAGGCTCAATCATCAGCATCCTGACGATTCTGGCCCTCGATTCACTATATGCAACTCCGAGTCTGGCGATTCTAATCAAAGAGTTCGACGTTGGAAACAATATGCATAAACTTCTCTCGTACACGAATGTTTTTTATGTCTGGTTCGTTGCTTTGCTGGGCCTTGGAATTGCTAAAATCTGCAACTGTACCACAATGAAAGGGATGATCTGGACTTTCGGAATATTCATAATATTCAGTCTTGTAATAGCATTTGTGTTCTAATAATTTTTTATTTTCCTTTTCACGAGCATCCGGGATTTTTACGGATGCTCTTTTTATTTTCCTCTCTTCTTTTTCCCTTATCTATTTTGTATATTTTATTCATGGTAGACAATAAAATAATCTTTTCAATGATCGGCGTTGGGAAAGTTTACAAACCCAACAAGCAGGTTTTAAAGGATATCTATCTTTCATTTTTCTACGGTGCAAAAATCGGTATTCTGGGTCTGAACGGCGCCGGGAAAAGCACGCTTCTTCGCATCGTAGCAGGCATCGACAAAGATTATCTAGGTGAAATCACCTCTCAGAAAGGAATTACCTTCGGCTATCTTCCCCAGGAACCCGATCTCGATCCGGTGAAAACGGTGAAAGAAATTATCGAAGAGGGTGCGGCAGAGGCTGTCGGTTTTTTGAAGGAATATGAAGCAATCAGCGCGCAGCTCTCCGAACCGGACGCTGATTACGATACACTCCTTGAAAAACAGGGAAAACTGCAGGAACGGATCGACCATATGCATGCATGGGATATCGACAGCAAACTCGAGATGGCAATGGATGCGTTGCGCTGCCCTCCCGGAGATACTTCTGTCTCCGTGATTTCAGGCGGTGAACGACGCCGCGTTGCATTATGCCGGCTTCTGCTGCAGGAACCAGACGTCCTCCTGCTTGACGAACCAACCAATCATCTGGACGCCGAATCGGTTGCATGGCTCGAACAGTATCTTGGCAAATATCCCGGAACGGTACTGGCGGTAACGCACGACCGGTATTTCCTTGACAATGTTGCCGGATGGATACTCGAGCTCGACCGGGGCGAAGGCATTCCTTTCAAAGGCAATTATTCATCCTGGCTCGAGCAAAAACGACAACGGCTTTCCATCGAAGAGAAACAGGAATCCAAGCGTCAGAAAGCTCTTGCCCACGAACTTGAATGGATCAGATTAAATCCAAAAGGACGACATGCCAAAGGCAAGGCGCGCATCACAGCGTATGAGAAAATGCTTGCCGAAGGGGGTGCGAATCATGAAGAGGATGTCGAAATTTATATTCCGCCGGGACCACGTCTGGGTAACATTGTTATCGAATCAAAAAAAGTTTCTAAGGGATATGGCGAGCTTTTACTATTTGAAGATCTCAATTTCTCCCTCCCGCCCGGTGGAATCATCGGTATAATCGGTCCGAACGGCGCCGGGAAGACCACACTATTCCGCATAATTACCGGTCAGGAAAAGCCGGACCGAGGTGAAATTATCCTCGGCAATACAGTGAAGCTTGCATATATCGATCAAAACCGGTCTCTCTCACCGGAAAAAACATTGTGGGAAGAAATTTCCGGAGGTGAAGAGACGCTTCGTCTGGGTAATCGGGATGTTAATTCCCGGTCGTATGTTGCAAGATTCAATTTCAGCGGAAGCGATCAACAGAAAAAAGTCGGTACGCTCTCGGGGGGTGAGCGTAATCGGGTCCACCTTGCAAAAATATTGAAGGAAGAGGCTAATGTATTATTACTTGACGAACCTACAAACGATCTGGATGTGAATACTCTTCGCGCACTCGAAGAGGCTATATTAAATTTTGCCGGATGTGTCGTCGTGATCTCGCACGATCGCTGGTTCCTTGACAGAATTGCAACTCATATTCTGGCATTTGAAGGGAACAGTAAAGCTGTTTGGTACGATGGAAATTATTCGGAATACGAAGAAGAGCGGAAGAAGCGTCTGGGAATCGATGCCGACCGTCCGCATAGAATAAAATATAAACCGCTTAAGAGATAACTTTTTAATTTAGAAAAAGAACTGGTATTACATATAACCACAGATGACACAAAGGACTGTTTAAGTGGTTTTTTGGAGGGCACAGAGTATGAATTCTTCTCCGTGTCCTCGCAGACAGCTTTTCTAGATAACTTTGTGGCCTCTGTGTTTACCTTTAAGGCCAACGACAAAAATGAAGCGCATATAGGAATCAAAGTGAAGAAACGATATAAGAAAATGTTGAAAGGAATGCGGAAGAAAGAAGAAACAGGCGTCCACTCTTCAGAAGAACGTTGGTTTCTTTATATTCTCGAATGCAGCGACGGGACGCTGTATACCGGTATCACAAAGGATCTTGAACGCCGGATCGAGCAGCATAACGCCGGAAAAGCGTCGCGGTATACACGCGTGAGGAGACCGGTAAAGCTAGCATACAATGAAGTATGCAGCACACGAACTGCCGCGCTTGTACGCGAGTGCAAGGTGAAAGAGATGACACGAAAAAATAAATTATCGCTTTTAAAGCTAATTGATTCGTGAAATCTATCAACGAAGATTATTGATTTCGTAATGTGAAAGATTTATTCTGTGTTACCGTGTTAATATTTAGTCAACGAAAGATCCATATCGTGCAACGAAGAATAGGAGACATCCAGTGTCCCTGTTATCGTTTTCTTATCGGCATTCATTTGAAGAAACCAAGAAGAGTACGCTACTACCAGGGCATGCATATCAACTTGAAACCTTAAACTTAAAACCCGTGACTTCCGCCTAATACAACTATACATCCCGGTGCACTATTTCCGGAGAAAATGCGGGCATACACACCGCTATATATTCTGCACCGCCCGCAAAAGGTGTGCTGTACTGAACCCATTCCCCCTTTTCAACGACAATAGCCTGACCCTCTCTGACGTTGAATAATTTCTTCTTTGTCGTTACCCGGAGTGTTCCTTTTAATACAATTGTAAATTCGTCGAATTCCGGAGTCTGGCCTGGCTCGACCCACCCAATGGGACTTTTCATCCGGGCAATACTGAGCTTATCCGTATTTGAGTTCACTCGCCCGAAATATTCTTCGATAATCTTCGGCTTATTTCCGGCGGCTTTAATTATAGAAGGTGATATAATTAACTTTGTCATGGTAATTTTTTATTTAAGTTTAATTTCCCACGGATTAAAGTCCGTGGTCTTAATTGTAATTTCAAATTTTACATAATCAAGCATAAATCAATAATCTCATAACGATCTCCCCGCAGCCGCCCCTGATGCCCATGCCCACTGAAAATTGAAACCGCCGAGATGTCCGGTGACATCAACCACTTCACCAATACAGTACAGTCCCGATATTTTTTTCGATTCCATCGTTTTCGATGAAAGCTCTTCGGTGTCGACACCACCGACAGTCACTTCAGCTTTTGAGAATCCCTCCGTGCCGACAGGATGGAGAGTCCATTGATGAAGTTGTTGTGAAATTTTATGTAATTCAACTTTCGAAGCCTGTTGAATCATCTGCGGGATAGAATTCTTTACACACCATGCTTCAACAAACCTCTTAGGCAGAAATGAATTAAGTACCGTCTTGATCTCTTTCCTGCTCTGCCGGTAGAGTTCAAATTCTTTTTCAATATTAATGTCTGGAAGGAAATCGATGATGATCTCTTTGCCGGGATCCCAGTACGAGGATATCTGGAGTATTGCCGGACCGCTTATTCCAAGATGTGTGAATAAAAGATCATCTACAAACACAGCATGACCGCATGTGACTTTTACCTCGATTGATACTCCTGTGAGTGCCCTGCACAACCCGCGTTCTGAATCATCAAGAAGAAGGGGGACAAGGCCCGGCCTTGGCGCTATTATATTCATGCTGAATTTCTTCGCGGCACGATATCCGAAATCCGTGGCACCAAGCGATGGAATTGAAAGTCCGCCTGTTGCGATAACGAGTTTTTTCGATCCATACTCCCCCTGGCTTGTTGTCACACAAAAATGATCGTTCTTCTCAATCTCATGTATACGGCAGCCGGTCTTGATCTCTACTCCGCGGGTCGTACATTCATGATGAAGCATTTCGATGATCTGTTTCGCATTGCCGTCGCAAAAAAGCTGTCCGTGTACTTTCTCGTGGTATGAAATCCTGTACTGCCTGATAAGCTTGATGAAATCATCCGGTGCGTAGCGGGCCAGTGCAGATGTACAGAAACGAGGATTTGATGAAAGAAAATTTTCCGGGGATGTATGCAGGTTGGTAAAATTACACCGGCCGCCCCCCGAGATGCGGATTTTTTCTCCAATCGAAGTATTGCCTTCGAGAACGAGGACCGATCGTCCGCGTTCGCCGGCTTCACGGGCACACATCAAACCGGCAGCGCCGGCACCAATGATAATCCCATCAATCATGAAAAAAGATAATGAGAAACCGCTGGAAAGGCAAAGGGTTACCGCAGCCGTAAGACTTGCCGGCAAACGGAACCCTTTTACGCGGTCTTCTATTTTACCCACCCCTCCGGACTTTTCATCCGGGCAATACTGAGCTGATCCGTATTTGAGTTCACCCGCCCGAAATATTCTTCGATGATCTTCGGCTTATTTCCGGCGGCTTTGATTATAGAAGGTGATATAATTAATTTTGACATAATATTAAAAGAATATTGATTATTCGCCTAAACGTTATAGTGCTCTCAAAAATGAATCGCCGCGCCAATTGTGATTTGAAAGCCGCTGAAGTCGACAGGGACTGTCTTGAATCCAGCCTCCTTACTATCCGAAAATCTTATTTCTATGCTGTGTGAGTTCTGTGTCACGGTTTCCTTCCACTGCGGAATACGATCATTGTCGTCCTTCAATTCTTCCACGCGGGCATTCCGGTAGCTGATATCACAATTCAGAGAGATAAACGATGTAATGAACAAGCCTCCTCCACCACCAACAACGAAACCAAGCCCGCTTCCCTTGAACTCCTCAGTCGAAGGCTCAGCGGAAGCGATAGGGCCTGTGAAGCCCGGTTCCTCTATCTCCAGAGTATTGAACACCATACCTAAACCCGCACGGCCATACACAAATCCGCTCTTGAAATTGCCGTAGAGCTTCCCGCCAAAGAAAAGATCCGTTGAACCTGACTTCCATTGCTCATCAATAACTGCGCGTTCCGAGCTTAGACCAAAAAGCACCTCTCCCCAGATTGAGAAACTTCTAGAAATGCTAACATCTAACTCAATACACAGTGGAAGGTGGCTGCTGGATTCCGAGTTTCGGACTATCCCCGTTGTTATCGGACGAGGGAAATTCTTGAGGGCATCAAGGTATTCATATGTATCGCTTGTGCTGAAGATCGCATAGCCTGTGCGCACGCTAAGCGAAACACGTTTCACCGCCGGGATTGGCTCCAAATTCTGCGTCGTATCCGAGGAAGAAACATTTTGCGCAGGAGCAAAATAGACGAAGCAGAGTAATGCAATCGATAGATATGCCCAAAGTATGTGGGTGGACGCTTGAGTACTCATAGTAATCTCCTTTATTAGGTTAAAGATCCACTTGCATTTTATCGATCCAGAGCCGCCTGCATTGACAATACTAAAACCAAAAAATAAAAGCAAATGTTAAAAGGGTTGATTCCTCATTAATTTTCATCTATTTTTATACTCAGATTTTTCCCGGCCATTAATGAAGAAAGAATCGAATGCGAAGAAATATGCGCACATTCAACGGAGAATGGACGAAAAAGGAGCTGGCTTTTTTCCGTAAATTGAAAAGTCCCATTGCTATACAGGAATTTCTTGACACAATCCCCTACAGCACCGAATCGCGATATCGTTCTCCTCGAAGTGTTATTCGTGATCGACGGGCACATTGTTATGACGGCGCATTGTTTGCCGCTGCTGCATTACGGATGATCGGTTATCCGCCGGTTATAGTGGATATGCAGTCAGTACGCGATGATGATCATGTGATAGCAATTTTCCGCCGTCACAGCCGCATCGGTGCGCTAGCAAAGTCGAATTTTACCGGCCTTCGTTTTCGAGAACCGATATATCGCGATATCCGCGAGCTTGTGATGTCGTATTTCGAGTCTTTTTATAACATGGATCGCGAAAAATCATTACGGCAATATACAGATCCGGTCGATCTCACATCATTTGACAAGTACCAATGGATGTTTGGGGATGCGCCTCTTGATAGCATCGTCGATCGGTTGAATACCATGAGGGTTCATAAGTTAATGACACCGGCGATGATCCGTTCACTTCTGCCGGTGGATTCACGGACATATAAAACCGGCCTCGTGGGCGCTGACAGGGCAGGGATATACTTTCCGAGGAAAAAATTATAGTTTTACAACGATGAAAAACAACAATTTTATATTAAAACTTTTCATATTCATATTCTTTTTCGACCTATCATACAGTCAACCTTATCAACAATGGGGGGGATTGGATCCGGGACCGTATGCGATTGGTTACAAAGTTATACAAAGAGTTGATCACTCGCGGACATTCGGCGTACGAATCGATCAGCCGAATAAAGTCAATCTCGATGATCATCCCCGTCCACTGCAGGTCAACATCTGGTATCCGGCACTCAAAACAGATAGCACTGAACAGATGGAATACGAAGAATATATTGGATGGATCGGAACAATTGGAAAATATCATGCCTTGAATGACGAAGCCAAAAAAGCAGGCAAGGATGAATTTTATAAATACTTCATTGATCGTGAAGTACCAAAAGAAAAACTGGATGAATTAATGAAGATGCGTACGGCCGTCGTGAAAAACGGCCAGCAAGAGAAAGGTCCTTTTCCACTCATTCTCTTCGCTCCGGGAATAGGCGATTCACCGGCGATACATACTATCATTTGCGAATACCTTGCGAGTCATGGGTATGTTGTTGCAAGTTTGCCGTCCATGGGATGGATGTCCCGCGAAATGGATCTCACAACCCTGGGTATTGAAACGCAGGTACGGGATCTCGAATGTACCATCACGCTGATGCATGAATATCCATATGTCGATATACACAGAATCGGAGTCGTGGGATTCAGTTTCGGTAGCTGCGCTGCACTAATACTCGCAATGCGCAATATCGATCTCGACGCTATGGTAAGCCTTGATGGTTCCATTGGTTTCAAAGACAGGATTGCTCTGGTGAAAGAATCTCTTTTTTACCATCCGGAAAATGTCCGCATCCCTTTTCTGCATATTAATGTCATGGAAAATAAAAGGAACGACCTCAGCATTATCGATTCCCTGCACTCTTCTCACCGGACTATCATTGGCATCAAAGGGATTGAGCATATAAATTTTACTTCGATAGGCATGATTGCCGGGATGATTCCCGGATTCTGGAAGTCCATCGAGCTGAATGCAAAACTTGGATACGAGACAATGTGCCGGTATACGCTCCATTTTCTTAATGCACATATTAAAGAAGAAAAGAAAGATCTCAAATACCTGCAGAATACGCCGCAGGAGAATAACCTTCCTGCCGGTTTTACAGTCATTCGAGTTGCTAAGCCGGATGTAGTGCAGAATCGCTGATCCAAGAAATAATTCTTATGAATGATATCCTATCACCTCATAGTGATAAAGAAAATACACCGGCAATTAATTTTATTGTCCTGTTGGTCATCTCGCAGCTACTCTACTGTTCTCTATATATTCCCGTTCTTGCTCCAATCCAAAGATTTGTCGCTATTTCGATTCTGAACAGTGTCATCTATCTTGGCGTGTGTATCATAATCTATCGAAACAGGATGTTGTTTACCGATTCATCTGTATGGTTGATAATTCTCATTGGAATTATAATGCGCACCTCGGTACTATTCCTTGAGCCGACAGCATCGGATGATATCTACCGATATATCTGGGACGGGAAGGTGCAGTCATATGGGATCAATCCGTATCTATACGTGCCATCAGATGAGGCATTGCGGCATTTGCATTCCGAGATGCTTCCCGGACTGGTAAATTTTCCCACGATGAAAACTATCTATCCACCGGTTGCCGAATGGATATTTTGGATTACATACAAAATCTTTGGGGAAAGCATTCTGGGATTTAAAATCCCGCTGTTAATTGCTGAAATCGCGACTCTTTTTTTGTTACGTTCACTTCTCCGGCAGTTAAAGCTCCCTGCAGGATGGAGCGCATTGTATGCTTTCTGTCCTCTTCCGATCATGCAGTTCATGATTGACGGCCACCTGGATGCTCTTGGCTTGCCCTTTGTACTGCTTTTTATTCTTCTTTGGATTCGTCAGAAAAACCTTCTGGCGCTCATATCCATCGGGATTGCATCGGCGATAAAACTCGTTCCGCTCATTCTCATTCCCTTTGCATTCAAAGAACTGCGTGGATGGAAACGACTGCTGACTGTCGTCGTGCCGCTTGGAATCCTGGGAATATTCTATTTTCCCTATACGATTGGGCAGGCTGCTCCGTTCGAGGCGCTCAGTGTTTTTTCCTCACGATGGGAATTCAATGGTTCAATTTTCCATTTATTATACCCTATAGTACAGGACAATACCCCGGTGCATTATATCTGTACGGCATTGTTTCTTCTATGGGTCGGATTTCTTTACTTTCGGAATCTTCAATTTCTCGATTCACTCCGGCTTACAGTTTTCGGTTTCTTCATTTTCGCTCCTACGGTACACCCTTGGTATCTTACCTGGCTTGCGGTTTTACTGCCGTTACAATTCCGATGGAGCACGATTGTATTCGTTGCTGTCGTCTCGCTCGCAAACATAGTCATTATCAATTACAGGTTGATCGGCGTTTGGCAGGAATCGGGGATATTACTTTTTATAGAATACGGAATACTGGCGGCCGTGATGATCCGGGAATATTATCATTTCAAAAAAGAGCGAAATTATACTCAACAAATATCTTGATACGAGATGAATGAATCCTTACCTTAAATAATCAATAGTCCAAATAATAACATTCAATCAGCATATATCCCATGGAATATCTTAACGAAGCGCTCAACTTTGTCATCCATCTCGATAGACACCTTTATGAAATTGTAACGCAATACGGAACATGGACTTACGCGATTCTTTTTGTCGTTATTTTCTGTGAAACAGGATTTGTCGTGACACCATTTCTACCCGGCGACTCTTTATTGTTTGCAGCAGGTGCACTTTCCGCGTTAGGGGCAATCGATTTGGGATTGCTCATAATTCTGCTCGCGACTGCAGCCGTTGCCGGCGACACGGCAAATTACTGGATCGGTCATTATGTGGGACCAAAGGTATTTCATGAAGAACACTCACGCTTTTGGAATAAGGAATATCTTTACCGCACTCACAGTTTCTACGAGAGGCATGGAGGCAAGACAATTGTAATCGCGCGTTTTCTTCCCATTATCCGAACGTTCGCTCCTTTTGTCGCGGGTATTGGAAGCATGATATACAGTCGGTTTATTTTGTATAATGTAGTTGGCGGAGCCGGATGGGTTATCATTTTTCTTTTGGGAGGGTATTACTTCGGTAATATTCCCATCGTCAAGAATAATTTTTCCCTGGTCATTCTGGCCATGCTTATTATCCCCGGCATTCCGGCTGTCATTGAATTCCTCAGGCATTATCTGCAAAGAAAAAAGAGGTGATCCGATGAAAGATATTACAAGATATCTCTGTACTCGATTTCTCCTGATTGGAATATTGTACTCTGTCATCGCCGTTCTCCCGGTAGCTGCACAGGAAAAACAGAGCAACAATAAACAGGATAACGAGATCATCATCGAAAAGAAGTTCGAGGATCTTAATTATCGTCTCGACCAGCTCGAGAAAGCCCTTGACGACATCCAGTGGTATAACAAAGTGGGGGATGTGGCTCTCATCGACAAAGTCTTTCACGTCGGTCCGCCCCCCGCAAAAATAAAAAATCCGACGGCCATGGGAGCCAGAAATCCGGTGAAATTCTGGTCCTATATTTTCATTCCGCAAAAAATCGACAGGAATAAAAAGTATCCTCTGATTATCCTTCCACACGGCGGTGTTCATGCCGATTTTACAACTTACCACACCCACATTGTCCGCGAAATGATTGCCCAGGGATATGTCGTGATCGCCCCTGATTACCGCGGCAGCACGGGCTACGGAAAAAAGTTTTACGAGCAGATCGATTACGGCGGACTCGAAATCGAAGATGTTCATACCTGTCGTGATTACATGATCGAAAACTACGATTTCATCGATGAAGACCGCATCGGCATTGTCGGTTGGAGCCACGGTGGTTTGATTGCTCTCATGAATATCTTCGAGTACCCGAAGGACTACGCGGTCGCATTTGCCGGAGTTCCTGTAAGCGATTTAATTACACGACTCGGATATCAGGGTGATGATTATGCAAAGGAGTTTTCGGCCGATTACCACATTGGTAAAACGGTAAACGAAGATGTGGAAGAATACAAAAAGCGTTCTCCGGTATGGAATGTCCAGAAATTGAAGACGCCACTTTTAATCCATACGAACACCAACGATGATGATGTGTATTCACTCGAAGTCGAGAACCTCATCCATGCACTAAAAGCCGAAGGGAAAAAATTCGAGTACGAAATATTCAAGGATGCCCCGGGTGGACACAGCTTCGACCGCATCGATACGAAATTGGCGAAACAGATCAGGGTGAAGATTTACAAATTCCTGGATGAGTATCTCCATCCACCTCATCCAATTACATCGGTTTCTGAACTGATGAAGGCCGGATATCGATAAGAAATTTTTACAATCGCAATATATACTATGAGCATTCAAATTAGGGAAGCAGAATACAACGACGCGCCCGTCATTGTCGAATTTAATTCGCTGATAGCGAAGGAAACCGAGGGGAAATCCCTCGATCGACAACGTCTGTTACGGGGAGTGCAAACTCTCCTGAGCGATCCGAAAAAAGGGATATACTACCTTGCAGAGATCGACGGCACTATCGTCGGCCAACTTATGATCACCTACGAATGGAGCGACTGGAGAAACGGGAATTTCTGGTGGATCCAAAGCGTCTACGTACGAAAGGACCAGCGCATGCTGGGAGTATTCACATCGCTGTTCCATTACGTCGAGTCATTGGCCCGCAAACGGTCCGACGTATGCGGACTCCGCCTTTACGCCGACCGAAATAATACACGTGCTCAACAAACATACGAGCATCTTGGCATGAAACGTGCCCATTACGAGATGTTCGAAATTGATTTCATTCTCCAGTCATGAAAAAGAGACTTGTATCTAGTGTTCCCCGACATAGGAACGTCGTCCTGGTCACCGGAGCTTCCACGGGAATTGGGTATGAATTGTGTAAACTCTTTGCGCATGACCGGTACGATCTGGTCATTGTCGCACGTGACGGGAAACGGCTGAGTCAGGTTGCATCAGAGCTATGCCAGGAATACGGCATAGGTGTCTACTCGATTCCATGCGATCTTTCTGTATCATCCGCAGCAGTAACTCTGTACAAAAAACTCAAACAAAAAGAGCTTACCGTCGATATTCTTGTCAACAACGCCGGATTCGGCCTCTCCGGTTCTTTCTCGAAGACATCGCTCAAGGATGAACTTGCAATGATTCAGGTGAATATTACCTCACTTACACATCTAACAAAGCTCGTTCTTCCCGGCATGATCGCTCGGAAATCCGGAAAAATTCTTAACGTCGCATCTACGGCAGCATTTCAACCGGGTCCTTTGATGGCTGTATATTATGCTACAAAAGCCTATGTTCTTCTTTTTTCCGAGGCTTTGGCACGTGAAATACAGGGGACGGGTATCACGGTTTCGGTGCTTTGTCCCGGACCGACACGGACACAATTTCAACAACGCGCACGGATCGGACAATCACGAATCATTGATACCAAACTTATAATGGATGCAACGACTGTTGCCACCGCCGGCTATCGAGGATTGATGAAAGGAAAAACCATTATAATACCGGGACTCTCGAATAAAATCTCATCACAGGCACATCGTCTTCTACCGAGGAAGCTCGTCTCAAAAATTGTTTATACAATCCAGAAGGAGCGGAATATTCTCGAATGACCTCTCAAAAGATTCTTGAAAGACTTCATTCATTGTCCAATTCCGCAAATGTTGAAGGCATGGCGCGCTTTGGTATCAGCAGCAAAAACACGCTTGGTATCTCGATGAAAACATTACGGACGATGGCAAAAGAATTTGGAAAAAATCATAATATTGCCGGAGAGCTCTGGGCATCGGGAATTCATGAGGCGCGAATCCTTGCCGCATTAATTGACGAGCCCCAAAAAGTTACGGTACGGCAAATGGACAAATGGGTGAAAGAAATCGATTCATGGGATGTCTGTGATCAGTGCTGCAGCAATCTGTTCGACAAGACTCCGATTGCCTATGAGAAAGCAATCGAGTGGAGCACACGGAAACAGGAATTTGTGAAAAGAGCGGGATTTGTCATGATGGCAGTCCTTGCAGTACACGATAAAAAAGCCCCGGATTCTCGTTTCTATCCATTCCTTTCCAGGATTGAACTTGAAGCCACTGATGAGCGTAACTTTATCAAGAAAGCCGTAAACTGGGCTCTCCGTCAGATCGGGAAACGTAATATGTCTCTCCAGCGCCGCGCCGTGACAACAGCAAATAATCTCATGGAGAGCGGATCGCCTGTAGCGCGCTGGATCGCATCCGATGCGCTGCGGGAACTGAAGAATTCAAAGACTCTGGAAAGAATTAAAACAAAAAATTGAATCGATTCATCCTGGTGAGGGCTGTTTATGGACCACCAATCGAACATTGATTTTACCGCAGGTTTTTCCTGCCCGATTCCCATCACCGATTATCCGGCTGTTCTTCTTGCTCACGGCGGCGGTGGAAAATTATCGCAGCAATTAATCCGCTCGATGTTCTTTTCACAATTCGATAATCCGGCATTGAGAGAAGAACACGACGGTGCGATGATTTCCCTCGGCGGGGCACGGCTTGCATTTTCTACAGATTCTTATGTCGTCCATCCTATTTTTTTCCCCGGCGGCAATATCGGCGAGCTGGCCGTTTACGGTACCGTCAACGATCTGGCAATGTGCGGGGCAACACCGTATTTCCTTTCAGCCGCATTTATAATTGAAGAAGGATTTCCCATGGAGCGGCTCTGGACGATTGTCCAGTCGATGCAGCAGGCAGCCGCACGATCATCGATTCAGCTTGTCACCGGTGATACGAAAGTTGTTGATCGTGGGAAAGGAGACGAAATATTTATCACGACATCCGGAATCGGTCTCATTGAAGAAGGAATTTCAATTGCACCCAGACGCGCAGCGGTGGGAGATACAATTATTCTCAGCGGGTATATTGCCGAGCATGGAATCGCTATCATGTCGGTTCGGGAAGGAATTGCATTTGAAACGCAGATACAAAGCGATTGCGCACCGCTCAATGGTCTCGTCGATAAGATCTTGAAAAAATCCAAAAATATTCATGTCCTACGTGATCCGACGAGGGGTGGGCTCGCCAGTTCACTGAATGAAATAGCAGATGCGGCACATATCGGCATTGTCATTGAAGAAATGAAAATACCGGTTACGGAAGAGGTTCAAGGTGCATGTGAGATTCTAGGTCTCGACCCGCTCTACATCGCGAATGAAGGAAAACTCATTGCAATCGTTCCCGATGATGAAGCGGGAAATGTTCTCTCGGTAATGCGATCGCATCCGAACGGGAGAGAGGCTACGGTGATCGGGAAAGTAGTCGATGCACATCCAGGCATAGTCGTTATGAAAACGACGGTCGGGGGAAACCGGGTGGTCGATATGCTTTCGGGTGAACAACTTCCGAGGATTTGTTAAAAAGTCCTATCTGTTGTTAAATTTTTTCCGCTTGACCTACTCATCCCGATTCCCTTCGACCGCTCGACCCAGGGTCACGGCAAGCAAGCTTGTCCCGAGTATATCGAGGGGCTCGTCCCGATTAAATCGAGGGGCTTGTCCCGAGCATATCGAGGGGCTCGTCCCGATTAAATCGAGGGACTTGGCCTGAGCGTGCCGAGGGGCTCAGGGTGAACTTTCATACGGAGCAAGCTTTTAAGTTTTATATTTAGAGCGCCGCAATTTGTCTATTCTTTCAATTTTCGCTGACAAACCGGCAAATCCTCTTTGCCGAAAAAGTACGAAAATAACCACAGAAGCAGCAGAAGCTTGCCTTTTAGAATATGGTATGGTATATTGAATAAATTAAAAGCATCGTGATGCCTCCCGGATGCTTTGCTATGCAAATGAGGTTAGGATGGCTTGCCCGGTGGGCTATTCATTGTTCACGAGGCAGGCTTTTTCATTCTTGAATCCTATGGTCGTTCAACGAAAAGTCCCCAAACGGGGGGTACATACGTTTCTTCGACAGTGCGAAGAATTTATGCGGACTGAAGGGTTACTACGACATGGAGAGAGAGTGATAGTCGCCGTAAGCGGTGGCATTGATTCTATGGTACTCCTTGACGTTCTTGTTTCCCTCCGGGAAAAATTTCGTCTCGAGCTCATTGTCGGACATGTAAATCATAGCCTTAGGGGACATGAATCCGACGGGGATCAGGAATTTGTTGAAGGGTCGGCTAAACAGTACGGAGTCCGATGTATCGTTGCTCGTATCGCAACAAAAGAATATGCCGGGGCAATGAAAATGTCGATTCAGGATGCTGCCCGTGAATTGCGGTATGCATTTCTGAAAGAACTCCACCACTCGGCAGGTGCGGACTGGATTGCAACCGCTCACCATGCCGATGACAATGCCGAGACATTACTTCTACATTTTGTTCGAGGTACAGGACTTCAGGGATTACGCGGAATCCTTCCGAAGCGGGAAGACGAGAGGATTATTCGACCTCTTTTATTTGCGCGGAGGTCGGAAATTATAGAATACGCAAGGGCAAAACGTATACATTACCGGGAAGATTCATCGAATACAAAAGATAAGTACTCCCGGAATGCGCTCCGCCATAAAGTTTTACCGGTGCTCGAGCAATACATTAACCCGGGAATTGTTCATACTCTTAATTCCAATGCACGGCTTTTCGAGCAATCCGGACGATTAATCGAACATGCACACGATCTGGCACTGTCGGAATGCATTCGAACGTATGATAGTCATACGTTCGGCGTGAGTGTGAAAAAGCTATTGGTTCACCCGATCGAAATGCAGCACGCACTTTTTCATAGATTGCTTTCACGTCTTCCGGGTGCTCCTGTGAACTACAAATCGATCACACAGAGCATCCGATTATGCAGCGCGCAGGTGGGGAAACGTGTCCAACTAAATAAACGATGGAACATCATCCGTGATCGCGAAGAGCTTGTGTTATCGGATCTTCTCCACGATGAACCGGTTGATTACCAGCTGGAGTCCTACGGTACTCTCCGCGGCTCCGGTATTATACTGACTATCGAGCAGGTCAATAAAAACGATGTCGGATTTAACCGTGTTCGACGGACACGACACCCGCGATGGACAACAACGGAATATGTTGATGCCGATACATTCCGATTCCCCCTGCGACTCCGGAAATGGCAGAAAGGCGATTGGTTTATTCCTCTTGGGATGAAAGATAAAAAAAAGATCAGTAACTTTTTAACCGACGTTCACATTCCGTCGCAGCAGAAGAAAATGATTTGCGTATTATGTTCGGGTAATGACATTATCTGGGTGTGCGGTGTACGACTGGACAACCGTTTCAGAATTTTAGAACATACACGCAATATTGCCCGGCTTCATTTTCACAACAAGGATCTTCGGATGACATCTGATGGATAATACGATCACGATAAACGGCGACACTTTTGTATTATACCTTTCCGAAAAACAAATAATGGAACGTGTGCAGAATCTGGGGCGCCGGCTTAACCATGATTATGCAGGTTCGATACCGATTTTTATCGGAGTACTCAATGGCTCATTCATTTTTCTTGCAGATCTGATCCGCGAGATTACAATCGATTGCGAAATAGATTTTATCAAGCTTTCAAGTTATGGTGATGCTAAAATTACTTCGGGTGATGTCCGTGTGCTGAAAAATCTGAACTGTCAGGTCAAGGACCGTGATATAGTCATTGTTGAAGATATCGTTGATTCGGGGCTTTCGATTGATTTTTTTAAACGTCTGATTATTTCACAGAACCCGCGGTCGGTTAAAGTTGTTACGTTATTATATAAGAAAGGATCGACAAAGTATCCTGTCGAAATGAATTATGTTGGATTCGAGATCCCGAGTCTTTTTGTGATCGGGTATGGCCTTGACTATGCCCAGAAAGTTCGGAATCTCCGAAATATTTATATATTACAACAATAATGGTGTTTCATGGGTGACGAAAAAAATACTCGGCAATCTGACGATAGCAATAATAAAGGTCAGAAAAAACGACAGATGCCAAAGTCTTCGCGGCAACGACAGCCTCTGCAACCCCGTAATGAAGATGAATTCAATTGGGGGAAAGTATTACGGGCAATAAGCTGGCTGGCAATCTTCCTCGCGGCGTTTTTCATTATTACTTTGTTCAAAACGGGGGACGGACAGGAGATCGAAGTTTCCTACACAAATTATCAGCAATTAATCCAATCGGGGCAAATAGTTTCGGCGCTTATAAAGAAATCTGAGCTGAACAGTTTCGAATTCCACGGAACCCTCAAAGATAAGCAAACAGTAATTGATATCAACGGGAAGACACATCGTGATGTCACACGCATTACATTGCCTCTTCCCTTTGTCGACGGCTCCGTTACCCAGCAATGGGCCGAACGAGGTGTCAGTGTCTCATTTGTCAAAGAAGATAACACCTGGTTGAACGCTCTTTTCCAAATGCTGCCGTGGGTTTTGCTCCTTGCAATCTGGTTTATTCTGATGCGCCGGATGCAGGGGACAGGAACGAAGGGAATATTCTCGTTCGGGAAAGTACGCACAAAGATGATGAGCGAAGCAAGTCCGCGTATCACCTTTGTTGATGTTGCAGGGGCGGATGAAGCAAAAATGGAGCTCCAGGAGATTATCGAGTTCCTGCGCGAACCGACGAAATTCCAGAAACTCGGCGGCAAAATTCCCCGTGGTGTATTACTACTGGGTCCTCCGGGAACCGGCAAAACGCTTCTCGCACGTGCCGTTGCCGGTGAGGCGAGCGTACCGTTTTTTACGATTAGCGGAGCCGATTTTGTTGAAATGTTCGTCGGGGTTGGAGCAAGCCGTGTCCGTGATTTGTTTGAAACAGGAAAAAAGAGTGCACCGTGTATTATCTTCATCGATGAAATCGATGCCGTCGGACGTCACCGTGGTGCAGGACTCGGAGGCGGACATGACGAGCGTGAGCAGACATTGAATCAACTCCTCGTCGAAATGGATGGATTCGAGCAAAACAGCGGTGTGATTATCATCGCTGCAACCAACCGACCGGACGTTCTCGATCCGGCACTATTGCGTCCCGGCCGGTTCGATCGACAGGTCGTTGTCGATCGTCCCGACGTCAAGGGACGTGAAGGAATCCTGAAAGTCCATACCCGGCATATCCCTCTTGCCGATGATGTGAAGCTTGATACACTGGCCAAAGGAACTCCGGGACTTGCCGGAGCGGATCTTGCGAACCTTGTTAACGAAGCGGCGCTTCTCGCAGCAAGGAATAATGCAAAAGCTGTCAGCATGAACGACTTTGAGCAGGCAAAAGACAAAGTGATGATGGGGATGGAGCGGAGAAGCCTTATTATCTCGGATCAGGAAAAAAAGGTCACTGCATATCACGAATCAGGACATGTGTTGGTTGCCCGGAAAGTCCCGGAAGCCGATCCTGTTCACAAAGTCACCATTATTCCGCGGGGTCGTGCGCTCGGTATCACGACGTATTTACCGATTGATGAGAAACATACATACTCGAAAGAATATCTTGAGGCGATGATCACTTATGCATTAGGCGGACGCGCAGCAGAAATACTTGTTTTTAATCAATTAACTACGGGTGCTGGCAACGATATTGAACGGTCTACGCAGCTTGCGCGAAAAATGGTCTGCGAATGGGGCATGAGCGAGCGGCTTGGTCCGCTTGCCTACGGCGCAAAGGAAGAAGAAATCTTTCTAGGAAGAGAAATTACTCGTCACAAGGATTATAGCGAAAGCACGGCGATCGCTATCGATGATGAAGTGAAAAATATTGTGTCGAAATGCATGAACCGTGCAGAACGCATCCTGAAAGAAAATGTGGATCAACTTCATCGTCTTTCAGCGGCTCTGCTCGAACGGGAAATTCTCGACGGCGAGGAGATCGACAAGATTATCAGTGGAGGATCCCTCACACCGCTCGAAAAAAATAACGGCGACACAAACGGTCAAGCAATAGATGACAGACAACTCGAGGAGGCGGTCAAGGTAATTAAGGCTGCCCGTGATGGAAAGAAATAACACGGACACCATGACGCTCGACGAAGCTCAAACATCACCCGATATCGACTACTCGGCCGAACTTATTCGGAAAAGTATTCATCTCTGTTCGCTCTCAATTCCGATAGTATACTACTTTCTATCGAAGAGCACAGCACTGAGTATTTTAATTCCGATGACAGCGGCATTTTTTATTGTTGATGTACTTCGATATTTTCATCAACCGACAGCGGAACTTTTTTATCGGTGGTTCAGGAAACTTCTCCGGCATCATGAAGTCAACGGAAAAACTAAAACACTCAACGGCGCCACCTATGTACTGCTTTCGGCAACGCTCTGTGTTCTCATTTTCCCGAAGATCATCGTAATCACAAGTTTTGCTATTTTAATTATTTCCGATTCCGCTGCTGCCCTCATCGGACGGCGTTTCGGAAAACATAAATTTTACCACAAATCACTTGAAGGAAGCGGTGCATTTCTCCTCAGTGCCATTATTGTCGTTCTCTTTACACCGAAAATCAATTATATGCCGATTGAATACCTCATCGGGATGATCGGAGGATTTGTCGGTATGCTTGCAGAAATTGCATCATTCGATCTGCTCGACGATAATGTGGCGATTCCTCTTAGTATCGGTGGAACCATGTGGCTGTTATATTGGCTCCTTCTTCCTTCAATCAACATTTACAGGCTCGATAATATACTATGACACAGTACAAAAAGCTCCGCCTCGGACTTCCTAAAGGGAGTCTTCAAGAAGCCACATTTAATCTAATGCATAAAGCCGGCTTTCATTTTTCTATCTCATCGCGATCCTACTTTCCATCGATCGATGATGACGAGCTTGAAGCCATGCTTATCCGCGCCCAGGAAATACCCCGTTACGTAGAAGATGGTGTATTTGACTGCGGCCTGACCGGAAAAGACTGGATCATGGAGAACGGAGTTGATATCGTTGAAGTCTCCGATCTTGTCTATGCCAAACAGAGTATGCGCCCCGTCCGATGGGTTCTGGCGGTTCACGAATCATCAACCGTAAAAACCGTGAAAGATCTTCAGGGAAAACGGATAGCAACCGAACTAGTCCGCGTCACGCAAAATTATCTCAAAAAAAATAAAGTCCGTGCCGAAGTCGAATTCTCCTGGGGAGCCACGGAAGTAAAGACTCCTGAACTTGTCGATGCAATCGTTGAAGTGACTGAAACCGGATCGTCGCTTCAGGCGAATAAGCTCCGGATCGTCGAAACGATTCTTGAATCGACGACCAAGCTCATTGCCAATAAAAAAAGCTGGAAGGATCCATGGAAACGAGAGAAAATCGAGAATATGGCGATGCTTCTGCTGGGCGCAATCAATGCCGAGGGGAAGGTTGGTTTGAAGATGAACCTACGCCGCGCCGATCTTGATAATATCATCGGATTAATCCCGGCTCTTCGCCGTCCAACAATATCGTCATTGGCCGATAACGACTGGGTTGCAATCGAGACAATCATCGATGAAAATATCGTCCGTAAAATTATTCCGCAACTCAAACGCGCGAATGCCGAAGGGATAATCGAATATCCGTTGAATAAGGTTATTTTTTAATATTGCTGAAGGCGTTGGCGGAAGGCATATAGGCTGAAGATCGGTAATATCACAGTTTCGGAAGCCTGGAATCCGAGGCTTTTATAATATATTTTTTGAATCGATTATACGACATGGTTCATAGATACTTTTCCCGGATTATATTTATAATTTCCTTTCTCTTTTTCCCCCGCTTTTCTTATCAACACCAGCAAACGCCTCAACCACAGATAGTAATTGACGACCTCGGTCGCACGGTTACGATTGTACAACCACTTAAAAGAGTTGTTTCTTTAGCTCCAAATATCACAGAGATTCTGTATGCTGTCGGAGCCGATTCGATTCTTGCGGGTGTGACCGACTATTGCGATTATCCTCAACAGGCAAAGCAGAAGCCGCACATGGGGGGGATGATAAATCCAAATATCGAAACGATTGTCGGAGCCAGTCCTGATCTTGTCCTTATGTCGGTCGAGGGAAATTCACGCTTGGATTATGAAAAGCTCGAAAAGCTTTCTATCCCGGTCTTTGCGACAAATCCACGGACTGTTGAAGGTGTGTTAAAATCTATTCTGGATATCGGAAAACTGACAGGAACATCGCCTGCTGCGGAACATCTTGTTGCAGAGCTTCGATCGCAGCGTGATTCCATTTCGAAAATTTATAAGCAACGTCAACATCCACGTGTACTGGTAATTTTTTCAATTACACCACTCATGGTTGCGGGGAACGGTTCATTTGTCAACGAACTGATTACCGATGCCGGCGGCATGAATCTTGGTGCTGTGGGGAAAGGATCGTATCCCCTTTTCAGCCGAGAAGAAATTCTCCGTCTTCAGCCTGATGAAATTATATTGACATCAGATATTGCATTTTCTCCCGATCAGCTCATTCAGCAATTCCCGGAATGGCGTACACTCCACGCTATCCAGCGCAATACAGTTTCAATAATTGATGCAAGTCTTATCTCTCGTCCGGGTCCGCGTGTAATTAAGGCCCTTGCCCAATTAGCACAAATAATTCATAAATAGAATAACACACTGCACGACGGTAACCTTTTGCATATAGGTTATGATTGCTATTTTCAGACATTCTTTTATATTGAAATTAATTTTTCATTCATGTCGATCTTCTCTCTGATAATTCATGCCAAAAAAATATTATGGGGTAATCGCCGGTAACATCGGTTCGGGGAAATCATCTCTGACGCAGCTCCTTGGCAAAGAATTTGGATGGACACCGTATTACGAATCGGTGGACGATAATCCCTATCTGAAAGATTTTTATGCCGATATGAAGCGGTGGTCGTTTCATATCCAGATCTATTTTCTTTCAAAAAGATTTATTCATCAAAAGAATTTCCTCTCAAAAGAAGAGTCAATCATCCAGGATCGATCGATATACGAAGACGCCGAAATATTTGCCCGGAATTTATATAATATCGGGATGATGGAAGAACGTGATTTCAGAAATTATTGTGAATTGTTCGCGGCAATGACAAGCTATTTACAGCCTCCGGATTTTCTAATTTATTTGAGGTCTTCAGTCCCGGAACTTCAAAGAAAAATCTCTCAGCGGGGAAGGGAATTCGAAAAAGGGATCACGGCTGAGTATTTGGGACAGCTGAATAGTTTGTATGAATCGTGGATCAGACGATATACCGCTGGAAAACTCCTTATTTTTGAGGCCGATATATTAGATTTCATCAATCGTCGTGAAGATCTTGAACGTATTATTCAAGATATTCACAAAACCCTAACGACGATTTGAGAACATTTTATTGAATGCCGAGCTTCTTCTCATACAAGCGAGAATTTTTTAAAATCCCCACTGCAGTCAACAGCACCTGATCGTCCGAAAACGACGCTTCAATTCTTCCGTGCTCCCCCTTAAATCGGCCCATCAGTTCTATCTTTAATGCCGTTGAAATGATGCGCCTATTTTTCTCGAATGTTTTTGTTTTTTCAATTTCAATCATATGGGCAAGCTGATCCAGATGTGTCATGAATGTAGATGTATATTGTCCTTTTAAGGCCAGCTGGTGGAGCTCTTTCAATTTTACATCGCATTCATCTTCATAATCGAACTTCTGCGCATCGAGATAATTCCGGAACTCGTCAACTATTGTCGAATCGAAAATAAAATCACTTCCTGGATCCTTGTGACGAGCGATATAATAATTCGCAAACGAGAAGAATTTCGCAGTACGGAATAATGCAGTAATATAGCGGTTTGTTGTGTCGGCCTGCACTGTACTGTCAGGCTGTACTCCTCCTGCATCGAGAACGCGTCGATGATGGGTTGTCTGATAGACTTTCCGGAGACTGTCCGGAATAGTGCTTACTACTCCTTCACGCTTATGTAGATAATCGATTTCCTGGATGCTACGTCCGCTCGGCGTATAATACCGTGCTGTTGTCAGTTTAAGCTCGGCACCTTCCTGTGAAATAGGAACTACCGCCTGAACGAGGCCCTTCCCGAACGTACGCGTACCAATAATGAATCCGCGATCCAGGTCTTGAAGTGCTCCGGCGACAATCTCACTCGCGCTCGCACTGTTACGGTTCACAAGAACGGCAAGCGGAAGTGTGGTCATCGGATCTTCGGTAGCAATATATTTTCGCTCTGCCTCCGGATGTCGGCCATGGGTTGAAACAATCAGACTCCCCTTCGGAACAAATTTCTCAACGACATCCACCGCCATATCAAGCAGTCCTCCCGGATTATCCCTCAGATCAAGGATAATTCCCTGAAGCGAACCTGATGATTGAAGAGCATTGAGCGCCTGCCGCATTTCATCCCCTGCAGTGCGGGTAAAACGTTCTAGCCTGATATAACCGATCCCCGGCTGCACTATATTATAATAAGTGACGTTTTTCAGCTGAATTTCTTCCCGAACAAGCACAAATTCAAGGGGTTTTTGTTCTCCTTCCCGTTCAATCGAAATTTGTACCTCGGTTCCAGCATCACCACGAACGAGAGCACGAACACTATCGAGTTTCATCCCTGTCACGGAAATATTATTAACCCTAAGGAATCTGTCGCCTTCCTTTATCCCCTGTCGTTGTGCCGAGTATCCGTCCATCAATCCAATGACGACGATTTTCCCGTCACGGATACCGATCGAGACACCGATTCCGGCATATTTCCCCGTCGTGATCAAATCCATCTGTTCACGTTCGTCCTCATCTAGAAAGACGGTATAGGGATCGAGTGTCTCAAGCATACCATCGATCCCGGCTCTCATAAATTTTTCGGGATCGACCTCATCCACATAATTTTGAGTGATTTCTTTATAAACGTTCCCGAACGTCTCGATACTTTTTGTAATCTTAAAATAGTGGTCGGTCTCTAAAGTCAGCGCAAAACCTGTAGTGATGACTATAAGTAAGAGAAGTCCTCCTCCGATACCGAGTCGGGACATGATATGTCGTGCTAGAGCTTTCATAGAATTAATCCTTTGCCTCACAATCCCTGAAGTTGTTGAACGAGATGCCATATTTCTTTGTGAATTTCTTCAATTGGTCGTAATCCGTTAATAAGAATGATGCGCGTTGGTTCTTCACGTGCAATTGCATGATACCCTTCACGTACTTTCTGATAAAACAAATTCCCTGCGTTTTCAATCCGGTCGGTTCCGTAGCCGGCAGCAATTTTACGTGTAAGAATTTCTTCAATCGAAATGTCGAGAATAATTGTCCTATCGGGAACAAGTCCGCCGGTCGCTACGTGGTTGATCCGCTGGATTTCATCTAGACGCAGGCCTCTTCCCCATCCCTGGTATACGGTCGAGGAATCATAAAAACGATCGCATATCACGATTGTTCCCTCGTCGAGTGCAGGGCGAATTACAGATTCGACAAGCTGGGCACGGCTTGCTGAGAACATCAAAAATTCCGACATTGGAGTTATCGCAAGATGCTGTCTGTCGAGTAGGAGCGTCCGCAGATGTTCAGAAAGAGGAGTCCCCCCGGGCTCACGGAGAAGAAGTGTCCTGTATCCGTTTTGATTGAGTCGATCGACTAACAGTTGTGCCTGTGTTGATTTCCCTGAAGAATCGAGTCCTTCAAAAGTCAGTAACATTGATCCGTTCACTTTTTATTCTTCTATCAAAGTAATAAAAACCATGCTGAGTTGCAACGGCAGTCGTTATTCCTGAATATGTTTTTCCCTTGATATTCGTTGGTTTTTCTGGTATGTTTCCAGCAGTATTGATGAAAAAAACATCCGCACATACCAATCACCAACCCGATGTTAAAGAACAACGGCGTCTAGAATCTCGTTCCGAAGATTCAAGACTCATCCGTGCTGCCATTCGCGGAAATCAGGAAGCATTTCAACGTCTCATGGTTAAATACCACGATGCCATCTATCATCTCCTGAGGCGAATGATTTCCTCCGGTGATGAGATCGAAGACTTAGTGCAGGAGACTTTCATTAAGGCATTTGCATCGCTTAAGAGCTTTAACGAAGAATACGCATTCTCAACCTGGTTATATAAAATTGCGACCAACAATTGTATCGACTATATTCGTAAGAAGAAACTCCAGACATATTCCATCGATAAACCTATTGAATCGGTCGAGAGCGATTTTTCGTTTGAACTTCCCGATACCACCTATGAACCGGACCGTGACATCATTCGACGACAGCGATCAACACTGATCGAAGAAGCAATCGCATCGCTACCCGAGAAATATCGTCGTGTCATTGTCCTTCGCCATACCGAAGAAAAAGAATATACCGAAATTGCAAAAATACTTCATCTCCCTATAGGGACGGTCAAGGCACACCTCTTTAGAGCCCGTGAAATGCTCAATAAATACCTACGTGACAGGATCCATAACTATTGAAACCGGCAGGAATGCAACAAACTCGGTCTCAATCCGTATGGTAAGGGAGAAATGTATCTATATCCCAGTGTTATGAAGAATTTCATCCGACATAATGCACGTGTGATTCTTATTCCCGGCTTGCTTGCCCTTACAACAACCGTAGTAATTGCTGTGAATGCAGGGCTTCACCGGGAAATCCAACGTACAGACGAGCGCGAAATTGTTATAAAAATTGAGTCGCTCTTTGGCAATGTGTATGTCTCGCGTGGTGATCCCGGAAAAATTCTATCAGCAGACATTCGTTTTGAAGGAAATGAACAGGCAAAAACCAATATCAACTATAACATCCGAAACTCTATCGGTTATCTGAACATCGATCTCAATAAGGGTGATCAATATCATGACGGAGATGATCATAACGTCAAGCTTGGCGATATTGAATCGGGTAAATGGTACCTTAGGTTCACCGATGCTGTCCCGATTTGTGTTGATGCAGAACTAGGTTGTGGAAAGGGTGAGTTCGATCTTACCGGGCTGCAGATTAAAAAATTCAAGCTCTCAACAGGTGCAAGCTCTGTTATCCTCCGATGCGATGAGCCCAATCGCGCCGAGATAGAGGATCTGCATATTGAATCCGGAGTAGGGAAGCTCGTAGCCACGAGACTCGGTAATACAAATTTTCACCGATTAAAATTCAGTGGCGGTGTGGGAAGTTACGATCTTGATTTCAGTGGTGATTTCCATTCCATAGCAGATGTCAAGATTGAAGTAGGCCTCGGTGCAATCACAGTCAATATTCCCGATAATATCGGTGCAAAGGTAATATGCGAGGAAAGCTGGATCTCAAAAATTCATATCGATCCCGCTTTTGTCGAACATGAGGATAATATCTATTATACCAACAATTATTCCTCGGCTCCCGGGCGTTTGAACGTCACAGTCGAAGCCGGACTGGGAAGTGTTCGAATACGACGTGGAGCAAAATAACTCCCTCCACACACGGCAAACATCATATTTCACGACAGAAAAAATTATTGACCTATCGATAACTTAATATCAAACCCGAACTCACTCGTTTTTTGTCCGATTGTCCGTGATCCCTCATCAGGCTGTATATTCGTTCGTCGATAATACATCGAAGCTGAGACCCTATTGCTCAGGACATACTTGATTCGCGGCTCAAGTATAGTACGTGTTGATCCTTCAAACGGGGTACCGTCCGATGTGAGCTGGTCAGGAGTATATGTTTTTCGGGAATTCTTGGAATAGGTATATGAAAAATTTACGTCAATATCGTTGGAGAGTGAAAGTCCGAAGAGCGGTATCTCAAAACCACGACGTGAATAGCCGAGCGTCACCGATAAATCCTGCTGTGAACCTTCGACAATTTGTGTTGTGGAAATATTCAGATCATATGTCGTTTGTGTGGAATATTTAATGCTTCCATTCATATTTCCTTTCCAGAATTCCTTGAATTGGAGAGAAATACTTGCCAGCGGTTCAAACCCGTAACTTATGCGTTCTGATTCGGTTGTTGTTCCTAGGGCCTCGGACCCCCCACGCCATCTCCGATTGTAGGTCGATTGATACGCATGATCGAATGATACACGCGACGCAACATCTCTCAAATACGGCAGCTTCTCAAGTCCATCCCACCTTAAAGAATAATTCAGGCGTGGCAACAGACCTCCGAGCATCTTCGATAAAAAGGGTAAAGTCTCGAATCCTTGTTCAAACGCCTTAGCTAATTTCTCTCCGACTTCTTCTGTTGTATCTGCACGCATTTCTTCAAATAACTTACCGACCTGTCCTATCCCGCTTTTGAACGGTTTGAAGAGGAAAAATGGAGGAAGAGTAAAAAACGAACGCTCGACATCTCCGGTGGTTGTGGTACTGAGAATTGTCGCCCGTCCGGTAGCGTCCGAACTCATGCTTACATTACGGTTGAACGACCATGATACATTCCATTTGAGATCGACACGCGCTCCCTTCCAGAGATCGCGTGAGGTTGTCAGACTAAACCGATTTGTCTGAGTGAAATTATCGATCATATTTGCTCCAGGAGCTCGTAATCCAGGTTCCACATCGAAACTGAAGAACGGGAACGTTGGCCGGATTCTAAAATTAGTCAATCTATCGTTCGGGCCCGAGGTAAGACCCAGCTGGTAAATCTGCGACGGTCCGAGTTCCGGATTACTCTGCTGGAAAAAAGGTACCCGCCCCCAGAAATTCCCGAACCCTGTTCCACCCCTTGTTCCGCCATTTTGTATATTATTGGATTGGCTAAACGTCAATGAAATGGTTTCATAATCGAGGAAAAGGGTTTTCACAAATGTCTGAAAAATCTGGGAATAATCGAATGCCGGTTTCATACTATCGGGCACGGTAACATCACTCGAAGGAAACCACGGATCGGTGAACTGTTTTAGTCTGAATGACGTATTTATATTCAACGAAGTACCCACACCGGCAGATTTCCCAATCTCTTCCTGTTGGAAATTATACGACCAGCGATACCCGCTCGAGTAGGTTCCGCCTAACTCAAAACATTTATCGAGTTTAAACAGTGTGGGAATACGCGGCTTGAAAGAGAGACTTATTCGCTGGTCATACCCGTTATCAATGCCGAAATTGATTAGCCTGTCGCTAAAAAAAATATCCTTAAGAATTTGAGAAAACCGCCGCTGATTCCCTAGAGAATCCAGCTCGAGATGAACGAGGCTACTCGTTATATTCAGGGAATAATCGAATGACGGATTGACAAGCCCCCCTTCAGTAAATTTCCAGAGAAACGATAGAGACCGGTTCGATGTGAACGTTCGCTGAACCGGTTTTAACCCATTTGGACCGCGTTGAAGCTCGTCTATTCGGCCCCGTTGAGCCGCCAGGCTGACAGTGAAGCTCTGTGGTGTGTAAAACAACCGCCATCCTTTGACGAAATCCAGTACCGGAACTTCATCAAAAAACGATTCGAATGGTGAGAGATAATTGTCAACTCCAAATGTGACACTATACGACATACCTGTGCTCCAGGACCATCGCTGACGGGCCTGGATAACGGGTGACCGCTCATTTGCTTTTGTATAGGTGAAACTGAATGAAAGCCTATTTAGAAGGTACTGAATATACCATGCTCTCGATGGACTGTTAATTCTTATCGTTGGAAGAGCCCACGTGTCTGAAACTGATAGAATCTGAGTTGCACTCACAATTGAGTCATGGACAGCTTTTGAGGTTTCTTCCGAGTTAGTATTCGACTGTACCACTTCAGCGGCCCGCCGGGCGGCTTCCTCTGCCAGCATATCGGTTCCGGGCATGTATAGTGGCGTACTCAGCTGCTCGTTATGTGTATATGAAACCATCATGCTACTGCCGGTCCAGGATGTGGGTAAAAAACGTTCCAGCATAATTTTTGTATCGACAGACCAATTCATATTCAAATTCCTGTTCCCGAAACGCTGATCAAGAGTATGGAAATACGGATCCACACGTGAAATTATTAGTGATGCTGTTGCAAGATCTGCAAGTTTCAGGGTCGATTCCAGACGTGCTGCCCAGCCAGGAGTTGCATCGACGTCGATGACTCGAAGTTCATCTATCCACACATCGCCGGTAATCGAAGTTGCAATATTGGTATCAGCAGGATTTCGCACTCCAACAGATATCTCTCTGATCTGCGTTAGCGTTGGCTGACCATATACTGTATAATATGAACCTGGCGGACCATTGCTGGTCGCTTCCGGAGGAATTGCCTTATTGAGTGAGTCACGTTTTTGCTTCAGAGCTGTAAGTTCTTTGAAAATAATTTCCACGTTATTCATCATCCATTGGCCGGTGGCATCTAATCCTTCGGGTGGACGCAGCGGTGCAGAATATTCATAATAATTCAGTGAATCGAGCCCGAAACGGAAGAAAAATTCTGCATCATAGTGCAAGGGATTCGCCTGATAATGGAAATTTGGATCGCTCCGCACAAACATTTTAAGGGCTCGATAACTGAAAAGATCGAGTGGTTTATATGAAGAGATTTTCTTTACCTGGCGGCTTTGTCCACTCTTCAATCCCCGAACCTTTAATACAAGAGATTGTTCATTGGCCTGAACGTTCTCATTCGGCTTTGTTTTATCCTGCTCGCGAATTACTCCGGGCGGCGATACGTACCCCGGTGTTTCCTCGATACTCACCGTGGAGACGGTCATTGTACTGTCGTTTTTATCCACCTCGATCCACTGGCTTCCGACAAGTGAGATGTCGATGATATTAATCTCAACAGGTTTAGCCGTTCCTGTGAACCACAGCCGTACATATTGAACCGTAGTAAGACTCGGATCACCAATTTTTCGTGTCGGATTAATCAGTGGGATCCGGAACTGATACCAGCGTTTGTCGGTCAATCCTCCGCCTACGATGTACGGATTTTTCTTTCCGGTTGTGGTCCCGTTCATGCCGCCTGTTGTATCTAGTGGGACTTCATACTCAAAATAACTGTTTGCTAAATCAAGATTTCCATTCCGGTTGATGTCTTCGCCGTCAGGAAATAATCCGCTTTCGGTTTTTCCGTTTCCCTCGGTTCCATTGACTTTATCGTATGAACCTCCGCTATGGTATTCATAATCATCTCCACTCGGATCATCCCCCAGATTGGGCCACCTTGCCTTCTCTTCTTCATCAGTTAAACTATCCAGTCCTACATCTTCATCGGGCATGAGACGATCGTTGGGGGGTTTTCCATGGATACCATCTTCCGTATTCAATATGCCATTTGGAATGACATCTTCACTAATTCTTCCGAGATCGATCAACAATTTCGCACTATCTAATTCTTTAGCATCAGTGATTTGCATCCAGAATTCGATATAATCAATATTCTCGTCAATCAAATTAGTTGAAGCACTGGAAATGACTTTCATAAGTCCGCCCCAGTTAGTGCGGGGATTTTTTGCTACAGAATCCGGCCAGTAATTGTACACTCCGCGTTGTGTCGGGTCATAGTGGATTGTCAGTGCTGTCGTCTGTTTTTGATCGATTGCAACTTTTCGCTCGGGCCAAATATCCTCAACATTTACGCCCGACGTGATGTTAAACCAATATGTTTTTCCTTTATAACGTACTTTCGAGGCGTCCGATATGGTATTCATGATATCAATACTATCAGGCTTCACCGGTGCTGGGTCGTGGCCCATAAAATATTTTGGTGCGCTTGCATAATGCCACATTGTATAACCTATCCCAAGAGGGATTGTGCGTTTTAACCCCTCAAAATCGTCGATATACGCTATTCCCATGCTGCCGTCACTCTCAATCGTACTTTTCTTTGTATTCGGATCAGGAAGCATATACGCCGCTTCACCTTTGAACGTAAACTGCGAGACTTCTTTTGAATAGTAACTCGGAAGGATATTCAACGCATCGGTTAAGAAATTCAAATCGAGTTTTGTCGATCCGTCGATACCGAGTATAGTGTTGCTCATCGGCTCTTCGCCGAGCCGGACTTTATCGCTCAGCGTCTGCTGATTATAATTCATTACAGTAAAACCGAGATTCGACGTTTGCCCCAGACGGAGATCCCCTCGTACCGCCATCAGCGTCTTTGATGCCATTTGAAAAAGATCGTTCGATTCGTACTTAATCTGGAGGTTTTTCCCGGGTACCAGAGCATCATCTCTGCGGATTATCACTTCCCCAACGTTATAATCGACGGAGTAGTCAACCCCGGCCAGCAGGGGAACTCCGTCGAGCAGTACCTGCACACTGTTCTGTACCACATTAAATCCGATTGAGTATCGTGATTTTATATCCGAAGAATATTTTCCGGAAATTATAAAACGATCACGTATACTCTGACGAGCAATTGTCGTCGTCGTATCGTAAATATCCGGAAATGTGAGACTGTCAGCAGGAACGTCGGATTGTACATTGTGCGGTGGTCCCCACCAATCCGGAATCGCCGTACGAAATGGCTCAAGCATAGGAAAAATCAACTCGCCGTGTTCAGGATCAATTGTGATTCCAGGGGTAAAGTCAAATTTATTATCCGGCGTTGTTTCACCTGCATCATTGATCTTGTCGAGATGGAATACCTGAAGCAAACTCTGTCCGTACAGCTGATCTACAGGTTGCTGACCCGGGATGTTATAATAGATATTTAGTTCGAATTTCTCCTTCTTCAACCCGAGACCACCAAGTTGATAGCGGTTCTTTATAAGAAGATTCCATGCCGCCTTATATGACGGTATTAAAATTGACGGTTTAACAAGTTTCAGTACTCTTATTTTTGCTGAATCTGCTTTTGCTGCAAATTCACCGTAGGTTATACCACCAACTGTGCGATAAGCAACGGCGATGATCTCACCCTCCTGAATATTGCTGTTAAGGGTTAATATACCTGTATACTTTTCAACCGTATAAGCCGAAGGGTCGAGTCTAACGAATTTACCACCCTCAATCTCACCGGGTATGACAGTTATTGAATCACGGAGTTTGTCGTCATATTTACCTGATGGCGGTGCAGGCTCGAGATTGAGATACACATTAGCAGGTTTTTCTTCACCATTAGCAGCAGTTGAAAAATATCGGCTTTTATAGACTTCGATTTCGCTTATTGCTAACTCCGGATTAGTTAGATGCTTTGGAGTATCATAATACAATTCGTATTGACTACGATACTCTGCATCGACAAAATAGTGATTTGTGGAGAACTGATACGGATGAATTTCAAATTTTTGTTCACTTGATCCGCCCGAAACGGTAAGCTCCTGCACCTGACCTTTTTTCTGAGAAGCCAGGGTTGTGAGTGTTAGAGGACCGAATTGCATGGTGGCCTTGATTCCGAACAGCGCCTGACTACTCCCGATAAAGGATGACGGTGTTGAAAGTGAAACGTTTCCTGCTTCTACCTTTTTCACAATCTCGTCATCATATCCTGTATAGACCAGACTTAGCCGGTTTTCATATTCGAACTGCGTCTGAGTGTCCCAGTTTGCACGTATCGCTAGCTTATCGCCAATAAGACCATCAACGTTTAAACGCACCACCTGAGCAAAATCGGGCTCGTTTCGCGTATTACCAAAAGCGGAAATAGTTGCTTCATCCTGTGTTATCGAACGATACGCGGCTTTGATGTTCACATCACCGGATATGTTCAGACTTATACTTGGCTTACCAAAAATACTTAGGACCGGATTGGCAGGAACGGGAATTTCGATTTTTGTCACTGACCCGATCAGTGCACCGAAATCATCTTGTTTCCCTTCTTTTAGGGTATACTGGTGGGCACGGTCTTCAAATGCTCGCCGCCAACCATCTGCAAGACTTAACCGCATATACTCATCCAATGGAATTTTTAAGGGTATCCTGACATCAAAATTACTCAGAGTTTCACGGATGATGACATTTGAACCTGCCGAATCAAGCTTCGCACTCCATTGGCTACTTTGCGCCGGTGGTTTTAAGAAGAGCGGATGAAATTCCCGTGGACGAAAAAGGGATACTTGCGGCTGGTCTTTATACTGATATGTAAAGTTCTTTAACCGCGCACTGGAATCGCGCGGCGCGGCGAGCAATCGCTGGTAGGAACCGGCACTTGTAGTATCCGGACCGGCTCCAGCCCCCGTTGTGAAATCCCAAATAAACGAAACAGCCCGATGTGCCCGTTCAAGGCGCTGTGATGCAGAAAATTCCAGGATGACAATAGAATCTGATCGTACTGTATCTTGCAGGGCAGGAGCGGATTCAAATAGCGAAAGATGAAGGTCACGCCCCCTGAGCGTTGAGGGAGATAATATGGTGAAAAGAATAACCATTGCCCAAATCCACCCGTTTGAATATACTAATTTACTCCGGGCTGAAGTGAGCCTGGCCGTTACATTGAAAGAAACCACTTCAGTATACTAAGAAGTTGCTAGAATACTGGGATATCCG
The DNA here is from genome assembly GCA_050011775.1 of Bacteroidota bacterium. Classification (GTDB taxonomy): domain Bacteria; phylum Bacteroidota; class Ignavibacteria; order UBA10030; family CAVZMI01; genus CAVZMI01. The sequence continues at coordinate 361,151 of JBEKIL010000001.1, read as the reverse complement.
GCCTTGCTGGTTCAAGGACATCCAAGGGAATTACGATTTTGAACCGATACCAATTAATCGATAGTACCTCCGTGGATTTCTTTCGTAGCATAGAATTGACGAAATATACAGCATAATTGTAACAATTTCTCGCATTAATTTCAAGGTTTTCTTATATTTCAATACCCTATGAAAGTATACCGCTACATACTGCGTGCCCATGCCGGACCATTCATTTTCTCTTTTGGTACCCTGATGTTTATTTTTCTCCTTCAATTTTTAGTCAAGGGGCTTGATCAACTGGTCGGGAAAGGCCTTGGGGCCTGGGTAATTACAGAATTGATCGTGTTGAATCTGGCCTGGATGGTGGTTCTTGCCGTACCTATGTCAGTGCTTATCTCAACGTTGATGGCCTTTGGCAGTTTATCTTCGACCCATGAGATCACGGCCATGAAAGCGGCAGGGGTTAGTATTTATAGAATGGCCTTTCCGGTTATGATCGCAGCTATTGTTATTACCATTCTATTGTTCGAATTCGACAATAAGATACTCCCCGAGGCAAACCATAGGGCTCGGATTTTACGATCAGATATAGAGCGAAAAAAACCGACATTCGGAATCACTCCCGGATTATTCACACAGTCCGTCCCCGGATATAGCATACTGGTAAAAAAGACATTCGAGCATTCCAATGATCTCGAAGGAATTACGATTTATGATTATACACGGCCTAATTCGAATGTCGTTGTTACTGCAACGACCGGGATTCTTTCGTTCTCGCCCGACTATCGGAAACTCATCATGGATTTGCGGGATGGAGAAATTCACGAGCTGGATCTGACCGATTATAAGCAGTACCGCCGCATATTATTTGACAAGCACCGGATTGTGATGAACGTCGAAGGATATAATTTTACACGCACCAAAGCGGATGAAGAAAAAAATATCAGACGAGGCGACCGGGAACTCAGCGCCGGGGCCATGCGCGGCGTAGCCGACAGTGTTCAGAGAATTGTCGATCAGTTGAATGATCATATCAGACAGGGAGTAGATCAACAGGTCGATCAGATGCTGGATAGTACAACACATTCCAACGAACCATTTTTACCGGGAGACTCGCATGCACGCGCTTCGACAAAAATCCGGATACTTGAATCCACAGTTCAAAACAATACCTTTATCATCGAAAACAGTTATCGTCATATGATTGATAGTTACTGGGTTGAAATTCATAAAAAATATTCGATACCATTTGCATGCATTGTATTCGTTCTTGTCGGTGTTCCCCTCGGGATTATGGTCAGGCGGGGTGGATTTGGAGTTGCCTGTGGATTAAGTCTGGGCTTTTTCGTTCTTTACTGGGTATGCCTCATCGGTGGAGAAAAACTTGCCGATCGCGATCTGGTATCTCCGATGGTCGGAATGTGGATAGCCAATGTTCTTCTCGGGGTACTCGGAATTTTCCTTGTTTTTCGGTCGCTCCATGAAAACCAGCTTATTGATTGGAGTTTCTTTTCAAGATTTCTTCCGCGTCGATTCCGCATCGAATCCACTGAAACAAACCCGAGAAATGAATGAAACGAATCGATAGATATATCATACGGCAATTCATTGGCACGCTGCTTTTCGCTCTTCTTGCCTTTATTATTCTTTTCATCATCATCGATTTGATGGAGCACCTCGATGATTTCCTCGACAGCAAAGTCCCTGAACCTGTCATTGTTGAATATTATATCTATTTCATGCCCGAGATCATCAAGCTGGTTACTCCCATCGCAATGCTTCTTGCCTGTCTCTTTACAACCGGCCGGATGTCTACATCGAATGAAATTACTGTTCTCAAAGCCAGTGGGATGAGTCTTTATCGATTCATGCTCCCGTTTCTTATCGTAGCGTTTCTAATAAGTGCAGGATCGATTTATTTTAACGGATGGATTGTCCCACATGTAAACAAGAAAAAAATTTTTATCGAACGCGTTTATCTGAGATGGTACGGCGAGCGGTACGGCCGGGATAATATTTACTTTCAGGATTCACAGACACGCATCGTGAGTATCGAGACTTTCGACAATCAACGCAACATTGCATGGAAAATCAGTATTCAGGATTTCAGCGATACAAATGCTACCGTTCTTACCTCCCGTTACGACTCACGACAGATGAACTGGGACAGCACCCAGCACGCATGGATTCTTTTTGAAGGGACATATCGAACGTTTACGCCAGCGCATGAATCAATTTCTTCTTTTGGTTCGCTTGTATTCCGTTCTCTTCGATTTACTCCAGAAGACGTTACAAAAAAAATCGAACGGCCGGATGAAATGGGATATCGCGAAATGGGGGACTTCATCCAGAAACAGCAGGAAAGCGGGAATGATGTAGCCCGGTGGCAGGTCGATTTCTATTCAAAAATCTCATTTCCTTTTGCGAGCTTTATTGTCGTTCTTTTCGGAGTGCCTTTCGCGGCAACAAAACGCCGGTCAGGCCTTGCCGTTCAGTTCGGAATCAGTATAGGCCTCTGTTTTGTCTATCTCGCATTCATGAAAATCAGCCAGGTCTTCGGCTACAACGGCTCGCTAAATCCAATGCTGACCGCATGGCTGGCAAATATCATCTTTATCGCCGCCGCTGTAATGAATATCATCCGTGTAAGAAAATAGAAATCTATTTCTAAAAGCTTACGGAAATCTTCATGGTAGGCACATAAAGAACCATTTGCGGTGTCGGCATTCTTTGCATGATCACCTCAGCGTGAATCGTGTTGTACGAATGAGCGCTCCACGCCGCATCCAAAGCACTCAGAACGTGGTTCAAGACTATGATGGTTGTCGCCGTACTGGCCGTGTTGTATAAATTGTTTGCTTTCCCGCGCTGACCTGCGTACAATGTCAATTGAGGTGTAACCTGATCGATTGGTGCGTTGAAATCCGTTTCATCCCATCCATGAACGAACTGATGATACTTCCCGATCATTTCGTAGTACTGCTGATCACCGTATTGCGCCAGATGATGAGAAAAATAGCTTCCCGGTGAGTTGGGATCCTTGCTGACAGCATCTTCGGTGTTGTTGAGCGTATTCCAATCGACACGCTTCCATGGGGGAAGTTTATTATTGGGATCGGGATCAATGGGTATTACATATTGTGCTGCGTCAAGCTGAGGGTTGAGATACTTCAAATTTGCATTAATCCATTCTGCATAGCTGACGACGCTCCAGTGTTCGTCGGCATATTTTTTAAAAATATCTGTCTGCTTATCCCCTTTATTATTATAGATGATATTGACAGTCCAGAGTGTTGCTTCTACCGCGATAAATAAGGCGCTTTTCCAATAGCTCTCCGAATAGAATTCACCGGCACCGGGGAGAACAGCCGAAAGTCCTGCAGCAAGGTATGGCGATTTCCGATGAATTTCTTCTTCTCCTTCTGCTGCAAGCATACCAAGTGGCCGACTGGAAATCGATAGAATGTCAGTCCGGATATCTCCACTTGTGGTAAATGTATTCTCACCGCCCCGTGAATTTTTTTCCCCACCGGCGAGGAGTAATGGTGCTGCCATCACGATAAGCATGAATGCAATCGACAGTCGCATTTGTACCCCCAAAAATATTTTATGAGAGATATTTTTCACAACTCAAATCCAAACAGCACAGTGAAATACAATCTCCATTCTTTTCCGTATGTTATAAATTTTCGCCCTTCGATTACATCCCGGCCTTCAAATATTCTGTTAAACTGATCGAGTCCGTAGGCGGCGCTTAACGATATACGCGTCGGAAAAGCGTAGAATGAGAATGATTCAAGGCGGAGTTCTGCGCCGACATCTTTTTTAAAATCTCTTATGACGGGCATCCCTTCGTCCCATGCATCACCCCAGTCGGCAAAGATTGCCCCATAAAGTTTATCAAAATAAATCTGAAGGAACCGTGTATCGAGTGACTCTGAAATCGGAAACCGATATGTGAGATTCACAGTAGCAATTGAATTGCCTCCCATCGCAAAGAATGAATATCCTTTCATGCCGGATATTCCGCCGGCATAGAGATCGAAAAATTTCGGTACCGGCGGTCCGAAAATCATGCCCCCGCGCAAACCTACCGACAATGTATGCTTCCATCCCGGAAGTGCAAAATGATGTTTAAATTGTATTTCTGTTTTATGAAAACGGATTTTATCATATATGGGGGTTGGGAATCCTTCATTGCTCTCATATCCCTTATTATTATTGAATTTGCTAAACTCATACTCGTATCTCAGCTTCACTGTTATTCCGACAGGACGAATTTCGGATGTCCTTGCTGGGACTATTCCACTATATTCCCACTGGAACCATAGAATATTTCCGATATAATACAATTCACTTGTTCCATTATAATAAATACCTGTACCTGCTGGACCTGTATCCGAGAATCCACTGATGTCACTACTATAACGGCTATGAATATAGCCGTATTTGAGGATATGTGCGTCACTATAAATTGGTTGACGGAACGTGGCGTCGAATTCAAACAATCCATAGGTAATCGTGAGTGGAATCTCAGCTTGGTTCCACACAAAATCAGATATATATGATTTTCGTGATGTGCTATATAAATCTAATGATAATGTCGGCGAAAGGCCCAGCTGGTAGAATAAAGGAATTTTATCGCGATATTCAAATGAGAGATAGAGATCGCGCTCAAATCGTGTATTGATGAATGCAAACCCTTGAAGTCCGAATCGATCGAGAACATCATTTGAAGCGATATAGATTCCCGGTTTCACAATATCGATACCGGCATTCTTTGTATTGTAATTATCGAACCGAAGCACAGGAAAAAACGAAAGACTTGAAAAAGTATTCTTGTACTCGCGTGATTCAACGGGTGGGATATTATCATCGGTGAACTCGCGCAGCGATTTCCAGGGCATGGCATTCCCCGTGGGATGTCTCTCGAGCGATGCCAGAAGATCCTTATGGGTGAAATATGGGAGTGCATTGTCGTATTTCACAAAGAGAATCGGTGTCGGCCGCGGTTTCATCCCATCGGAAAGAAGAGCGAGCTTGAATCCCCCCGATGTATAACTGGTGTAAGCAATATCGCCCGACGCATTCACACTCGGCATTAATGCACCGCCGAGGACATTTGTAAGCTGGCGTTGTTGACAGGTTACTCTATCGACTCCATACAGGTTAAAAATCCCCGAAGAATCGGACGAAAATATGATTTCCCGGCCATCACTCGAAAACACCGGATTCCGTGCATCGTACAAGCCGACCACAATTCCCGATACCGTTTGCCGGTTGCAATCGTATATCATAATATCTTGCTTTTCCCGCTTTGCCATGCTAAATACGATTTCACGGCCGTCCGGCGACCAGCGCGGAGATGAAATCTGTTCCCCGTTCGCATAGGAAGTCACAACGGTCACATTCCCGCTCTGTACGTCAACGGTTGCAAGATTCTGCGTCCCGTCGCGTTCAACGACACATATCAGCATCTGGCCATCAGGTGAGATATCGGGGCCACCGCCGCGGGCACCATGCGTAATCCGTCGTTCATCGCCCGATGCGAGTGTATATTCGAAGAGATCCGAAAGATTTGAAAAGAATGTGTTTTCGCGCGTGAGTTTTGCATAATAAATTTTCGATCCATCATGTGACCATGAAAGTTGCGTTCTAACTTTTTCAGGGATTTCTTCTTCACGTTTTGTATCGCAATCATAGATAAAAAGTGATGACGTACCGAAGTAATCGGCTTCTTTATTTGATATATAGGCGATCTTTTTCCCATCAGGCGAAAACGCAGGAGAAAGGTTTGCAAAACCGACATCACCAATAATTTCACCTTCGACACGCGATGCACGAATCGTATCGGTTCTTTCACGGTATGAACGTACAAGAAGATCGCGCCACTCATTGTAGATTTCCCGGGCCGGTTTTCCCAACGCCCGCTCAATAGCACCGTCGATTGAGACGGCATCAAGCCGTTGAAGATTATTGGAAATTTCCCGAATCTTTTCATCACCGTATCGCTGGCCGAGATATGCAGCAAAGGCAAAACCGGCATTATATGACGATTCATTCCCGAGGCTGGTTTTTCCGAACACTGCCATTTCATTCCATGATAACATTTTTCCGTCGAGAGCATACATGCGCAGTATCATATCACGATGAGTATCCCAGGAGTCATATCCAAATTGCGGCCGATTGTATTGAGCGGTCCCTTCGGCAAACCATGCCGGAACAACAAAACTCGAATATGGATATGATACAATGACATTGGGATATCCATACAGCACATCCGGACGCCGTTCAGATTCATAGCTCAGTATCTGCAGATAAATGGCGGGAATGCGTCTGGTGAATTTTAAACTTGTTTGAATTTGAATAATATGCGTGAATTCATGGGTGACAACATTCCTGAGCCAATTGTGCGTACCACGCAGTTCAAAATCGAGCGCAGGTGCCCAAAATTCTATTTTATTATCGAGAAAATATGCTGCTCCATTCGAATAATCATCGTAATCTTTTATTACCATGTCGACTTTTTGGTCGGGTTCGTGCTGGTAAAATGATGTAACAGGCCCGTAAATCTCTTCGGCGATCTTTGCTACTGTCCGGCCTGTCCGCTCTGCCCCTTCATGGTAATGCACACGGAAATGCGGGGTTTCTATCGTTTTCCAGACTAATTCGGGATGATTGAAATATTCCTGAGCATTCATTGCCGCGGTATGTAGTATGAACACTATGACAAAGAATAGACGTCGCATAAACTCCGCATATTACTTATAATGTTTGTTTCAGCGTGACAACCTGACTTTGATGGAGTGTAACCTCACGAACCACCCGATGTGCATCCAATTCAAAAATTAAATTGACCGTGTTAAAAATTAAAAAATTCCCCCCAAATATTCCCTCCTTCGAAAATCTCGGTACAATAGCACCAATCGGAAAGTGAACATCTTCGATGGCGAAGTAACCGTCATTTTCGGTGGATGTTGTTACAGCACTATCGATGAGAATCGGGTAGGAGACCAATTCTTCTTCATCAAGAGAGAAGCTGTAAAAATACAATCCGCTTCCCACATATCTCCTCTGACTATCACGATAATCCCACGGATAATAGATTTCTCCTGGTCCAACATCCCCTGCAAATAGCTGCCGGATCATAGAGTTGGACATATCAAAAATTTTTATCTTCACCGTTCCGGTATGAGGAACTATCAATTGCCGTGATTCTGGCAAAACTGAGTCAATGAATATATATGTATAAGCCAGCCGAACAGACACATCACCAATACCCCGATCAAGACTGTCGACAACAGATCCCTCGATCCTGTATCCGACAATTCTTGGAGAGCCTTCATCAACTGGGAGTTCTTCACGACACCCCACCAGAGCGAAAAAGTAAAGTGGAATTAAAAGTTTTCGCATGGCCGAATGATGTCATTTCACAATTGCAATCTTAATAAACACGTCTCCCGAACCCGCTGTTCCACGTGCTTCGATCTTTGCCAGATAAATGCCCGGTTGAAAAGAGGCTGTATTCCATTCAACTTCGTTATCAATACCGCCAATACCGGGTCCGGAAAATTCCGCTATCCTGTCGCCTGCAATATCATAGATTTTGATCACAACCGATGCCGACCCTCCAAGATAATAGCGGATATATGTCCTTCCATTATAAACCGGGTTTGGCCAGTTATAAGCACGCGACTTCGGGAGAAATTCCGACACGGGTAGCCGGTGACTCACTGTTTCCTTCACAGCCGTTGTATTCGATTGCGTCGCATCATGGTGATAGCCGGGCCACGGCATGAGACTGTCTACATACTGAGTGTTGAACTGCCACGCATACAATGAACTGTCGCCACAGCTTACTGCCAATCCAACCTTTCCCAGAATATTAAAGAGAAATGGAGTGGTCACTACAGCGCCGCCCGCGGTAAGCGGAAATCCGGTCAGCATCTTTCCCCTCTTGTTCACCGCCGCTATTTCTCCGTTTGATAATCCGACGACAATGTCGACGCTTCCGTCTCCATCGATATCGCCGACCACCGGCGATGCGGTCATCGGTTCTCCCGATGGAAACTGCACGGGGAAATTATCGATTGCAGAACCGCAATAGTTCATCACCAGCAGAGTGCGACCAACGGTAAGGATGATATCTTCTTTTCCATCATTGTCGATATCTGCAATCGCCGGGGATGTAACGATTGAATCCGGGACTTTCAATGAAAATCCGGATATCAGATCGCCTAAAAACGAATAGACCAGGATATCGCGTGATGATGTCACCAGTACCATTTCCCGCTTTCCATCACCGTTGACGTCTCCCGCTGCCGCACCAACGATTTTTTTATCCTGAACCGGAATATTGACACCGGCCGATGTTGTCACTCTATCTTCCGCTACTGCGACCCAGGTCGTATCGTTCTCAACGGGTCCGAGAAATGTAACAATTGGGAGATTAGAAATACTTCTACTCTGCTTGAACGTTCCAGATAAATCTATTATTTCAATCCTTCCATAATCATCGCCAACAAGAAACGCTGGTGAAGCCTGTGCTTGCTTCATTCCTATAATCGCAGACTTATGCGTCACGATATTATATTCTCCTGGATGGCCATCTGTAATGTAATGAATGGAACTACATTTTCCTTCACCTCCTGTGAACAAAACAGCATCCGTTGAGTCGACGCACGCAAATACCTGTTTGTTGCCATAGGCCGGATCAGCAGGAATCAATGCAATACTCATTATTGGTGATGGTTGTTTAAGAATGAGACCTGTCGAATCGCATATCCATCCCCATACCATCGGACTATTTGATGTATCCGAGAATAGGCTAAAACCATAGAGCCCCTTCGATGACGGCGTAAAAATGATTGGTTTGATATTCGGTGTTCCAAAAAGTGCAACAGGTGACTGCTTCGGTTCCACTGTACCAATTTTCTTCGGGAACCCTGTAAGCGGCTGGACTCTATCATCACCGATTCGTACCCGGGCACTCATGATTGGCCCACGCAAACTGAAATCATCTATGCTTACATGGGACGGTAAGTAGGAATTTGTAAGTGCCGGTGGATGTGTCGTTTCATCAAATCGACCTATAAAAAGAGGAGCTTTGTTTCCGAGATACCAATAATCAAACAACGTTCCATATTCGCTTCCGGCGGCCGGATCGAGCATGCCGTATGATTGACCGATATCCTGTGACCCATCAGCTTCCTCAAGATCCACTCCGCGTTGCAGTGGATCATTATTAATAGTATTCGTTTCAAGACGGGCACTGATAATATTTTCATCAATATGCCATATCAACATGCCGCCGTCATAAACGACATTGTTTGTATCGACCCCTCCCGGAAGACTCCAATCATAATCTTCTACATCGACAAGAACACCGCGGATTGCATTCGGATTGTCCTCGTTAAACAATGCAATGTCGGTGGTATCACCGTTGAAGTGCTGTGTAACGAGTTGTCCATTGACGATCATGGATACAAGCTGGCCATTTTTAAGTGGATCGCGATTCCGGTTTTCAATGAGATAATATTCCCGGCTATTGATCGGGACTTTAAAAATGATGCTGTCGCTCCCATCGTGAAGTCCGACGGCATGTACACGAACCTCGGAAATTCCAGAGGGTACTTCAATTACTTTAGCCCACCCGAGAGCAATACGCTCCCACGCTGAAGGCTCGGGAGGAAAAAGGCCGTGATAGCTGAAAAATCCTGCACCGTCCATCAACCCGAACCGGCCGATTCCAGATTGTCCATTCGATGTATTGTATAGATCGGGGAGTCCTAAATGACTTCCGATCATGGCGGCAAGAAGTCCATTCCAGCTGTAATTTATAAGTGTTGAAAATATGCCTTCGCCGATAACAAGCCGTTCGGTTTCGGGTAGGATGATTGATGAGGTAATAAAAGTTTTTCCCGAGTCGACAGGAATTCCTTCAAACGAGTTTCCCAAGAACTTCTTTGCCGATTGGAGATTCAGGTAAAGCGACGGAAGATCGTACGGTAGCGGGTTTCCCTGTTCGGCAAGATTGAAGTCGCGTCCGGCTCCCGCATGAAAGATAATAAAGGTATTGTATCGCGAGAAATCAATCTCCGGCGATAACGAATCAGCCAACCGCCATGCATCAACCATAAGTTGAGCAAGTGGTGTGTAGTCGGTCCCAATAAGTTGAGGTGCATAGGCCTGCATTTTTTTTGATACTATAAACAGCCGGTTCACGACTTCGCTCTGGACGATTAATTTTCCATTCGAGACTTTCCTGAAGTAATTTTCTGCAAATTTCAGATGATTCAGGAAATACTGCAGATTGTGCGGTGGTGGATCAAATAGGGTGTCGGCGCTTTGTGAAATATCGAAGGTACCGTTCCCTGTAGTCCGCGAATCAGAATCAGGCTGAAATTGAATCATGATGGCCAGGACACGCAGGGTATCCGGATGAGTAATAACCGATGGTGCTACGTTAAGCCTAAAAAAAGAGTCACCCCCATCAAGGGAGAGAGGGTGACTCAATTGCTGTGCGTGAGCGACTGAAACTGCTATCATGCTGCCCACCAGCCAGCAAAGAAGACTTCTCATTATTATTGCCAGTTAATCAATATTGAAAAACGCAATGTATTTGCAAGTGGACTGCTGTCCGAGGCAGAAATATAACTAAAATCAAATCCATAAATGTCATAGCGAATTCCGCCGCCGAATGTTAGGAATTTTCTATTACCATATTTCTCATCCTCATGGAAATACCCAGCCCGAAGGGCGACTGTCTTATCGTACCAATATTCCAATCCTACTCCTTCGACAACTCTTTGAAGCCCGCCGTCACCCCACGCGGTGAAGAGAGCCTTATAAAACGGATCCGGTTTTTTCTCTTCCTCCGGTGGATATCGCCGTACAAGGAGGCGACTAAAATCAAGAGAAAAATTCAGATCGTTATGTTCACTGTTAAGAATCTTATATCCAAATCCCAGCCGGAGGTTTGTCGGTATCGGATCAGCTTGTTCTTTATCTATGTAGGTCATTGTCGGACCGAGATTCGACAAATTCATGCCGACGCTAAATGCATTTCCGATATCACCGACTAATGGAATTTCAAGTACTTTCGGTTTATAAAGGAGGGCGATATCGGCGCTCACCGTTGATGCAATACCTTTTCCTTGTTCTTGTCCCGCACCTACATCGGCAAGTTTACTGTAGATGAAGCGCAAACTCGTTCCTATTGAAAACTCATCTGTAATTAGCGTGGAATATCCGAGAGCAGCGGCCATTTCGAAACTTCGGAACGTGCCAATAACTTCAGGACCGGATTCACCTGTCCTATTGAATTCTCCGTAATTCATGTAAATGATGCTGGCGCCGATCGTCCCACTGATGCTCGGCATTTCAGCTTTGAAATACAGGTTCTCATAAAAAAGATCCGATAGTTGTAACTGCGGAAGCCAGCTTGAATGCGAGAGACTGACTTCATAACCATGCTGAAAAGCCAGCCCTGCAGGGTTGTAGAACATTGCCGATGCATCGTCGGCGATGCCTGCCCCTGATTCACCAAGTGCACTTGCTCGCGGTGCGGGCGAGATTAATAGAAACGGGACTGCTGCTTCCCCCTGAGCCTGTACCGAACTCGGTACAACGAGAAATAACAGGATCAGTACCACACCACACATCACTATTGATTGCTTAAGCATTCTTCTTAACCTCCAGCATTACGCTATGATATTGTCTGTAATAGTAACGATTTAATCCATAATCCAGTACGGATGTCATCATGTCAGCAAGCGCCGCGCCCATCAGACCTATCAGTGGAATTAGTACAATGTCCGCTGCCACATTCAACGTCGATGTCGTGATTGAGATGTTCCGCATATATTTTCCAAGACGCCGGGCCGAAAAATAACTGTGATAAATCTGGTTCCAGCCATTAAAGATCATTCCAAATACAAGGATCGGAATAATATCACGCACGGCATTGTACTTCTCTGAGAAGACGGATCGGATAATCCATTGGTTACCGATCACCACTATCCCCGCAATTCCCAGTATCCATATACTGTTAGCAATAAAAATGTTCCTGGGAATCCGTTCAAGCGAAGCAAATCGCTTAAAAATGCTTATTCCTATCGCACGCGCGAACATCGAAATCGGGAGTACGATCGTCTGAGCGACACTATAATATCCAACCGATGTTGCGCCAAGTACATACGAAATCAACAATTTATCACTTCCGGTTGTCAAATTATCAACGATCGTACCGGAGTAGATATAAATTCCGTACTCACGTGTTTCCTTCATAATATGCCGTACTCGCACGAAAACATCTGCAAAATCAGGCTTTGTAGCTACTGCCACAGCGATCATCGCCAGCGTGAGAGCTCCAAAGTACAGCACAAGTGAAAGAAGCAGACTGAACCGACCGGTTATCACGACCATACCTACCACGCAACAGTAAAGTAAACGCGGCAGTATTGTATGGATTGCTAATTTCCCGATTTCATTGCTTCCGCGGAACAATAACGTAAGCATTCCCTGGAACGGAAACACCATTATCAGTGGCGCAAGCAATAACAAATACCCGCCGATATGGCTCGTAAAAAAACGATCGATGAAAAGACTCACCAAAACGATGCATAGTCCAAAGACGATGCTCACACCGCCCGTCAGAACGACCATCGCACCGGCGAGTTTGCGTTCATCCCCCCGCTCCGGCGATTCCGGGATCACCGCCATTAGCCGCGACCCGGCCGAGAACAATCCAAAGTCAAAGAACCATCCGATAAAAAGGATTGTCGATGTAACAAACGAAAAAATACCGAAATCATCAACTGACAATAACCGTGTATTGGCAATCGTGATGCCGAGTCCCAGAATTGCATTCACAAGCTGGGCAACGAATAGGACCCCACTCTGTCGTGCTGTTATATTCTGGAAGAGCGAGCGGAGCACCGGGCACCCTTTCGTTGGAAATAGTAAAGCCGAATGTCAATTGCCCATCCCTTGCATCCGGGATTGCCTTTAACATTCGGCTTCCTTAAAATAATCTCAATTTTACTATCCGACTTCGTTAAAGGCTTCCCTCGCCCCGCACCGACGTCCTTTCCTTACGGGGATATGACTTCAGACATCTATTCTGAAGATATTCATAATAAAATTATATCAATCCTTTAACGAAGGTGCTATAAATCAGAACTCCTTATATGGGTTAGCAATATATCAAATTTGGGCAAGTTTGTCAAGCTTTTTCTCTGTCGGTCAAGAAACCGCAAATTTATATAGTTTCTCGTGTTTTTCACTTGATATTTTGCTGTCCCTTTGATATTATTGATCTTAAAGTGAAAGGGACTTTCTATGGCAAAGATTAAAGTGGGTACATTCAATTGTGAGAACATGTTTACCCGTTATAAATTCCTCGACATTCCATGGGATGAAAAGAAATATGTCGACTTCATAAGGCCAAGTGCGAGTGAGGGATTGGTAAACTTCCTTCCCGGACGGGAAGACATACCGACACCGAGGGAAATCAGCCGGAAGCAGCGTCAGAATACCGCGGCGGTTGTACTCAATAATTCTCCCGATATTCTTGCTGTTCAGGAGGTCGAAAATCTTCCGACGATGCGGTTGTTTAATTCTGAATTCATGCACCACTATTTCAAGTATTCCATCCTCATTGAAGGAAATGACAGTATGAGGATGATCGATGTCGGTCTTTTTTCCAATCATCCTATTCTCAATATACGAACGCATATGTTCGAGACAAAAAATCTTCCTTCCCACAAAAGTCCGTCTCATATATTTTCACGTGATTGTCTTGAAGTTGATGTTCTTATCAATAAGCAGATCGTCACGTTTCTTATAAATCATTTTAAAGCACAGGAGGCTTTCACAAAACGTGGGAAAAAACCGTCGGACGATGTCCTAAAACGTCGGATGCAAGCCGAACGCGTTGTTGAAATTGTTGAGGAAAAATACACAAGCGATCATAACGCACAATATATCGTCCTAGGTGATTTAAATTGTGCCCCGCCGGCCGATGGCGTTTCCGATCTTGCCGCATTCTACAAGACAAAAGCGGTTATCCCGATCGATGATTCGCTCGACGGTCAGCAATGGACCCATTTTTTATCAATGAAAAATCAAAAACGGTCGAGCGTTTCAAAAATGGATTATATCTTTATCTCTCCGGCAATTCGCAAGAAAAATCCGAAGGCAGAACTTATAATCGAGCGGGGAGGACTGAGTCCGTTATGCAGGTTCTATACCGGAAAACGATTCCCGGGTATTACGGAAAATACGGAAGCTTCGGATCATTGTGCTGTTTTTGTAGATCTTGATATTTGAGATCAGAAAAATCTGGAAGTTTCTGCGGTAGCGGTGTATAAAACCGATGACATCGTAGCGAGAATGACGTTCATACAATCTGCTCAAAGCGCTACCTGTCACGTTGTAAATCAATAATCTGTTAAGGCCGACTTTCCTCTTTCTGGGGAAGCGCAGGAATTACTAAGAGAACCTTCTCCCGCTCGATAACGACGGTGCCGGCTGGAGTTCCTTTCGGTTTCCGTACATATTTTTTTTCCGTCATCGCAACTGGTACATACTTTGCATTTCTTTGTCTGCTGTAGTATGCTGCAATTGACGCTGCCTGTTCCTTCGCTTTTTTGGAAGGCTCACCGTTTCCTGTAGCAACACGAAGAACGACATGTGATCCACCGCTCCCACGCACATGAAACCAGAGATCATTTGGCTTTGTATAGTGTAATGTTAATTCATCGTTATTCTTGCTGCTCTTTCCCGCCCACACTTCAAAGCCCCCGTCAACATGAAATATACGGAATGGTACCGACTCATCGGTTTTTACATTTCTGATTATGTTATATGCTTGCAATTCTTTTTTTTGCGCCTGAATAAATTCTTTCAGTTCGTCTCCTGTTGTGCATTTGGAAATATTCTCATAAAGTGTACGAAGCACAGTTATTGTTTTCTCAAGTGTCTTTAAGCGTTCTTCCGATTCACGCCGCGCAGACTTTGCCTTTTTTGCCCGATCAAAATACCTCTCTGCATTCTGCACCAGCGTCAACCTCAAATCAAGGGGAATTGTCACCGGAACCCCAGTGAAAGGATCGTCAAGTTTGACCTCTTCCTTCAATTGCACAAGAGAACTCGCATAGGTCATAAGTATCTTTCCATATCTCTCATATTGTTCTACACGATCTGTATTGGTAAGATCTGCACGGATTTTACCGATAGTCCGCTCAATCCTGAGTATTTCGGTTTGTAGTTGTCGCTGCAACTCATGTTGCCCACCCTCGAAGTATTCATCTCTCAGGCTCTTTGAAACATATACGCGAAGTGCATTATTGATCGAATCGAATTCCTCGCATTTGAGATGTGAATATTGTGAAAGTGAAATAAGTGAAAATGCGATTGGTGAATCGCGTTTATAGTAAATCCTGGGCGCCGGTTGTGTCAATTGACCGGAGAGATTCTGAAGTGTTTGAAAGAGTATTCGCACCTGGTCATCTGTCACTGAGGCAATAGGTGTTGCCGCCTCGAATTGTGTCCGATGCAGAACTTCTTCGACGAGTATCCTACCGAGATAAGGAAACATAGATTTGAGGGCTTCACGAAGAAGCATGCGATCATGAGCTTTGAGTGTATAGAAGAATTCATTGAACGAATTTAATAATGACATGTCGGTGTTTCCGCCCCGTTCCAACGTGACAATTTTCCCGACCGTTTCTTTTGAGCGGACAAATGCATCAATAATAGCATTTTGATCATTAACAACGAGCACATTTGCCGCACTACCGTACATCTGAATTGCCACAGTAAGTTGCCCAGAACAACGAAGAAGCAGGGTTCTATCGTGGTGAGCAGATGCGATACTATCGATTGTTCTCCCGATAACTAGCGGAAAAAGATCAATGGTATTTCGTTTTGCTCGTTTTATGTCGTGGAGCAGATATACAAAATTTCTATGCGGTTCGACAGATATCCTTAAAGCCGAATGTTGTTCACGCTGTTCGAAGTGCAACATGAGCTCATTCCGCGTTTGCGAGAAAACCTCATGAATAGATGCTCCGACATGCATTTCATCAAGCCAGCGTGCAAGATATGTCAATGTTGCATAGTGCGTCAGCATTTGTTATCCACAGTTGGATGAGAAATATAGTAATTACATGTCGAAAAAGAAATTGGATGTGGGTAAGATGTGGATAAATCCGTTCACATCTTGTTTAAAGCTTTTCATTGACTACGGGTGAGTTTTTTTGTACCTTATGGTGCAAATTTTTCCATTTATCGGGGTTTTCCATGATTTCAAGCATGACCGGTTATGGACGGGGTGAAGCAAGTAATAAGGAAATCACTGCCACCGTTGAAATCCGGAGTGTGAACAGCCGGTTTTTAGAAGTCAATTCCCGGCTTCCACGGACACTCATACTTCGTGAGAACGACATCAAGGAATATATCCGTCAGAAACTAAGTCGCGGAAAGATCAATGTCAATATTACCATTGAGCATGTCTCCGATGGGGAGGTTCCCGTTACGATCGATAAGTCAGCTGCTAAAGCATATTACAAATTGCTCAATGAGCTTCGAAGAACGGTGAGGATGAAGGAGAAAGTGAGTCTTGACCATCTCCTGAAGTTTTCGGATATCATTAAAGCCGAGGAAGTTGAAGATGCGAGTGAACAAGAGTGGAAATTTGTTGTCAAAGCACTCGAAAGTGCTATCGATGAACTCAATCTCATGCGAATGAAGGAGGGTGCAGAATTAAAAAAGGATTTTCTCAAGCGCCTGCTGTTAATGGAAGAAAAAGTGAATGAGATCGAGAATCTTTCCAGGGCCAGGCTTCCTGAAGAACGTCAGAGATTAATAGAACGGGTTCGTCAGGTTATCGATGAGGAGAAAATCGACCCGGCCCGTCTTGAACTGGAGATTATTCTACTTGCAGATAAAATGGATGTCACTGAAGAATGTGTCCGTTTCAGAAGTCATGTAAAATTCTTTACCGAAGCTCTTAACGGTGCGGATTCAGCGGGCCGTAAATTGAATTTTCTAATTCAGGAGATGAACCGCGAGATCAACACTATTGGATCAAAAAGCAGCGACACGGTTATTTCCCATACTGTTGTAAAGGTGAAAGAAGAATTAGAACGTATTCGTGAGCAGCTGCAGAATATCGAATAATGAATGCACCAAGGCTCTTTGTGATCTCGGCGCCCAGCGGGTGCGGAAAAACTACGATTGTAAAGGCGATTCTCCAGCGTCATCCGGAGTTTCGTTTTTCTATTTCCGCAACAACGCGCAAAAAAAGAGACGACGAGATTAATGGACACGATTACTTCTTTCTTACGCAGCAAGAATTTCAACGAAGGATCGATATCGGTGAGTTTGCAGAATGGGAAGAATTCTTCGGCAACCGCTACGGCACTTTGAAGAGTCAGATTGAGGATGCTCTTCACGCCGGGACTTCGATGATTTTCGATATCGACGTGAAAGGCGGTCTCTCGATCAAGCGCCTCTATCCTCATGATGCCGTCACGATTTTTATTGAACCGCCGAATCTCGAGATCCTTCACCGGCGTCTTGCGCTTCGGGGTACTGAAACAACTCGGCAATTACAGATTCGTCTATCCAGAGTTGAGATGGAACTTCAGGAGGGAAAAAGTTTTAAATATCATATTGTGAACGACATCCTTGAAAAAGCTATCGCCGATGTCGACGCAATCATCCAGGATTCTCTTACAAAATCCTAAAGAAACTGTTTTATCAATTATAATTATTAACAGAGGAGAACGCTATGCCCATCAAGCCAGTTGATTTGAAAGAACTTGAGAGCAAAGCCGAAAACATCTACGAAGCAATTGTCCTGATGTCAAAGCGTGCCCGGCAAATCAATGAAGAGAATAAGTTAGAATTCAATCAACGCATCGAATTAATTCAAACTAAGACAGAGACCGATGAAGAAGTCGACGCTAATCCGGATCAACTGAAAATCAGCCTCGAATTTGAAAAACGTCCCAAACCGACGGAGATTTCCCTCGAAGAAACAATGGCAAATAAGCTGGAATTTCGATACAAAGAAGCCGAAGAAGAGCCGGAAAAAACGACCGAGGAAGAATAATTTCAAGCATGCTAGCCGGGAAGAAAATACTACTCGGCATCACAGGCGGTATCGCATCATACAAAATGCCGTGGCTCGTCCGAGATTTGAAAAAAGCAGGCGCAGAAGTTCATATTGTCATGACCTCTTCCGCCACCAAGTTTGTCACACCGATCGTACTCTCGGCACTCTCACAACATGACGTGTTGACGACACTATGGCCACCCGAAAAAGCCGGGAACGTTAAGGTAACAACCGAGCATATCGAAACAGCACTCTGGGCGGATCTCATGCTGATTGCCCCGGCGTCGGCAAATACAATTGCAAAAATTGCCTATGGAGTTGCCGATAACGCGTTGACAACGCTGGTTCTCGCGCTTCGGTGTCCTCTGGCGATTGCACCATCGATGGATGTCGATATGTACCGGCATGAAGCGACACAGCATAACATTGCGCTCCTGCGCGAACGGGGAATTCATATTCTTAATCCTGAAAGCGGAGCACTTGCGAGCGGACTCGAAGGTCCCGGACGGTTACCTGAGCTGGATATTATCGTCGGTTTTATCGACAATATCCTTGAAAAAACACACCAGAATCTCCGCGGGAAAAAAATACTTGTAACAGCCGGACCGACATACGAACCAATCGATCCTGTACGATTTATCGGAAACCTTTCCTCCGGTAAAATGGGCTACGCTATAGCAAATGCCGCCGCACAACGCGGTGCTGACGTTACACTGGTGAGCGGTCCGGTTGTACTTGAAACACCACGACACGTCCGGCGCATCAATGTCCGGACGGCACACGAGATGTCAACAACAATTCTCCCGCTTGCAAATGAATACGATGCCGTCATCATGGCCGCTGCTGTTGCCGATTACACACCGACTACTGTCGCAGATCACAAACTTAAGAAACAGGAGATCGGAAGCAATGAATTATCACTCCATTTAAAAAAAACAGAGGATATTCTTACTGCTCTCGGCAAGAAAAAAAATAAAACAGTTCTTGTCGGATTCGCTCTCGAAACCCACAACGAAGTCGCTGAGGCACAGTCAAAACTGCAAAACAAAAACCTTGACCTTATCGTTGTGAACAACCCGCTCGTCGAAGGAGCCGCCTTCGGATCAGAGACAAACGTCGTGACAATCATCGATCGTAAAGGGACGGTGGAAAAATTCGAAAAGATGTCAAAGTTCGATGTGGCAACAATTATTCTTGATAAGGTATCATCACTTTTCTCACAATCACGGTAACGGAATTCCATAGGATGGCCGACGACGAAACCAAGCTTCAATCAGAATTGACGTCGCTTCTTACAGATGTGCAGAGGTTTCTCATGCAAGAGCAAGATCTTTTCGGCAATATTCTTTATCCGGAATCAAAGTCGGGACAACCGAAAAAATCTGCACAACCGATTCATGCAGAGGAAGCCCTTCTCTTTCCCAATATACGCTATCCCGATGAGCCATGGACAGTCGCCCCATCGCTCGATGGACTCAATCAACAAATTTGCACATGCGTGAAATGTCCCCTTGGTGCAACGCGGACCAATTTTGTGTTTGGCGTTGGAAATTCGCAGGCAAAAGTGGTTGTCATCGGCGAAGCCCCGGGAGCCGATGAAGATGCGCAGGGCGAGCCTTTTGTGGGTCGCGCCGGACAACTTCTCAACAAAATTCTTGAAGCGATCAAATTCAAACGGGAAGAAGTATTTATCTGCAATATTTTAAAGTGCCGTCCGCCAAATAATCGCGATCCTTTACCTGAAGAGGTTGAACAATGCGAGCCATATCTCTGGAAGCAGCTCGAACTGATCCGTCCGATAATGATCCTTGCTGTTGGACGAATAGCAGGTCAGACTCTTCTTAAGACAACACGGGGACTCGGTGAGTTGAGGGGAACGATTCATTCCTATCATGGAATCCCGATGATGGTCACTTATCATCCTGCAGCATTATTGCGAAACCCGAATTGGAAACGACCGACATGGGAAGATGTTCAGCAATTTCGTAAACTGTACGATGAAAGTATAAATGGAGCGAATCAATCACATGGCTGAAATACGACGCATACCCGTTGAAGGCCGTTTCGAAACGGAACATGCTTCAGGTCGTGTTCCCCCGCAGGCTGTCGATATCGAGGCCGCGGTCCTCGGAGCGATGCTTCTTGATAAATCGTCCATAGCCAAGGTTATCGAAGTACTCACAGACGATGCATTCTATAAAGAGGCTCACCGGAAAATTTTCCAGGCAATCATTACACTCTTTGAACGAAGCGAACCGGCCGACGTCATCACGGTTATTGAAGAACTTCGCCGTCGCGGACAACTCGATCAGATCGGAGGCGAAATTTATATTACCGAACTGACAATGAAAGTAACCTCGTCGGCGAATATAGAGTTTCATGCCCGCATTATTCTTGAAAAGTCTTTATTACGTAATCTTATTACCTCCACGTCCGAAATTTCAACCCGTGCGTTCCAGGATACCGAAGACGCATTTGCTCTTCTCGACGACGCTGAACAAAAGATATTCCAGATCTCCGACAGCCGCCTGAAAAAATCTTTCCTGCCGATGAAGGAAGCCATTTTTAAAACAATGGAAATGCTCGAAAGCATTCATGGAAAACACAGCGGCGTAACGGGAGTTCCTTCCGGGTTTGCACAGATCGATGACATCACGGGTGGATTCCAGTCTTCAGATCTTGTTATCATTGCGGGAAGACCTTCACAGGGAAAAACAGCTCTTGCCCTTTCAATCGCTCGCAATGCGGCAATCGATCATAATATCCCGATCGGTTTTTTCAGCCTTGAAATGTCGTCCCAGCAGCTCGTCATGCGTCTGATCTGCGCAGAAGCGCGCGTCGATGCTCACCATGTTCGAACGGGCCGACTCGCCGATGATCAATGGCGGAACCTCAGTACCCGTGTCGGCAAGCTTGCCCAGGCAAAAATATTCATCGACGATACACCCGGCCTCGGCATTCTTGAACTTCGCGCAAAGGCACGACGTCTTAGAGCCGAAACGAACATCGGCATGGTTATCGTCGACTATCTCCAGCTCATGCAGGGTCCGAAAAACGCTCAGAGCCGTGAACAGGAAATATCGTCTATCTCCAGATCGCTGAAAGCACTGGCAAAAGAATTAAACATTCCCGTAGTTGCTCTTTCACAGCTTAACCGTGCTGTGGAAGCGCGCGGTGATAAGAGACCGGTCCTGTCCGATCTTCGCGAGAGCGGCTCGATAGAACAGGATGCAGATGTCGTTATGTTCGTTCACCGTCCTGAAATGTTTGGGATTAATGAAACGAAGGATCATGAATCGACTGAGGGTATGGCCGAAATTATCATAGGGAAACAACGCAACGGCCCGACAGGGACATGTAAACTGTCATTCATCAAACAATATGCACGTTTCGAGAACATGGCCTTTACACAATATTCAGAAGCGACATTTGCACCTACGGCAGCTCCGGACGCACCTGAAACTCCATTCTAAGATCTTCTTCATCTTGGCTCAAAAAATTACACGGCGAAAATTTACCAGACAAGCTGCTTATGCGACAATTGGCAGTATTGTTCTGAAACCCTTATTGTTTCGGCCGAAGAACGAAAATTCCTCCGATGAAAATACTACCCTCTGTATAAAGAAATTCTCTTATGCTGTCGATAATAAATTATATGAAAAGCCGATTGGGGAAGTTGTGGCATCTATCGGCCTGACATTTATTGGAACTGTTTATCAAGCGAATGTTCTTGATGAGGGGGGTGAAGAACATCTTGTGATTCATTTACAGGGTCTTGATTGTGTAACCCTCTGTGAAAATGCTCTGGCATTTGCACGATGTGTAGAGTTGAACACGACAACGTACGAAGCATACTGCCGGCAGCTACAATATATTCGATATCGTGCAGGAGTCATTGATAAATATCCAAGCCGCCTGCACTATTTTAGCGATTGGATATTTGACAACGAGAAGAAGGGTGTTGTGAAAAACGTTACGGCAGATGTGGGAGGACATTTCAGCGGGAAAATTGTCCGAAAAATTAATTTCATGACAACTCACCGGGCATTATACAAGCAGTTGGCTGAGAACAAATTTTTCGTGACAATTCAACATCAGGAAAAAGAAATCAGTAGGCGAAGGCTTCGATACATTCCTAAAGACAACATCGACAGGATTTCAGCAAAGATCCGACACGGGGATATTCTCGCTTTTACAACGAACATTGAAGGAATGGATATTTCACACACGGGGATTGCATTTCGAAAAGAAGATGGTACGATACACTTGCTGCACGCCCCTGTTCCTGGAACAAAAGTCCAGATCACAGAACTCTCGTTACATGATTATTGTGCAAAAAACAGCCGACAGACAGGGATTATTATTGCCCGGCCGCTCGAGCCTGTTGTACATTAATTCTTGAAATCATGGCGGACAGGCTATGGCAGACAAACAGCAACCGCTCGTCATATTGGTTGAAGACAACGCCGAAATATTAGATGTAATGGCCACACTACTAGAAAATTCGGGATTTTCCGTTGTGCGTGCACTTAACGGTGTCGAAGCTCTTTCTCTGCTTGAGAGATATACGCCCGATATAGTTGTTTCAGATATTCATATGCCGGAGATGAACGGGTTTGATTTCTATGCCGCATTACGGAATCGTGAAAATATGCAGCATGTTCCGTTTATCTTTCTCACCGGATTTTCCGATGTGGAGAGCGTCGTCCGCGGCCGTGAACTCGGTGTCGATGATTACCTCATCAAGCCGGTTGATGCACGGTTGTTGCTTTCGAGCATTCGCGGTAAACTGAAACGCGCCGGCGAGATCCGGGTCTCGACCACCGATCAAATTGCGGAACTAAAAAACCATCTGATACAGGTCCTCACGCATGAATTCCGTACTCCGCTGACATTGATCAATAGCACAACAGACATGCTCGCCGATGCATCGATGCAATTCGGCCCGGAGGAAATGCAGCAATTTGTCGCCATGATAAAAGAGGGGGGAACGCGTCTACAGCGCCTTGTCGAATCATTTTTACTGGCCTCGGCAATCGAGGCCGGTGAAACGCAGAAAGAATATAACGCCCGGGTCAACGAGTACGAACTTTCCGAAATCATCACGGCGTCAATCACCGATGCGACACCACTGGCAACCGAACGTTCGATCACAATCGCACAGGAAATTCCCCACGGTTGCTTTATGGTAAGGATATGTCAGAAGCACATATTTGAAATTCTCCGCTGTCTGCTCGAAAATGCAGTAAAATTCAGTCCTGCAGGCTCTACCGTCCATTGCCGGATTACCGATGATGGAATCTCGTGGACCGTCAGTGTAGAAGATCACGGCCGGGGTATCCCTGTTACTGAACTTCCAAAAATCGTCGAGAAATTTTATCAGGTGGATAGAAGAAAATTCGAACAGCAGGGAATCGGCCTCGGCCTCTACATAGCTAGAAGTTTAGCAGAAATGAATAAAGTTGTCCTCGCATTCGATAGCGTGGAAGGTAAAGGCACCACCGCACGCTTGCGTTTCCCTAAAGTGGTTACAAATTGAATTCGACTAAACCCTCCAGCACCTTGAGATTCTCCATATCTTCATGCATATCCTCACTTTTCGGCGTCTCGAGAATTTTAGGAATATCCTGGAAACGCTGATCATTCATGAGTAATGAAAATCCTTTAATACCGATCGTTCCTTTACCAATATGCTCATGCCGGTCGATACGAGAACCAAGTCCTTTCTTTGAATCATTGACATGAAATGCAACCAGCCGGTCAAAACCGATTACTTCATCAAATTCATGAAATGTTTTTTCATATCCTTCTTCCGTACCGATATCATATCCTGCGGCAAAGACATGACATGTATCAATACACACTCCGATTCGCTTTTTTTCTTCTACCAGCTCGATTATTGCCTGCAACTGTTCAAAGGTATAGCCGAGGGCAGTCCCCTGACCGGCCGTTGTCTCCAGTACACTCTTCACTGAAAACTCTTTGGTTTTTTCATGTATGAGATTGATCGACTCTGCAATTTTTTGTATTCCTTCTTTTTCTCCAAGACCCATATGCGAGCCGGGATGAAAATTCAGGTAGAGAATGCCAAGCGCCTGACAACGCTGTAATTCATCGAGTAAGGCATCCCTTGATTTCTTTAAGATCGATGCATTTTTAGCACAGAGATTGATTAGATAACAATCGTGCGCAATGACAGGTGTGATTAATGATTTTTTCGCTTTCTCTTCGTACTGCCGAATATCTTCCTCTGTCAGCGATTTTCCGAACCACTGGCTACTGTTTTTTGTAAAAACCTGCATCGTCTTGCAGCCGATTTTTTCTCCCCGGTCAAAGGCTGTATGAATGCCGCCAGCAATGGACATATGGGCGCCAAGGAGAGGGACTTTTCTCATAAAATATTAACACAGTGGATGTAACTTCACATATTAATTTCAGAGGCAGGACTATTCTTCCACTATCTTTTTTGATGTCTCATTAATCGTGAGCCGGGTTTGAAACATCCCACTGATACCACCACGACACGTGAGGGTAAACGATAGCTGTTTAGGGACATACCCCTCCGGGTAAGTTAATTTTATCCATCCCGGCTCTTTTTTCTTGAATATTTTATTGGGATAGATTTCCGTACCAACAACATCCGGGGACTCAACCGATACACTCTCCAGTTCGTCTCCTTCGTTCACAATGAAACAAGTGCACTTATTATTTTCACGTAGAATACGAAGGAGTCGTAATGAAAGAACGGGCAACGGTTTTACTCCCTCCGGTAATACAGGAACCGGGACATCAGCAGAAGGTGGGATATCAGGAGTTTTCTGAGATATAAAAGATGTTACAGAAGGTTCTGGCAAAGGTGGCCGATCCATATCCGGAAGTGGTTCTGCAACCGATGGTACAGTTGACGTTTCGATTTGTTCTTTCTGAACGTAGCTATCTGTGAAAGGATCGTAAGTTAACGCATCGCTACTTGAGAAATCATTTTTTGTAATCGACTGGGCTACCTCCACCACTCGATTTCCATAATCTTTTGATTCTGGAGATAGGTACCCGTGTGGTTCTTCTTCTTTTCCACGGCCTGTAGCAATATCAAAGAGTGTCCGATCATATGATGCAATTTTATTGTACGCCAGTAATATTGTAGCCATGGCCATACCCGAGATAAAACCACCGACGTGGGCCCAGTATGCGATCTCACCTCCCCCTGAAACAGCTCCAACAATATCAAAGACGAACCATAACCCTACCATCATATAACCATATACTTTAAATCCGGCACCAATAAATCCGAAAAGAAAAATACATTCGAGCTTATTAACCGGAAATAAAACAAGTGACATACCAATGATACCGTTCACAGCACCGCTCGCCCCGATGGCTGGAATATCGCTAAAGAAAAGATGTGTCGATGACGCGCATAGGCCAAGAAAGAGATACACAAAAGTATACCAGATATTTCCAACAACAGAATTGATCGCATTCCCAAATACCCAGAGAAACAGCATGTTCCCGATAAGATGAAAAAGACCGCCGTGCAGAAACATGCAACCGAGCAAACCACTAAAACTCCAATCCTGCAATACCATCGACTCTGTAATAGATTCAGGAACGATAGAATATGTTGTAAGAAAATATAAGAGGCATGTAACTCCGATGATTATTGCATTTGAAATGGGAGCATAGACATATGAAATTTGTAAGCGATATGGGATGACCACGATCGATCTCCTGGCAAATGATTAATTTAACCGATTATTGAGTCGATACTCATCGATAGGGATAGAAGATAAAAAATAAAATGGATAATCCTGATAGTACCCAGAGTCCCGGTTTTATTTCCGAAAATTTTCCCGAAAGTACTTTAAAGAGTGGATAAGCTACAAAACCTGCTGTCATTCCAATTCCAATATTATAAGTAAAACTCATTAATGCAACAACGCAAAACACAGGAATAGCTTCCGTAAGATCATCGAATCGAAGACGCGTGATGGGTGTAATCATCAGGACACCGACGATGATCAGCGACGGTCCATAGGCAAACGCAGGAATAGCTGTGAAAAATGGTGCAAAAAACAGAGCCAATAAAAAAAGAACGGCGGTCACGACCGCTGTGAGTCCTGATTTCCCACCGGCTTCGATTCCTGTTGCCGATTCGATATATGCCCCCGTCGTTGATGTTCCAAGTATAGCAGCGAGCGTCGTTCCCAGCGCATCGCACAACATCGGCTTTTCAATCCCGGGTAGATTTCCATGTTCATCAAGAAGATTCGCTTTGTACGCTAAACCGATCAGAGTACCGAGGGTATCAAGAAAAGCCATGACAAATACAGTAAGGATCACTGAAAAAAGTCCCCACTGCAATGCCCCAGCAACGTCCATATGAAACAATACCGGGGTAATATCGGGTGGTACACTTATCCACTTCTGCGGAAGCGGGACAATTCCCAAGAAGAATGCAAGAATCGTGACACTCACTATGCCGATAAGAATCGCCCCACGTACACGGCGCATCATAAGAAATCCGATGAGAAGAAATCCAAAAATCGAAAGGAGCACCGACGACTGGCGAAGGTCCCCCGTATGAACCGGTGCGCCCTCGACACCCACTCGAACAATGCCGCACTCATTAAGACCTATGAAGGCAAGGAACAGTCCAATGCCGACAGCAAAGGCAATTTTCAATGATTCGGGTATTGCATCGGCCAGCCAGCTTCGCACTTTGAAGAGTGTGAGAATCGTGAACAATACTCCGCTAATAAATATTGCACCAAGTGCAACCTGCCAGCTGTATCCCATGACGCGAACAACGGTATATGCAATGAACGCATTTTCTCCCATATACGGTGCAATAGCAAAGGGACGTTTGGCATACAAACCGATCGCCATCGTCCCGAAAAAAGCGCTGAGAATTGTCGCAACCATCGATGCCCCAAAAGGCATACCGGCGGCTTCGAGGATTTTGGGATTGACGATAATAATGTAGGCCATCGTAACAAACGTCGTTATGCCCGCGACGATTTCTTGCTTGATTGTTGTTCCAAGTTTATCAAGTTCAAAGAATGATTTCAAAAAATTACTCATCGTGAAACTCCCTTATTATTTCCAGTTTATTATTTCTCTCGCTCAGATTCTTCGGATAAATTATGGTACGAGCATGCCTGCTTTCGTTGTTTGTTCCCATGGAGCGCAAGTACCAGAGGAAAGCCCTTATGTTGGCAATAAAGAGGTGATTCATGGATAAGGATGATTTGTCCCTGGACGACAAATTTTGACACTATGATAATAGTAGAAAGACTCCTGATATGCAAGAAAGTGAAATATTTTTCTTGACATAATATATCCAATTTTGTAGATTAAATTGATAATGAAAATGTGTAATCAATATATCATTTTTAAGGGGGATTATTGGTGGTGGCGCTGGTCCGCCGAGGGCGGACCGGTGTCCCTGCACTAGTGTATTTACGGATTGGACCGTAAAAGTGGGATCACCGGACAAGGCGTTCCCACTTTTTTTAAATGACAGTAATCGTGGGAGCCTGAAACCACGATTTTTTTATTTATATCATTACCATAACCACATTAAATGGAGAACAGAAAAATGGAACCCCGAAAAATCTTACTCGAAGAAAAGGAGATGCCCACCTCTTACTACAACATTCAGGCTGATCTTCCCCATCCGCTTGATCCCCCACTCCATCCGGGGACCGGAAAACCGGTCGGACCTCAGGACCTTGCGGCAATATTTCCAATGGAATTAATAAAGCAGGAAGTCAGCCAGGAACGGTTTATCGAAATTCCTGAAGAAGTCCAGCGTGCATATCTACTTTACCGTCCTACACCCCTTATTCGTGCATTCGATCTTGAAAAAGCATTAGACACCCCGGCGAAAATCTATTATAAGTACGAGGGGGTGAGTCCTGCCGGAAGTCACAAACCAAATACCGCTATACCGCAGGCATTCTACAACAAGAAGGAAGGGATAAAGCGACTAACGACTGAAACCGGAGCCGGGCAATGGGGAAGCGCGCTTGCCCTTGCATGTAATATGTTCAAACTGGAATGCAAAGTGTACATGGTCCGTGTGAGCTATGAACAAAAGCCGTATCGGCGTTCGATGATTCGTGCATGGGGAAGCCAGGTCGTGCCAAGTCCAAGCCGTGATACCAAAGCCGGCCGCGCAATCCTTAAAAAGAATCCTAAATCACCGGGAAGTCTTGGAATTGCGATCAGCGAAGCTGTTGAAGATGCTGCGGGTCGCTCCGACACAAACTACTCGCTCGGTAGCGTGTTGAACCATGTGCTGCTTCACCAGACTGTCGTAGGTCAGGAGGCAATGAAACAGCTCGAAAAAGCGGGTCTTTATCCTGATATGGTTATCGGCTGTGTAGGGGGCGGATCGAATTTTGGCGGGATTGTATTGCCATTTATTCGCGATAAAATTCATGGAAAGAAAGTCCGGGCAATAGCGGTTGAACCTGCCTCATGTCCGACACTTACCAGAGGAGAATTTCGCTACGATTTCGGCGATGTGGCGAAGATGACACCGCTTCTCGCAATGCATACACTCGGGCACAATTTTATTCCTGAACCAATTCACGCCGGCGGACTCCGTTATCATGGAATGGCGCCCATCATAAGCCGGCTGTGCAAAGATGGATTGATTGAAGCACGGGCATATATGCAAAATGAAATTTTTGAGGCAGCAATATTATTCGCAAGAACCGAAGGCATCATCGCGGCTCCTGAATCAGCGCATGCAATCCTCGCAGTGATCGATGAAGCAAAGCAGGCAAAAAAGGAAGGGACAAAAAAGGTCATTCTGTTTAATTTGAGCGGACACGGTCACTTCGATATGTCTGCCTACGATGCATACCTGGGTGGAAAACTTATCAATCATGAACTCAAGAAGTCAACCATCCAGAAGGCACTGAAGGAGATCGAAACATATCCGGTGCCGACATAAGGTTCTATATATCCAGTAATTATCTGAAAAAGGCTCCGGTACTAATACCGGAGCCTTTTTATATGTATACATTGGATCGTCCTGAAATAAGTTGACAGAAAAAGAGAAAAATAAATATTAATGCTCTTACACAATTACCCGCAAAATATTAAGGGAAATCGCTCAATATCCTAAGCTTTTCCCCTTGACCTCAACCTTTACCTTTATCTTTACCTTAACCTATCTCTTTCCTTTACCCTGCTTTTCTCAACGCCTCAGCGCCGCTGACAATTTCAAGCAGCTCTTTCGTAATCGCCGCCTGACGCGCTTTATTATACGAAAGTTGGAGATCGCTGATAATCTCGGACGCATTCGTCGTTGCATTATCCATGGCCGTCATACGGGCCCCCTGTTCTGCGGCATTGGATTCCAGCAAAACCCGCCAGATCTCAAAGTTTAAATGTTTTGGCAATAACGCATTGACAATTGCAGGTGCGGAGGGCTCATAAATATAATCTACATGATACGAGTATTCCGTAGATCGGCCGCTCTGTACGTTAAGTTGTAGTGCGGGGATCGGAAGAAACTCTTCAATAATTATTTTTTGCTGGATAACTGACTTAAACTCATTGTAAACGATTTCGATTCTGTCAAATGCGCCTTTGAGATATCCTTCGATGAGTTCGCGTGCAATTTCCTGGGCATTTGAAAAATCAAGAACATTGAAGAACATTGTTTTTTTCCCGCCAATTGTGTATCCGTGCTTCGAGAAAAAATCAAATCCACGTTTTCCAATGCAATAGAGCTTCACCGCACCGGCTGCATTTAAATCTTTATATGTGTGTTCAATGTGATAGATTGCTGCCTTGGCGATATTCGAATTAAACGCGCCGCATAATCCTCGATCAGCGGTGACAATAACAACGGCAACATTGTTCACTTCGCGGTGTTGAAGCAAAGGATTGACACTCACATCGGTTGTTTCGATAAGGTCTTGCAGCATCTGGCGCATCATTCGCGCATAGGGCCGAGCCGATACAATACTCTCCTGCGCACGTCGAAGTTTCGCCGCAGCAACCATCTTCATTGCCTTCGTAATCTTCTGTGTACTTTTAACGCCGCTAATCCGGCGGCGTATATCACGAAGAGTCGCCATAAATTCGCTTCTTACTTATTTAATGTCGCTTTGAATGATGCCGTAAATTCTTTTAAGACTTCCGTCAACGCTTTTATCAATTCGTCTGTAAGCTCTTTTTTTGTCGCGATATCATCGAGCAGGGTACGATGACCTAAATTCATTACTTCTAAAAATTCACGTTCGAACCGCTGGACTTCTTCAAGTGGAATTTCGTCGAGGAAACCATTTGTCCCGGCAAAAATACTGACTACCTGGTTCTCAACCGTCATAGGTGCGTACTGTCCCTGTTTCAGAAGCTCGACAAGCCGCGATCCACGTCGCAATTGTTGCTGCGTAGACTTATCAAGATCCGAGCCGAATTTTACAAAGGCCTCGAGATCGCGGTATTGCGCAAGATCGATACGTAAACGACCGGCCACTTTCTTCATCGCCTTGATTTGCGCATCTCCACCCACGCGTGAAACAGAGATACCGACATCAATCGCCGGACGAACACCCGAGTTGAAAAGATTTGGTAAGAGATAAATCTGTCCGTCCGTAATCGAAATCACATTTGTCGGAATATAAGCCGAAACATCACCGGCCTGTGTTTCGATGACCGGCAGTGCCGTCAGACTCCCGCCTCCCAGTTCTTCATTGAGTTTGGAAGCGCGTTCAAGCAAACGTGAATGCAGATAGAAGATATCGCCTGGATACGCTTCGCGTCCCGGCGGACGCCTTAAGAGCAATGATACCTGCCGGTAGGAAACCGCATGCTTCGAAAGATCGTCGTAAACTACCAGTGCGTGCCGGCCCGAATCCCGGAAAAATTCACCGAGTGTCACACCTGCATAGGGCGCTATAAATTGCAACGGTGCAGGATCGCTCGCATTAGCGGCAATAACCGTGGTAAAGTCCATTGCTCCTTCCTCTTCGAGCTTGCTCACTACCTGTGCGACGGTTGATCCTTTTTGCCCAATCGCGATATAGATGCAATAGACAGGTTTGATTCCTTCTTTTTTTGCCTTTTCTGTATGGGTATATTTCTGGTTGATGATTGTGTCAATTGCGATTGCTGTTTTTCCGGTCTGGCGGTCGCCGATGATCAATTCACGCTGCCCCCGGCCGATCGGAATCATTCCATCGATCGCTTTGATACCCGTCTGGAGAGGCTCTTTAACCGGTTGGCGTTGAATCACCCCGAGTGCCTTTCGTTCGATCGGTAAAAACTTCTGAGTGGTGATAGCCCCCTTACCGTCAATCGGTTGACCGAGCGGATTTATTACACGTCCGAGCATCTGTTCGCCGACAGGCATTGAGGCAAGCCGTCCGGTTCGCTTAACCGTATCGCCTTCCCGTATCAATGTTTCATCGCCAAAAAGAATACAGCCGACATTATCTTCTTCGAGGTTCAGCACCATACCGAATACGCTGTTCGGGAATTCGACAAGTTCACTCGCCATCACCTTCGATAATCCATAAATACGTGCAATACCATCACCGACCTGGAGCACGGTACCGACATCGTACACATCGATTTCTTTTTCAAAACCGGCGAGTTGTTTTCGTATTATCGCCGATACTTCCTCTGGTCTGATTTCTGCCATAATTTATCCCTTTAATTGCGCTCAGGCGTACCCCTGACAAAACGCTCACGGAGCCGCTCTAACTGTCGGCGTATACTTCCATCAAACACCGTGTCTCCTGCCCGCGCGATGAATCCTCCCTGGATACTTTTATCCAAACTGAATGTAACAAGAACTTTTTTCCCTGAATATTCTTCCAGTGTCACGACAAGTGCCTTCTCCTGTGTTCCGGAAAATGGCGTTACGGTTTTTACATCGACGCTCAAAATACCGAGCATCTCATTGTATAAAAAATGGAACTGAGTGATGATACTTGGAAGAACATTCTCGCGTCCTTTTTCGATCAACATATTGAGAAATGTAAATGTCATCGTATGAAGCTGCGTTGCGAACAATTCGGCCACAACCCTTCTTTTTTTCTCAATCGAAATAATCGGACTCGAGAGAAAGAGCCGAAAATCTTTTGTGTTTTGAAGGGTTGCTTTCAGGATTTGTATATCCCGTGTCACTTCTTCCAGCATATTCATCTCCTGTGCACTTTTAATCAATGCCGTCGCATAGCGTTTAGCAACTCTCATATCGCTCATAGATCGTGTACCTTAATTCTTGGGGAGTTTTGCAAGTGCTTCGTCGATAATTTTTTTATGTTTTTTCTCGTCGATAGTCTCACTGAGAATTTTACTCGCGGTCGAAATAGCAAGATCGGCAACCTCCCCGCGGAGCTGGGCGAGGGCGCTTTCTTTCAACCGAAGAATTTCTTCCGCGGCTTCCTTGAGGCGTTTTTCCGCCCTTTGTCGTGCTTCCTGTTCAATTTCAATGCGCTTGCGTTCGGCATTCGTTTCGGCTTCTTTCATAATACGTCGTACTTCATCTGCAGCCCCGGCCATTTGCCGTTTGTTCTCTTCAAGAAGATGCTCAGCTTCTACCTTTGCCTGTTCGGATTTTTCAAGCGACAAGCGGACGGATTCCTCCCGTGCATGGAGCGCTTCAAGAAGCGATTTCCATGCAAACTTTCGTAAGAGGAAGACTAAAAGAATAAATGTGATGATTGTCCAGAGAATCAGCCCTGGATTAATCTGTAACATTGGATTATCCCTTTCGTCACTTCAGACGATGTATGATTACCCTATTTAGTAGCAAGAATAATGCAAATGACAAGCGCAAAGAAGGTCACTCCTTCAATCAATGCTGCAGCGATTATCATCGAAAAACGGACTTGACCGGCAACTTCTGGTTGACGACCGCTTGCTTCCATTGTGGCAGCGGCAAGTTTTGAGATTCCGTAGGCCGCACCGATTACCGTTAATGCGGCACTGATACCTGCGGCGACATAACCATAAACTAAATTTTCCATGTGTACTCCTCCATCGTGAATTACGGTAAATGATATTATGAATGAATTATTAATATGAATTTTCTTCCTCGTGCCCTCCCTGAATTCCGATTCCCATGAATAGGGCTGTCAGAATTGTAAAAATAAATGCCTGGAGGAGTGCAACAAGAAATTCAAGTAAATTGATACCGAGCATGAACAGCACTGATGCCGGGGCAATTGCATATGATCGAAACATGAAAATTAATCCCGCCAGCGACACCAGTACAAGATGACCCGCTGTCATATTGGCAAAAAGACGGATACATAAGGCAAATGGTTTAGTAAATAAACCGATAATCTCAATCGGGATCAGAATTGGCCACAATGCCCAGTGTACACCTCCCGTAAGATGAGCAAGATAGTTCCTGAAACCCTGCTTTCTGATCGCAGCAACCTGTATCATACAAAACGCCACAATTGCAAGTCCTGCCGTGATGCTTATATTGCCCGTGGAACTGACTCCATAAGGAATTAGTCCCAGTAAATTCATCGTCAGAATAAAGAAAAATGTCGTCAGCAAATATGAAATATACTTCATTCCTTCCTGACCCATATTCGGCAGCACAATTTCTTCCCGAATGAAGACGATGATGATTTCGATCAAATTTCCGATTCCCGTTGGAACTCTCCGCTTTCTATTCTGGCGGGCCGCAGTGACAGCAATTGCGATTAAAACGAGTGCGGCAATCCACATATAAAAAACATGCTTTGTGATCGAGAGATCAATCGTTAATCCGAAAATATGGACCGTCGGAAATTGTGGAAATGAAAAATGAGTAAAAGGCTGAAATTCTATGTCCCGGGAATCGAGGAGGTGATTCAGGAGCTGTGTGAAAACATTTCCTTCGCTTCCTCCATGGCCGGTAGCTGCTCCTGCATGCCGGAGCGTATCGACCACCACGGAATCGCGTACCGCGTGGATTATGGGTTGCTGATATAATGAATCGAGAAGTGTGATGAACATCATCGACTTATATATTTTTCGTACGGACTCGTAACTGGATAAATATGACTTCCAGAATTAAATACAAGCCATAGAACGACAACAGCGATGCTGACAGCGGAATAATCGGCAGCCGGAACACCTTAATACAGATGAAAAAACCTCCGAGCAACACCGCCATTCGAATTCCCATTCCCCCCAGAACGACCTTTAAGAAAGTTGTATATGATTTACCGATGGAATATTCTATTGCTGCATATCCGAGAAGAACATTTGCCGTACTCATCAATGTACCGGTGATAAGAGCAATGTTCGTTTCTCTTGACGTGTGCACTGCCATAGGGTATACACCGCCGATGGCTGCAAGAACCAGTATAGCAATTACTTGTTTGGGAAGCGAGGTCAGGAATCTTTTATATTGTGATTCCCCGTTTTCCATCGTTCATCCTCTCTTTTCCCAAGTTTAATGACCGTGATAAAAAATTTATATAAGGCACCCACGATCCCAATTAGCGTCATCACGATCATACACCATGGCGCAGTACGGAATTCTCCGTCGAGCCAGCGACCGCCAAAGAAAAAAATGGTTACCGTTGCGGCAAGCTGAAAACCAATCGTAAGGTACGGGGCAAGCTGTTGAAGCACCGATTGTTTCGATTCTTTCCCCGAAGACGGGTCCTCATCGCGCTGTGCCATTATTTTTTCGTGGAGTGTGAAATCACCCTTGCTGCCGTTGATCAGTCATGCGACAGTTGCCGTCAAATGATGCCCCCTCATCGACAATAAGTTTTGCCGCACGCACATCTCCCTTAATCGAGGCTTTTCCTTCAAAAACCAATTTCTCTCCTGCGTGAATATTGCCACGAACCTTGCCGCCCACCGTAATATTCCGGGCTGTGATGTTGCCTTCAACATCCCCGGTGATACCAATCGCAATGTTTTCGCTCACCGCAACCTCCCCGACGAGTTTTCCGTCGATTCGCATGCTTCCCTGGCTGCGGATTTTTCCTTCGATTGTCGTCCCAACCCCGATGAGGTTGAGATCCTTCACGCTGATTATTTTTTCAGCCATGGGCTTTCCTCCTGTTCAGAGTCAGAGATGGGCTTTAACAATATATTCACCTGGATTACACGGCATACCATTAAACCATACTTCAAAATGCAAATGGGGGCCGTAACTTGTTTTACCGGAATTTCCCAATAATGCAATCGGTTCGCCGCGTTTGACCATCGTATTGCTTACAGTCAATAATGCTTGATTATGTTTATAGAATGTCACAAAGCCATTATTATGAGCAATGATAACCATGTTGCCATCGTCGACTGTCCACCCGGCAAAAATCACATGACCATCTGCCGCGGCATAGACCGCCGTGCCCACTTTCCCTGCTATATCAATACCAAAATGCCTTTTCGCTGAATCATACCCCCGCGTGATGAAACCCTGCGTGGGAAAACTCAGGGGAAGGCTCACCTCGCTATTTTGAATTTCAAGCGTCGTTCCCCTTCTAAATGGAGAGAGTGTTTTCAACGTTTCCGATTGCTGGATCGATGTCACTGGAAGACGTTCATCTTCTATTGTAATCCCACCATGTTGATTTTCTGCAGTAGGATTTTTCTTTGCCGCCGTACTATCCTGTGCTGTTTCATCGCCGAGGACTTTCCGGAGCTTGAAATTATATCCCTGCAAAATGAGCACATCACTGGTCACCCGGTCGAGCTTTTCCTGCAGTAAAACAATTTTCCGTCCGTACTTTTCTTCAAGCGCAGGATTTGTTACCGGGAGCAGAAGTGCCAGAGGAGTATAATTCAACAGTGCAAAGGTAATCGACCCGATAATAATGAAAAGAACACAAACGATGATTCCCAGAACCAGCGGCCTGACGCGAAACGTAGCCGTTTTCCCTGCATCATCATCCGGAATAACGACTATGTTATATTTCCGTGATTTTCTCTTATGGTGAATACTCTCGGAAGGCATTCCATACCCTTTTCTACTGTCCGCTGCAGTTCTTGCATCACTGAATATATCGAACTTAGAGAAAATAGTCAATGAATTTCTCAATTCTCACCAAAATTGAGAAATTTGAGGTTCGTTTTTTCAAAATGTAACCTGAGAAGCATCTTGATTGTAATCGTCTTATTATCTCAGAATTTCTCTTCTGCCAACCTTCGCCCCTGTTCATGTAGAAGTACCCATGCACGTTTTACATGAGTTTCTGTCGTCCGTAGATTTCCGATCGCCATCCTTATGGTATATTTCCCATTCAGTTTTGTATGTGAAAGATAAACTTCACCGGTTGAATTTACAGCTGTCAGTAGTTTTTCATTGAGCTCGTTTAAATACTCTTCTCGGTTCATAACATTCTGTGGTATTGTCGACGGGACATAACGGAAGCACACGACACTGAATGGAGCCGGTGCCAGTAATTCAAAGTTTACATCTTCTTCCACCCATTTTTTAAAAATCTGTCCGAGTTCGATATGACCCTGCAACCGTTCGCGTAATCCTTCGGCACCAAAATACCGTATTACCATCCACAATTTGAGTGCCCTGAACCGCCGGCCGAGTTGAATTCCATAATCCATATAATTAATCACACGGTCTTCTTCCGCAGTACGAAGATACTCGGGAACCAGACTGAATGCACGACGCAGAATCTCGGGTTTACGACAATATAATACGCTAAGATCGATCGGGACAAAAAGCCATTTATGCGGATTCACAACAAGAGAATCGGCCCGATCAACCCCGGCGAGTACCCACTCCATTCCCGGAATCATTCCCGAGACTCCTGCATATGCACCATCCACATGAAGCCACAGATTGTACCGGGCTGCAACGTCGGCGATGTACGGAATAGGGTCTACGCTGGTTGTCGATGTCGTGCCGACAGTTGCAACAATACAAAACGGTTTGCGCTTCGCGGCAATATCCTCTTGAATTGCTTTCTCCAGTAAATCAACCCGCATTCTGAACTCGGCATCAACCGGAATTTTGCAGACTCCTTCCTGACCGATACCCAGCACAATTGCCCCTTTCTCAATCGATGAATGCGCCTGATCTGAAGTATAAAGTCGTAGCTGCGGAAGATCCGTTCGTCCGGCCATTCCTCTCTCTCGAATCTTGGCGTCTATTGCCTCACGAGCAGCGGCAATTGCGACAAGGCTTGAAACCGAGGCCGTATCATTAATAATGCCGAATAGTCCTGAGGGAAGTTTTAGAAGCTGACGAAGCCAATTGAGTACGACATATTCAAGCTCAGCCGCTGCAGGTCCGGTTTTCCACAGCATTACATTGGTGTTGAATGCAGCGCTGAGAAGCTCTCCGAGAATACCCGGTCCGCTCGCCGTGATACCGAAGTACGCAAAGAACCCGGGGTGATTCCAGTGCGTGAGTCCGGGAGCGATTATCCTTGTCAGATCCTCGATCACAGCATCAATTGTCTCGGGTTTCTCCGGTGGAGTCGATGGAAATGCTGATTGAATATCGCCCGGCTTGACCTTTGCAAGGACATTATATCGTTCGGGATGCGCAAGATAATCAGTCACCCAATCGACAAGCAAATGTCCATATCTCCGGAAAACTTCCGGATCCATATCGGTAGAGTGTGTCGGTATCATGGAATTAATGAACGCGTGATTTTCATCGACTGCGTCGTTGGTATGACCATCGGTGTCTGACCCGTCGTTGCTATTGTCATATCCATATCGACGTTCGACTCGGAAGCAACGACAATTCCTTGAGCCGGATTGAAGAAAATCATTCCATCTGTTTTTCCCGTTCCCTCAATATGAAGATCCATTCCCATCATCGATCCTTTTCCTGCAATACTAAACTTCCCGGTTGATGCTATTGTAAAACAATCGTATCCGTTTTTCATTTCTTTCCCGACAATTTTATATTCTTCCTTTGTATCAGTGATAAGTTTTCCGCCAAATTGCTTTTGTTCTACTGTATCGATCGTTGAGGCGTTCCACGTTGATCCGATAGTGACAGGATTTTCACCCAACAGCGGATAATGCCCTAGCTGGTTTTGCATCGATTCCCCTTCTTCACCTTCCATGGTATTTAACGATGTAAAATTACTCACTCTTCCGTTTTTCGCAACGTTCATACGGAATTTTTTCCCGATTACATTAGCCTGAGTTTGAGTTGTATCCATTCCCGGTGCTTTTATAGACATTACGGCAGAATCAGTTGTTGCAATTAACGCCATCGAACCGTCCGGATTCAGAGAATCACCCATTACGCGGACGACATTTATGCCTTGTATTTCGGTTTTTATTTCCCGCCCCATCATCTCCTGCGTCGATTTTGCCTCCAAAATATCTCGATAACGATAGGTTTTACCTTTTTCAAATTTGTACTCAAGCTTAATTCCCTGCGCATAGACCACCATCGACATGACAATACACATAATCAACATGATGTTCACTGCTTTTTTCATATATCCTCCTGAGAAAATTATTTAGGTGTAATATGATAATATTCATGTTCGTCGGCAATATGCATGGCCGTTCGGAACACGAGCCGTGCAACTCGGGCTAATTTATAATAGTTAATACGATTTGATTCGTCGCTCACCTGATGGTAGTCTGCATGTAGACCGCTGTGATAGAAAAGAATCGGGATTTTCTTCTGAATAAAAGGATACTGATCACCGCTGAATAGAAAATATTCCTGTGAATATCCAAATTTAAAGCCAACATAGCGATTTTCCGCCTGTGTAATTCTGACAATATCCGGACTGATTGAATATCCGATCAGGTACAGACTGTCAATACTGTTACGGCCGATCATGTCGAGGTTCAGCATTGCAACGGTTTTATCAAGCGGGTAGAGGGGATTTCCGACGTAAGCCAGAGAACCGAGAAGCCCTTCTTCTTCTCCGGCAAAAGCGATAAAAAGAATACTTCGTTTCGGCTTTTGCTCCAATGTCCCGAACGCTTTTGCGAGAGCCATCATTCCACTCGTCCCCGATGCATTATCATCAGCGCCGTTATAGATAGAATCCTGTCCGATCGCTACCCCTTTCTTATATCCAATATGATCGTAATGAGCTCCGATTATAAGCAGTTCGTTTTTCAATTCCGGATCAGAGCCCTCACAGTATCCGAGTACATTCTGCGTCGTGAATTTCCTTATTGTTGTAGAAGTTTTCACATAACCGTTTGCGCCCGGAATGGAAAACGACTGTGGAGTCATCGTACTGTCGATGCGAGCCTGAAGTGCTTTCAATGCCTCAATGCCACCGAAGAGTTGTTTAATAACTTCAGTACCGACATGCACCACAGGTATTTTTTTCGATTCTTCGACACCGAGTGTCATCGGCAGCGCGTCGACTGGTATTACCTTTGACAGAGACGGCCAGGGAAAACCTCGCGGTATTAGATTACTGTGATTCAAAGGATCGGTAACAACAAAAAGAGCAGCCGCACCATGCTCCATCGCAATGCCGGCTTTTTCGTCAATATTCGAATACTGAGTTGAATTTTTTCCGTCGAACCTGGAATTCGGATCATCCTCACACGGCTCATGCCGGAGAACAACAACGATTTTTCCCCGTACATCGATTTTTGCATAATCATCATACTGATATTCCGGCGCAGTAATTCCATATCCCGCAAAGACGATTGGTCCTGATGCGTCTCTGTTTGCGGTCATCTCAAACGGAACAAATTCACTTTTCAATGTATATGATTGTTCCTTACCATCCTTCGTTATGCGGAGCCGGTTATCATTCCCGAGATTGATAATATTCAATCCAAACTGCTGAAAATAACTCTCACGGAACGCTTCGAGACCGTCGGATTTAAATTCATCGGCAATAAATTGAGCGGCCGAATTGAGCTGCGAACTTGGAGTATTGCGTCCCATCATCGAATCGGAAGCCAGAACATCGACATAGCGCTTCACGAGAGAGGCAGTGACGACATCCAGTCCCCGATCTTCATCCTCCACCGATCCAAAAATACCGCATCCGATCAATGAAAGAAGAAATACCAACGCCAGAATATTATTATGTATTCGAAGTCTGTTCGTTTTATTGAATTCCTTTGCTAATTTATAATAAACAGATTTAGAACAGGTATGACCATGTTTTTTCTTCTTTTGGTTTTAATTCATAATTTGTTTCGCTCTGGCTATCCTCTACATGAATGGCCATTTATCCCGATTATCTATTTTTCTTCCCAATGATGATGGATTTGATCGACGATGAATTTTTGCATGGCAGATTTGTATACCGACCGGTCAAATGAAATTGAATGCATTCTGATCCGGTGAGGATCAAAAGAAAGCGATTCAAAACGCCTGATGGCTTCGCTGAAGTTTGCCGGTGTCTGATCATAAAAAAATGTTCCTGTAACACCCTCAATTATGGTCTCAAGTGCTCCTCCCTTTCCATATGCGATAACAGGTTTTCCGCTGGCCATTGCTTCGAGCGGAACAATACCAAAATCATCGATACCGGGAAATAACAGTGCCGTGCATCGCTGGTATAGACCGGCGATCTCTTCGTCATTCCTCCAGCCGACTAATGTCACCGTTTCACCTGCACGTGAACGGAGCGCTGTTTCTTCCGGTCCGTTTCCGGCAATTACAAGATTCCGTTTCATTGCATTACAGACATCAATTGCCAGATCAATGCGTTTATAGGGTACCAATGCACCCACTACGAGGAAAAATCCTTCATCAATATTCGATGTATTAAACCTCGAGACCTCAACCGGAGGATAAATGACATTCGCCTCCCGATGATAGATACGCTGGATTCGTTCCCGAACGAAAGTGGAATTTGCCACAAATTGATCGACACGAGCCGATGATTTTACGTCCCATCGCTGGAGATATGGGCGGATAATTTTCATTGCTCTACGCACGGAGACGCTTGCCCGACCCGGCCCAAAATAATCATCGTACATGTCCCACACATAACGCATCGGTGTATGGCAATAGCAAATATGTAATGCACCTGGGCGCGGGCGAATTCCTTTGGCCGCACAATGACTTGACGATATGATTACATCGAATTCGCTCATGTCAAAATGCCCGATTGCAGCAGGGAACAGCGGTAGATAGTGCCGATAGAAACGCTCAGCGTGTGGAAGCTTTTGAATAAAGGAGGTTCGGATCTGCATATGTTCAATGGTCGGTGAAACGCTTCCAGGAATATGCAGCAATGTGTGAAGCACTGCATCGGGATAGAGTTCGCAGAGAACTTCAACACATTTTTCCCCTCCTCGCATCGAAGTGAGCCAGTCGTGTACAAGCGCTATACGAAGCTGTGTATTCATATCAAGAAAATATACATGAAAAATTCACTTCGTTCCAACAGAATTTCTTTTTAATCAAACTCAATGGCCTATGAAATGACACAGGGGGCTTCAGATAAACGCTTTATAATGCTTCCGTCTATCTTTGCCCCCTGTTAATGTAACAAGCTGAATTGTATCGCGATATGTATTTCTTAGTTTATTTCTTTTTCTGAACCCCTATTTTCAATTTGTGGTTTTGTCCCTGGTTATCCTTGAAATCCATTTCGTAATCCTGGGAACCACCTCCCTCGAGAAGTTGTCCTGTATCCTGAAGATCGCTTTGCTCTTCTCGCGTTATGATGCGGATTTCAATTCTTCCATCCCGATAGGAGATACCAACCTGTCCTGTGCCAACCTCGG
This sequence comes from Bacteroidota bacterium, assembly GCA_050011775.1. Taxonomy (GTDB): domain Bacteria; phylum Bacteroidota; class Ignavibacteria; order UBA10030; family CAVZMI01; genus CAVZMI01. The sequence goes on along the minus strand of JBEKIL010000001.1, from coordinate 319,402 downwards.
TTGATTTTTGAGACAGGAGATTCAGCAGAACCGCCAATCCATGAGTCATAAACAGATAATCCGAGCTGTCCTTATCCGTTGTAAATCGTCCCTTCGATCCACGAATTGATGCAACCGATGTCGGTGTTGTAAATTCGAATTTCTCCTTCTCCTGTTTGTTCACATCGAAATCTGTTCCGCCCCGGCTGAGCTCGACGCTTTTTGAAAATACGTTACCCGCAATTTCACCGGCAATGGTGATTTCAGAATTCGGACGTACTTTGAGGAGTGTGTTATCATTAAACTTCACAACCGCAAATGCGTTTGGTCCTGTTTTTAGATTATCCTTTGACGCAAGTCGATCGCCCCGCTTTGCTTTTTGCCAGTCGCTGCCCGGTGTTCTGCGATGAACATCGTCTTTAATGATTTTCATAATTATGGCAATCGGCTGTGCATCCGGAGGGTACAGCATCATTGCCGTTACTGCCACTGCACACAGCACCGGAAGAACTGCGGCAAGAATACGGAAGAAAAATTTCTTTTTCATGGTTGTGTATCCTTTTTCATGATTCTAGTGTCTCGATTCAAAAATAACTTGAATAAGTCGGAGCGCCATATAATGCTATTCCATCCGATTTCCATTAGTTTTAATCCTATAAATTCTTCAAGTTATTTTTGGTACTCGACACTAGTCGATTGTCATATTGGTAATTTGGAATTCACCCGAACGTACTTTCTGCAAAAACTCCCCCCAGGTCATTGTAATTCCTCCGAACCGAAGCAGTCCTGTCGGTTCGAATCCCATTTCAAGCAGTCGCGCAATTATCGCTTGAAACTGCGGGCCGGCGATATCTTGAAGCTGATTAAGAATCATTGACGCTGCTGCGGATCCGGTTTGCTTGGTGATATTGATTTGCCAGATTTCACTCGAGATTAAATCCTCGGTATTCGCCCCCGACCGGACAATACCCTGCACGAGCCAGTAGTAACTTTTTCCCTGCTCGAGAGGACGCACACCCGCCCCTGAAGCTTCGTACTGGTAAGTGTTTACTTTTAATAAACGCTTCTGCAAGTTCGGCACCCCGGAGATTGCTTCCTGTGGTGTCTGCATTCCCGGTAATTTTTCATAAACCCCAAGAATTACTTCATCGGTATTTGATGACCATTGGAAAACTGGAAACGGATTCGGCCACTCGATACCATTGGAAGGAGCTAATAACTCAACACGAGATGGATTTTGTATTATCACGCTCACTGGAAACTCATTAGATTTTGGAATATTCGGCGTTTTACTTTCCAGCCACGCTGTGAACGTGTAGGTACCGTAGGGGAGCTTTCCTGTTGCCTGAAGCACATCATTGATTCTCTTCCCTGCGGCATCGACGATTCCACTTTCATTCTCATCGAGTTTTATACCGTTAGGAGATCCAAGATCGACGTTGGTGATCCTCCTCGTTCCCGAAAGGGGGAACGGCTCCGATAACGCCCGAGCAAGGGGATTTAATTGTGTCCCGTCGGCAAGTTGTACCGTGACATCAAGATGCAGAACGACCGTAGCATGGCTGGATGATGTCATGGTAATAACAATAAAGGGACGGGAACTGTGGAAATTATTAAAGTCCAGATCCGTTACCGAAATCTGATCCAACGAGAGAAGAGTAACTGATACACTCAATGATTGAGCGTAGAGTGCTGGTCCAGTCGCTATCCATAATACCATCGTTAAAAAAAATAGCAGCGGGAGGACCATAAGGCGTACCTGATTTTTCATACGATAGCCCTTTATATTATGATAATGTAGTATAAACACTTTTTCATATTTGTGCAACCTTAAAAGTTTGCTATATCATTGTAAATTACAAAGGCCATAAAGGCAAGCAAGAGGAAAAATCCAACCTGCTGAAAAGCTAGTTTCACTTTACTAGGTATTTCCCGGCGGAAGATTGCCTCATACACAAGAAATATGATGTGTCCTCCATCCAGCGCCGGGAATGGTACGATATTTAAAATAGCCAGACTGACACTGAGAAGGGCCAGAAATCCAAAAAAACTCCCGAGGCCAAATTCTGCCGACCGGGTTGCAAGTTGAGCAATGCGAATCGGTCCGCCGACCGTTTTCCCAAATGGCGTCTTCCCGATGACAACCTGCCATATCGATTTCCCGAATAGAACCGTTACATTCCAGATCTCGCCTACACCTCGAGGGAAAGCCTCAATAATTGTATATTGATATCGTTTAATCGGGCCAGCAAATGGTTTCGGTTCCTGCACGATGCCGATTTTTCCATCCGGATCCGGAACGACTTTCCCGTTGAACATTGAGTCGCCTCGCATCCATTGTATCGATACTTCTTTTCCAACATTTGCTTTAACAATCTTCAGCACCTGCTGAGCAACAGCAATATGGACATCGTTCAAGGATATAATGACATCCTTCGATTTCAATCCGACTCGCTCTGCCGGACGATTCTTTTCAACACTGTTAACCATCACCACGCCGGGAGAACCTGCCGGTAGTAATCCAAAAAAGTCTTCTGTGAGATCGGGAACCAATTTCCGCGGAACAGGTATCGTGTACATCGCCTCATGACGCAGAATAGTAAATGTCAAATCGTTTCCTATATCTTCAATGTACATTGCACTTTGGATATCATCCCAGCTTTCTACCCGTTTACCGTTGATTGTTATAATCTTATCGCCCTGCTGGAATCCGGCGATCTCTGCATTACTTTGTTGAACAACAATACCGACTTCCGTCGTATCGATCACTACTCTCCCATTGACATAATTGATCCCCCAGAAAATCAAGATTGCGAGCAGGAGATTCATAATCACTCCCGCTGCCATGACGATCATTCTCTGCCAGATCGGTTTCGACCGGAACTCCCAAGGCTGCGGTTCATGATTGAGAAATTCCGTATCGAAGCTTTCATCGATCATCCCGGCAATTTTCACATATCCCCCGATGGGAACCCATGAAATGCAGTAGTCGGTCTCGCCGATTTTCCGTCCGAACGCACGCGGCGGAAAACCTATTGAGAATATATCAACGCGCATGCCGAAAAGTTTGGCTGCGAGAAAATGACCAAGCTCATGCACCAGAACAAGAATTCCAATAGTGATGATGAAATAGAATATTGTTACAATTACACCCATACTAAATTACACTCCATATTTGTTAATACTGTTCAAGAATCATTGCCCGTGTCGAGCGATCGGCTTCGATGATATGAGGAAGTTCCGGATGATCAACAATGTGCTGGTGGTCTAGTGCCGTACGAATGATGCGGGGAATATCCGGGAATTGAAGCTTCCGGTTGAGAAAAAGATCAACAGCAACTTCATTTGCCGCATTGATAACCGCCGGTGCACTTCCTCCCCGACCGATGGCCTCAAAGGCAAGCCCGAGACACTCAAATTTATCGATGTCCGGTTGAACGAATGTCATCTCGCGAAAAGTCGAAAAATCCAGTCGTTCCCAATGTGAGGGAATACGCTTCGGGTACGTCAGGGCATATTGGATTGGAATTTTCATGTCCGGAATGCCAAGCTGTGCCTTTATCGATCCATCTATAAATTCCACCATTGAATGTATAATCGATTGAGGATGAATAACAACATCGATTTTTTCTGGAGGGATGTGAAACAACCAGTGGGCTTCGATAACTTCTAGTCCTTTATTCATCAATGTTGCCGAATCAATCGTGATTTTATTCCCCATTTTCCAATTTGGATGCTTCAATGCCTCATCAACCGTAATGGAACAGAAATCTTCCTTATTTCGGGTGTAAAAAGGACCGCCCGAAGCTGTGAGAATCAACCGAAGCACAGTCGCGGGGTCCTCACCTGCCAGACATTGCATAATCGCGCTATGTTCACTATCGATCGGAAGGATTTTCACGCCGTATTCATCGACAAGGCCGGTTATGATTTCCCCCGCGACAACAAGTGTCTCTTTATTCGCCAGGGCAATGGTTTTCCGATGTCTGATCGCCTCAATGGTCGGCCTGAGTCCTGCAAAACCCACAAGAGAACTTATGACAAGGTCTACATCATCGCGGCGGACGATTTCGAGAAGCCCTTTCTCGCCGACGAGGACTTCAGTGGTTCCATTGAGTGTCTCTGACAAAGCAGCAGCGGCACGATGATCGAGAACAACTACCCCCTTTGGAGAAAACCTTCGAATCTGTTCATTGAGCAACTCGATATTCCTGTTGGTTGTCAGGTAAGTTGCTCGAAACTGATCAGGGATGGTCTGTATAACTTCAAGACTGCTTCGTCCGATCGATCCGGTTGAACCAAGTATTGCAATATTTCTCATAACAGATAGAAGGTACAGAAATACGGCGTATGAGTCAAGGAATGAGGATTGAGTACACGAACAAAACCTCATTTTCCCTTGTTATTCTTAAATAGTTTATGATAAGAAAAAATCTCAACTTATTAGCTTTTTCATCATGAAGCTTTTATTTATATTATCCCTATGAGATATTGTCGACATAAGTATCGGTTAGGGATTATTGCTGCATGGGTATTACTTGCGATAACAAGAATATCCGCCCAGGAAGAGGGGAAATTATACCATCAAGATCAAAATACAATAAAATTACACCTGGCCGAGGCATATGAGCGGGCTGGAGATTATATGAATGCTCTTCCAATCTATGAGCAGCTTCATCACACTGATGAAAATAATCTTGTTTTCTTTGATGCACTCCGCCGAACTTATATGCATTTGAAATTGTATGATAGTGCAATTACTATTGTTACAAAACGACTTGATTTCACCGGTAATGATATTTCACTTTTCGGTCTGCTTGGTGACTGCTACTATAAGGCTGGAAAAGAGGCAGAGGCATTTGCTGCCTGGAACCGGGGGATCGAGGTTTTCAAGAATTCTCCAACCGCATACCGTGTGATTGCGAATTACCTTATCGAAAACCGATTGCATGACAAAGCCATTAAAATGCTCATTGATGGACGCCGGCAAGATTCCGAGCGTTCTTCCATAACCGAGGAAATTGGATTGTTGTATACTATGATGTTCCGCTACGAAGATGCGACCCGCGAATATCTCTCGATTGTTACCGAAAAAGGATTGTCGATGATGGAGGTCGTACGGCAACGAATTAGCTCATATATTGCCAAACCGGAAGCTCTTAGTGCAGCTCTAAGGGTCGCTCAAGCAGAAACCGCCCGTCATGAAGATAACGTAGCCCTTCAAATGTTACTTGCCTGGTTATATCAAGAGGCAAAAAGATACGATGATGCATTTGTAGTGTATAAAAACATCGATGCACTGCTCAAAGCGCAGGGACGAGAGATATTGAATTTTGCCGAACGGATTTCGAAGGAGCGTGCATTCCCGACTGCTGCAAAGGCATTCAGGGAATATATTGATCACTATCCTGAAGAAAAAGCAATTCCCCAGGCAAAATATGGATATGCTCGAGTACTGGAAGAATTGGGCACACAACCTGATTCGTCGGGTGAGACATCGAATCTCACGGCCGACCGCCACTCCCTGCTTACAGAGGCCATTCAATATTATAACGCCCTGGCAATCGAACATCCGCAATCACAGTATGCCCGACTTGCCCTTTACAGGATTGCACTGGTGAAGTTCAACGTATATTTTGATATCGATGGCGCCCTTCGTGCACTCGATGAAATTCGCCACCGATATGCCGATTCTGAAACAAATCCCGACGTCGTCATCACCACCGGTGATATCTATATTGCACGCGGTGAACTCGACAGTGCTCTTTATTCATATCGGGTACTCTTCAGAAACTATGCGGTCCAGGGGCAGACTCAGAAGAATCTTGCATCGTTTAAGTGTATTCAGATTGAATACTATCGCGGCGAATTCGACAGCGCATTAACCCACCTTGCTCCGCTGGCTCAAGAAACAACGTCGGACATCGCAAATGACGCCATAAAACTCCAGATGTTCATTCAATACCACCGGAAAGGTCAGGAAGATGCTCTTAAAATATATGCACATGCCGAGCTTTTGTCGCGTCAGCATAAATACATGGAGGCTATTGCATTTCTTGAGGATATTACCAAACGTTTTCCGAGCTCGCTGTTACTTGACGATGCATTGATTCTAACTGGAGACCTGTACAGATCCGCCGGACGATTTTCGAATGCACTCGATGCATATCAACGACTTGTAAAAGAATATCCGGAAAGCATTTTTGCCGATCGGTCACTTTTTGCCACTGCCGAAATATATAACCGTGAAATGCACGAAAAAGGAAAAGCCATTACACTCTATGAATCGTTACTCGAACGATTTCCGGATTCATTTCTTGTCGGTGAAGCGCGAAAACGGATCAGGATACTTCGTGGAGACACCCTATGACTCGTGGAAAAATTAGTCTCTTCATCCTTCTAATATTATGCCTGACATCCGTTCCAACTGCAATCGGACAGAAAATACTTATACCGATGGACCTCAGACAGACCGATCACCTGAAAGCATACGGAATCGCATTTTTTGCATTGAATAATGGAGTCGATGTCAACTGGTTGCTTAATTACCGCGGCGGTTCGTTTATGTTCGATGCGCACGATGAATTTACCCGTGAATGCAGAATTCGTGGAGTTACATTCGAAACACTTTCAGGAATACAGGCCAGCCAAATCCTTGCTGAAGTACAGCAGGAAGGAAACAACATGGACGTTGTACTTCTTGAAAAAGTGCCCAAGATTGCGGTCTATGTGCCGCCGAACTTCAAACCATGGGATGATGCGGTAACCCTCGCTCTAGAATATGCCGAGATCCCCTACGAAAAAGTTTGGGATGAGGAGGTGCTCCAGGGAAAATTACAGAAATACGACTGGCTTCATCTGCATCACGAGGATTTCACAGGCCAGTACGGGAAATTCTACATGAACTACGCGTCACAGCAGTGGTATATCGATGAACAGGCATTGAATGAAAAGATGGCGGTAAAACTTGGCTTCAGGAAAGTCTCCGAGATGAAAAAGTCTGTCGCCCGTGCAATTAAATCATACGTCGGGAGCGGTGGTTTTCTATTTGCAATGTGTTCGGCCACCGATACATACGACATCGCATTAGCGGCCGAGAATACCGATATCGTCGATGTCATGTTTGATGGCGATCCGCCGGATCCTGATGCACAGAAGAAACTTGATTACAGCAAAACATTTGTATTCGAGAATTTCACGCTGGTGATGAATCCATTGATTTATGAATACTCCGATATTGATTTCCCTCCAAGCGATCCCATTCCATTGATGGATCCGAATACCGATTACTTTACGCTCTTCGAATTTTCAGCAAAATACGACCCTGTCCCGACAATGCTCACTCAAAATCATGTCAACGTGATTAAGGGTTTCATGGGACAAACCACAGGTTTCAAAAAGAAACTGATCAAGCGATCTGTGATCATACTTGCCCAGAAGGAAGGAACCGAGCAGGTTAAATATCTTCACGGGAATTTCGGACGAGGGACGTTTACCTTTTACGGCGGTCATGATCCCGAAGATTACCAGCATGCTGTCTGGGATCCGCCGACCGATCTGGCCCTGCACAAGAACTCGCCCGGTTACCGGTTGATTTTGAATAATGTCCTTTTCCCGGCGGCAAAAAAGAAACAACAAAAAACATAAGCACCATATCCATCACGTTGATTGTTATGAGACTGGCAATTCTATCTGACATACACGGCAATCTCGAGGCGCTCGCTGCCGTGGAGAGACTTCTCCCTTCACTCAATATTGATGAAATTATCTGCCTCGGCGATATTATCGGATATGGTGCGGATCCAAATCCATGTATCGAATATATTCGTGCGAATGCAAAAATTGTTGTGCGTGGAAATCACGATGCAGCGATCGTCGATCACTCCATAATCGATTCTTTTACTCAAAGGGCAGCGGCGGCAGTGCGGTGGACCATCGGACAATTAACACCTTCAAACTTTGAATATCTCGCATCACTTCCTCTTCTCGTAACAGCTCATAATTGTACCTTTGTCCACTCATCGCCGTTTCAACCTGAAGAGTGGGATTACATCGTTCATCCCATTCAGACTCTCGGATTATTCCGGAACTTCTCCACAACGTTATGTTTTATCGGTCATACACACATTCCGGTCATCTTCGGTGAGGGCACAATAGCATCATCAATCGACCGTAAGAAAAAATATTTAGTGAATCCGGGAAGTGTCGGGCAACCCCGTAATGGAGATCCGAGATTATGTTTTGGTATATTCGATACCGACCAATGGGCATTCAATTTCATACGATCGGCATATGATGTTGAGACTGCCGCAAAGAAGATTATTTCGGCGGGACTTCCGGTTTCTTTGGGTGAACGGCTTTATTTCGGCACATAAATAAAGGCTTCACCAGCTTAGATCGGTCATCGGAAACAGGGAGGTACTCCTTCATTGGAGCTGTTCCAACGCCTTGAGTTTATCGTTCGCTCGTTGTAAATATTCCTGCGCTGTCTTATGATTGGGATCAATTGCCAGCACTCTTGTGAACAAGTCGATCGCCGTCTCGTACTCTTCGTTTGAATAAGCATGCTGCCCGTTTTGATAAAGTTCGTCCACGGTATTCCTCAATGAAGCAAGGCACTGCGCCGCGTACTTTTTTGCTTCGTCATTCATGGGATCTCTTTCCAGCACGAGTTTGAATGCACTGAGTGCATCCTGCATTTTTCCGAGTGCAAGCTGTTTTTTCCCCTCTTCGATAAGCTCCCGAAGTGATAATTTCTCTCTGAGTGAACTCAAACGATGACCCATCTGGCTATTTCCCGGATCGATAACTGCAGCTTTATCAAAAGCATTGCGTGCTGTTTCTAGAAGCGATTGACGCATGGCCATCTCACCGACATGAATGAGCGAATCAACAACAACTGTCCGTTCAGAATCGATTTTCGCAAGTGCCTCTTGTGCATGCTCATCGGTCGAATCATACTCGAGAGCTCTTTGAAACATCGCGTGAGCCTGACGATACTGCCGCTGTCTCCAGTATCTTTGTCCTGTTTCAAACGTCGTATCAACGAGAGCGTGCAATTTTTCTTCTGCAGCAACCAGTCTGACACGCGATGAATCATGATGCGGATTTATTGCCAGCGCAGCCCGAAACATCTGAATCGCATCATAATAACGCTCCTTAATGACGAGCAATTGACCGCGTTCATAATACTCCTCGACTTTCACACGGTAATCGCTCTCTGCTGCTGATCGATACTCACGTGCGGGTGAATAATCCCGATCATACATCAAGGCCAGATTGAACGCCTCAATAGCATCACGATATCGCTGCTGCCGGTAAAGCTCAACGCCTCCAGTAAAATACGCATCGCGCTTTTCGAACCAGGCTGCTCCGAGCCGTGGTGTAAACGTAACGAGGAGTAAGGTATGATCCATTGCCGCATCAATATGGATAAACGGAAATATCAATCCGATACCTCCGCTAAAATTTTTCCCACGGTCAGTCCCCACACGAAGCGATATCCAATCTAATGGACGGCCTTCAATCCCGAGCTGGATACTCCTATCTTCGCTATTAGCCGTACAGCTTGCCTGTACTCTCACCCGATCACTCATGAGCCAGTATGCAGCGCCGATTCCCCCGAACGGCTCTTTGTGTTCGGCGTCAAACGTTATATTTTGGAGAAATGCTCCGAGAGAAAGATTTCGAATTATCGATTCGGTTGGAGGCCGGAATAGAAATCCTGCTCCAAATGTCGGAATAAACGTCTGATCACGTTTTTTTGCACCGGTGGAAAGTCCGAAAGAAACAGATGAGAAAAATTCGTGTGCAAAACCGAGTGCAATAATATCTTCATTCCGGTCGCTATCGGTATTTCTGAATCCTCCAAAGGAGATCGTACCGATCGACGGATCGAAATGTGATGCTCCGAAGAATGTAGTCTGAAAGAGATGGTAATTCGAGATTACACATTCGGTCTGCCGGACATACGAAAGGCATGCCGGATTCGAAAAGAGAGCCCCGACCGAAGGTTGCCAGGCACTCGATGAACGACCGAGTGCCTCGTCATCAGCGCTCACATGCCTGTACTGTGAGACAACGATTGATGGAAAACATATTAGCAGAAAAAACCAAGATTTCACGCTGACACCTTCGATTGCACTGAAAAGATCACTATCGCGGCCCGCTTTCCTTTAAACCGGACAGTTCCTTCATTCTTGAGCGAGAATGATCCATCGAGTCCCCGCATAATCGTTTCGGAGACCAGGATCTGATTCGGTTCGGCAAGATCGCATAATCGCGAGGCGATGTTGACGGCATCACCGATGGCTGTGAAGTCCATTCGCGATCGGGAGCCGATATTTCCCATAACAGTTGGACCGGCATCAATTCCGATTCCGACTTCTATAGTGACTTCTTTATTCAACCGCCGCTGGTGATTCATTTCTCGCAAACATTCCTGAATTGCTATCGCGCTCCTAACGGCATCTGTCATCATCGAAGGTCCTGTAAAGATTGCCATAACACCATCTCCCATAAACTTATCGACCGAGCCGTTCCATGCGGTAATGACGTTCATCTGCGCGTCAAGATAGGTGTTGATCAGCGAGACAACCTCTTCGGGAGACATAGTGTCGGCCAGACGGGTAAAATTACGGATGTCGGTAAAAACGATCGCAATGGTCTTTCGTTCTCCACCCAACGTCACAATTTGGTGTTGTTGAATCATTGTCATGGCATGTTTCGATACGAATTTCTGGAGCATCGCTCGCTCTCTCAGCTGTTCGACCATCTTGTTAAATTCCCGTGTAAGAGCTCCAAGTTCGTCCTTGATCCTCGTAAAAATTCGTACATGGTAGTCACCTTCACCCACACGTCTGGCCCCCTCGGATAATTCTAGGATAATCTGGAGAATTATTCCGGACAGGAAGAATACGATTGTAATTGCTACTGTACACACGCCGAAAGCAGCCAGAATAATTGTTTGTTCGATGACACCGAGCGGACGATACAGTACTTCCTTTGAGAAGCTCACTACAGCTGTTCCAACACGGATGGTCCGTGTTCCTTCTTTCGTCACATGGTGGACGTAAATCGGACGAATGTATTCAAGCTCATCTTGTGTTTCGCGAGAGGTCAATTCCGTTACTGTTTCAATCCGGGTAAATTCTTCATCAGAAAGACGTTTTGCGGCAAGAGCCAGATTCGAATGCGCCACAATGACGCCGTTCCGATCGACGATCATGATGTTTCCAATTCCCTCGACATTCATCCTATGTACCCCGTTGACGGTTTCCTGAATCGATACTTCGGCATGAAGAAGAAGATAATCGCGTGATGCATTTGCTAAATGTTCCGTCGTCAAACGGGCAAGTGACTCGACATTTGCCCGGATTTCTTTCCTTTGCTGGGAAATAATAATCGAACTGAGAACCGCAGCAACAAGGATCACCGTGATTGCTATGATGAGGCTTAACTTGATGCGGATCCGCATTCGCAGAACATACTCAACGAGAATCCTCCATAACGAGAGAAGAATGATGTATGCCCGCTTCATCAACCCGGTAAAAAATGAATATCGCATCATACAATAAAAATATCAATGAATTATAAAATCTACGAAGTTGTACTGAGAAATACAACAACAGTGAGAGAAGTAAAAAAGATGTTTTCCTGCGTGATTGTTATCGCGGATCGGGGTCGAGTTGATCCTGTAACGTTGTAAGCATTTCATTTCGCGGGAGTGTCGATACGGCAGAGCAGAGAATCCCCCGCTCTTCCCATACGACTGTACAACAATGATGGGGAGGCGACGTGATTGAATCCATAAAAATATCTTTTTTTGCTAACGCATTCCGAATTTCACGACGCGCACAGAGTCCGGAACTACTCCCTACATCTTTTATCCAGGCCTGATACACATAAATAATTTGATCACCGCTTTTATACATAACGTGAGCGAGTTTTGCACCTTTATATTCCGAATAGACGGCACCGATAAGTACCGCATTTCTCAATTTGTGAACATCGACATCGAAATTCACTTTATCCCGGAAGAATGCTTTTACAGCCGTTGGTTCACTCGATACCAATTGAACAGTCATCTTTCCATTTTGTATATCATGGAAATTATCGAGTGCCTGATGAAGAACCTCACTATTCTCATCCGCGATACCTTCAAGTGTCGATTGGCTATTCCTCGTGCCGAATGGATGAAAAATAAGTGCCGCCCCCACAATGATCATGATAATCATCGCCATTCCAGCCGCTGGCATTAGATGGCGGTTGGAAAAAAGAGGAAAGAACGATTGAATAGCCTGTCTCCACCACTGGACGCGGGGAATTGACGACCGGGATTCTGCCTTTATTTTTTCTAGAATTGCAGCGCGAACTGTTGGGGGCGTTTCAACAAACTGCAGCCGTGTTTGCGTGATCTGCTTTGTAGCACGCTCCAGGTCATATTCACTGGCGCAGCGAACACAATGGCGAATATGCTGAATGAATTCTGATTGTACAGCACGATCAAGGTTTTGATCGACCGCAGCCGTAATATATTCCTGCATTTCTTTACAGTCCACGGTATCCCCTCAAATTAAAATCGTTTTTTTTCAATCCGGATGTATATAACCTTTTTCCCTTGCATACTCGTATAATTTATCCCGTAATAATCGCCGTCCGCGATGGATTCGGGAGCGGACCGTACCAACGGGACATTCAACAAACTCTGCAATCTCCTCATAAGTAAATCCCTCGATGTCGCAAAGGATAATCACTGTTCGGAAATCATCTGGAAGAGATTCCAGAGCTCGAGCAACATCATCCTCCAGCAGATTACCGAAAAATTTCTCTTGTAAATCATTCGGATCGGTAGATCGATCTCGAATTGTTTGATAAAAATTCTGAACCTCTTCATAGTCAACCGTATCGGGTTCTTTGGTTGCTTTCCGATAGAGGTTGATATATGAATTCTTCATAATCCTGAACAGCCAGGCACGGATATTCGTTCCCTTTTCATACTTGTCCCAGAAGCGATATGCTTTGAGATATGTATCCTGTAGGAGATCATCCGCATCGTTCGGATCTCCGGTCATACGGAGTGCATAATTATATAATGCATCCATATGAGGAACCGCCTCACGCTGGAATTCTTCATCCCGCCCAGGAATTTTCTTTTTAGCTATTTCAGAGGACATGGACCGACTTGTTAATACGTTTTGTATCACCAGGTATGTCGGTCGTTTTTAGTATAACAAGCGCCATAGAGTTCTGGTTCCTTTTGAATATTGTTAAAAAGTATAAAAAATTCCTGCTTCATGTGCAAGTCTAATTAAAAAATGCTTATCTTAATTAAACCTTTGAGTCACCTTCGGATTCAAACATTCACAATAATAGTCCACTCTATCCGATACCAGTAGAAAGAAAAAAGCTATGAAAACACTCATTACAGCCCTGTTTTTGTTAGTAACAATTATCGCCTTTCAACAGCCGGTGTTGGCACAGGAAGGCAAAAAACTTGAAAAAAAAGGGGAACTCATCGAGGGCAAGGGTGAAATTAAAGAACGAAGGGGTGAACGGATGGAACGCCGTGGGGAACGCCTGGAGCGCAAAGGCGAGCGACTTGAACGTCATGGACATCCGGTGAAAGGAACGGCGCTTGAAAAATCCGGTGAAAAAATCGAACGAAAAGGAGAAATTAAGGAACACCAAGGTATAAGAATGGAACGACGCGGCGAGAGAATAGAAAAAACAGGAAAAAATATCGAGAAGCAAAAATAGGACAATCTGTTTATCGATCTTTCAAGAAAAACATAAAGCGAAAATTGCTTTGTGTTTTTCTTTTATTGAATTTTCTGCAATTCTTCAAAATATCTCTTGATCAACTCCTGATATTCCTTTGTATAACCCTGTTCAAGCGCCTTGCGTAGATCCTGCATCAACCTGGAGGTACCTGCGACGGTCGATTGGTCAAGCTCGGATGGTGAAATTTGTTGATATTCCTTTCCGGTTTCAGCACGTCTGCGTTTTTCATAATCGCGCTCTCGCATTGATCGCTGTGCATCAAGAAGCCGGGATAAAATTTTCTCCTGACGCTGAAGCGTTGCCGGGTTGATATCATGCTGCTCAAGATCGCGGACGACCTCCTTCATTTCTTCCGCAATTTTATCGAGATCCCCCAATAGTTTTTGCTGCTCCGATGATTGCCGAGCTTCATTACTTAATTGTTCAAGCGATTTCTGAACCGTGGCCTGCTCGGCCGCAAGACGTGCCGCTTGAGCAGCCTGTTCCGATGTCAGACCTCCCTGCGAACTCAAATCCTGAGTCTGTAAGTTGATTCCCTGTTGTTGCGCTGCCATTCGTCCGAGCTGCTGTAATAGCGAACTGAGTCCTCCTTCTCCTCCCTGCATTGCATTGTCCATAGCCTGTTGTATCTGCCGGGTCGCATCATTAAGAGCTGCCATCGCATCGTGCTGACGATCGGCAGCTTCCTGACCGTTACGTTCTTCAAGTGATTGTATAGCACCCGTCATTTTACCGAATGCCTCTCCGATTGCTTTTCCCATTTTCGGTGTTACGGCAAATGTCTTTTGTGACATTTGCCCGAGAGTATTTGCAAGTTTGCCGAGATCTTCGACAATCTGTTGTTGCGACTGTGCATTCTCGCGGAATCGTTGTGACGATGGATCGAGTGCACGTGATTCGTTCTTCAGATCTTCTTCCTTAGCCGACATTTCAAGCAGTTCCTGCATCATTTTCTGGAATTCGGCCAACAGCTGCTGCTGCCTCCTCTGCTGCATTATGTCTTTTGTATGCTGCATCTGTTTCCCGAACTCGCTCAAAGCGCTCTGCGCACGCTGCTGCTGTTCGCGAGCCTGCCGTGGTTCAGCCTGCTGCAACTGCTGACGGGCGGCCTCCATTGCTACGTCGACTTTTTGTTGTTCGATAAATTCAGTAGCCTGGGCATATTCACGGAGAGGCATTTCGTCGGGAAATTCTTCCATGCGTTTTTGCAGATCGGACAACTGCTGCTGAAGTTTTTTGTAATCTTCCTCAGCTCCCTTTTGCTTTTCCGCAAGCTGCTGAAGTGCTTCGGTATCCCCCGGAGGCGTTTTTGCTGATTGATTTTTCATCTCGGCTTGTCGTTGTTCCAGTTCCGCCGTTCGTCGAATAGCTTCATCGAACTTTTGTTCTATCTGGATACGCTTCAATAAACTCATCGTCCGTTCAATACTTTGTCTGAAATTTTCCTCACTGAACGTAAGCTGTTCCATAGCCTGTCTGATTTGATCGGGCGAGAGTTGCTTCATTGCTTCCTGCATTCTTCGTAGTGCGGCATTCAACTCGGGAGAATCGATCTGCTGGAGTAGTTGTTGAAGCTCGAGATATTTTTCAAGTGTTTCCTGTGAGAGAATATTTTTGTTCTGCATCCCCTGAAATAGTGTGTCCAGACGTTGCGATGTATTCTGGATGTTTTTCCGAAGTTCCTCATACCGCTTCAGTGTTTCCTCGAGCTTCTTCTGCTGTTGCCAGTCAAGCTGCTGATTTTTTCTCATTTGTTGTGTAATATCATTCAGATTCTTTCGCAGCTCTTCGGCCTGTTTGAGGTTTTCCTGCAGGTCTTCGAGCGACTCAGAATGCTGTTTATCGGCATCAGAAAAAATCTCATCAAGCGATGGATACCGGAGGGTATATTCTCTGGTGCGTGCTATTTTCGGACCGCCAATTGCATCATTGTCGTATACCTCGGCATAATACGTTACGACATCTTCCGACGCAAGACGAAGGGACGAAAGATCCCAGAGAAACGGCACTGCAAGGTCGATTCCTTTCTCTTTACCCCGTTTGGCTGGAAGTGGAATATCGATTGTTGAAAATGTTTCCTCTGGTTTTTCATATTTTGATTGCGACAGGCGATACCGCACTTGAAGTCTTGAAAAGCCGTAATCATCATGAATATTCATCAACAACGCAACCTGCATGTTATCATTCAAGTCGATATTCCGGCCGGGAACCGTGATGGCTACCGTCGGCGGCTCATCCGGCATCGAGCGGATCGAATAGGAAATCGGATCGATATTCACTATTCCTTTTTCATCCTGCAATTCGCAATGATACCGTAAATCCTTTTTTATGGTGAAAGATCCTGTAACGTCCGTTCCCTGCGGAAAAAGTTCATGCCGGGTATAATCAGAAAATGCGATGAATGCCCGGGCAATTTCTTTATTCGCCGATAGATTCAGTGTCGCCCGAGTTCCACACAGCGCCGAAATGTCTCCTATATTGTCATCCAGAATTTGATCCGGAATTCCGGTGTATGCCGGCGGATGAAGCCTGACTCTGAGTGCTTTTATTACCGGTCGATCGACGACGGTAATTGTGTATATATCACTTTTTATTTCATCTTTCTGTGCATAATATTCAAAACTGTTTTTCAGAATCGGACTATGCCAGAGAAATTTCCCGCTTGAATCGCGATGGAGTGCAATCCGTTCCAGTAGAGTCTGCCCTTCGGTCCGTGTATACAGTTCAAGGTCCTTCTGCTGTTCACCACGGAGTCGCACGACAATATCCACCGCTTCCCCCTTTACAATTTCTTTATTCCCTGGTAATATCTCGAATGCAAAGGGGAGGGGCGCGGCAAACGACTCCGAAAAGTGCAGTAATCGATAGGATGTATCCCGAAGAGTCACCGGAAGAATGAGACAGAAGAGAACGAAAACGACAACGACGCCGGTTGCATATTTCATCAAACGAAACGGGATCGAGTAGTCCATGACACGAGAGATATCGACCGCTTGTAATTCTCTCTCCAGGTCATTGAGGACCGCATCGATCAGCAGCGAAGAATACCGTGCAGTGTGCTGCCGCTGTTCTTCCAGAATTTCAAGTGCATTCCGGAAATGATCCTTGATCTGCGGATATTTCTTCCCGACTTTTTCAGCGAGGGTGAGATCGTCGTTACTTTTCATGATCCCCATCCGTCGAAGAAGAGGATCGATGAAATATCGTCCGAATGCACCCAGCATTCCTCCTGTGAAGAGCAGCATTATCATCGTCCGAACGATCGGCGGAGTATGAACGAACGATTCGACTAGAACGAGGAGTAGCCAGGCGCCAACAATGATCAGCACAAAACGGAGTATTCCCTCAGCCTGACGAATTGCATTTTCTTTCCGGCGAAGCTCATTGAGTTTATACCGGAGCTTTTGCTCCACAGGTTTTTGACCGAAGGTATCGTACATTATTTCGTTAACGTCCATACGACGATATTTGTTCCGAATTGAAGCGCTTCGAGCCGTTTCTCCGGAGGATCTTTGTGAACCTCGGGATCGGCCCATCCATCACTTGGATTTGATTCATAAGTATAGAGAACGACAAGCCGTCCATTGAGAAATATTCCAAATGCCTGAGGTGGTTTTCCGTCATGCTCATGAGTCTTTGGAACACCTCTTGGAAATTCGTAATGGACATGAAACAAACCATACGAAAAGGGCAACTCGACAAGTGGAAGATCGGGAAAAACCTTTTTTATTTCCCTTCTAAATGCTTTATCGAGTCCATAATCGTCATCGGCATAGAGGAACCCGCCGGCCTCGAGATATTCACGCAAACGTTTGACTTCATATTCACTGAATACTGCGTTCCCATGTCCTGTCATGAACAGAATAGGATAAGAAAACAGCTTTTCATCCGATAGCTCGACAAAGGTGTACTCGGGATCAACGTCGATTCCTGTATTCTGGTGGACAAAATTCAAGAGGTTTACTTCCTCTGAGGGATCATTGTACCAATCCCCGCCACCACTGTACTTCAGACGTGCAATACGGACCTGGCTTGGAAATTTATCTGATTTCATTGGAAGAGGTTTCTCCTGTGCCAGGGATGCGCTCATCCCAAAGAAAAATACGAAACCTATGATAATAAGGCGTTTCATCCAGAGTAATGTAGAAAGACCACATCAAAAATCCAAATGTTTCCGGTTTGCACAGTGTAATTATTTCAGGTATATTGTCGTTCAATATAGAAGATGAAATATATTCTTCTTACGTCCTCAAGGACATACAAAATGGAAATGCATTTTCATCCTCTGGTTTCTCGCTCGGGCCTATGGCTTGAACAAAGATCAAAACCGGCTTTGACACTTCTTACCATCCTGATTCTTGTATTGATAGGAACCGGAGATTATTACACCGGTGTTGAATATAGCTTCTTGCTTTTCTATTTCATTCCTGTCGCATTGGGAAGCTGGTTTGTCAGCCGTAGAACCGGATATTTTGCCGCACTGTCAGCGGCAATTGTTTGGACCAGCGTTGATTATTTCGGACGGGTTTCTCTTACATTCTGGCTGGCTACGTGGAATATTATCATTCAGTTCATTCTTTTTATCGTATTTGCATATGCTATCTCCAAGATCAAGGAGATGATGAGTGAATACCGGCGGGTCAATATTGAACTACAGCAGGCACTCGCCGAAGTTAAACGATTAAGCGGATTTCTCATAGTCTGTTCCTGGTGCAAGCGTATTCGTGATGAGCACGGACAATGGCATCAAATGGAAGTATATATTGCCGAGCATTCCGAGGCCGATTTCAGTCATGGTATATGCCCTGACTGTGCTAAGAAGAGATTCGATAAAAACGTCTCCTAATGTTTTTTTACCTCTCCCCCTGTTTCATTTACAGATGACTATATCCCTTTTTATTGTAATTTTTTGCAATTATACGCTTTACACATCTAAATTACAGAGAATTCTTATAAAACCCGACACAGACTTTATTCTTACTTCTTTTCCGGCTTACCCCGCAAGATCGACTTAATTGCCTTATTAAAATTTGGAAGTAGATTAATGGGCTTGGAGTACTTTATAGATTTATTGACAGATTTCCTTTGTAGTTTAGGTTTAGTTATATATTATTTGAATAGGGTAACGATTTGATATAGTTTTCCATAAATTTAAAATTCGGTTCTCCATTTTTTGTGGGCAATTTTATTTTTGATGTAGCTATCTTATCTTTGCCGTATTTCCTACCGAAAGAATATCTATATCTTTCTAAATCTAATATGGTCACAATAAATAGACCATTATATTTATTCAATTTTTTATTATAACCGCATGTTAATGTTGATGAACCTATAAAATCCTTATCTTGATAAAGCGCATATCCAATTGATCCTTGTCCATCTCCAATAAATACGATACAGTTTCCCTTAGATACCAAATTTTCATCTCTCAACACTTTTAACATTATACCATTCTCGCTTTTCTTTGCACCAATATAATATATATCATTTCCTTCTGTCAGTAATTTTGCCGCATTATTACATTTACACTTTTTTAATTCAAATATTTTTTTAATCTGAAAATATTTCCAACTTTTTTTCTTAAATTCAATATTTTTAATTATAAAATCATCAGTAATTGGTTGAAGAACTCGTTTGTTTAAAATATCTCTCGGAATTTCATGTTTAGCTGGAATTAATATTTCTTTTAATGTTCTATTCGCTTGCCTACCAAAATTATATTTATAAGAATTACTATGAATTGCATAACAATAATATAGCATTTCTTTTATAGATAACTTTATCTTTGGCAACAAATAAAACAAATCTCTCCCAGAATAATAAGGTTCCTCTTGATAAAAACAGGAAAGTACACTTCCGCCACACGCAACGGAAATCGTATGCCCCGGATTAGGTTTAATTGAATCTATCTTTTCTACATAAGCATCTACTCCATTATTTCTTGAAGTTCGGGAAACAAATGGAATTCCTTTTGTTGAATCAACTATATTACATTTAATCAATTCTAAATTTACACCATAGATAACATCGAAATATTTATCAATTCTAACCATTATGATAAATATATTTATATGAATAGAAACGTTTCAAAACTGTTTCAAAATTTTCTTTTGTTAGCTTGGAATAATCTGTTTCCATATATGCCTCAGCACACCATTCATCTTCGGCTGTTACTTTTTTTGTAACACTTAACCCAGCTTGATTCCTTTTGTTTATATAGCTGGATAACCATTCTGACCTTATATTGCTCCATTTATTAAATACGTCCGCACGACCAATATTTTTTCTTTTTACAAATCCATCATCTTTCCAATAGCCGAAATACGTTTCTTTCGCTTTTGGATGTGCTTTGTGTGCTGTTACAACTATTATACTTGTTACAACATTCGTATCAGAATTGAAGAACAGTTGATCGGGCATTGATAAAACCGCCTCCAGAGTATGTTCAGATAATAGCTTTTTCTTTAATTCGTATTGTTCTCCACTTTGTGCAAGCATACAACTCATAGGTAAAATGGCGACACAGGTTCCATGTGGCACTAAAACCTCTAAATTGTTTAAGACAAATTTTAATTCTTCAATACCCGATTTTTTAGTTTTATACGGAGGGTTCAAAAATCCTACATTTGGTTTCCGGCTTTTTACATCCTCCATAATTTTACTATCAAAACAATCTCCGAGAATAATATTTGTTTTCCCGTCTTGATGAATAAACATATTCGAGCATGCTAATGCAAAAATATGATCTTGCCATTCTACACCTATTAATTGATTTTCTTTAATTTCTTTTATTTTGTCAAGATCGTTTTTTGCGTCTTCGATCATTTGATTCATCGCGCTAATCAAAAATCCCGATGTTCCTGTACAGTTATCATATACAATACTATCTTTATTCACATCTGCTATAAGAGAAAATAATTCTGTAATGTGCGGAGGGGTGATAACTATCCCAAGTCCTTTGTCACTATTGGCATATTGTAGAAATTCAATATAGAATTGACCTAGCACGTCAAAATATTTATGGGTTTTAATAAATTTATTTACGTTTGTATCTATGCTCTCAATGAGTTTTACAAGGACATCCCTTTCTCCGGATAAAGATGTATGGGTTTTAATAAATGAATATGCTGTCTTTAGATTCTCTAAATTATCAAGTTTTAGGTTCGCATTTTTTAATTCAGCAGTAACTGTTTCTACCAAATTATCTGCTAAATTTTTTGGTTTTTTATGTTGCTTATATGATGATCGGAATGCTTCATTTTCTAAGGCTATCAATATACCACTAATCAACAAGCTTCTATTTGACTCTGTAACCTTTTTTGCATGGAGATCTTCATTCAAATCTTTAGAGAATAATAATAATGTTTCATAATCTTGTCTGAATTTTTCCGGACTTTTGGTATAACCGTCAAGATAACTTTTGGTATCTAATAATTTATTAGAGAATATTTGGGTTGGTATTGTTTTTCCTTTTAGGAAAAGGAAATGAGATATTTTTAGCTCGCTTTGTTTTTCACCACTCACCGCGATTGCAAGCACATCAAATTCTTTTGCCAAGAAAGAAGCGTATAATTTTACGCCATCAACTGCAAAATCAGCATATTTATCGCCTGTTTTACTTTCATGTTTTTTTATATTACTCTTGCATTCAACGACAATAAGAAATTCATAATTATTAATATAGGTAATAATAAACTCCGGATAACCGCAGCCCTCACCTTTTTTAGATGCATGCTTTAACAATTTATTGACTTTGATATTATCAGATTTTTTTTCTTCAATAAATATATCAGAAAATTTTTCAAAATGTTTTCTGACAATATTTTCTGTTTTTCTTTCGTTCATTTTATTTCACAATAAGTGTTTTATACATTAATCTGCATTCACAGCGTTCAAGCATAGCTGTGAAGTGTTTAGTATCATTATCTTTTCTTGAATTATAACGGAATTGGAACTCATCGCAGTAGCGACTAAGGTGTTCTGGACTGACATGATGATAAATACCGAGAATGCCACGTTTCAAGAGGCTCCAGAAATTCTCGATGTTATTGAAGTGAATAGAACTATTCTTAATGTAATCCTTTTTTCCATGATTTACAATCCCGTGTCCAGAAAATTCTTTTTCAAGGTTATTATAAGCCTTCCATTCGTCTGTAATTATTTGAGCATTTGTTGATACATTCTGCCAAATAAGTCCTTTTAAGGTCTCACTGTTTACTCTTTCAACCGGCATTGATCGAACCACTTCCTGCCTCTTTACCATTCCAAACACTGGGAATTTATTCTCTGATCCTCTGTCACGTTTACCTCTATGTTTTCCACTTATATAAGTTTCATCAGCTTCAACGATGTTTTTTAATTGAGATTTTCTTGTTTTGGGTCTCATAGATTCTCTGATTCTATGAAACATATGAAACGTGATAGCTTGCCGGACACTAATATCTTTTACAAGCTGACAAGATGAAATACCATTTTTGCCGAAAATTTTTTATACATACCTCACCACAGGTAGTAGGTTCCTTTTTTATTTTAAAAAAAAGATACTTTTCATAGGTTTTCACTGCTTATACTACGGCTTTTTCAAAAACTCTCTGCCCGATTTCGCACTCTTTGCACCTGTTTTCAGTACAATAAAAATTATGTAAGTGAAGCATTCCCTGCTGAACCAGAGCGCCGTGGAGTAAATTCCCGATTCCCGGCACAGCGGAACGAATTAATCGAGTAATTGTATTTTCACCTAACGACGGATATTCCATTACGAGATGTTGAATCGTTTCCCGAATATCAGGATCTTTAAATACTCGCGCATAGAGAAGTGTCAGCGGAAGAATGGTATTAATAATAATATCGTCAATTCGTAAGCGTCCAAGAAGAGCACTCTGTTCAACACGGCCGACCGTCATTAACAATCGCAATTCGCGGATACGCGTACGGTTTGCGCCATCCAATTTTATAATCCTGATCATTTTTTGTACTATGTCTTCCTCAAGAAATCTTTGAACAAGAACCGCTCCGGCCTTTAACCTACGAGTAGGAAAATTATTGGGTCGAAGGCGAAAGAAAGTCCATTCGGCTCTTTGAAGCCGTTCTCTTTTATAGAAAGATGCATTCTCTCTCCAACTATTCACAATCATTGCATCATCACTGCCATTTCCTTTCCTCTCACACCGATCTGCGGACAGAAATCCTGCAACTCCAAAGAGAATTGCCTGGAGTACGGCAGCATGATTGGAGTTTGATACCGTAATCCGTTCGCGCAAAAAATCCAAACGCACATTTCGTGCAAGTTTGAGAAATGGCTCCCGATTCTTGGAATATCCGAGCGCCTCGAAGATCCCTTCGTACAAAACTTGCTCCCAGAGCCATCGCGGCGCAAAATCATGTTGTGTGTACTCATGATTCGGAACGGGAATTTCATCAATGTCTCCGTAATATCGTAATTTTGGCTCACGCAATGCAAGCCTTTGTTCATCGATCAGCTCCTTCAGCCGTCCTTCAAACCTCCGGAGTTTTAGCTCCATTCGTTCATTGAATAAATGGGTAAGCCACCGTAAATGGCCATCCTGAGATGCGTCTATAGATAAGCCCGAACAGGGAAGTGTGCATGACCGCTCGGCGCGATCCTCAGCAATCGAACGATCCCACACCGCCCGGAATGAATCATCAAGAAATCGCTGCAGGCTCAGTATGGGAATCGATCTCCCGCTTGCCGTAACAGGATGCGGGGCATGATCATCGTAAAGCACAACATGAAGGACAACCCGATTGTACTTATTATCACGTGAATGAAGATGACGCGTCCAATCGCCGTTCCGCTTGTGCAGTTCAATGTCTCCGCATAAAATTTTTCCGTCAACACGAATCCGTGCGTCGAGAAAATCAGGACCTGCATCGGCGTTCGGGATACCCGGTGTAATGATTTCGAGCATGCGGCCGTCGCTTGTCATCAGCTCGAGAGTGCGTAGATATTGTTTCCTCCAGATATGGCGCAAAAAACGTTCGTGAATATGAATCATTAGAAAAAAACTCCAAAAGCCAAATTGTCCCCGGTGTAAGAGAATATGAAAATATTAAGATGAGTTTTGATTATTCAAATGCTAAAATTTAATGAATGAACTATCACTCTTACTTATATATATTAGAACGAAATGAGGTTACAACATTGAGAAGAAATGGGTAAATGGCTTTTTCTAAGGAAAAAGTAAATCCCTCGACCACTCGACAAGCTCGTGGTAAACACGCTCGGGACGAGAATTAAAAAGGAAAAAAATCATTTTCCTAGATATTTTGAATTCTCGATCAATTTTTAGAGAGTAGCAAGACCACATGAACCCACGGCGATTTGGAATTCTAATCCTAATTCACCATATTTGTATATATCATAAAAATAGAGGAGAAAAATCATATGCGTTCACTCATTATTTTCCTTTTCCTTCTGATACCGCCCATTCTCCTTGCACAATCCGATTACGACGCGACTTCAATTCATCTCTGGGGCGGACTCGATATCATTAACGCTCATGCATCTGCAACGGCCGTTCATCCGCTGACGGGAACACAAGCAGGTGGAATGGCCGGCGGATTTGGCGGTGGGGTGGGTATTTTGTTTTCTCTTGACCAACGCTCGGCAATCGGACTTGAAACAGGGTACCTTCTCACCGAATCGATTGCCGAGGCATGGCCGACGATAGCGTATACTGAATTTGTCCTGCCGGTTCTTTTTACAGGTCAATACCGAATCACGGGAGCTCAGGGAACAAGTGGAATGTCGATTCAGGGTGGATTGGGGGTAGGTGTGCTTTATCGGACAGAAGCACGTTCTTCTCCGTATGTCTCATCCGCATCATTGAAAAATAACGGTGCCGGCTTTTTAGGATATATCGGGCCGCAGGCCGAATTAGCCATCGTACGCTGGTTCAGCCTCGAAGCATTTGCCCGGTATTATTTTACATCGCTCAATGTAGCGACCGGCAACTCGATGTTTTATTTCGGGGGAGGAATTGCGTTCACATTTTGATATCGTCAATACTTCTGTCTGACGATCTCAAAATAATTAATCTGCGCGGCGTTGTCTTCGAGATAGTTACACTGGAGGCAACTTATTAAAACTACAGGAAAACTGAGCTTATTTAGTACCTGCTATTTCAGCGGTTTGATTTCGCCGGTTTCTTCCACCAGTACCGGATAACCTTCCAGCTTTGGAGGAATTTTTCGCTCGAGTTCCGGCGTCTTCTTTACCACCATCACACCGATGAATGGTGCACCATCATCCGTCGCTCCGACATAGACTCCTACAACACCGGGAATTTCCATTAATTCCGGCGTGTGCGCCTCCTTGACTGTATTGATATCTCGTGCAGACTTCATAGGTTCCTTTTCAATTTTCTTTTGTGGTATTGAATTGCAACCGGTGTACACCATCAGAATAACCAGGATGTACACAAAGGGGTAATGTCGTATCTTTGACGAATGTTCCATGGTCCAACCCTGAAAAACAAACACCCGCATTGCTAAGGAATGCGGGTGTTACGCCTTCGATATTCACACGATTCGACGCGGTTTATTTCCCAACCATTGTGGCACCAAGATACGAAAGAACCTCGTCGATCGGATTTGCAACAGCGTATTTATTACTTCCCGCAAAGCAGAGACCCACTGCACGCGGGTTGGTCGCTTTATCTTCCACCATCAGGGATCCTGAATCTCCTGCTTTGATAAATGAACCGCCTTTGATGAGAATCTGACCTGTGAATGTTTTTGTGAAAGCAGTTCCGCCTGCACATTCATTATCATACGTAACACTTACTGTAGCGTTCAGGCCATCGATCGTCGAACTTGTAAGACCGCTGGTACGTCCGCTCTTTTTTACTTTCATTCTCAGGGCTGCCGCAACCGTACTTTTTGAGATTGTGCCGATTTCAAGAATCGACCCATCTGTACGCACCATGCCCGGAACCACTTGAGCAATGGCACAATCGACATTCGAACTCGGCAGGCTTGCCGAGCCGGCAAGGGTTGCCACGCTCCGGGCACCAGAGGCTTTGCAATTTACATCGATTAATCCGGGCTGAATAATCGGATCACCGTTCGTCGCGACTCTTTTGTTTCCTCCCGATACAATATCGGCTCGCAATACATGATAGTTGCTCAAAACATATTGTGTGGACCCGATCTGTACCAGCGAACCAAGCGTTCCGCCGCAGCAATAACCATTTGCCAGATCGTAGCTCCATCCGCCGGAGGTCCCCAGCTGAATCGGCGGAGTTTGTTTTGCCGTATGAGCTGCAAGGGCCTTAAATTCGCCAGTTTCTTCCACGACAACCGGTACATTTTCAATTTTAGCGGGAATGGCACTGGCTGCTATACCATGCCCCTTGAGCTTTGCATAGGACATATCCTTCACGAATACTTTGAAGACTACCGTTCCATCATCGTTCACACATGTGGCGGTGCCGACGACAGCTTTGTTCGCCATAATGTCCTGTGTGTACTTGTTTTGCACCTTAATTACAGCTTGTACTCGGGCATCATTGATGCTCACAACAGGTTGCTCTTGCTGTGAATTATCCACTGCGCCCTGCTCGATGGGGCTGTTATTGCTTTTCTGGCATCCGTTCCAGAAAATTACCGATAGCGCAATTGTTGCAATCATCAGAAGAACAATATCAACAGCAATCCTTTTTTTCTGTTGCATAGAGATTCTCCTTTTTTAAAAAGAGCTGAACAGTGATTTGTGAGAATGATGTTTTAAGAGATGAAATTTGAAAATTTTACTCAAATTTGTGTTAAATGTCAAGGTTTATTTTCGCCTTTTGTTACTTTTCATTCCCTTTGTATGAATACCGTTTTTTTCTTCCTCCAACCATATTGTCAATCTGTATCAAGATATGATAATATCGGGAAATTCTGGCTGGACACGTTAAAATTTATTTTTTAATAAATTTGTGTGGAACGCCATTAACTCAAAAAATTTTCTACAAACAGATCGTCTCAACAGGATTGATAGTAATTAAATGACCATCGATTTTAAAACCGGCTTATATAAATGTTTTGGAAAACAATAACGGAATAAGAATTCACTGACAGAAAAAAATCCCCCTATACTGTAACTTTTATAAGTGAGTCTTCGTATTCTTCCATAACTGACCGGAAGTCATTAATTAAAATTAAGCCAATTTTATTAATTTCAGTATTGACTAATGATTTTTAATATATTATATTCGAGTACAACCAATGACCACCAGTCAGTTATCATAATGAGGTAATAATGGGAATCCAGGAACGGAAGGAACGCGAGAAAGAACAACGGCGGGAAGAGATTATAAGTGCTGCTCAGAAGGTCTTTTTCGAAAAAGGACTCCAGGCCGCTACGATGGACGATATCGCCGATACGGCTGAAGTGAGTAAAGGGACGATTTACCTCTACTATAAAAGTAAGGAAGACCTCTATCTCGCCGTCGTCCTGCGCGGGATGGATATTCTACTCGATATGTTTCTAAAAATAACCGAGACGGATCAGCCTGCAATTAGAAAAATCGGACTCTTCGGTGATGCATATTTCGAGTTTTTCAAGGCTAATAGAAAATATTTTTTAATGATGGATTTTTATGAGACACCGCAGTTTCATAAGCAGGTTTCGGAAGAAATGAAGCAGATATGCTCGGTATCGAGTCAGAAAATCTGGACCGCATTCTTCGATACCATACAACAGGCAATCGATGATGGAATGATGCGTCCGAACCTGAATGCCCGTCAGGTTGCAATCATGTTCTGGTCGAATTCGAACGGGCTCATGCGCCAGATGGACCGCGATCCGATTTACTGGCATGATGCAATGGGGATTGATCTTGAAGTAACATTGAAACTCTCAAATTCATTTCTCCTCGAAGCAATGATGACGGAGAAAGCCAAGGAAATCTACAAAGACATGTTGACGGAATAATATTCATGAAAAAAAAATTTCTGTTTCTTCTCTTCGGCTTCACGCTAACGGCACAATCGCAGGAACTACTCACAATCGAGAAAGCAATCGATATTGCCCTGGAGCAGAATCACATGCTTAGGAGTGCACAATACGATCTCTCGGCTGCACGCTGGGGAAAATGGAACTCGGTAACGAATTTTCTCCCAAAGGTCGAGCTCTCTTCATCTGCGACCCGTATCGATCAGGATACGTATATCCGGGCAAACGCAGCAATCGATTTTATTAAACTTGGTGCAAGTGCGCTGGGATTGCCCCCTTCGGCACTAGAAAATATCAAGCCTTTTGCATATCTCAACTCGTACGAAACCAATCTTACGGTTGTGCAGCCTGTGTTCAACGGAGGACTGGAAATTGTCGGGTTGAGCGCAGCTGGCGCAATAAGAGACCACAGCGAGTATTCATATCTGGATACCGAACAGGATATCATTGCGAAAATAAAAATAACATACTTGAATGTATTGAAAGCCGAAGAATTTGTCGCTCTTGCGACCGAATCGCTCGAACGTACCAAGCGCTATCTTGAGATGACAAAGCGCCGTGCCGAGCTCGGTACCCGCACAGAGACAGATGTCCTCCGCTGGGAGGTACAGTACTCGGCCGATGAAGCGAACCTAATCACGGCAAGAAATTATCTTGCTCTAGCAAAACTCCAGCTGAACGATCTCATGGGGGTCGATCTCCATAAAGAATTCACGCTTGAAAAGATTGTGCAGGCAGATTCCGTAACCGCGGTGCCAGTCGATACAGCCTTCACCGGAAATTTTGCGCCTATGGGCGGTACAGGGGAGCCCGCCTCACAAGGCGGGACCGCCCATATAACTTTCGACCGACTCTCAGGTCACCCATCAATGCTGGCGATGGAAACAAATCTCCGCCTCGCGAGCATCAATATCAGTAAGGCCTGGACAAATTTTCTTCCGAGAATTAATTTTGTCTATCAATATGGATGGGAACGAAACGGATCCGTCGCCCTTGATGGAATCCGGCCCTGGGCGCTGACTCTCTCTGTGAAATATCCGATCTTCAACAGTTTTGGCGACTTTACCAGCCTGGAACGTTCCTACGCTGAATACTACAGGACTGAAGAACAAATCGAGAGCTTCAAGACAGGCCTGGTGATGCAGGCGACAAATGCGCAGTTAAATGTTAATGCAGCAAAAATGAAAATCGAGACAACGCACAAAGGCCTGCGTCAGGCTCTCGACGTACTTAATTCCGTTACCCGGCGGTACGAGACCGGCGGAGCTTCAAATATCGATGTCATTGACGTCCAGACCGCCTATACATCTGCGAAGACAAATTACATAACAGCTCTATACGATTATTATATTTCTGAAATTCAATTTGAGCGTGCAACGGGTGTTATTACAAAATAGCTTTATCATTCTCGAGGGATTCATGAAAAAATATTTACTTTCAAAAAGAACAATAAGCGGTATTATTGTAATTACCGTCATCATTATCATTGCCGCGATCAGTTCTCGGAACAGTACGGCAACAAGTAATCAGACGTCAACTACGGCGCCTGTGGCTGTTGAAGTCTCACCGGTGGTTGTATCTCCGCTTTCCGAAACCATTACCGCTGTCGGCAACGTCTCTGCCATGACCGATGCCGTCGTCAGTTCGGAGACAGCCGGACGCGTAACACGTGTCGCCGTAAAAGTGGGCGACCATGTTAAAACCGGACAGATGCTTTTTCAGATCGACGACGAGCTGCGCGCAATTGCCGTGGAACAAGCCAAAGCTCAATTGCTTGCTGCTGAAACTAATTTCACAAAATCTCAGAAGGATTATGCGCGTGCTCAGAAGCTCTTTGCATCAAAGGATATCTCCGACGCCGAGCTTGAAGGAAACAAACTGGGAATGCAGGCAGCGGAAGCACAGTACAAATCGGCACTCGTCGGCTTGAAACTTGCCCAGCGGCAATACGACGATACAAAGATAAAATCGCCAATCAACGGCATCGTGGCTTCACGGCGTGTCGATCTTGGTGAAATGGTTTCGCCCGGACGCGATGTGGCTAATGTCGTGGATATCAGCAAGGTGAAAGTGAAGCTTTCGATCCCGGAAGAGCAGATCGGACTGCTCCGGGTAAAACAGCCGGCTACGCTTCGTATTGATTCGGATCCTTCCACCGAATTCAAAGGTATGGTTTATACAATCGGTGCAAAAACCGAAACTCCGAACGGACATTCTTATCCGGTCGAAGTAATTGTTGAGAATAAAAACGTCAGTGTGTTGAAAGCCGGGATGTTTGCGCGTGTGTCGATTCAGGTTCGTACCGCACAAAACGCCCTGATAATTTCGAAAGAATCATTAATGAATGAAGATACAGGTCCGCAGGTGTACGTTGTTGAGAATAACATAGCAAAGCTTCGGTCAGTTAAACTCGGCATCCGTTCGGCCGACAAAGTTCAAGTGATCGATGGATTGAAAAAAGGCGACCTGGTCATTTCATTCGGCCAGAAAAAACTCAAAGATGGATCACCGGTCCAGTACAAATAAAGGGGATTTTCAATGAAACTTACTGAACTGGCTCTCAAACGCCCGGCATTCATGACGATGATCTTCGTGGCATTTGCGGTCCTCGGCATCTTCGGTTATACACGCATGGGCGTTGACCTTCTGCCGGCAATGGATTGGCCGATGGTGTCGGTCGTGACCGTATATCCCGGGGCGGGCCCGAAAGAAATCGAATCGCTTGTCAGCAAACCTATCGAGGAAGCGGTGAGTGCAGTGGAACAGCTCGACAATGTCCGGTCGTATTCATACGAGGGTGTTTCTGTCGTTCTCGCACAATTTAAGTTTTCGGTCACGGTCGATGAAGTTACAAACGAAGTTCAGCGGCGTGTGGGACAGGTACAAAATAAATTACCAAGAGAAGCGTACACTCCACGCGTCTCGAAAGCCGATTTGAATTCGTTTCCTATCCTTCGTTTATCGCTAACCGGCACAATGGAACCGAGAGAATTGTACCAATTTACAAAGGATAGAATGAAGCCGGCCCTCGAACAGGTAGAAGGCGTTTCTGCCGTAACAATCGTCGGTGGCCAGGAACGTGAAATTCGTGTCGAAGTCGACAACCAGAAGCTTCGTGCCTACGAATTATCAATATTACAGGTATCCCAGGCCCTCGCCCGCGAGAATCTGGATTTCCCGACCGGTAAGGTCGATGAACGCCTGAATCAATATATTGTCCGCCTTGCCGGAAAATTCAAATCGGTCGAAGAACTGAAGAATATGGTCGTGGCGGCAACACCCACGGGGATGATCTATCTAAAAGATATTGCCGACGTGAAGGATACTCATAAAGAAGATTTCACATATAGCCGTCTGAACGGCGAGAGCTCCATTGCGCTGACGATCCAGAAACAATCGGATGCAAATTCGGTAAAAACAAGTGACCGGCTCGGAGAGCGGATGCAGCGGCTTGAGAAAGAGAACGGCGGAAGGATTCATTTTACCGTTGCTCAGGATATCACCGATTTTACACGGAATTCTCTCTCCGACGTTCAGCGCGACCTTTTTCTTGCCATTATTATGGTGGCCATTATTCTATTTTTATTCCTGAACAGCGTTCGGAATTCATTAATCGTTCTTCTTGCTATTCCAACGTCTCTAATCTCGACTTTCTTTTTCATGTACCTGTTCAATTATACGTTGAACATGGTATCGACGATGGCGCTCGCGCTGGTGATCGGAATTCTGGTCGACGACTCGATTGTTGTTCTTGAGAATATCCACCGCCATAT
This sequence comes from Bacteroidota bacterium, assembly GCA_050011775.1. GTDB lineage: Bacteria > Bacteroidota > Ignavibacteria > UBA10030 > CAVZMI01 > CAVZMI01. Next base: position 287,905 of record JBEKIL010000001.1, on the reverse strand, counting down.
CGAGCACGGTGAAGATCAACGGAGTGCAGCCATAAACGGGCGAAGCGAAATCGGATTTGCCGCTATTGCCATTACTCTTGTCGATGTCGTCGTTTTTCTCCCGATATCACTGGTCGGCGGCATGATAGGAAGAATTCTGGGTCAGTTTGGAATCACCATCGTTATCTCCACATTGTTCTCATTACTTGTCTCTTTCACACTGACACCGCTTCTTGCTTCACGTTGGATGAAGATAGTTGAACACGTTAAAGGTTCCTGGATGGAACGGATCACCAACGTCCTCGAAGAATATCAGGTGCTACTCGGAGAGCGTTATCGAACACTCCTCGCATGGTCGCTCGATCACCGGCGGACTATTCTTGCCGTGAGCGGAGGACTTCTTATTATTAGTTTGTCATTCGTTCCCCTCGGTTTCATCGGCTCGGAATTCATGACCGCAAGCGACCGTGGTGAATTTGCGGTGAACTTTGACATGCCGCTCGGTACAACAATTGAAAAAACCGATGAAGCGATCAGTCGGGTTGAAAAATATATTGCATCAATGCCGGAGGTCGATAGATATCTTTCGACAATCGGGAAACAGCAGACTCAATGGAAAAATGCCGAACAATCGAATGTCGGGCAGACTCAGATCAAACTGATCAACAAATCAAAACGGAAGAAGACGACTGACGGCGTCATGAAGGATATTCAACGCTTTGCAGCAACAATTCCCGGACTCAAAACAAATTTCAGCACCATGAGTATGTGGGGATCGGCAAATGCGTATCCGTTTCAGGTCGAAATTATCGGCAGCGATTTACAGCAGGTGATCGCTTTTTCCGAAAAGGTCTCCGATATTATTGCCAACACAAAGGGAACCATGGATGTTACTTCATCCTGGGAGGAAGGAAAACCCGAGCTGAAGATCGAGGTCGACCGCGAGAAAGCCGCAAAGATGGGGCTTACTCTCGGCGAAATTGGCCTCGCCGTCCGAACGGCAATCGAAGGCGACATTGCCACGAAATATCAGGAAGGCGATACGGAATATGATACACGCGTCGTTCTAAACAAAGCGAGCCGTGTCAGTGCCGATGATGTTGGGAAGATTACGTTACTCAACCATTACGGTCAGACAGTTCAGCTCGACCAGGTTGCAAAGATCTATCACGGCAAAGGCCCTATGGAAATCCAGCGGAAGAACCGCGAACGCCTTGTCACAATCGCCTCGAACATTTCGAAGGAAGTATCGCTCGGTCAGGTAAACGCAGAGGTTGAAAAAACCATCAACAAATCAGGGATCCCGGCCGGAATCACAGTGTTCTACGGCGGCGATACCGAGAACATGCGCGATATGTTCAGTGATATGTCGATCGCACTCACTCTGGCAATACTTTTTGTCTATATGATCATGGTGAGTTTATTCGAGTCGTACGTCCATCCATTTACGATCATGTTCTCATTACCGGTGGCGCTGGTGGGAGCGCTGACCGGTCTTGCAATCACAGGCATCACATTAAGCATGCTCACGATGATCGGGATAATTATGCTGATGGGATTGGTGACGAAGAATGCCATTCTGCTTGTGGACTTCACTAACACGCTGCGGTCGCGCGGATATGCAATGCGCGAGGCGCTTCTTGAAGCGGGCAAGACACGTCTGCGGCCGATTCTCATGACGACCGCGACGATGGTCTTCGGCATGATGCCCCTTGCATTTGCACTCGGTGCGGCTTCCGAAATGCGGCAGGGAATGGCGATCGTTGTGATTTGCGGTTTGACAAGTTCGACTGTACTGACGCTTGTTCTGGTCCCGGTCATTTACATGTACATGGAAGGATTGCGAGATAAGGTCCCTGCTCTCTTCAAGAGAGTTGCATGGGCTTCGCATTTACCATGGAAGGATCGGCCGGTGTCGGTTGCGGGCGAAGTGCCTGTGAAATAGACGAACCTCTCTGTGTCTCTCTACGAGTCCTACGGATCGTAGATCGTAGCCCACCTTGAAAAAGGGGGGAGACGTTTTTTTATCAGCCAGAATCGAAATGGAACTGGTCATCCCGATGACAATCGGGATCTAGTAAAAAGCAAAGAAATGTAACTCACTAGCCTAATCAGTATTCAACGCCCTCCCCGCTACGTTTGCTTTTCACTACCCAATTTTGTACACTCTCGCTATCAGGAACTTACCACCACCTTAACTAGAGGCGTGATGTAATATTGACCGATTTCCAGTAGATTTTATGTTCCAACTCATGCAAAAATATTTCGAAAACTTAATGTTCCATTTGGGAACATAAAGATAGAAAGGAACACGTTCCTTTTTCTGAGTTTATGAACCTAATGTGTAATAGATGAACGCGTTTGTAGCCATAACGGATTCAGAATGGTTTGATCTTCTGGCGTCGCAACCGGGAATCGACGAAATCAATTTTTGGCAGCCTGGTGGTAAAAAAACTTTCAGGTCGTTGAATCAAGGCGAGTTTTTTCTTTTCAAACCACATCGAAGAAATGTTATTATCGGTGGCGGTTTTTTTGCATATTCTACATTACTTCCTATAACCCTAGCCTGGGAAACTTTTGGCATCGGAAATGGTGCAACTTCACTTGAAGAGATGCGCCAACGGATCAAGAAATACCGCAGACAACCCTCTCGACCACACGAAGACTACACGATTGGATGTATTCTTCTTTCTCAACCATTCTTTTTCAAAGAACAAAATTGGGTCCCTGTCCCTGAAGATTGGAAAAGCAACATTGTTCAAGGTCGCAGCTATGACGTTACACAAGAACCGGGTCTTTCCATGTACAAAAATGTAATAGAACACATCCGGCTTTCGCACCAATTGGCAACAATTGCCCCAATGGTAGCAGAGCCTGAGGCGCGCTATGGAACTCTAATCCTCATGCGACCCCGACTTGGCCAAGGTGCCTTTCGGATTGTTGTCACTGATGCTTATGAACGCAAATGTGTAGTCACCGGTGAAAAGGTTCTCCCGGTTCTTCAAGCCGCTCATATTCGTCCTTATAATGAGGGTGGTCTTCATCAAATCGATAATGGTCTTCTTCTTCGAAGTGATCTTCACACTCTTCTGGACCGCGGGTATGTTACCGTGACGCCAGATTACCACATAGAAGTAAGCAGGCATATTCGTGAGGATTATGAAAACGGTCACGAGTACTACGCATTTCACGGTACCTTGATCCGAGAACCAAGAATAGGTGCGCCTCGACCATCCAGGGAGAATTTGATCTGGCATAATGAAAACAGATATTTGAGTTGACGGATCTCTAATATTTAAATAACATGGAGAGAGTTGATTTAGTCAAGAGCTGAATAATATTAAACGCATTTGTTCCCACTTCAACAATAAAATGCTGTTAAGAATCGCCCTCAGTGCCGATATCGGTGCCGCTACGGACAACATCAATTGGAATGCAGATCATTTCTCGAGCGGCGTCTACGTCTATCGTCTTCAGGCCAGTAAGTATGTGGAGTCGAAGAAGCTTGTTCTGTTGAAATAACCCCCCCGTGATTCATCATGGGGTGAACAAGCGGACTGGATGACCGAAGAACCGTTTCAACGGTTTTGTTCGTTGAGCGGTATAGGGAATGAATAATCTCGAATTAAATGATATTTATTAGATTCCGACTTTCGTCGGAATGACGAACATATGAAAAAAATCCCGCATTCTCGTCGAGAGTGCGGGATTTTTTTATGTCACAAAATAATATCTATTTCTATTCTTTTTCGAAATCCAGAGTTTCCGGCCTCTCAAAAAATTCTTTAAATGCCCCAACTTCCTCCACCCATTCATTTATTACCTCGGCGGCTTTATTGACAAAATTGGGGAGGGACCGCTGAATAACAGCACTTAATCCTTCACGCAGTTCTTGAGAACCTCCGATTTCCATTGCCAGAACTCTGATTACCCTTGGGAAAGTAACGTTAAGTTTTTCAGCGATGGTCAAAGCTTCGGGGATTCCAATAAAATGTGGAGACCCTGAATGTATTTTATGAAACTCTTCTTTTGAAAATTCTATTACCGATCCTACCGGATATCGCCCCGAAACAGCAGAATCAAGAATAAGGACATGCGTATATCCTTCAAGAAAATCGATTAACGCAAATCCCGCTACCGGGGCTGCGATAATGCTGATATCTTCACCGAACCTTTCAAGCAGGGGACGTCCTGCAGCAATTCCTACTGCATCGTCCCCCATGATTTCATTCCCAAGAGCAAGCACCAAAATTGAATATCTATCCATTTTCCTCCCCTCAAACAAAAAAAATCGGTTCGTATATTTTATTTACTCGATAAACTCTTTTCATTATTAATCATTATCGGCTGATTTCCTCAAGAACATTACCCCTGCTGTCGCGTATATGCAATGTCAGCGGCATTTGACCGGGAAATGAATGCGTTGCGCAGGCGTTGCACGGATCGTATGCACGAAACGCCATTTCGATCATGTTCAACAGCCCTTCCGATACCTTCCCGTTCTTTATCAATCCCTTTGCCGCCTTCTCCACGCTCATCGCAATTCGTGCCGAATTATTCTGTGTGGCAACAATGAGGTTTGCCTTTGTGATCAATCCTTTCTCATCGGTTTCATAATGATGATACAGCGTGCCGCGGGGGGCTTCAACAACTCCTATACCGATTTTCGGTGTTGCCGTCGGGATTACTCGTATATTTTTGCTGGTAATATCCGGATCGTTCACCAGTTCCACCATCCGTTCGGCTGCATTGATCATCTCTATCACACGCGCCCAGTGATTAGCCAGCGTATGGTGAACCGGCTTGCCCCCTAACGTTTTATAAAATTCATCGTAAGCCTTCTGCGCTTGTGGAGTCGACATTCCATCGGCGACGTTCAACCGCGCAAGCGGCGCAACAGAATAAATTCCGCTCCCGGCGCCCTCTTCGAAACCCTTCCATCCGACTTTTTTCAGGTAACAGAATTTTACATAGCTCCACGGCTCTACATGCTCCGCAATTTGTTCCATGTACTCTTGTGGACGGAATTTTACAAATTCTTTCCCGTCGGGATCCACAACACGAATTATCCCGTCATAAAAATTCGGGCGGTTCTTTTCATCAACCAATCCCATGTAATAAGTCTTATGGGTGAAGGCATCAGACGTGATAAGCTTGACATAGTTGTCGTTCTTCAGTACGATATCTTTGAAGACCTGGAGTGTAAAGAGTGCAAAATCGAGTCCATCTTTTGCCAGCTCCTTCAACTTCGGCAGCTCATCGGGTGAAATCGCTTTGGAAATGCCGCCGGGCAAACCGAAGACCGGATGGATTACCTTTCCGCCTATGTACGAGATAAACTCCCGTAAACGCCTGCGGGTCGTGATCACACGTTTCCCTACGTCGACACCGACTTTTTCAATGACACCTATAACATTCCGCTTTTCCTTAGGTGCATCGGGACCCACAATGAAGTCGGGACCGCTGAGAATATAGACATGCAGGGCATGATCTTCGAGCATGAATGTATTATAGATCAGCTCGCGAATTTTCTTTGCAGGTATCGGCGGGTCGACCGAATAGAGATCGTCTAATGCTTTTGTCCCTGCCATATGATGTGCGGTCGGACATACACCGCAGATACGGCTTGTAATTTGCGGCATATCCTCGGCCGGACGGCCGATCGAAAAAATTTCAAAACCCCGGAGCTCGGGAATTTGGTAATACGCCTTCGACACATCTCCTTTATCGTCGAGAAAAATATCGATTTTCCCGTGACCCTCAAGCCGGGTAATCGGATCGATAGTTATACGCCTCGTCTTCATGTATTGAGCATTGGCTTTTTGCTGTGCCTCGTTCCATTTTTCCTGAACGGCTTTATCCATTGTTCTAACCTACCTTCCGCCGTAATAATGAACTCGCCAGTCCGTAGCGATAGAATGTTCCTACGGGATCCGGAAGCGTTGCCAGAATCTTATCGATATCCTTTTCATCTTTAGCATCGACATGCGATGCAAATGCCGATAAAATTTTCGCTCCATGATCCTTCACGTTCGATGTCGGTCCGAAACATCCCGAACAGGGCATGTTGCCGAGTATACATTGAGCGCCGCAGCCGCCCCGCGTTGCAGAACCGAGACACATGAGACCCTGGGCCAGTAGACATTTTTCCGGATCGATTTCCGTCCAATGCGGACGTTTGAATTCGGTAAATTTATAATCGATCGGTTTCGTGTCTTTTCGCTGGCATTCTTCACACAGTGCAATATCGGGTGCAAGAACCGATCCTTTCTCCGGAAGTTTTCCCGCAAGAAGCGCATCGATAGCTTCCTTCAATAATTTTGGCGTCGGGGGACATCCGGGCAGATAGTAATCAACGTCGATTACCTGATCCAATGCGCGCACCATTGAATGAAACTCGGGAAGTGTGACTGTCGACCCATTATCTTTAAATTGCACCTGAGGCCGTATTTTTGCCTCGTTTGTTACTGTCGGAGAATCTTCGTACACATACTTTAATATCTGCTCACGCTGGAATTGATTTGCCAGGCTCGGTATTCCCCCGAGGTGGGCGCAGGAGCCATAGGCGATGATATATTTACTCTTCGCGCGAATCAGACGGGCCATTTCTTCCTGCTCGGATGTCCGTATCGCCCCGTTAATCATCGATGCAACTATAGATTGATCGGGCATCGCTTCAACATCAGACTTCTTGAAATCCATCGCCACAGGCCACAACACGATATCCACTGCTGCAACGACCGATAGAATGTCTTCGGCAAGATCGACAACCGATTCTTCACATCCGCCGCATGATGCACACCAGTATAATCCGATTTTTGGTTTTTCAGGCATGTTCCCGCACCTCCTGCTCACCTAAGTTCCGATTTGAATCGGAATGCAGAGGGGCTTCATTGGCTGCAGCAATTTCACGCTCGAGCATATCGATCTCTTTATCCCATTCTATAAATTTCCCAGGAAGATTGAGGCAGCCCAGTTCACGGACCTTTGCCGCCATATCATTGACCACAATACGTACTTTCTCACCTTCCGAGGCCGATATCCATTCAAGCCGGAAGCGGTCTTCTTCTATCCCCAAATCATGAAGCATCCGTTTCAGGAGGCGGACACGGCGCAGTGCTTTATAGTTTCCCTCGATATAATGACAATCACCCGGGTGACATCCGCCGATCAATACACCATCGGCCCCTTTTGCGAATGCATCAAGAACAAACTGCGGGTCGATGCGTCCGGAGCACATGACGCGGATAACACGGATGTTCGATGCATGCTTCAATCGCGACACACCGGCAAGATCGGCTGCAGTATAAGTGCACCAGTTGCAGAAAAAAGCAACAATCCTTGGCTGCCAGCCGTTTGTTATGGTGCTACTTGAATCGTGAGTTAATTCTGACATACTATATCTCCTTCTTCAACAGCTACCTGACCTCTGAACAAGCCATCAATTTCGCTGCAGATAATTTCATTTTCAAATAGGTATTGTTTAATCGTATCAGAAGGACAGGCCACCGTGCAGTTGCCGTATCCTTTCAACAATGCTTCATTGACATATGCCTTCTGTTGCACACGATTACTCAGTAAATATATCGACCGCTGCGATTTCTGGATGCCGCTCAAGGAAAAATCCTTCCGCTAAGCATGAAATGGTATAGAGCCTGCACACATCCATATTGACGGGAATACGACGGGCAATACCGATCATCTTATCTTCAACGCGAATGACCGGCTTTCCTTCTTCTTGGCGTGCACGGCCTTATTAGTTACTTCTGATATATGGCCGTGTACAAGGTGGACATTTTCTTCAAGCAGTCTATCGTAGAACTCTTCGTATGGCTGTCTGGCAGCGCAGATATCGATGTAAAAAACCATAAACTTCTGCATCGGTTATTACATGAACCGACACAGTGAATAATCAAATATCAACTATACTTCCAGCACTAAATTTACCAAAATAATAAAAACAAGACAAGCATTATTTTTTATAAACAATTAATACCCGGGCATATTGTGTAAAATTTTCACTTTTCCCCTAAAGATTCGATAAATATAGATAAAATATCCAGCTGTGAGGATTATCCCAAGAATCCACCATACAAGCCCCACACTCAGTCCATAGTGTTGAGCGGCTGTATTATAAATTGTCAGACTGTATTGTGTGCCTGTCGAAGCAGGCAATACCGTCGGGAATAATCCGAACACCGTTGCACCAAGCATGCCTCCAATAAAAACCGACGACGCGACGAACGCTAGTAAGTCCTGTTTCCGTTTCCGGTAATATGCTGTGCCGGCGAATCCAAGGATTCCTAAAAGCGGAAAAACGCACCCAAAGGGAATCGCAGAAAAATTTTGCCAGATTGCCGGACGTACAAATGATGTAGCGATCAGTGCAAGAATCGATGTGATTAGAATCCCCCACCAGGCATATGCAGCGACCGAACGAGATTTTTCTTGAATTGCACCTTCTGTTTTTAGCGAAATATAATTTGCACCATGAGCAGTGAGTGTACACAGGGCGACCAATCCCATCAATACCGTGAACCAATCGAGAACACCCGCGTCGGGAACAAAGGTGAAGGTTGTCCAGAGTGGTACAAAAAAATATCCGCTCTGATTGATCGGGACTCCCCTTATAATATTACCCAGGGCGGCACCGAAAATGATAGTAAGAAGAAGACTTGAGATCGAGAAAACAACATCCCAGAAAGGTTTCCAGACCGGACTCTGAATATGATGACGGAATTCAATACCGAGCCCCCGAAGCATGAACAACCATAGCATGATCATCAGTGGGAGATAAAAACCGCTGAAGCCGGATGCATAGAGAAGTGGAAATGCAAAGTAGAGCGTTCCACCGGCTGCAAGGAGCCATACCTCGTTTCCATCCCAGACAGGTCCGATGGCGTTCAGAATCGTCCGTCGCTCCTCTTCAGAACGAGCAACAAAAAGGTGAATGATCCCTGCACCGAGATCGAAACCGTCGAGGATTACGTACATTGTCAGCATGAATGCGACGATGCAAAACCAGAGTATTTCCATGGTCAATTTTCTTTCTCTTTTTTTCGATTGATATCGGTGGTCTCACCATCAAGCGTAAAAAGCCAGGTCACCGAGTAGTCATGCCCCGCCAGGGACATGGCTTATCGAGGTGACCATTAGAGGATGATCCACATTACAGTCTTACGCCACTCCGTGGCTCTATGTACGCGAGTGCTTTTGCTTTCCCACGGCTTACGCCGTGGGTTAGAGTCTTACATCCCTACGGGACTCCGAGGTAACCAAGAAATATAGAAAAAAAACCTATGTCTTTTCCACCGTCTCCGGGCCATGGTTTATCTCTTTAATTACAAGGAAAAGAAACAGCACTCCGATCACAAAATACATTCCGAGGAAACCAAGAAGTGTGAAGATGCCGTTCCCGGCAGAGACGGTCGGAGAAGTTCCATGAACGGTTCGCATGAGTCCGTACACCAGCCACGGCTGTCGTCCGAGTTCGGCGGTCATCCATCCGGCAGTGTTCGCAATGTACGGGAACGGAAAGCAGAGCAGCAATGCCCATAGTACCGGGCGTGATGTATAAAGTCTCTTTTTCCACAAGAGGTATGCCGCAATGAGCATGATGGCTATGAATATGGTTCCGAGTCCCACCATGATATGATAACTATAGTAAAGGAGTGGAATATTATCGGGCCAGATATCGCGCGGAAAAGCATCGAGTCCTTTCACTTCTGCATTCCACCTGTAATAGGTAAGGAAGCTGAGAAGTTTTGGGACATAGATTGGATTATCAATTTTAAGTTTCTCTATATCGGGCTGGCCGATAATGATCAATTCGGCGCCTTCCTTGGTCTGGAACAATCCTTCCATTGCTGCCAGGGTTACCGGTTGATGTTGAGCAATATTTTTCCCCTGGCCGTCGCCTGAAGGGAAAAGCATCAGAATAGAAAAAATTATTCCTGCGATGACACCGGTACGAATGAACATTGTACCGTACTCTTTATCGCGTTCGGCAAGAATATAATATGCCCCTACCGACGCCATGACAAATGCCGCCGTCACAACGGCGCCTGCCATCGTATGTACATATTGCCAGCCCAGCCAGGAATTTAGAATTAATTCCCAAAAACTCGATAACTGTACCGTTCCATCTGCAGCAACTACATATCCGACCGGGTGCTGCATCCAGGCGTTGGTCGCTACAATAAAGAATCCCGAGATCCATGAACCGATGAATACTGCAACTGCCGAAGCAAGATGTCCTACTTGCCCGATTTTCTTTTCTCCAAATAGAAAAAGGCCCAGAAAACTCGATTCAAGGAAAAACGCGAACATCCCTTCCATCGCAAGTGTTTGACCGATCACGCCTCCGGCGAACGTGGAGAACCTGGCCCAGTTGGTGCCGAACTGGAATTCCATCGGAATACCAGTGACGACACCTACCGCAAAATTGACGGCGAATATCTTCACCCAAAACTGCGCGGCATGATTATATTTTTGATCTTTTTTCCACAAATAGAGTGTTTTTAAAATAACAATGAGCAATGCAAGACCCATTGTAAGCTGCGGAAAAATGTAGTGATAACTGATCGTGAAGGCGAAATGAAGGCGGTGGATGGTTATTGCATCGGGCATTGGTGAATCCTTCTATGCAGGATATATAATTGTCATGAGGTTTGAACAGAATACTCGCACCATAATACAAAGCAGTAGGGACATTTGCAATGATGGAAAGCAGAGGCCGCAATAATTACAGCCCCTGCTCTTTTAAGGATTAAAAAAGATCATGACTATCCAAAATAGCTTTTATAAAAGAATAGTGTTAATGGTGTCACTTTCTTTTTGAAAAGAAAGTGACAGAAAGAAAACAGGACAAAATCGCAACCCGCGTTAAGGTGGCATCCCACCCGCGCTATTGCGATGGCAGCCGCAAATCCGTCAATCTCGGCCTTTAATCTAAGAAATATTCAATCGATAGCTTTTATATGCCTCGATCGAAACGCACGAAATTGCGCCAACACACGGCCCCTCTTCTTCCTCCCGCCTTCGGCGGGACCAGCGATTTTGTCGTCAAGGATTTATTTACTATGGAAATGACCATGTTTTCTATGGCCCCAATTTATAAATCGAAATACCTATACCTTAAGTAACATATTTGAGGGGATTATCAACTAATAATAATATATTTTGGACAGCACTGAAAAAAGATATAAGATTAATTCACAGTTAATTTTGAAACATGCTCATCGAGTTTTACCTTCAGCATTTTTTTCGGTACGGCACCAACCACTCCATCGACCATTTGTCCACCCTGAAAGATTCCTAGTGTCGGAATGCTCATAATACCGTAGCGTGAAGCGATTCCTGGATGCTCATCCGTATTCAATTTAGCGACTTTGAATTTCCCGGCATATTCATCGGCCAATTCCTCGACGACCGGAGCGATCATCCGGCAGGGTCCACACCAGGGTGCCCAAAAATCAACCAGCACCGGTAATGACGATTCAAGCACTTCCTTCTGAAAATTTGCATCTGTTGCGACAATAATATTTTTACTCATAATACTCCTTTTTCCTATATTATAATGGGTATTCAATATATATTCTATTGTTTGGATGCATAATTCATAAAAAGGATTCGCATTAGAACATAAATATTCTCAGTGCTGTCCAAAACATGGTAGAAAGAATCATTCAAGAAAGATAATATAATTAAAGATCCGCCTTGAGAAATATCTCACCCCTTCAGGGTTTTTGATGTTCTTTCTTTTATGATTCAAGGGGCTACGCCCCTTGCGGACATATCCCACCCCCCCTGAATCCCGATAGAATCGGGATGATGGCACTTTAGTGTTGGGGTGGTTTTACAGGCAGATCCACAATACGAAATTCAGAAATCACATTTCATTCAGACCCTGAAAGGGTCGGATACTACAACTTGGGATGTAATCCCAAGAAATATCAACAGTAAGTTACTTCCGCACCCTGTAAGGGTGCAATATCTTTTTTGGACAAGTCTGATAATTATTCATTTTATAATTTTCGGAGATGACTATGGAACACTCGCACATGGTACAACGTATTGAAAAATTACTCGACGCCATTGAAAAACGAATCCCGTCGTATATGGCAAATCCAAGCGATGCCAATATTGCAAACGGCAATCTCGCTGTCTGTATTATTGACAGTGATGGATATGTGTACGGCAGGCTTTTTGGAACAGACAGAATACGGCGGCGATCTTCATATAGAATCGCATGGGTGAAGGCAAGTCAGGTATGGATTACCGGAATCGCAACCGGAAAATTTGAGAAAATGGTCTACACCGATCAGGCCAGCGCTGAGGCGCTCGGTATCATGAAACCGGATTTGATCGGATGGGAAGGCGGACAACCCATCGTCCTCGACCACGAGACAACCCTCTCTGTGGGATTCAGCGGGCTTCGCGGTGAAAGCGATCTCGATATCGTGACGAAAGCAATTGCAGACATTCGATAGATACATCAATCCGGCATCACCGGAATAATCGTACGAAACCCGGATACGGCGCCAGCGGTATGAGCTCGAATGCGATTAATCCATTTCTAACAAGCGGGAGTGAATTGATCGCCTCGGATGCTTCGCGAATATCATTACACTCGAGAACGAGAACTGCTTCCGACCGGTCTGCGCGAAAATAAAGCTCGCGGATAACTCCCTTTTGGTATAACTCCCACGCACGCTCCGCCTCCGGACGAAGATGCGGAGTGCATTGCTCATCGGTAATACCGGGTACTTCCTTTTCAAGCGCAAGAATTTTCATGGGGATCCTGCCAATGATGTCTATTTTTCAAGTGTATATATACCGGGATATTTCACCTGAGTAAAATCATTTTCTTTGTTTGAACAAAATTCCCTGCCTTCAGACAATAATAATAAACGCCGCTTGATAATCCCGACGCATTCCATTCTGTTGTATATGTACCTGCATTCATTTCTTTTGAAACAAGACATGCAATCTCCTCTCCCAGAGTTGTATATACTTTCAGTGTTACATGCACCGGTCGGGAAAGTGAAAATTGTATTGTTGTACCTGGATTGAATGGATTTGGATAATTCTGCTCGAGATCAAAGCGCGAGGGTAATTCATCCTGTGTCACCGTTTTGATTGAAGTGGTTATATCCGATACCGAACGTCTGAAAACATAGTGTTCAGTACCGGCAAATATATAGCTCGCATTAACTGCGAGAGCATCAACCATAAGGTCGGTCAATCCGGTATTGGCCTCTCTCCATTGAGTTCCATTGCTGGTTGATAAGAACACACCGCCGCTGAGCGTCCCGGTGAATAGAGTTGCGTCATTCCCTGCAAGAGCACCGATCAGGGGGAGTGTGATTTCGGTATTGGCCTTTATCCAGCTTGTTCCATTATTTGTCGATAGATAAACGCCCTTACCATATACCCCGGCAAAAATATTAGATCCAATAACGGCAAGATCGGTGATCCATTCGTCTTTTAATCCGGTCTGTGTCCAGTTGTCGCCGTTGTTTAATGATATAAAAACACCGCCGCCATAGGTACCGGCAAAAATATTCGAACCTATCATTGCAAGAGCATGGATGTCGGTAATTGTCAAACCGGAATTGACCGGCATCCAGCTTGTGCCGTTGTTTGTTGTGAGAAAAACACCTCCATCATCAGTTCCGGCAAAAACATTCGATCCGCTGACAGCAAAAGAACTTATATCGGTACCTGTTAAACCGGTATTAACAGGTGTCCAGTTTGCTCCATTGTCCGTCGAAAGAAAAACACCGTTGCCATAAGTCCCGGCAAAAATGTTCGTTCCATCGATTGCGATAGCGTTGACATTCGGATTAATCAGTCCGGAATTGACCTGCGCCCAGCTATTTCCATTGTCCGTTGAACGAAACATACCGGAACTTGTTGTGCCTGCATACATATTGATACCGTCGATTGCCAGAGCTTGTGTTTTAACATTTATACCTGTATTGCACCCACTCCAGTTTGCGCCGTTATTCATCGATCGGAATGCGCCGCCGCCCCATGTACCGGCGAAGACATTTCCATCGACGACGGCGAGAGCCACCACACTGTTATTTGTTATTCCGGAATTACTTTGTGTCCAGTCTATTCCACCGTTTGTGGAGACATACACACCATCTTCATATGATCCGGCAAAGATATTCGAACCGCTGATAGCCAGAGCCGATACCCTGACACTATTTTGCAGTGTAGTTTGTGTCCAGCTTGTCCCGTTGCCCGGTGAAACATAAAGGCCGGCGTAGGTACCCGCGAAAATATCCGTACCGCTGACGGCTAGAGTATTGACATAGTAGTTCGTTAATCCATTGTTCGCTCCGGTCCAGCTTGTACCATTATTCGATGAAATAAAAACGCCGCCGTTGAAAGTCCCTGCAAAAATATTAGAACCTATTATTGCAAGAGCATGGACGTCGGTATTTGTCAAACCGGAATTGACTGGCGTCCAGCTTGTGCCGTTGTTTGTTGTGAGAAAAACACCTCCATCAGTAGCACCGGCAAAAACATTCGATCCGCTGACAGCAAAAGATCTTATATCGGTACCTGTTAATCCAGAATTGACAGGTGTCCAGTTTGCACCATTGTCCGTCGAAAGAAAAACACCGCCGCCGTCGGTACCGGCAAAAATATTCGATCCGCTTACGGCAAATGCCCTCACACGGAGATTTGTTAGTCCGTTATCAATTGGTGTCCATGTTTCTCCGTTATTCGTTGAGAGAAACGCTCCGCTGCCATCCGTCCCCATGAAAATATTCGAACCGGTGCTCGCTAATGCAGTTATAATACCACCATATGGTCCGTTTGTTTGAACCCATTGTGCTTCTGATACCGATGGGATTATAAAGAAAATGCACGCAAAAAAGATGAGTTGGTACACAATGGTTTTCATGTTGTTCTCCTTTGTATCGGGTAATGTACTAAGGATGTCTCGTTTTTAGTTGCATATCGTATTATGTTGATATAGAGAAATTACTTTTAAATTGTCAGATGTTCAACTTTTGTTTCTTTCTCAATTTTAAAAACCCCACTATCCCGACTGTCAAATATGCTACTGCAGCAAGGAAAACTACATATGGGAGCCAATGCTTATTACGATGAACATATAATATACCGATCAGAAATAACACGACCGATTCCATTATTTGAATGAGGGGATGAATTTTAATCCATCTCTGCTCGATCCGATGTTCATAAAAGGTAAATATGAATATAAGTATCCCGATGGAACAAAAGATGATTACATACGGCCAGTATTGAGCAAAATCTTCAGCTTCGGAAATTCCTTCCATCAGGATGGCAAATCCCACTACATAATGGGAGAGTTTTTGTATTATGGGAAATCTGTTTTTTCGCACGCCAAGCAATCCTTTCCAACGCAGTTATGGATCCTTAATTTTTTTAACGGGCACTGCGGTCGTCGTTACCGGTTTTGCCCTTTCCGGAATCTTGTCGCCAATCATTCTATCAAGTTTATATTCCAACTCCCACACTTTTTTTGATAGCAAGTGGCTCCGGATTATGTAAATAACGACGAGCACGACAAAAACGAACACCAAGAACCCGACCATAAAAACCTCCATGTTACTATGAACTCGAATATAAGAACGAATTCCTTATTCTTATTATAAATAGAAACAACTTATAGGTTGTGCCATTTCACGCTTTACTAAAATACGATGATTTATTTTAGGATTTCTGACACACTTCTTCTTTCAGTATTTTATAAAACTCCTCCCTTGCCCCCTTTTCAACCCACGGCCTATGCCCACAATTTTTAAGTAGTGTAAATCTAAAGTTTTTGAGAATTTTCAATAGCGGTTTTTCAACACCTTCAGCCGGATGCGGATCATAGTCGCCATGGATCGCATGGACCGGACAGTGAATTTTTCTCCCGAATTTTAAAAGGTCGCCGGTATGCCGCAACTGCTCGGCTTCTTTCCATACGATTTGATGAATCGCGGCCTGGAATTTCACTTGCTCATTATGCATTTGTAACGGATCAAAAGAATCGGCCTTTGATATTACCTCTCCAAACCTGGTGAAAAGTGCATCTTTATTTTTCATATCGGTGCTGCCCAGGTTTTTTATCAAAGTGGCGACTTCAAGTTTTTCTTTTTCATTAAGGCGGCTCAACCGTGTTTCCATTATTCCTATAGCATATTTTTCTTCGAACGGACCGCTTCCGATAAGTATTAGTTTCCTGATAAACTCGGGGTATTGGGCAGCAAAAATAAAACTCAGCCATGCACCCCATGAATAACCGATCATTGTTAATGGAATATTTCCATACTTTTCCAATACTAATCGTAATTCTTGAATCTGCCCTTCAATGGAAGCCGCTGTTTGCAGAGGTTCTAAAGTACCATGTACCTTAGAAATCTCAATTGCGACCGGAGCCATTTCTCCGGCAGCACCGGGACCTCCGTGAATTACAGCAACGTCATACGGAGTGGTTCCATATTTACGGAAGTTGTTTATATAGACGTTACCCCCGGAAATATTCAAACCGTTATGTTCGTCCTTTCTCGATAGCTTTTTTTGCCGTACGATCGACGGCACTCGGGGCTATCAGCTTCATCCAGAGCCCTAACTTCCCCCGTGCTGTCATCACTAACTCGCGCCTTCGTTTCGCCAATGCATGAACGATCTGCCGGGCGCATTCATCAACCGGCATCACATTCGATTCTTTAAGCGGACTTTTCCCCAATGCCTTTCCATCGGCACCAAATGCACGTTCGCGGACTTCGGTTGACACAAAACCGGGATAAACCATCGTTACACTTACTCCGTAATTTTCCAGTTCGATTCGAAGCGAATCGAAAAAACCGGCCATGGCGTGCTTACTGGCCGCGTAACCGGTACGTGTAGGCACTCCATTTTTCCCGGTCAAACTCGAAATTCCGGCGATTCGTCCTTTACTCTTTTTTATGTACGGTAGTGCATAAAATGTACAATAGACACTTCCCAGATAATTTACACGCATTATTGTTTCGAAAAACGAAAGATCGGTAACATCTTCAAATTTCGCCCACATGCTGAGTCCGGCATTATCAATAAGCGTGTCGATGCGGTTGTACTCTTCGACAGTTCTCTTAATCAGCGCAGCGCATTGTTTCTCATCACCGACATCGGTCGTAACTGCAATCGCCCGACCGCCGCGTATGATGCACTCTTGTTTCACAGCTTCTATTCGTTCGGCATTCCGAGCAGCAAGAGACAGCCACGCACCCTGACCGGCGAGCTGATAAGCAAGTTCGCGTCCGATTCCGCTCGAAGCGCCGGTGATGATGACGACGTTATTTTGAAAAATGGAATTGGGCATCTATTTCTCTTTCGAAAAGAACATATTTTCTATCTTAATTTTAATTTCGATCGTGACTTCAGCCTTGATCTCAATTTTCCAGTGCAGACAATTTAAAAAACAAATACCTTGCTATTGGCGTCGAAATAGCGTACACTATACCTACACCTAATGAGTCTACTCTACTCGTTGTTAACTCAATGGTGTTTTTTAGTCTTGCAGGGATCGTCCCGTTAAACAGCGTTCATTACAGTCCCACCTCGATTTTTCCTGCGTACGCTGCTTCTCTACTGCTCTTCGGAACGATTATCGTTCATTGCGCTTCATACTCTTATCATGGAGGATACCATTTTCATGAAAAATACTATTATTATATCAAGTGCTCGAGAGTGTTTCATTGATGTTATTCACGATGACGCTGATCCTAACTCATGGTTTGTCCGACGATGGAAAAGCTACTTCGAAACCAGAAAACAGGTTTCGTCCGACCGGTTTTCCAATCAGCAGCAGGCATTAGCGTTTGCTCATTCAATGAAACGAGAATATGACTTGCGATAATGCCGATGTTCTACGAAGAAAGCTGTTTGTATCATTGTTTATTTATTTCGTGTTCTTTATGTCCTACCGGTTAATGTATATTTTTAGTGGGCTAAGTATACTATCATAGAGTGCTGAGATATTACTTCCCCGATCGGCCATCACAACGATAACAAGATTTCCGAGGTGCGTTACACAGAATTGAGACTCTTTTTGATCGAACATAGTATAAAGTTTTGCCTGCTCCTGGAATTTCAAGTACCGACCACTGTTCTTAATAACCTCTCGCGCTTTATTATACCACTCTTCTGCATCCTTCTCAGAATCATACTTGAAAAGGAATACGCGGTGATTACGGTATATCCCGACAGCGCCTTCCCGTACCCCAAAAATATTTTTTGTATCGAAGTCATAAATCGAGGAAAGGCCAAGGAGTCCTCTCACATATTTATTTACTACCAGATCTTGCTGCTGTAATAATTTACATATTTCCGGTTTCTTTCCCGATACATCAAGTTTCATATCGATATTTTCAGCAAGCGCCAGAATTCCTTCTAGCGTTTCGCCTGTCGTATCATCGCTGGAAATGAAAGTGAGAAACTTATCTTTCCAGAACACAAGGTAATATTCATTTAGTGTCGCTTCATTGCCTACTTTAACTTTTTTCCCCTGCGGGCTGGCATTGATCGAATATATGCCACAAGCTGCGGCGTCATCGGTCATTTCGTAGATTTCAAGTTTTATAGAGATATCCTTGATATTCTTATATTCAGCAGAGATGACTTGTCGAAAACCATATTCGAAATAAATATCCGCACCGCCATCGATGAATTTATAAAGATCTTCGCCAGCGAAGATCTGGGTGGAATCGATCTGATGCCACCCGCCCGGTTCCCCCGAACCGGGAAGAATTGATGCGATACCCGCTTTCTGGATTTGTGCCGGAGCTGCAGAAAATACCGCTGCAATTAAGCACAATGCCGGAAATATCTTGCACAAAATATTTTTCATCCTGATCAGACTTCTTTTAAGTTGAGTTTCTTCATATCTATTTCACCGAGACCATGCTCGGATGCAAAACGGATCATCGATACGTCTCCCGGATTTAATCCGAGCAGAGTCGCGCAATATGCATCGACAGAGACCGGATTTGTACCGGCAACAACCTTATGCGCTTGCTTAATCTCACCGGGCCCCCCAGGTCCATTTGTCGTGACAAATTCGGTCGCATCGACGACGCAGAGCTCCGGTTTACGGAGCAGATTTACATCGGCAATGCATTGCGAGAGAAAATCGGGATCGGCGTAATAACTGAAAATTCCACCCTTGCCGGAACCTTGATGAAAAAACCTGTTTGTCGAGCCGGCGCAGGCACCCATCATGTTCTTCAGATTCGCCGTGAAATGTGTGCCTTCATGGTTTTTTACAATCGGGATATTGATGAACACATCACATTCAAGGAGCACCTTTGAAATTTTAGCCTCTTTGAGCAATTTTCCTTTTGGAATATCGGCCGCCGTTTTATCACTATTTGACTTTATTGCATCTATTTCCTTCTCAAACTGCTGATAGAGCTTGCTGCGTTTCCAATAACCGGATGAAGCGCCCTCGATAGAATAAATTTCTTTTGCCCCGGCGTCAAGGCACATCTTCAGGATTGCGAGAGCTACGTCTGGATTTGTATATGTTCCGGGCTTATCCCAGGGCGAGTTGATTAAAAGTCCGACTTTGCTCTTTTTCCACACGAATTTACCTATTCCGCCAAGTTGCTCGACGGCCTTAACTGTACTCGTAAAAAAATCCTTTCCATTGACAATCGAAATATCAATTCCTGCAGGATGATACCCCCCGAAAAGAACTTTCGGAACGGATGTTAATCCTGCCATCGTTGTCACACCAAGTGCAACGCTCTGTTTAATAAACTCGCGACGATCAATCTGTTCTTTCATAAAGCGCCTCTGCTTTAATATCTTATTATGAAGAGTTCCTTAGAATACCGGGAGGTGTTGAAAACTTGTAGGGAACCTTACAAATTTGTGTCCAGAACGAAAAAAAATCTTTCCTAGATATGTACATACATCTCTTTAATAATACATTTCATCTTTTATCTATTGCTTACTGGAGTGGTTCGGCACCGAGCTCGCGCTTTATTGCCGCAATAACGGGATGATCTTCGATCTCTTTTATCACTACTGCGGCGCCGCTTTCACTTTCATGACCAGATGTGCCGATCATTGCATCGAGTCTCAATTTTGCACCATAGATCTTCTGCGCCATATCGGCTAAAAAATCTTTATTACGACGAATAGAATCGAGATGGAATGCATCTGAACAATTGACCCTTACGAAACCCTGTCCGCTTTCGGTAGGCTCTACATGACTCAACACCGAACCGAGGCTTATCCGCTGGCGGCTCACCTCGCCGACAAATTCCTCCCATCGTCCTTTGACTTCCTGAATCGAGATGAGCTGTTGTGTATACGATTTCAGTTGCTCCGTTATCATCGTTTTGCCTTGCGGCTGCGGGAGCGGGATAGACGGCCGAGAGACAGGTCGTTCGCCAGCAAAATGAGATGGCGATGATGAAAGTACCGAAAGCGGCTGTGCTTTCGACGGCATCGAGGCGGAAACCGTACCGACAACTTTAACGCCCTGAGTCTCTATCTTTTTTTTTAACTCTTCGATTTTTTCGAGAAGTTCGGTGATCTGCAGCGACGAATCCATTTTCACCATCTGCATGAGTCCTACTTCAAGCTTTACACGCGGCTGTACACTCCATTTCACTTCATTCTCGGTTGACGACACGATTTTAAAAAGTCGAAGTAGATCGGTATCCGGGAAATCTTTTACATCGTCACTGTAACGCTTCTTATGAGGTTCGGACACAGGGATAAGCGCCGTTGATTCTGTCGCACGAACGACAAGAAAATTCCGGAAGTGTTCGGCAAGTCCAACCAGAAATTCTCTGATATCATACCCGCGCGCCATGATATCTTCGACAAGTGCCAGAGCTGCTTTTGCGTCTTTTGCACGAATGATATCGGTGACCCTGAAGAAAAATTCCTGATCGACAACATTGAGCGCTTGAAGAACATCTTTTCCCGTTACCGTTGTGCCGCAGAATGCCACCACCTGATCGAAGATGCTCTGGCTGTCCCGCATCGAGCCGTCACCTTTCTTTGCAATCAAAAGTAGCGCATCGTTGTCGATCGTAATCGCCTCCTGCGTGGCAATGAAGTGTATGCGTGATATGATCTCTTCGATTGAATTACGGCGAAAATCAAACCGCTGACAGCGTGAGAGGATCGTCGCAGGAACTTTCTGCGGTACCGTTGTGGCAAAGATGAAGATTACATGTGGCGGCGGTTCCTCGAGCGTCTTCAATAATGCATTAAACGCTCCGGGTGAAAGCATGTGGACTTCATCGATGATATAGACCTTGTATTTCCCTTTTGTCGGTGTATAGCGGGCCGATTCCCGGAGATCGCGGATTTGATCCACACTGTTGTTCGACGCACCATCGATCTCTATTACATCCATATTGCGTCCATCCGTCGTCTCGATGCAGAACTCGCACCCATTGCATGGATTACCATCGACCGGATGTGTGCAATTGATCACCTTCGCCAGCAGACGCGCCGTAGTGGTTTTCCCTACTCCGCGCGGACCGCTGAACAGGTACGCGTGTGCAAGCCTGTTCTGCGTAATCGCATTACGCAACGTATTCGTCACATGCGATTGTCCGACAACATCGTCGAACAGCATCGGCCGCCATTTTCGTGCAGTAACAAGGTAGGTCATAATAGATAATGATACAATTTTTTTTTCATTATGACAAATGGCTTGTTGAATTGTGGGGACGTTCCATTGGAACGTCCCCACAACGCCCTATTTCCGTCCCAACAGTACCCTATTTCCGTTTCCGCTGGGATTTCCAGGTATCGAATACATACGGAAGAGCATCAGAAATCATATCGATCGGAGTAATGGTCAATCCTTTCCGGACTTCCTTCGGAATCTCCTCAAGCTCCTTTTCATTCTCCTTAGGAATAAGCACTATTTTTATGCCGCTTCGCTGTGCTGCGAGAAGTTTCTCGTTCAATCCACCGATGGCAAGCACATTTCCGCGGAGCGTGATTTCACCCGTCATTGCAACATCGGCCCGGGCTGGTTTATTAGCCGCTGCCGAAATAATTGCCATGGTCATCGTAATACCTGCCGACGGTCCGTCTTTCGGTATCGCGCCTTCAGGGAGGTGGACATGGATTTCTCTTTTCACGAAGAAATTCCGCGGGACACCAAGCGCTCTTACATTCGAGCGGATATAACTGAGTGCTGCCTGTGCCGATTCTTTCATCACGTCGCCCAGTTTACCGGTGAGTGTCAGCCGTTCCGGGCCACTCATGATAGTTACATCGACACTAAGAATTTCGCCCCCAGTGCTGGTCCAAGCCAGTCCTGTCACCGAACCGATACGCCGCTGCTGCACCGCATTCCGGCTCCTGAATCTTGGAACACCAAGATATTCAATTACTTTCTTTTCGCTGATGCTCATTTCATGCTTCAGCGTTCGCGTTTTCTTTTTTCTGACCTGATTCTCGGTTACGATCTCCTTTGCCACTTTGCGGAGGACCGAGGCAATCTCGCGTTCAAGGTTCCGTACGCCGGCTTCTCGTGTATACAAATTAATAATGGTTTTTACTGCCTGATCTGAAAATCTAATTCCGCTTTTCTGGAGTCCGTGCTCGACTAATTGTTTTGGAATAATATGCCGCTTCGCAATTTCAAACTTCTCATGTTCGAGATAACCTGGAAGTTCGATGATTTCCATTCTGTCCTGCAGCGGCAGCGGAATCTGATATCTTATATTGGCCGTTGTAATGAATATGACGGACGAGAGATCGTAATCAACATCGAGGTAGTGGTCATTAAACGCGACGTTTTGTTCAGGATCGAGAACTTCAAGAAGTGCCGACGACGGATCACCCCGGAAATCCATGCTCATTTTATCTACTTCGTCAAGCAGCATTACCGGATTAACGACGCCGACGCGTTTCATAGATTGAATGATTTTTCCCGGCATCGATCCGATGTAGGTACGGCGGTGACCGCGGATTTCGGCTTCATCGCGTACACCACCCAGTGAGATGCGCACAAATTTCCGGCCTAGTGCACGTGCAATCGACTTCCCGAGCGAGGTCTTCCCGACACCGGGCGGGCCGACAAAACAAAGTATCTGGCCTTTGACCTCTTTAACAAGATTCAGGACTGCAATATGTTCGAGAATTCGCTTCTTCGGCTTTTCAAGTCCGAAATGATCCTCATCAAGAATGTGCTGAACGTGCTCGACCTTCAGGTCGTCTTTTGTACGCACAGTCCATGGAACGGCAAGTATCCAATCGAGATAATTTCGGATGACCGTTGCTTCTGGGGACATCGGCGGGGTCTTTGTTAGCTTGTCGAGTTCTTCAAGCGCTTTTTCCTCGGCATAAGCTGGCATTTTACATTTCTTAATACTCTCCTTTAATTTTATGAATTCCGGCGATGTTTCTTCATCGCCCAGTTCACTTTGAAGAATCCTTATCTGTTCCTGAATAAAATATTTTCTCTGCGACTTCTGAATGTTGTTGTGTACCTTCCCGTCGATTTCCTTCTCGATTTTAAGGACGTCGATTTCAGCATTCAGAATCTTGATCAACTCAAAGAACTGCTCGCGTGCATCTGTGAGCTGTAAAATCTTTTGTTTTGTTTCGACTCCTTGAAGAATATTTGCCGCCACGTAGTACATCTTCCGAAGCGGTTCCTTAATATTTTCGAATGCGATAAGCACTTCTGGAGGAATATTCCGGTTCAGATGCACATATTCGGAAAAAAGTCCGGCAGTATGACGAACGAGCGCATCGAGCTCCGCATCAAGCGTCAAGGTGATTTCCGGAATTGCCAGTTCGGCTTCCAGAAAATTTTCATTTTTAAGAAATTTCTTTACTGTAGCCTGTACAACACCATCCACCAAAACCTTAAGCAATCCGTTGGGCAGCTTGAGTATCTGGATGATACGGGCAATGGTTCCTTCATGGAAAATATCGTCCCGTCCAGGTTCATCGACGGTAGAATTTTTTTGTGAGACGAGAAATATATATTTATCACGTTCTATTGCTTCATTCGCTGCACGAAGGGATGACTCCCGTCCCACCAGCACCGGAAAGATCATGGTAGGGAAAATAACTACATCGCGAAGCGGAAGAACCGGTAGCTTTGTGGGGATTTCTCCACCCGGAGATACCACCGATTGTTCGGGGACGATCACTTTTTCTTGATTCATATGATAAAAATGAAAAGCGGGCTATGCGACCGCCATCCGACGGTATCATCAACGCCCGAAAAGAATAGTACTGGATCTGAAAATTTAATGTTTTTCTTGCAAAAATATACAAAGAAAGTGCAGGAGAAGCAACACGGTTGTTTCTCATCATATGAATTCATATTTTCCAGTATTCATCACACCCCGGAGGAACCATGAAAAAATCCGCTTTTCTCTATTTTGCTTCCTTTGTAATAATCACCATCATCATTGCGCCGTCTATGATCGCACAGTCGATCGATGAAAGATTACACTTTTCACCTCTCGACTACGCAAAAGGTTACGTCCAGCCGCTTGTCGATGCATTCGGCGCAAATCTCAATTCCGGATTATACCAATCGGCCGATACGGAAGGAGATCTCGATATCTATGGCGGCATAAAAATTATCTGTACATTTATTACATCCGACATGCAGACATTCAACACCGTATCCCCGTACAATGGACAGACGTCGACGACAGCCACGGTTCTCGGTGGAAACGGATCGGATATCCCGGGTACGATCCCTTCCGGTGCACCAAACAAGTACCTGAGTGGTGCGGCGGCGTTCGGTAACGTGAAACTTGTTCCCCTTTTCGTCCCTCAGGCATCTGTCGGAAACTACATGGGAACACAGGTAATGATCCGCTACCTGCCGGCACAAAATATGTCGGACGTGGGGAAGGTATCGTTCTGGGGATTCGGAGTCCAACACAGCCTGAGCCAATATATTTCATTAATACCGCTGCATCTCGCGGCACAGATTACGTATCAAAGTCTGACGGTTGGCGATAATTTCGATGCATCGGCTTTTTCTCTCGGAATTCAGGCTAGTAAAAAAATCCTACTCATCACAATCTACGGCGGCCTGGCATATGAACGATGTACGATGGATCTTTCATACAATTATGAAAATCCGGTGACACATCAGGCGCAAAAGATTACAGCCGATTTCACGGGGGCAAATACATTCCGGTTGACAGTCGGTGCGAACGTTAATTTTCTTTTCTTCAAAATCAATGCCGATTACAGTCTCGGAAAGATACCTGTAGGGAGTATCGGAATTGGAGTTGGTTTATAACAATTGAGATTCCCCGAAATCTTCTCTATATTAAACGCCGAAGGTGGAATGGCCATCTTCGGCGTTCGTATTCACAATTGCACAGGGAATAGTGTGTTCTTCAACCGGTTTATTGTGATTATTGTCCTCGCAGCATCGGTATTCATATCGTTGACTTGCGGCCGGCATAACACCGACGAAATCCGCCGTGCCGAAACACTTTTCAGTCAAGCGGCCGCACAGGAAAAGGAATTCCATTACCGGGAAGCCGACGAACTGTATAGACAGGCCGCAGAACTCTTTGAATCCAACAATGAACCCGTACGAGCATCCGATGTCTTCGTCGCAATCGGAGCGATGGAACACAACGCAGGAAATTTCCAACAGGCAATCGAACAATTTACCCGTGCATCCGGACTTGCACAGAACGCGGGGGATCACGGCCGGCAGTCAGCCACTCTTGTAATGATCGCCGAGGTCCATTCCGAGCTCGGTCAGACAGATCAGGCAATCGCAGTGGCAAAACAGAGTCTCGTTATCAATGAAATGTTCGGCGAAAAGCCGGGTGCAATTGTGGGATATAATACCCTGGGCCGATTACATTGTTCAACCGGATTGTATCGTCAGGCAATCGAATATTTTTCAAAGGCACGAACGACAGCACAATCCATCAATAAACCCGATGACGATCTCGATGCCGCTCTTTCGCTTTGTGAGGTGGCACTTGACCAAAAACAATTCATTGATGCGCTTCAACTGTTGGCTTTGATTCAGCCTCAGGTGCTGGCTAAAGAGACAAATGCGACACATCGCTGGTATCTAAATGAAGGAATCGCATATCTTGGCATCAACGATTATATTCATGCAGCCAACGCTTTTTCTCATGCAATTGCATTAAACGAACTCGTAGTATACACTGTTCAAATCCGCGCAATGCTGCATGCCGCTGAAGTGAATTATCTTCTCCGCCGCTCGGGAGATGCGCTGAACCTGTGTGCCGATGCCCTTAATATCGCCCGCCAGAATAATGATCGGATTGCCGAAGCATGTTTGCTGCTTCACCGTGGTGACATTGAACGATTCACTTCACATCAGCAATCTCTCGAATCATACCGTCAGGCTGCAGAACTCTTCTCCGCACTTGAATATCCCGCAGGAATGGCACGGGCGCTTCAACACCTCGGTAAAGCGACCGAAGAAAATGGAAACCTCACTGCAGCTGTCGAAATTTATCGCAAGGCACTCGACGCGTATGAACAAGCACTCACACAATCCTGTGAAATTAATCTGTGTTCGGGACTTGTATGGACTCATGATCACATGACGTTCTCTATTGCAGACGATCTCTCACGGACCCTCATAGAGTTAAACCGATCCCGAGAAGCGTTTATTTATCATGAGCGCGGCCTTCTCGCTCAATGTATCGCGACCATTCAATCGCTTGACCCGAAACCTCATCTGGAAACTCTAACAAAACAATTCAAGAGTTTTCGGATATTATCGGGAGAGCTGGCGGCTCTCAAGCGCGAGCGAACAATCGAAATCGGCAAACCCGATGAGCAGCGGGATGAAGCAAAATGTACCCGACTTGCAGGCGTTATTAAGGACAAATCTGCAGAACGGGAGAATGCAATCCAGGCGATCGAAAAAGAAGAACCAAATTCGTCATTCTTCTTCCGTATAAAAAATATCCGTGTTGAAGATATTCAAGCACAAATCCCGCCGGGAATGATCCTTCTAGAATATATCCCTGCAGAAATACAGCTTTATTGCGCTGTTGTGACGCGCACTTCATTTTCACTGGTGCGTATTCCGACTAGTTATCCGTCGATTCTTCAACATGCCGATGAGCTTCGGCGGATTCTTTTTGCACCGGCGGCGCCTCATGAACGCCCTGATATCGGTAACATTGATGATAAATATTTTCGGATGCATACTTACGCAAAGATGCTTTATAACGAGCTGCTCGGTTCAATCCAGGTACCCGATATTCGTCAATCCGGTTTGGTGATCGTTCCCCCGCCCGAACTCTCTGATATTCCTTTTCATGCACTGATAAGTCCCGGTACTATTACAAAAGGAGAATATGTAGCCGAGCATCAACTCATTAGATATTTACCATTTGCTTCTGCGGCGCTCTTTCAATCAAACCAGAAGCGTATGCTGAATGACATGGTCGCCGTGGGAAATCCTAGTGTAACAAACTGGGAGGTCGATTACGTCCTGCGAGATATAAAAACATTTTTTAAGGAGGCAAAATTATTTCTCGGTCCCGATGCGACACGTGAAAATCTTTTCGGTTCTAATGGTGATGTTCTTCACATCGCAACTGATTTCCTTTACGATGGTATTCATACACGAAATTCTTACATATCGCTTGCCGACGGAAAAACTCCTAATGGATCGGTGGACGTTCCATTGGGTTCACTTCATGCCCTTTATAACTATCCATGTATTATCATAATGAATGTTGGGCCAAGCATTGAAAGTGTGAATCAATTTCATATGGCTTTATTATTATTGAACGGAACTCGAGCCGTCATCGGGACGTTCTGGCAGCCGGAACGAGGTGCTGTCCGTGCATTCGATGAGCAATTTTATAGCTCGCTGGCAAATCACATGAGTCCGGAATCCGCATATCTTCAGGCGCAGCGGGAAATGATTGCGATGCCGATCTTCCGGCCGCCCCATCAATGGGCACCATTCTTTTATTATGGAATCTAAATTGTGATAAGGAAATTTATGAAACGTTGTCTTGTCTGGTGCATTGTTATTTTTTTCTTCGCTTCTCCTTTATGGCCGGCAAATCGGTCGGTGCAGAAAAAGACCAAATCGTTATCCCGTCTCGAACACATCGCGCCGGATACGTATGTACAGGGTGAAGTTATTATCAAACTCGGTGCTGCACGGCCGGCTGTTCTTCACAAAGGACGGAGCGGAATTCCTTCACTCGATGCTGTACTATCGATTCTTGTTGCACCACGACTTGAGCCGGTGTTTATCGGCCATACTTCTCCTCCTGAAGATACGTCCTTAATCGATCTCTCGAAATACTATGAAGTCCATTATTCCGGCCCCAGCGATGCTGTCGCCATAGCAAAGTTATTGATGCGTGCCGAAGACGTGGAGTTCGCAGAACCCCGGTTCCGCTATAAAATCGATAGCACAGCAAATGATCCATTATATCCGCTCCAGTGGCATCTTCCTAAGATTCAGGCCGAGGCGGCATGGGATATCACACAGGGCGATTCAACTGTTATCATTGCAATTGTCGATACCGGAATTGATATCGATTATCAACCCGACCTGAAAGCTAATATCTGGAATAATCCGGGTGAAACCGGACTCGACGCCCTGGGAAACGATAAACGATTTAACGGCATAGACGATGATGACGACGGATATATCGACGATTGGATTGGGTGGGATTTTTATCACCCTGATAACGATCCGAGTCCGGGAAATTGGCACGGAACATTTCTCGCCGGTATTGCTGCGGCCATCACAAACAACAATTATGGTGTTGCCAGTGTTGCGCCGCATTGTAAATTGATGGCTATTAAAAATGGACCCGATGATCCAAACTCGAACGAAGTCTGGTACGGCGATAAAGGAATTGTGTACGCTGCCGATCGTGGTGCAGCGATCATTAACTGTAGCTGGAGCGGTGCGGGATTTTCTCAGGTAATCTATGATGCCATCACGTATGCAATACAGAAAGGTGCTCTCGTTGTTGCAGCAGCCGGGAATAACAATAATGATATCGATATCGCTGTGGAATATCCGGCTTCATATGATAACGTACTTTCTGTCGCAGCAACAGGACAGACTGATCAGAAATCGTATTTCTCAAATTATGGATATACGGTCGCAGTTTCGGCTCCCGGTGAGGATGTGATCAGTACGCTTCCCAATGAAAGTTTTGGCTTAGCTAGTGGAACATCAATGTCGACACCAATCGTGTCTGGTATTGCGGCACTCGTGAAATCACACAACAAGTCTCTTACGCCTTTGCAGGTAGGTCAACAGGTCCGTATTTCAGCCGATAACATCAACAGCAGTAATCCCGGGTATGAGAATCAGCTTGGGTACGGCCGTGTGAATGCATACAGGGCACTCACTGTGCAATCCCCTGCAATCCGGATGACAAGTTACACCGTCGGCGATTCCGGAACCGGCAACAACGACGGTATATTCAATCCTAAGGAGACAATCCAGATCAATGCAACTCTCACTAACTATTTACAACCATCGGGAAATGTTACTGTCACACTCATGAGCACAAGTTCATCAAGTCCATATATTACAATACAAAATCCCTCACAGCAGATCGGTTCATTCGAAACTCTTCAATCACATCAGCTCCCCGTTCCATTTCTTGTAACTATCGGGGATAACGCTCCGGAAAATCAGGTTATTCAATGCCTGCTACTTACATCCGACGGCTCGTACACCGATTATAATTCCGTATCGTTTCTGGTCCATCCGACATTTCTCAACATGAACACCAACCAGATAACCATGACAATCACAAGCAAGGGTAACCTGGGTTATAACGATTACCCATCAAATTTTCAGGGATCAGGGTTTTTGTTTCAGCAAACAGGAACAATGGATTATCTTTTCGAAGGCGCCTTTATGGCGGGAACGGATACTTTGCATGTTGTCGATGCGGCACGCGCAGAAGATTATAATCTGCAGGATAAGGATTTCGAAGCTCTCTCCAATCTCGTTATAAATAAGCCCGGATCAATAGCCGATCAGCAGGGATTCGGAATTTTCAGTGATGGTTATGCAACGACAAATAAGCTCGGGATCAGCGTAAAATACGGAAGTTTTGAATTCACCAATCCGCCTAATGACGATTTTATACTATTAAGGTACGATGTAATAAATACTTCATCAAATGCACTGACTAATTTTTGTGCAGGATTATTTCTGGACTGGGACATTGGTGCGATCGACGATAATATAACCGCGCTCGACACCAACCTGCGCCTGGCATACGTATACGACACAACGAGTGGAAGTACTGCCGCATATACCGGAGTCGTCATGCTCAGCCCGGATCCGCTTGTTTTTCATGCTATAGATAATGCCGCAGCTGGAAATCCATGGGGAGTCTATGACGGATTTACAAAATCGGAAAAATGGGATGCCCTGAGCAACGGCATATCGCAAACAAGCGCAGGTCCGTCGGATATTTCCATGGTGATCGGACTCGGACCGCGTACTCTGGCTCAGTCCGATTCTCTTGTCGTTCCCTTTGCATTCCTTGCCGCAAACAATCTCACCGCCCTCAAGGACGCGGCACAACGCGCGAGACAACAGTGGGAACTCATCCGCGACACGAATTATGCCAGAGAGCTCGAACCTTATCGATTTGTGCTCAATCAGAATTATCCGAATCCATTTAACGGGGGCACGACAATCCATTATACAATTGAACATCAGGGAATTGTGACACTTAAAATCTTTGACCTTCTTGGCCGCGAGGTCGAGACGCTCGTTGATTATGTTCAGTCGCCCGGATCATACGACGTAGTATTTCCACGAACGAAATCACTTGCCAGCGGCGTGTATTTTTGCAGCCTCTCATCGGGAGGAAAAACCCTGGTCCGGAAAATGGTGTACATCCGTTGATGCTGGTCCTTGCTGAAATATCATTTCATCTTTCCGGTAACCCGATAATTCTTTTTTCAGCCATTGCTGTCGCCGCCGCAATCGCTTTTTTTTCTTACCGGCGGCCGCTTCCACCGATCAGTACGACCTTACGGATTGTACTGACAATTCTCCGCACCCTCGGTCTTGCATGCTTATTGCTGGCAATTGCAGAACCGGTCGCATCGCTCATATCCACAACACACCAACCCCCCGTCGTTGCCGTGCTTCTCGATCAATCGCAGAGTATGACCATTACCGATAAAACCGGAAAACGCGATGAGAATATCCGAGCGCTGCTGCGGGAATCGCCATTTCAGCCCGCATCAGGGATCGAAGTCAGGTACTACGGTTTTTCTAATAGGCTGCAGACAATAACCAAGATTCAAACCGATTCGCTTCGTTTTAACGGGAGCGAAACCGATATCGCTTCGGTGCTTCGCGAGATTCACAACAAACGCGATGATGAAAATATCCAGGCTGTCGTTCTTGTAAGTGACGGAAACATTACCACCGGGCAAAATCCGGTCTACGATGCGGAAGAGCTCGGTATGCCCGTCACGGCGATCGGTGTCGGAGATTCATCGGAACAAAAGGATGTTCTTATTAGCGATGTTCTTGCAAACCACATTGGTTACGTCGAGAGTGCCATTCCAGTCGATGCCACAATTATGAGTGTAGGCTGTGACGGATCGCACGTTGATGTAACACTGACGGAAGGATCCACCGTGATCCAGAAAAAACCATTAATGCTCGGACCCGGTATCTTTAATGCCGCCATGCAATTCGAGATCACACCGAAGGAAGAAGGAATTCATAAATACACCGTACATACTTCACAGGTACCCGGTGAATTGACCGAAAAAAATAACAGCCGGTCGTTTTTCATCAAGGTATTAAAAAGTAAAATCTCCGTTGCTCTGATCGCCGGGGCACCCAGTCCGGATGTTGCATTTGTACGGCGCATTCTGGCCCTCGATAAGAACATTTCGGTGAAAACATTCATACAAAAAACATCGTCCGAGTTTTATGAAGGAGCACCTACACAAAATGATCTCGACGGTTCGGAATGCCTTGTGCTTATCGGGTATCCGACAAGCAATGCGTCGCCGGATCTTATCCGGACGATCCGGTATGATGTTGAGAAGCAGAAAAAACCGCTGCTGTTTATAGCAAGCCGGACCATCGATTACGAGAAGCTCCGGCTCCTCGAACCGCTTCTTCCCTTTACGATATCCTCGGCTACGCAGGGAGAGCGCGAAGTCGCTTTTACACTTACACCCGGGCAGGTCGAAAATGCAATGTTCCGTTTTTCATTTACATCCGAGGATGAACAGGACGATCCGCGACGCCGTGTTGACCGCTGGAATTCGCTTCCACCCATTTTTGAAGGAGATGCGCCGTATAAAGCAAAGCCCGAGAGCGATATCCTCGCGACTGCTTCAATACAGGGTGTAACATTGTCCGATCCTCTTCTAATATCCCGTTCGGTACAGCAGACAAAATCGCTCGCACTGCTGGCGTACGGCATCTGGAGATGGGAGCTTCTTGTGCGGCCTGCGTCGTACCATCAGGCTATGTTATCGTCTTTCATCAGCAATGCCGTCCGCTGGCTGACTACACGTGAGGATTCCCGCCGGGTTGTGATTGCCCCGGCACGTCCGTTGTACAGCGCCGGTGAACCTATTGAAATAAAAGGACAGGTATACGATGAAAATTATTCTCCTATCGATAACGCCGATGTCAGGGTAAAATTTTCAAACGGCACTGACACATCCGAGTATCCGCTTCGTCTGATCGGAAACGGCCGATATGAGGCGACAATTGAAGGTCTCCCCGAAGGCGATTATTCCTATACGGGTATAGCCCGTGTCGGCGAAAATACGATCGGTGAAGACCGCGGGCGGTTCTCGGTCGGTGAAATGAATGTAGAATTTCTTCAAACACGGATGAATGCTCCTGTACTTCGACAGCTTGCCGAGCGTACGGGTGGACGGTTCATGACAATCGCCGGTGCACAATCTGTTCTCCGCGATGCATCAAATTTCCCCCGGTTATATCCAAAAGAAATCCGCCATGCCCATGAATTTACATTATGGAATTCGGCCTGGCTGATGATCGGCACGATTCTGTTCTTTTCTATGGAATGGTTTTTGCGTAAGCGAAGCGGAATGATGTGAACAGATGAAATCCACATACGCTTATGCTCCGGTGGGCAGGCCGAAAATCGACAATTTATTATTCTTTCTTTTTGAATTTTTTTCTTTTAGATTTCATCATTCCCAAAACCGACCCAAGGTGATCCATGAAAAAAGATATCCCGCTCTACGATGTTCCGCATATTGATACCATTCAGGATATGGTATTACAGTCTTCCCGGAAATACGGATACAAAATTGCTCTTGAGGATCTCAACGCAACCCCGATCCATGAAGTGAGTTATCATATACTTCTTAAGAATATTTTGAAATTCGGAGTTTCACTTCAAAAACTCGGCATCAGGGAACGGAGTCATATCGCAGTTATAAGTGAGAACCGGGTGCAATGGGGAATAACATATCTTACTGCAATGTGTTTTAATTATGTCATTGTGCCGATCGATAAAAATCTTGGGATCAATGAATGTTTAAACGTTATCCATGAATCGGATTCGGTTGCTATTGTATTTTCAGAGGCCTTTGAACCGATACTACGTGAACGCCGCTCGTCGTTAAAAAACATGAAACACTATATAAGCATGGATCTCGTATCGGAGACCGATGAGATTTATTCGATGACTGAACTGATT
Source organism: Bacteroidota bacterium (assembly GCA_050011775.1). Taxonomy (GTDB): domain Bacteria; phylum Bacteroidota; class Ignavibacteria; order UBA10030; family CAVZMI01; genus CAVZMI01. Next base: position 254,204 of record JBEKIL010000001.1, on the reverse strand, counting down.
CAAAACAGTCCGGGATGTGAGATCGAAGATCTTCCCCGTATTGATCCCGACGCAATGTCTGTAATTATTTTTACCTCCGGAACACTCGGCCGTGCAAAGGGGGTGATGCTGTCGCAGAAAAATCTTGCCACAAATTTAATGAGTATGGTAAGCATGTTCTTAATCGTGCCTGAAGACCGTTTTCTTTCCGTACTGCCAATTCACCATACATACGAATGCACATGCGGATTTCTATGCCCACTATATGCCGGTGCATCTGTATCATATGCCCGGTCGCTCAAAACCGTTGTCGATGATCTCAAACAGGTGAAAGCTACCATACTACTCGCCGTGCCGCTTCTATACGATAAAATGTTCAAACGCATCTATAAAGCCATACAGGAGAGCCCGTTAAAGGCGGCAATCGTCCCACCGATGATCAAAGCCGGTAATATACTGGAGTCTTTCGGGTGGAAGGATTTCCGGAAACTGATTTTTAAAGAAATCCATCACAAATTCGGCGGCTCTATCCGGTGCTTTATTGCCGGTGGAGCAGCTCCTGACCCGTTGGTTGCAAAGAGTTTACGCGAGTTCGGATTCAATTTTATACAGGGATATGGACTGACCGAGACGGCGCCGATCCTGACACTTAACAGGCTGGGCAATTTCAAAGACGATGCTGCCGGACTTCCCCTTCCTCGTGTTCAAATTAGAATTAACAGCCCCGATCCCGACGGCATTGGTGAAGTGTGGGCGAAAGGACCGAACGTTATGTTGGGGTATTATAAAAATGAAGAAGCAACACAGGGGGCATTTGAAGATGACTGGTTCAAGACGGGCGACCTGGGAATGTTTGATGAAGATGGCTTCCTGCACATTTGCGGTCGTAAGAAAAATGTCATCATCTCAAAAAGCGGTAAGAATGTATTCCCGGAAGAGATTGAGGATATTTTGAATCGAAGTCCATATATCCTCGAGTCGCTCGTCTATGGCGAGAAGGACGAAAAGCATCTGGAAATTATTGCAGTGAAGGTTGTCGTCGATGCCGAAGCTTTTATCGAGCTGTCTGAATCCCGCGGTATCCCAATTACCCATGATCTGTTGAAAACAGTCATCGGTCAGGAAGTTCAAAAAGTAAACAAAGAACTCCCGCCATATAAACAGATTAAAAAGTATAGTATCCGCGATCAGGAATTCCAGAAAACAACAACACAGAAAATAAAACGACACCTCGCCCATACATAGACGCAAAGGACAGTACCAACATGGGGGCGACGCAATAGATAAACCCCTTTCACACCGCATCAAGAAGGAACAATAAACCTTATGCCTCTGAAAATCGGATTCGACAATGAACGATACCTCACCGAGCAGACTTCGGCAATTTTAGACAGAGTCAAGAAATTCGAAAATAAGCTTTACCTTGAGTTTGGCGGAAAATTACTCTTTGACTACCATGCCGCTCGTGTCCTGCCCGGATTCGATCCCAACGTGAAAATGCGGCTGCTGCAAAAACTCGGTGAAAATTCGGAAGTTATTCTATGCATTTACGCCGGCGGCTCATATGATGCTCGAGAAGCTTAAAGAACTTCGCGGGTGCGAAGCACACTTAACGCATATCCCGACCCCTGGCGATGAAGCGGGTCTGCGTAAGCTCGGTGTGAATCTTACAAGCAATCCCGATTTTGCTACAAAGCATTTATTTGTAAGCTAGACTCTTTGAAGAAGATTGAGATAAAAAAAATCCCACCAGAATTCTGGTGGGATTTTGAGTTGATGATAATTGTTTTATTTCTAAAGTTCAATACCGACTGTAATAAGGATTACGCTCATCACTTGTTTTGATTTTTCTGAAGCACTTCCGAATTTATATTCGAATTCTGGTTCTCCACTCATATATCGTGCAAATATTTTTACAGGACCAATACCCGCACCCACACCGGCTGAAAAACCGAATGCTCCTGCTGGATCGGCTTTATAAGTTGTTTTCTGAGTACCTATTGTTTGTGTAATTTCCGGAGCTATACCGATCAGAACTCCGGCCTGGAGTTGTGCATAAAGGGGAAATGCCGGAACGCTAACCCGTACACCAGTCATCGGCCAGATTCCCAGCCACGGTGTATATTCCACTCCTTTTGCACTTCCTACGTCAACACTATTATAGGTTGCCGAAATACTCGTCGCCCATCCAATCGGAAGTGCAGGGATCGATAAGTTATATTCTAGTCCACCACCGAAACCTAATAATGCTCTTCCAGCACCTGTTTTCGCATCTGTCGAAGCAAAATCACCCACTGGTAACGCTACTCCACCGTAAATTCCAAACTGTGCTTTTGCTGGAGCCTGGAAAAGAACAAGCGTAACGACAATAACACAGAACACCATAGCCATACGTTTCATAGGAACCTCCTCAGTAAATAAATGATTCTTGGGTTTATTTAATTATCGGCATACAACGTTGTTTTCTTTACATCGTGAAAATACAAATTTCTCTCTAAAAATCAAAGTCTTTTTATCTACCTTTTTTAAAAATTTCGAGAATTTCCGAAATTTAAAAATTTTTCAACTGGGATTGTATTATTAATCTTTATTCCCGGTTTTATTTTTTCTTTTTTTGATTTGAGACTTCCTGTTTTTTCTCCTTTTCGTTCTTTTGACTTTTTGTCACCTTTTTTTCTACTTTCTTCGACTTAACGGTTTCAACAGATTTTATCTTTCCTTCGTCGACCGGCATCTGTTTTTTCTCCGATCTTTGTAATGGCTGCTCGCTCTGTTTTGCGCTTACCTGCTCATCGATTAGCGTGTCCTCATGTTCTTCGGCTACAGCCGCGGCAACATCGGCAATGGCGTCTCCGCTGGAAAGACGGATCAATCTTACCCCCTGCGTGTTTCTTCCGGCGATTCGGATATCCGATGCATGCTGACGGATAACCATTCCCTGCTCGGTCACAATTACTATGTCATCACTATCGACAACTTCTTTTATAGCAATCATTTTACCTGTTTTCTGAGTTGTTTTCACGGTAATAATGCCTTTCCCACCTCGATGACTTGTGCGATACTCACCCGTCTCGCTCCGCTTCCCGAATCCCTGCTCCGTGGCTACAAGGATTGTCGTTCCGCTTCGCTTGAAAGCCACCGCACCAACAACCTTATCTCCCTTACGCAACCGTATTCCCCGAACGCCTGCTGCACTGCGTCCCATATCCCTTATCTCTTTTTCATGGAACCGGATTGCCATACCTTCATGAGTACCGATGATGATATCCTGTTTTCCATCGGTGAGTCTTACATCACGCAGATGATCGCTTCCCTTAAGACTGATGGCAACGATGCCGCCCTTTCGTGGATTGCTGAATTCCGATAACATCGTTTTCTTCACCAGACCCTGGTGGGTTACCATAAGAATTGAATTGTCGGTCTCGAAGTTCTGTACGGCTACATAAGACATGATATTTTCTTCCGGCGCTTTGCCTATAAGGTGATTAATGAGCTTACCTTTGGCGGTCCGCCCCCCTTCCGGAATCTCAAATACTTTCAGCCAGTAGCATCTTCCCCGATCGGTAAAGAAAAGTATGTAGTTATGCGTGCTGGCGATGAACATGTGCTCGATAAAATCATCTTCTTTTGTTGCGGCACCGGTCACGCCCTTCCCTCCACGCGATTGCCGGCGATATCCGGATACCGGGAACCGCTTGATAAATCCACTGTGGCTTATTGTGATAACCACATCTTCTTCTGCGATCATATCCTCAATACGGAATTCTTCAAAGTCATATACAATTTCCGTCCGCCGTTTATCGCCGTATTTTTCTTTTAATGCGATTAGCTCATCACGAATGATTTGCATCTGAAGATCTTTGCTTTTCAATATCGCGTCGAGTTTTTCAATGAGTTTGATGGTCTCCCTGTATTCCTGTTCGATCTTCTGCCGTTCCAGTCCGGTCAACCGCTGTAATTTCATATCAAGAATTGCTTTTGCCTGGATCTCCGAGAGCTTGAACTTTTTCATCAATCCTATTTTTGCAGTCTCGGCGTCCTTCGATTTCTTGATGAGCCTGATGACGGCATCGATATCGTCGAGTGCAATAATGTATCCTTCCAGAATATGCGCCCGCTTTTCGGCTTCATCCAGTTCATGTTTCGATCGCCTCACAACTACTTCATTGCGATGAGCAATGAATTTCTCCATTAATTCCTTTAATGTAAGGATCCTGGGGCGCCCGTCAACCAGTGCAAGCATGATCACGCCGAAGGTCGTCTGCATTTGTGTATGCTTGTAGAGGTTATTCAGCACTACCTCGGCGGTGGCTTCGCGCTTCAGCTCTACGACGACCCGCATGCCGTCACGATCCGATTCATCCCGGATATCCGAAATATCCTCGATCTTTTTTTCACGAACCAGCTCGGCAATTTTTTCTATCAGGCCCGCTTTATTCACCTGATAAGGAATTTCTGTGATGATGATATTCTGACGGTCGTTCTTCGTTGTCTCGATCGTTGCCCGCGCACGAACAATGATTCGTCCCCGGCCGGTTCTGTACGCATCCTTTACGCCATCATACCCGTAAATAATCCCGCCTGTCGGGAAATCCGGAGCCTTGATAAATCTCATCAACTTATCGTTCGTGATTTCCGGATCCTTAATCAATGCTATCAGACCATCTATCACCTCGGCAAGATTGTGGGGAGGGATATTCGTTGTCATTCCGACTGCAATACCGCTGGTACCGTTGACGATAAGATTCGGCAGGAGCGACGGAAGAACCGTGGGCTCTTTCAGCGTTTCATCAAAGTTCGGAGTGAAATTAACTGTGTCTTTCTCAAGGTCTTTCAGCATCTCCTCCGCGATGCGCGAAAGCCGTGCTTCCGTATATCTCATTGCAGCCGGTGAATCACCGTCTACCGAGCCGAAGTTCCCCTGTCCGTCTACAAGCGGGTAACGAAGCGAGAATTCCTGCGCCATACGGACCATCGTATCGTATACTGCAGTATCGCCGTGGGGATGGTATTTCCCGAGTACTTCGCCGACAATGCGCGCACTTTTTTTATAGGCGCGGTTGCTGGCGAGTCCAAGATCATTCATTCCATACAGAACACGGCGGTGAACCGGTTTAAGTCCATCGCGCACATCCGGAAGCGCACGTGCCACAATAACCGACATCGAGTAATCGATGTACGATCCCTTCATTTCATCTTCTATATCGACGGGTATTATTTTTTCATTCACAGTCGCCATACAGGATACGTCTTTCTGCTCCGGTGATTTTTCAATTCTTATTAATTTCTTTAAAAATTGCCGTTAAATCATGCCCGACCGTTCCTGAAAAAGCATCGAGGCATTGTACAACCAATTTTTTATCAATAACAGTATTTCTGTTCAATATTCCTTTCACGTCTTCTATGTCGCGTGGCCGTCCAGCGACTATTTTATGAATAATAACATCTTCAATGCATGCATATGATACTCTTGTTCCCGTGATATCGATTTTATTCGCTCTTCGGATTGCTTCATGTTCATAAGGCATAAAGGAAAAAATGAAATCCACTCGTACCATCCCCTTAGAATCTGACACGGGCAGGACGTTATTTCTTTGAACGAATTGATCGACGTCTTTAATTAGCGGCTTTAGCTCAAGCTCGTCTGCAAGTTTTTTTATTAGCGGTAACGAATCAATATCACGGTCCAGGGTGATATCTATATCCTTCGTCATTCGGGGTTCTCCGTAGATCATTACTGCCTGACCGCCGATGACCATATAAGGTATATTTTCACGATCAAGGATATTTGCTATTTTGCAAAGGATTGATTGTAACGTTTGCATTGAGTATCCGAGTTAATTCTATGTCATGCTCGATGCCATCGAGCAACCGTTCAGAAGTGAAATGACCGAATTGCCGCGCAAGCTGGTACATAGATTCCAGCAGCTCGAACTTTTGCTCTAGAGTCAGAGGATGTGTACGATCAAATTCCCTCTCGATTTGTTCTACTTCCTGCCGGTTTTTTATCATTATTTGCCTTTAGATATCAAGATTACGGACATACTTTGCATTTTTCTCTATGAACTCCCGCCGCGGTTCCACATCGTCTCCCATGAGTATCGAGAAGGTACGATCGGCATCCGCCGCATTTTCAATAGTCACCTGTAGAATTGTTCTTGTTTCCGGGTTCATTGTCGTTGACCAGAGTTGTTCCGGATTCATTTCGCCCAATCCCTTAAAGCGCGATATAACAATTCCGTCTTTCGTTACTATCTCTTCTCCTTCAATTACTTCCGTTTTCTCTGCCGGTTTGACTTTTTCATTCCTTAAGCGTTTTATCAGGTCGACCCGTTCATCTTCATCAAATGCATAGTATTCTTGTTTTCCTTTTTTCAATTTATATAGCGGTGGCTGTGCAATGTAAACGTGTCCTAGTTCGACCAATTCCCGCATATAGCGGAAGAAGAGTGTAAGCAGCAGCGTCCGTATATGTGAACCATCGACGTCGGCGTCGCACATTAGGATAATTTTATGATATCTGATTTTTAAGGGATCAAAATCCTCACCTGCCCCGGCACCAATTGCCATAAAAATCGACCGTATTTCTTCGTTCTCCAGTATTTTATGCAACCGTGCTTTTTCAACGTTCAGGATTTTACCTTTAAGCGGCATAATTGCCTGAAATCTTCGGTCACGTCCCTGCTTTGCACTTCCTCCTGCCGAGTCTCCCTCGACAAGATACAATTCACAGTGTTCAGGATCGTTAATCGAGCAGTCTGCAAGTTTCCCCGGAAGGTTTGAAAATTCAAGGGCATTTTTTCTTCGTGTAAGATCCCGTGCTTTACGAGCAGCTTCGCGTGCCTCTGCAGAACGAAGACATTTATCAATAATACGCTTCGCTTCCGGAGAATTTTCTTCGAGCCAGTTTTGCAGTCCCTCACCCACGATCGACTCGACAATACTTTTTACCTCACTGTTCCCAAGTTTAGTCTTTGTCTGTCCTTCAAATTGCGGTTCCGACACCTTTGTACTGAGAACCGCTGTGAGTCCTTCCCGGAAATCATCTCCGGTGAGTTGTATTTTTCCTTCTTTTAGTAATCCGTTTTTATATGCATAATTATTCAGCGTTCTTGTTAATGCCGTACGGAAACCTACAAGGTGAGTACCACCTTCATGGGTATTGATATTGTTTACATAGGTAAAGACATTTTCTGTATATTGATCATTATACTGGAATGATACTTCAACCTCAATCGGTCGATTGTTCTCATCTTTCTGCTGGCCGTAAACATAAACAGGTTTTTTTGTGAGAGCGGATCGTGTCGAATCAATATATTTCACAAACTCAACGAGACCGCCTTCAAAGTGAAACGTATCTTCATCTTTTCCCCGGTTATCTTTGACATGTATTGTAATTTCTCGATTCAGAAAAGCAAGCTCGCGCATCCGTTCTGCAACTGTATCGTACTTGAAGTTCCGGTTTTTAAAAATCTGCCCATCCGGCATAAACGTGGTCTTTGTGCCCACATTTGTCGATTTACCGGTAATTTTTACTTTTTCTACAGGTTCACCACGTTTATATTTTTGATAAAAAATCTTCCCGTCGCGGTATACTTCAACTTCAAGCCACTCAGAAAGTGCGTTGACAACTGAAACACCTACACCATGTAATCCACCCGAGACTTTGTATGTTGACTTATCGAATTTTCCGCCGGCATGGAGAACTGTCATAACAACCTCCAGTGCCGAGCGTTTCTCAACAGGATGAATATCTGTCGGAATACCGCGTCCGTCATCAATTACCGTTACACTGCCATCAATGTTGATACTTACATCAATGTTTTTAGCAAATCCTGCCAGCGCTTCATCAATACTGTTGTCAACTACCTCATAGACAAGATGATGAAGACCTCGTGCACTTATATCGCCGATATACATTGCAGGGCGTCGACGTACGGCCTCGAGTCCTTTGAGTACAGTAATATTTTCAGCACTGTATGAACCGTTTGATGTACCATTTATTTTTTTCTTTGTACTTTCTGCCACAGTAATTCTCTTTTCTCGTGAAATATTTATCGGAAAACGATATCTGTAATAATTGTTTGCTGTATATTAATCTTTTGTAAAATTTCCGGTTTTCGCATCACTAATTCATTTCGCCATTCACTTGTCCTTACCCGTACAAAAAGAACACCACGCTCTATTTTGTACGCCTCCGTAACCTGTGCAATTTTTTCACCTACAATGGCGGGCCACGATGAAACAATATCATACTGTTGAATCTTCCGGTGCAATCCAAGCTCATCAAGAAGCTTTGTCAACAGAACACCTAGCCGTTGTGGACTAGATATGGACATAGGATGCTGTTCCATTTTTAACATCTATTTTTGTAATATGACGCCCGACCAAGGACCAACGTTCTATAAATGAATTCTCAGTTGTTGTAATAAATGTCTGTCCGAGTGTGGTAATTTGATCCATGAGACGTTTTGTTCGTTCTCCGTCAAGCTCGCTAAACACATCGTCCAGAAGCACAATCGGGGTTTCCCGGCACATATCTTTTAAAGAGCAGAATTCTGCCATTTTTAAGGCAATCAGGAAGGTTTTGTGCTGCCCCTGTGAAGCATATTTCCGTATTTCCTGGCCGTTTAGCGTAAATCGTATTTCATCCCTCTGTGGCCCCACAAGTGTAGTTCCAATTCGTATCTCATCATCCAGTTTTTCATAAAGTTCCTTTTCAAGATGTAAACGGATCTCTTCAATGGATTTTCCATCACTGTGCGATATATACTCAATCCGGGGAGTCTCTTCTGTACCGGTGAGTGTTTGATACGCCGTTACGACTCGTGTTGAGAACTGTTCAAGGAATAGTCTCCTGCGATGGATAATCCTGCTTGCATACTGTAAAAGAGAGTCATTCCATGTTTCTATAATTCCAGATATGGTAATATTCTGAGCTCGAGCATCAGCAAGAACTGTGTTTCGTTGGCGGATAACTTTTCGATATTCCAAGATATCATTTAGATAGAGGTTGCTTGTCTGTGCAATTGCCAGATCAATGAATCGCCGTCTTTCGGCTGGTCCTCCAAATGTTATTACAGCGTGTTCAGGAGACAGAACGACAACTGGAAATTGTCCTATGTGATTTGACTTTCTATCTATATGTATATTATTAACCGTCACGTTTTTTTCATTTGTCACAGTTGTAAACTCAGCTCGGACGGTTGATTTATGGCCATTTTCTAATGTAAATATTCCCTGGACTGAAAACGACGTCTCCCCTATCATTACTATTGTAGTATCGCGGGCACCAAAAAAACTTTTTGTCAGGCATAAGTACGAAATCGCTTCGAGGACATTGGTTTTTCCTTCACCATTTTTACCAATGAGAATATTACTCAGATGACAAAATTCTATTTCCGTGTCTTTATGGTTTCGAAAACACCTGAGGTGGATTGTCTCTGCCGTCATGCGTCGACCACTAGCTGTTTAATCGTATCGGCATGACCAGCATAAGAATGTCCTCCGATTCACGTTGTGTCAATGGTTGAACAATTGCGGCTCGTGTCGGGTTGCTGAATGTGAAAAGAACCTCATCACTGTCAGTATGTGCAAGCAAATCAATTATATAATTCGCATTAAATCCTATTTCCATTTCATCAGCTGAGTAATCGCATGGAATTTTTTCGTTTGCCTCACCGCCGAAGTCTACATCCTCTGCCGATATTCTTAGGTCTTCTTTACGTACCTGGAAGCGAATCTGATGCGTTGTAGAGCTTGAATAAAGTGCTACTCGACGTACTGACGCTATCAATCGTTCTTTTTCAACAACAAGTTTTTTATCGTTTTCCAGGGGTATGACACTCTCATAATTTGGATACTTTTCCTGAATAATTCTTGAAATTAGTACTGTATTCTCAAATGAAAAACGTATATGCGATTCATTCAAAGAAATCGATGTTGTTCCATCCTCTGCAAATTTTGCAATAAGATTTAACGCTTTTATCGGAATAATGACCTCTCTTGTTTGTTTCCCACCTGAAATTTTCTTCGTCACCATACGAACAAGTCGATGTCCATCCGTTGCTGCTGCACATACCTCCTGGGGTTTAATTTGCAGTAATACACCCATCATTGCGGGCCGCAGTTCGTCTCCACTAACAGCAAATACTGTTTTTTGAATTAGCCGGCGAAACATCTGATTTTCAAATATAATATGTTCACCCTCTTTAAATTCCGGTATTGTTGGAAATTCAGTGCTTACCTCACCTGTAAGTTTATATTCACCTGTTGATGTAATCATCTTTACTTTGTTGTTTGCAATTTCTGCAGTAAAGAGAATGGGAGTTTCAGATAATGATCGTACTGTTTCCATCAATCTCTTTGCCGGAACGGCAATTTTACCGTCAGTGTTTCCTTTAACCGAAATTGACACAGACATCGATACTTCAAGGTCTGTTGCTGTTACGGTCAATGTGTTTCCTGTTAATTCAAATAAAATGTTTTCAAGAATTGGGAGAGTAGATTTTGATGGAACAACATTATTGGTACGTAATAGAGCCTTTAAGAGATCCCCGGTTTCGACAGTGAATTTCATTCTATCCTCCACAGAGTAGGATGGTACGATTAGCAATACAATATACAAAAATATAGGGGTATATTCAAGATGTGGGTTTTAGATGATTCAGTGTCTGGCTTATTTATTATAATTATTTATTTAAATAAGTATAAGAGTAATAATAAGGGTGTGAATATGTTAAAAATAAAAAGTGATGAGGTTATAAAGCCATAAAAATGAATATGTTAAAGGGTTAAAAACCCATATCGTAATAAGAATAGATAGTTAATAGAAGAGAAAATTTAGGGATAACATCTAACGGATGATAGGAATTAATAAGGAGAGAAAACATATACACATAGAAGTAACAACAACAAACAGAATATCTACAAAGATATTAACGGCCAACAAGTTCAATTTTCTTTTTTATCTGTTGAATATGAGTTCTAAATTTTACATCGCCAGCCATTTGATCTTCTACGGTTTGATATGCATGAATTACCGTACTGTGATCACGCCCACCAAAATGAAGGCCAATTGTTTTTAGGGAAGAGTTCGTAAGTTCTTTTGATAGGTACATAGCAATCTGACGTGCATTTACTATTTCCTGTTTTCGAGTCTTTGCCCGGATAAGATCTTCTGCGATATCGTAATATTCACAAACAACCCGCTGTATTTCTTCGATAGAAATATGCGTTTTAATTTCACCAACAACGATTTTTAATACGTCACGAGCAAGATCAATGTTAATCTCTTTATTTTCGAGCGACGACTTTGCAAGCAGACTAATAAGACATCCTTCTAGCTCTCGAATATTTGATGTTACGTTAATTGCAATAAATTCAATAACATCCTGGGGAAGCTCTATTCCATCATCTTCGCTTTTTCTCTTAAGTATAGCAATTCGAGTTTCAAGATCCGGCGGCTGAATATCAGCAGTTAAGCCCCATTGAAATCGGGATATTAATCTTTCATCAAGACCTTTTAATTCCTTGGGAGGTCGATCACTCGAAAGAATAATCTGTTTTCCAAGTTGGTGAAGAGCGTTAAAAGTGTGAAAGAAACTATCCTGTGTTTTCTCTTTTCCGGTGAAAAATTGGATATCATCGACAATTAGAAGATCCATACTCCGGTAAAAATTTGAAAATTCACTAATTTTATCGCTTTGAATTGCATCAACGAATTCGATGGTGAATTTCTCGCTTGAAACATATATTGTCCTCTGAGCCTTTTTGTTAATAAGGGCGTGATTACCAATTGCCTGGATAAGATGTGTTTTACCCAGACCGACACCGCCATAAATCATTAGAGGATTAAAAGATGTGCCACCGGGATTATTTGCAACAGCTAGGGCGGCGGCACGAGCCAGCTGATTGCTATCACCTTTGATGAAGTTATCGAAAAGATAACGTGGATTAAGATAACTCTGAAAAGGGGGCAGTTGATGTACATTATTGATGGACGTGATCGTCTGTGATTGTGATACCGATGGTATCGTTGGGACCTGAACTGGTCGATTTTCCTCGAAGGTTATTGATTTTTCAGGTTCTATTGTATAGATAAGCTTGATTGTGGTTCCAACAATATCTGTAAGTGATTTACTGATGAGCGAATAATAATGTTCTTCAAGCCATTCATAAAAGAATTGACTTGGAACTCTGACAACAAGTTGGTTACCATCGAAATTTATAGGGGCAATCGGTTCGAACCATGTCTTATAACTTTGACTGTTTACATTGTTTCTAATGATCGTTAGACATTCACTCCAGACTTTATCGGCAGCACTTATCTCGCGCTTGTTGTCCACATCGGTACGTGCAGAAGTCTCGGATTCCATGTAAATTATGTAGGGAGAATAAAAGTTATCAACAATAATTAACAGGTTTTTAACAATGTTACAAACTATCGCCCCGATTCTGAAGAAGAAACTTACGTGGTCATTGAGAAATGTTCACATGAGCACCTAGGGGATAAGTGCTTAAAAATCATAGGAAATAATATATATATAAGGGTCTGTTCACACATTTTCCACAATGGAATTATTGCGACAAAAATGTACAAAAATAATAAAAATTTAAATATCGTAATAGAAAAGCTTATCAACACATTATCAACACCCTGATTTCTATTTCTGCCTTGTATTATAATACAAAAAATTGCTGAGAGCAAGTGAAAAGATAAAAAGGATTAAGAATTTTTTCTTGTCTTTAAGTATATATTTTTATAATATAGTACAATAGGGAAAAAATTAATGATATTGTAAAAAAGTCGAAGTATCGGAGTGTCTATGAAGAGAACATTTCAACCCAGCGGAAGAAAGAGAAGGAATAAACACGGTTTTAGGGAAAGAATGAAGACAAAGAATGGAAGAAAAGTTCTAAACCGTCGAAGAGCAAAAGGCCGGCATAAACTTACCGTCAGCGACGAGAAATAAACGTGTATTGATTGATGTAACAGTGCGCCAGACATTAAAGAAATGTGAAATTCTTCGGGGATATGATGCGTTCAGAGATGTGCTTATGCGGGGTAATGTATATACGGGAAGTACATTAAAAATTTTTACTCTTCATGTGATAAACAAGGGAGAATATAGACACCGACCCCTAGTAGGATTTAGTGTCAGCAGAACCCGATCGGCCACAGTACGAAACAGGATAAAGCGCTTAATGCGCGAAATTGTTCGAAGAAATAAAGAGTTCTTCTACCAATGCTGCAAACATGCTGATGTATCCCATCTTATCCTGATGTACTCTTCATCATCAAACCGTTCGGTAAATCGATCAGATCTCAGTTATCAGGAACTAGATAAAGAATTTCATATGCTTATGAAACAGATATCTCATCGGCAGTGAAACACGAATTATGAAAATCATCATAACAGATGTTATTAAACTATATCAGAGATTTATTTCTCCGCTTTTTCCCGGCCGATGTCGTTTCTATCCATCATGTTCACAATATGCACAACAGGCATATGAACATTATGGATTCTTCAGAGCGACTTATCTTGCCAGCATGCGAATTATTCGATGCCATCCTCTACATCCTGGTGGTTATGATCCACTTCCATAAATCGAAGGAATAAAAAGTCTAAGGAGATTGCATGGACAAACAAGCGACAATCGGTTTTATTCTTATCGGTTTAGTATTAATATTATGGATGTGGTTGGCAGCACCACCACCTGTCCCGCAGCAGCAACAGCAGCAAAAAAAGATAGATTCAACAGGTCCGGTCTCACCTCAACAATCCCAGATTACCAAATTACCTCAAGAAATACCGGTAAAAAAGGCTAATATTGATACTCTTGGAAAGTGGTTTTCCGATCTTCCATCAGATAAAGAGTCATTAATCACCATAGAAACTGACCTTTATAAAGCAGTATTTTCGTCAAAAGGAGCCCTTCTTAAAGAGTGGACTTTAAAAAACTATAAGACGTGGAATGGCTATCCTGTTCAACTGATCGAATACAATACAGGAGGCGATTTAAGTCTTCTCTTCACAACGATGGATGGAAAACTGTTGAACACCCGCTCGTTCTCATTCAGTATTGCAGGTGGTCCACGATCAGTAACACTCTCAGATGATGAAGAATATACATTTGAGATGGTACTACAATTAAAAGGTGGACGAACAATCTCGAAAATATTCCATTGCAAAAACGGATTGTATTCGTTTGATGCAGATTTTCGATTGAATGGAATGGGCGATGTTATTTCGAATTTTGAGTATCAAATCGTATGGGAAAACGGATTACGGTTGACGGAAGGCAATTCGGTTGACGAGGCCAACTATGCAGCATCGTATGCATTTATCGGCGGTGAACTAGTTGAAGTTAATGCGACAGATTTTGACAAGGAGCATAAATCCGATCTTACCGGTTCGTCAGATTGGGTCAGCATGCGGAATAAATACTTTGCATTAGCTATAATACCCCGGAGTTTGAAAGGAACAGGAAGTTATCTTTACGGGACACGGACCCACGAACCGAATAATGGTGTGAAAGAAAAATATTCAATTGCGCTTAAATTACCTTACAGAGGGACGACGCAGGAAACTGTTACAATTACAGTTTTTCTCGGGCCGCTGGATTACAATTTAATAAAAGGTTTTGGTGTCGAGCTGCAGAGAATCATGAGCTTCGGAATCGAGTGGCTTGTCCGTCCTATATCAATTTACTTCATGCTTCCACTATTTAATTTCCTGAGGAGCTTCATACCCAATTACGGACTAGTGATCATTGTTTTTACCCTGATTATCAGAATTCTTTTATATCCATTGATGCGGACTAGCATGAAATCGATGAAAAAAATGCAGCAGCTCCAGCCTTTGATGGAAGAAATTAAGACAAAGTATAAAGAAGAACCTGAGAAAATGAATCGGGAGGTTATGAAGCTTTATAAAGACTATGGTGTTAATCCTGCCAGTGGTTGTCTTCCGTTATTGTTACAGCTTCCAATTCTTTATGCACTCTGGGCCGTTTTCAGCACAGCCATAAGTCTGAGGCAGGCATCCTTTATCTGGTGGATAACAGATCTCTCAATTCCGGATGTAATCATGACTCTTCCTTTTACCATTCCGATTTTTGGTGGTAATCATATCAGCGGTCTTGCCCTCTTTATGGGGATATCGATGTTTGTGCAGCAAAAAATGACAACAAAGGATCCAAGACAAAAAACTATGATATGGTTATTTCCAATTATGATGACGTTGATGTTTAATAATCTTCCATCCGGACTAAATCTTTACTACTCTGTCTTCAATGTTACCGCAATTATTCAACAATACTGGACAACCCATAAGGATGGCGAAGAGCCATTAAGAAAAGTTGAATCAAAAAAGAAACGAGGTGGAATTTTTGCAAAACTTTCAAGTAATATGCCATCGCCAAAGAGTAAATAATGGTGTAAAATAATAAAGACTAGAACTAAATGTCCGGGAAAAGCTGCCCGCTTTCATTGCGAGGCAGTTTTTTTTTTCGTAGATTGTACGGGCATCTGAGAGAAAAGGCCAAATTAGGGAAGAAAAATTGTGAGCAGTTTAAGTGATGATATTGTAGCGGCAATTGCTACGCCGATTGGCGAGGGGGGAATTTCTGTAATCCGTGTTAGTGGGAAGGGGGCCTGCGGAGTAGTCGACCGTATTTTTAAGGGCAGACATACTCTTGGATCAGCAGCCACACATACCGCGCATTTTGGGACGATTTCAGGCAACGATGGTAAGGTAATCGATCAAGTTATCGCAACAGTCTTTCATAGCCCCCACTCATATACAGGTGAGGAGACAGTTGAGCTTGGCTGTCATGGAGGAGTTTATGTTACTCGTCAGATATTGAATGCCGTTATTGATAATGGATGCCGTCACGCGCAACCGGGGGAATTTACAAAACGTGCTTTTCTAAATGGCCGAATAGATCTTGTACAGGCGGAAGCTATTGCAGATCTTATTCATGCCGGAAGTGAAGCGGCAAGGAAAAACTCTATCGAGCAATTAGAGGGAAGGCTATCACGGGAACTCCGTGAGCTACGTGAGGAACTGATAAGAATTACAGGGCTCCTTGAACTGGAACTTGACTTTGTGGAAGAAGATATAGAGCTCACATCGAAGTCGGAAATCGGAAAATTTATTGGGCAAGAAATACAAAGAATTGAAAAGCTTGTTGACTCATATAAAAACGGGAGAATTTATCGTGACGGTGTTAAGTCCGTTATTGTAGGACGGCCGAATTCCGGGAAATCAAGTCTTCTCAATGCACTTCTAAGACATGATCGTGCAATAGTAAGCATTGTTCCTGGAACAACACGCGATACAATTGAAGAAAATATCATGATTGATGGAATTCTCTTTCGTATAACAGATACAGCAGGTTTGAGGCAGGCTATTGATTATGTGGAACAGGAGGGAATTGCTAGAGCAGAAAAAGAAATACAAAAAGCAGATATTATAATACTTGTTGCAGATTTGACGTTAACAATAACGGAAATAAATGAAAGTATCAATGATTTTATAGAAAAAACTGCAGTGATAGTTGCATTAAATAAGAAGGATCTGCTAGAAGAAAAAGAAATAGAAATGATACTTAAAAAGCTAAAAAATCAGTACCAACTCCCTATCATCCCGGTATCGGCAAAAATGGGACTCGGGATCGATGAATTAGAGAAACAAATGGTGTCAAATATTCACCTCGTATCAAGTGAGGGCTCAATTACTCTTACAAATGCACGACATAGAGATGCTCTTGTTCGTGGCCGTGAAAGCCTGAAGCTGGCATTACAGTCGACTGAATCAAATTTAAGTGACGAGCTTATTGTAATCGATCTTCGAGCTGCACTAAATAGTATTGGAGAAATAATTGGTGAAACAACTACGGATGATATTCTTAATAGAATCTTTTCGAGTTTTTGTATCGGTAAATAATGTATGTTTCACGTGAAACGTGAAAGAGAAAAAATGTCTTTTAGAAGTAAATATGAGGTCATCGTTGTTGGCGGTGGACATGCTGGAATCGAAGCAGCGATGGTCACTAGTCGGCTCGGTTTCTCTACTCTTTTGATAACAATGGAGAAAAAGGCCATCGGACGGATGTCATGTAATCCGGCTATCGGAGGTACGGCAAAAGGACATCTGGTCAGAGAAATTGATGCACTCGGTGGTGTCATGGGAAAAATTGCTGATGCGACCGGAATTCACTTCAGAATGCTTAACACATCAAAAGGTGTGGCTGTCTGGTCGCCTCGATCGCAAAACGACCGTGATCTATATTCTCAGGAAGCACTAAGAGTTGTAGATAGACAGGATGGGTTGGATATACTTGAAGATAGTCTAGTTGAAATCTTAATTAAAGATCATACTATTCAAAGCATCAAGACTGTAAATGGTCAGGAGTTCAAATGTAAAATATTAATTTTATGTACCGGTACATTCTTGAATGGAATAATGTACACCGGTTTGATCAAGAAAGTGGGTGGAAGATATGGTGAGAAAGCAGCATATGGAGTGACCGAGTCTTTGGCAAAGGCCGGCTTTAAATGGAGGCGGCTAAAAACTGGTACTCCGCCAAGGATTGATTTTCGGAGTATCAATTTTGAAAAAACAGAAATACAGTACGGCGATGATCCGCCAAGGCCATTCTCATATCAGACCTCGAAGATTTCACAAAAACAAATACCAATGTATCTAACATATACTAACGAGAAAACTCATCAGGCATTACGAAAGGGATTTGATCGCTCACCGATGTTTACGGGTAGAATAAAAGGTATCGGTCCACGATATTGTCCATCCATAGAAGATAAAATTACACGGTTTGCACAGCGGGATCGGCATCATATCTTTCTGGAACCTGAAGGATATCAAACAAATGTTGTATATGTCAATGGATTTTCTACAAGTTTACCAGAGGATATCCAATTTGAAGGATTGAGGACAATACCGGGACTTGAGCACGTCGAGATGTTGCGTCCTGGTTACGCTGTAGAATATGATTTCTTTCCACCAGATCAAATTACTCTTACACTTGAGACAAGACTTGTTGATGGATTATTCTTTGCCGGCCAAATTAATGGAACATCAGGATACGAAGAGGCAGCGGCTCAGGGCTTGATTGCCGGTATCAACGCAACCAGGAAATTAAAAGGTGAAGAACCGTTCATCTTAAAAAGATCGGAAGCATATATTGGTGTTTTGATTGATGATCTAGTAAGCAAAGGGACAGAAGAACCATATCGTATGTTTACTTCGAGAGCCGAATATCGTCTTGTCTTGCGTCAGGACAATGCCGATAGGAGGCTAATGCAATATGGGAAAAAATTTGGGTTAATACCAGAGTGGCTGTATGAAAAGTTGAAAATGAAAGAGAAAGCAATTGATACTGCTTTGGATTTAGTAAAGCGTATTACAGTGTCACCAGATAAGATCAACAATTACTTAGACTTTATCGGTAGTACAAGCATAAATGAGAACGAAACTCTTGAAAAGCTTATCCGCAGACCAGAAATTAATCTTAAAGATCTTATTAAAAGGGTTGATTTCGACAGTGACTTGAAGGAAATTCTTAGTGATATTGAAGTTATAGAACAAGTTGAGATAGAAGTGAAATATGAGGGGTATATCAAGAGACAGCATGATCAGATTACAAATTTTGAGAAGCAGGAATCGATACATATTCCTAAGAATTTTAACTATGATTGTGTCAATTCTCTAAGTAATGAAGGGAGGGAGAGGCTGAAGTTATTAAAGCCCGGATCGATAGGGCAGGCATCGCGTATTTCAGGTATTACTCCATCAGATGTATCAGTACTAATGATCTATTTAAAGTCCTAAAAATGTTCCACGTGAAACTATCGAAATAACATGGAAAAAGGGGCGACATGGTTTAGGGCAATATTAGCTGCGAATGGATTATCGATAGATGATTCACAGTGCGACGTTTTAGATAGGTACTGTACGTTATTATTGGATTGGAATAGGAAAATAAATTTAATTTCGCGCCGAAGTGAGGATACGATCTGGGAGGAGCAGATTCTTCAAAGCATTTCATTCCTTACGAGGATCAAGCTTAAGGCCTCTGCTTCCGTTATTGATATTGGCACAGGAGGTGGATTACCCGGTATACCTCTAAAAATACTCATGCCCGGATTATCGCTAACACTTGTTGATTCAATTGGGAAAAAAATAAATGCTGTTCAATCGATAATTCAATCATTGGGGATCAGCGGCATTGAAGCGGTGTGGTCGAGAGCCGAGGATTTCAATGGAAATAGAAATGAAAAAGAAAAGAAGTTCTTTGACTATGTAATATGTCGTGGTGTTGGTCAGCTTGAAGATCTATGGGAATATGGATATCCGTTATTGCTAAATATTTCTTCAATCCAAGGTAAGATGTTGATGAAGTCCCAGGCACAGAGTGCAGCTAGGATATTTATTGAACCGGGAGTAATTCTTGCGCTTAAAGGAGGAGATATACAGGAAGAAATTGTGAAGCTTGAACGAAGGAAGAAGAAAATAGCAATAACGGTGATAGATGTATCGCTAAGAATAATCGGAAAATTGGAAAATAATAAAAAGAAGATTATTATAATGCGTCCAGTAAAATAACGGGTGATAAAATGACAAATACCCACCTGTTCGATCAACTTGGAAAGCTGATAACCGAACAAAGGAACATCAGCAGCATGGATATTGACTCACGCTCGGTCGAGGAAATTCTACGTATAATTAATGCCGAGGATAAACAAATTGCGGATGTCGTTGAGCGTGAAATTCCCTATATCGCTAAGGGCGTAGAAATCATAGTTCATGCATTACGGCATAAAGGAAGACTGATTTATATCGGGGCTGGAACAAGCGGAAGACTCGGTGTTCTCGATGCAGTGGAATGTCCGCCAACTTTCGGGACGTCACATAATATTGTGACAGGACTTGTTGCCGGTGGCGAAAAAGCAATGTTTCGAGCCCAGGAAGGAGCGGAAGATAAAGCAGAAAATGGTGCAAAGGATCTGGAAGAAATTAGCCTAAATCACAAAGACGTAGTCTGTGGTATCGCAGCCAGCCGCTGTACTCCGTATGTCAACGGTGCGATAAGGTATGCAAGAACTATGGGTGCAAAGACTCTCTATGTAACAACGAATCCCCGATCTGAATTTGACCTTGAGGTCGATGTCGCGATCTGCCCTGAGGTTGGTCCTGAAGTCATTATGGGCTCTACAAGGATGAAATCTGGAACCGCCCAGAAAATGGTTCTTAATATGCTGACAACAGCCGCAATGATACGCCTTGGGAAGGTGTACGAGAACATGATGATAGATTTGCAGATGACTAGCCGCAAACTAACCGAGAGAGCAAAAAGAATACTTATGACAATAACGGATATAAGTTATGAAGAAGCCGGTCATGCCCTTGAAGCAGCCGGCAATCATGTGAAAAAAGCCATTGTGATGGTCAAGGCAAAAGTTCCGGTAGAAGAAGCAGAACGACGACTAGCAGCTGCTGATGGGTTCGTACGCGCTGCAATTGAGAATCGTCAGTATAAAATCGATTGAAAATAGATACACCTTCCATGCCGATTTCATCGATAACACTCGACACTCTTCGTGAGTATATCTTTTCGCTTTCCCCAAGTTCCGAGGTAGTCAATGCCCTCAAAGCAGGAAAATCTCCTTGTCTGCACGCTATAGCCGGATCACTACAATCTTTTCTTGTCTCTCGAATTGCCGAAGATATTAATAATACGATAATTGTCATTACTGAAACACGGGATGAAGCGGAAAAGATTGCCGATGATTGTTCGCGTACTACCATAAGTACTCCTGTTGTTTTTTTCCCCGAAACAACACATCACCTGCATGCACTCGATATATCAGGCAACTCTCAGCAGGTAGAAGCTTTGAAAGCCCTGCTGGCGAAAAAACCGGTGATCTTTTGTACATATTCCACGGCGCTAGCAACAAAACTTCCCCAACCGACCCTCTTTTCATCAAGAATAATCGAGATTCAAAGATCAATATCAATCGGCTTTCAAAATCTACTCGATACATTATCTGAATTCGGATTTGAAAAGAAGGATTTTGTTGAGGGGCCTGGAGACTTTTCACATCGAGGAGGAATTATTGACGTTTATCCTTCTGTCGGAGATAATCCTCTCCGACTTGAATTCTGGGGTGACACACTTGAATCAATCAGAGAATTCGACCCCCTGTCGCAACGCTCAATCCGTGAGCTGACGGTAGCCACGATTATCCCTGATGTTTTTTCAGGTCCGTCTACTCTTGAGCAGAATGCGTCAATATTTAGCTATCTTCAATCGCCCACCCTTATTATGCTTCCGGAAGATGTGCTCTTGGAACGATCAATTTCTGAAATACTTCGTGAAGGTTCCGAAAATACACTGTCTTGGGAGGAAATAAAGGCAAATCTAAACAATCACCGGTTGATCCGCATTCTTTCCCTTTCATCCATTCAGGAGGATGAAATTGATTTTGGTAGCCGGTCACAACCGTCGTTTAATGGCAGTATTCACCTGCTGAAAGAACATCTCACCCAGCTGGCACAGGAGCAGTACAAAGTCTGTTTTTCCTGTGAATCAAATGCCGAGGCCGAACGCCTCGCCGATCTTTTAAGCGAAATTGATGATAGCATACAGCTTCCCACGATGCAGTTTTGTACCGAGGCGCTCCATAGCGGTTTTGTTATTTCCAGGGAACACTTTGCCTTCTTTACCGAGCACGAAATCTTCGGCCGCTTGAGACGACGCGGATCAATAAAAAAGCGCAGATTTAGGGGTATTTCACAAAAGGAACTCCTTCAGCTCCAGAGAGGAGACTATGTTGTCCATGTTGACTATGGTATTGGTAAATTTGATGGACTCCGAAAAATTAAAATACGGGAGACTGAACAGGAAGTAGTCCGCCTGCTCTATTCCGACGATGACGTCCTTTATGTCAATCTTAATTACATAAGCCGGATTCAAAAATATTCATCGCGGGAAGGGCACATACCGATTCTTAATAAGCTTGGGGCTCCAGACTGGGATCGTATCAAACAGCGGACGAAACGAAAAATTAAGGACATCGCCAGAGATCTTATTAAACTATATGCGAGGCGAAAAATAGACCCGGGTTTTGCCTTTTCGGAAGATACTCCATGGCAAAAGGAGCTTGAAGCATCATTTATGTTTGAAGATACTACCGATCAGGCAACGGCAACAATAGATATCAAAAGAGATATGGAGGCAGCTCACCCAATGGATCGCCTTATCTGCGGCGATGTGGGATTCGGAAAAACCGAAGTTGCCATTCGTGCTGCATTTAAGGCGGTAATGAGCGGTAAACAAGCCGGAGTACTGGTTCCAACAACGATACTCGCACAGCAGCATTATAATACTTTTGCAGACCGCCTTCAGCGGTATGCGGTTCATGTCGAGGTATTATCCCGGTTTCGATCAAAAAAAGAACAGACCAGAATTCTACAGCGACTTGCATCAGGTGAGATTGATATCCTAATCGGTACACACCGACTCCTCTCACGGGATGTGGTTTTTAAGGACCTTGGGCTGTTGATAATAGACGAGGAACACCGGTTTGGTGTAACGGCAAAAGAAAAATTACGTCTGAAGAAGGAGACCGTTGATACACTAACGCTGACAGCAACACCCATCCCGCGTACACTCCATTTTTCACTAATGGGTGCAAGGGATCTATCGCTTATTACCACTCCGCCAAGAAACAGGCTTCCCGTGATTACTGAAATTGCACAGCTGGAACCGCTTTTGGTTCGGGAAGCAATTCTTAAGGAGATCAGTCGTGGTGGACAGATCTTTTTTGTTCATGACAGGATAGAAAAAATTGCGGCTATCGCGGATTACATTCAACGCAACATCCCGGAGGCGCGTATTCGTATTGCACACGGTCAGATAAAGGGGAGTGAACTCGAAAAGGTTATGATGGATTTTCTGGAACGGAAGTTTGATGTGCTTGTAGCGACGAAGATTATCGAATCGGGATTGGATATTCCTAATGTCAATACGATCATTATTAATCGTGCGGATAAATTCGGGCTGGCTGAATTGTATCAGCTTCGCGGACGAGTAGGTCGATCGAATGTCCAGGCATATGCATATCTTCTCACCCCGCCTTTGTCGTCATTGCCCCGATATTCACTCAGGAGATTGCAGGCAATTGAGGAATTCACTGAGCTGGGCTCCGGCTTTAATCTGGCCATGCGCGATCTTGAAATCCGCGGCGCCGGTAACCTTCTCGGTGCAGAGCAAAGTGGGTATATTATGGAAATGGGGTTTGAAATGTATACACGAATCCTTGAAGATGCAGTGCTCGAGTTGAAAAAAGAGGAATTTGAGGAAATCTTTGGGAAAACGGTGCAGCTTCAACGCCCCACGGAAACAATTATTGAGACTGATATCAATGCACTAATCCCCGATATATATGTAGAGCACGATTCAGAAAGGCTCGACGTGTATCGAAGATTGTATGCGGCGTCCGACAGTGCTGCTATTGATGAAATCCGGAGTGAATTACGCGATCGGTTCGGCGAGTATCCGGAGGAGGTAGCGCATCTCTTTTGCATCGTTGAAATAAAGGTAATTGCAGCAAAAATCGGATTCTCGAAAATTGAGATTACAGATACAACATTCAACCTTACATTCCCGCCTTCAGATCAAAAAGCATTTTTTGAGGTTGCTGAAGGGGAGGCATCTCTATTCCAGAAAATCATCGATTCGCTTCCCCGATTGGTCGATTTTCAGCCGCTATTAAATCAGAGTAAAGCTCAGCTTGAATTAAAAGCGTCTATTCGGGGGAAAATTCCACAAGAAAGGCTCGATTCCGCATTGAAGTTTATGCATGAATTAGCAGAAATAGTATCTGATAACAAGGAATATTAAGATGAAAATTGTCGCAATCAGCGATATTCATGCAGCGTATGATAATCTTTATAAAATTATTCAGAAAGAGGGAAATGCGGATGTCATTCTAATTGTCGGTGATATCACAACTCATGGAACTGTCGCGGATATAAGAAATGCCGTGGGAAGTATACTCACACTCGGGAAATCTGTTCTAGCCATTGCAGGGAATATGGATATTCCGGAAAGCGACGACGAACTTCTTAGATTAGATATCTCACTGAATGCCCGGGGTGTCCGCATTGGCGATGTCGGTTTCTTTGGTGTCTCTGCTGCAGCACTATCGCGTCTACATACTCCCTATGAATTGACCGAGGAAGAGATCAGTTGTCGGATTGAATCGGGCTTTTCTATGGTGCGCGATGCGCCGATAAAAGTGTTCGTACCACATTCTCCTCCGTTTCGTACTAAGCTTGACCGGATTTTTTTAGGAACACACGTCGGCAGTACGGCAATACGTGAATTTATCGAGCATGAACAACCCGATGTTGTCGTCTGCGGTCATATTCATGAAGCCCGAGGACAGGATATATTGGGAAAAACCAAAATGGTTAATTGCGGAGCGGCACAGCGTGGATTCTACGCGCAGATTATTATAGAGGATAAGATACTGATCGAGAATTTACAATTGGATTAAACTCTGTGTCCTCTGTGCTTGATAGAGTTATTTATGTTCTCTGTGGACTCCGTGTTTATATTTTCGGTATAGAAAATATATTATATGAGGTATTACATGAAACCGACAATCGGATTTATTGGATTGGGAACGATGGGGCTGCCGATGGCGGAACGGCTTCGTCAATCGGGATTCCCTCTGGTCGTCTATAATAGAACTGAATCCAGGGCTAATGAGATTGTACAGCAGGGGGCTCATAAAGCTAAAACATGTGCTGAGGTCGGACGGACAGTAGATATTTGCATTACGATGGTCTCGGATCCAAGGGCGCTTGAGAAGATTGTATTTTCTCAAAATGGACTCGATGAAGGATTATCAACTGATAAAATTCATATTGATATGAGTACAGTATCGCCGGCGATTATCGAACGATTGCTAAAACACTATTCAGGAAAAAAGATTGGATTTTTACACGTTCCCGTTCTTGGAAGTGTTCCACAGGCAACCGATGGTTCACTTCTTCTCTTCGTTGGCGGTGATCGGGCTGTGATCGATCGTGTTCGTGAGGTGCTGAATGTTCTCGGGACACAGCAGTGGTATTTTCCAGAGGCAACGAAAGCAACTCATTTAAAACTTATCTGTAACATGTTTATTGCGAGTATGAGTGCTTCGCTTGTTCAAGGACTTGTATTCGGGGTAAAAGTGGGGATTCCACCCTCGACGCTTCTTGATGTGTTGAGTCATTCTTCTCTTAATGCACCGATGTACCAGACAAAGGGAAGATCGATTACGCAACGCCAATTTACACCAGCGCGTTTCTGTACAGAACATCTTTTGAAAGACATCAATCTTGCACTTGATGCAGGAAAAAATGCGGGTGTGTCCCTACAGGCACTTGAACCGATTCGGGAACTTTACACTGCAGCAACTTCAATGGGATTCGGCAGGGAGGATTATTCGGCTGTGGTAAAGGTGCTGGAAACTATGGCTGGGGTAAAAGTAACGGAATAAAAATATAGAATAACGGAAATAGAATAGAAAAAGATGTTTCAAATTACTCTTCAGTGATGGTCCATCTTTATATAGCATTTTATCTGGCATATCAATTTTAAAGCAAGATGTTTTTGTTTTCTTCGTTTTTTCAGGGGTTTTGTTGATTTTTCATGTTTTCTCCCCATCTCTTAATGTCCCGATTTTGGCAGGCACCTCTTTTTCATATCGGTAATAATTCCCCATCTTTCACCTCCTTAAAAATAGGCTTATTTTGTGAACTTTTTACTTGACTTTATAAATCAAAAGATTAAATTTCCAGTCTATAGGTGGGTAAAAGTGGGTAAGAAGTAGGGAATGTTTATAGGGGTTTTTATGTCTGCCTTTAAAGGCCGGTTTACATACTCAGTTGATAGTAAAGGACGGATTAATATCCCGGCAAAGCTTCGAAAAAATGTTTCGCCGGAAGCAAACGACACTTTTGTTATCACGCGGGGATTTGAGCAATGCTTATTTGTTTACCCACTTGATGAATGGAATAAACTGGAGCAGTCGATTCGAGGATTATCCCCTTCAAACTCTCAGCATAGATTTTTTGTACGCACACTCCTTCAATGGGCTACTGAATCGCAACTCGACGGTCAGGCTCGTATCATCATTCCGCAAGAACTGTTAAAATTTGCCGGTATCGAAAACGAGGTTATTATTATCGGCGTGTTGGAACGTATTGAAGCATGGAATCCGACACTGTTCAACGAGTATATGAATAACCAGGCAGCTTCCTACGAAAACGTTGCAGAATTAGTTTTCAGACCAAAGGAGTAACACACATGAAGGAATTCGCCGGAGAGAGTTCCTCTTCCGTGCGCGGTTCACAGAAACGGCGATGCTCGTGTATTTGCTCGACGGGTATTGTTGTCCGGATACATTCTGTTTTGTCGGGACTATCCGGCATAATGGTTAAACGGCTCGACTCCGGGTAAGTCATGGATACCGCCGAAGTTTCTCGAGCGTTTCATATTCCGGTTCTTGTTCATGAAGTTGTCGATGCTCTTGTGACAGATCCTGATGGAGTGTATGTTGATGCTACACTTGGAGGTGGAGGGCACGCAGAGGCAATTCTGAAAAAGTTGTCTTTGCAGGGATCTATCATTGCACTTGATGTCGATGAAGAGGCACTCGTATATGCGCACAATCGTTTTACAACCGAACACTATAGAATTAAATTATTCCGAGAAAATTTTTGTAATCTTAATCAGACTTTAAAGGATCTGAAAATATTACGGGTCAGTGGGATCATTGTTGATCTTGGAATCTCGTCGCACCAGATTGATGAACCGCGGCGGGGATTTAGTTTTCAAGGCGACGATCGTCTAGACATGCGGATGGATATGCGAACGCAGAATAATGCCTGGAACGTCATCAACTACTACGATGAAAAGCAGCTGGCCGACATATTTCAGCACTACGGTGAAGAACGGCGTTCTCATCAGGTTGCGCGGACGATTGTACGCAAGAGGATGAAAAATCCGATCGATACTACCGCACAGCTTGCAGCAATTGTATCAGGGATTGTCGGAGAACGGTTTGCAAAAAAAACACTGGCACGTATATTCCAGGCAATTCGGATTGAAGTTAACCGAGAACTGCAAAATCTGGAAGTTTTTCTTCGGCAGGTACCGGAAATACTTTCACCAACCGGCAGAATTGGAGTGATCTCCTATCATTCACTTGAAGATCGAATAGTTAAGAAATTTTTTCGGGAAGAAGCGATGACAATCATTCCCTCGGGTCATAAGCTGGTACCGGATAAACCGATAACGCCGCGACTGAAAATTATTACAAAGAATCCCATCACCCCCGGAGACAATGAATGTCGGAGAAATCCACGCGCGCGGAGTGCAAAGTTTCGTGTGGCCGAGCGGGTATAATATGAACGACAAAAGCAGGGAACTACTTGCGGTAAGGACGCTCTCGGAAGAACTCCACGAGGAACAACGGGGGCGTATCTATAACGGCGATATAGGCGACACGTTAGGGAACGATGTTCCTGCTTCCATCAGGACACAGTCATCAGTTAGAGGTCGGAAACGGCGGGTAAAGAAACGTCTCTCAATCTTTAATGTACTCTTAACACTTGCCATCGGAAGTGCAATTGTTCTTTTATATATATACAACACGATTCGTGTCGGTGAACTCTTACATGAAATAGGAAATCTCGATAGTGCGGCACAAAAGCTCTCAAGTATCAATGAAGTATTAAGAGCCGAAATCAACCGGAAATCAGCGCTTGAGCGAATCGGCACTATTGCACAGACCGAGCTTCACCTGCAAAATCCAACTCAACAGCCGATTTGGTTTTCGCTTGATTCCGAAGCAGTGCAGCATTCGACTTTTATCCGCGAACGTGAAGGTGTACGGTAATGATCGACGAATCTCAGATACTTTCACCAGCGATACAATCAGAAAAACCGAAGTACTGGGGGCGTGTTCTACTACTCAAGATAATACTGCTGGTGTTCCTGGTGATCGTGCTTGCACGACTGGTGAAAATCCAGGTGCTTGATTCCTCAAAATATCAAGAGATTGCAAAACGGCAATATGAGGTAAAAGTATCAATTCCAGCAATTCGCGGCGGTATCTATGACCGAAATGGCAATGTTCTCGTTTCAAATACGCGCATGGTTTCTTATGCTGCGGATCCTAAAATCATCGGCGATGACATCAACCACGTAGCAGAAGTTTTTGCCGGAGTTTTCCAAAAACCGGCAAGCGTATATATCAACAAACTACAAACACCAAAACGTTTTGTTTGGTTGGAGCGCCGTGTGCCGCCCAATCAGGCTCGACGAATTGCCATAGATGAAATCGAGGGAGTCGTCGAACTTGATGAACCTCAGCGGTTATACCATTATGACGATCTAGCCGGTCAGATCCTGGGGGTTACCAATATCGATAACGTGGGTCTCAGCGGTATCGAGCTGCAATTCGATAAGGTACTGAAGGGTACTGACGGATTTGTGATAATGCAGCGCGATGGTCTTGGCCGGAAAAGGCCTTCAGTTGATTATCCGCGGATTGATCCCATAGATGGGAATAATGTAACACTGACAATCGATTTTACATTTCAATCGGTTGTCCAGGAAGAACTCAAACGCGGAGTCGAAGCGAATAATGCAAACGGCGGAATTGCAGTAATGCTTCAACCGAAAACCGGCGAGGTGCTTGCGATGGCGACGTATCCGGCGGTAAAACCTAATGATATTTCAGAGGAGGATACGAACAAGATCCGTAACCGTCCGCTCACCGACATGTTCGAGCCCGGTAGCACGTTCAAGATCGTTGTTGCTTCAGCAGCACTTGAGGAAAAACTTCACCGGCCTGCTGATAGGATTAATGCGGAGGGCGGTGTCTATAAGACAAGTGGCCGGACGATACGCGACACACATGGGTATAGAATGTTAACATTCCAAGAGGGAATGGAATACTCCAGCAATATAGTGATGGCAAAAATCTCGGATGACGTTGGGAGTGAAAAACTATTCCGGTATGCACGAGACTTCGGATTTGGAATACCCACGGGGATCGAGCTACCGGGAGAAATCGGTGGGCAGTTAAAAAAGCCGGCTCAGTGGTCTAAGACAACACTTAACACAATGGCATATGGGTATGAAGTCGGAGTGACACCGATTCAGATTGCGTCGGCATATGCAGCGGTTGCTAATGGCGGAGAATTGATGAAACCTTTCATTATACGGAAGGCAGCCGATAAAAATGGTAACGTCCTATTCGAACGTACTCCGGAAAAGATTAGAAAAGTAATTTCACAGGAGACCGCGCAGACACTGACTTCCTTTTTTGAAGGAGTCGTCGAGCGCGGCACTGGAAAAGATGTAAAGATAAATGGTGTGAGAATAGCAGGGAAAACAGGGACGGCTTCGAAACTCGGGCCGGGGGGATATTCAAAGGATGATTATGTCGCATCATTCGTCGGTTTTTTCCCTGTTGAAGATCCGCAGGTTGTGTTGTTAGTCATGATTGATAGACCGCATTCAGGACAATATTATGGTGGAATGGTCAGCGGACCGGTATTTCGTGCAATTGCAGAACGGATTATCAACCTTTCCGATCCACAACCGCATCCGGAAATATATAAACACTATGCTCGGCAGCAATCGAACGGAGAACGGGTTACGGTGCCCGACGTACGATACCTGGGAATTGATCTGGCGAGTTCTATGTGTCGCAGTGCTGGTCTGGCAGTTCAGTACACAGGAAGTGGAAATATCGTGGCGAGCCAGAATCCGGCCGCGGCTGTAGAAGCAGCTCGAAATGACAAGGTTCAATTGGTACTTGCTGAGCCACAGAGAGTGACAAATAAAAAAATCATAAACACACCGGATCTGAGGGGTCTGAGCATTCGTCGTGCGGTGAATGCATTGAAACTTGAAGGCCTCGATGCAGTTGTAAACGGGAATGGTATTGTCATCCGCCAGGCACCAACCCCGGGAGAAATAATTCGTCAAGGAAATTATGTTCAGTTCTGGTGTGAACCACGAGGTTTTTCAACCGTCGTTGTTAATTAGAGTAATCGTACTATGCTTTTAAGTGAATTGCTAAAAGATGTTCCGGTGTCTAAGATGTTTCAAACCGTCTTCGGTCAAATGGTACAGACACACGAAGTACATATCAGTAAAATCGAATATGATTCCCGGAAAATCGAGCGGGGAGATCTGTTTGTGGCAATCCGAGGAACATCAATCGATGGACATCAACACATCAAACAGGCGATCAGCAAAGGGGCAAAGGCAATTGTACTCGAGGATGACGAAGTATTGGCGGATGCATACTTCATGCATGAAGGTGTCGTAAAAATTGTAGTTGGAAATACACGGCGTGCCATGGCGGTCATGGCGCGAAATTATTTTGGTAATCCGGCTTCAAAACTAAAACTTATCGGAGTGACCGGCACAAATGGAAAGACAACAACATCGCACCTTATAAAAGCAATCCTTGAAGCAAACGGTGAGAAAGTCGGTTTAATTGGTACCATCGCTTACATAATCGGTAAGAAAGAGATACCGGCGACTCATACAACACCCGAATCGCTTGAACTCGATCAATATCTTGCCGGCATGGTTCAACAGGGATGCACTTCTGCCGTCATGGAAGTCTCATCACACTCACTTGTACAGTATCGTGTGTATGGAATACAATTTCATGCCGGTGTATTCACCAATCTGACGCAGGATCATCTTGATTTTCATCGAACAATGGAACAATACGCAACGGCAAAGAAAAGGCTCTTTGATTCACTTGATACGTCGGCAATCGCCGTTGTCAATGCCGATGATCCGGAGGCCGGCTATATGGTATCTTCGACACAGGCGAAAGTAATGACCTATGGCATCGGTGAGCCGGTAGACGTCAAAGCTATTGATATTCAGCTCGGTATTGATAGAACATTGTACACGGTAAAACTCGAACATGGATCGATTACAGTTATTTCGCCTCTTATTGGCCGATTTAATGTATCAAATACGCTTGCAGCGATTGCTACAGGAATCGGGATTGGAATTAAACCGGATGTCATCAAACGCGGAATTGAAGCTCAGCACACTATACGCGGGCGATTCGAACGTATCAGATCACCCCAAGGATGGACGGCAGTTATAGATTACGCTCATACGCCCGATGCGCTTGAGAAATGTTTACTGACTATCCATGACATCCTTCCGGAACATAGGACAAACCGTATCATTACTCTGTTTGGTGCGGGTGGAGACCGTGATCGAACAAAACGCCCTATCATGGGGAAAATTGCAGCCGAGCTCAGTGATGTCGTAATTGTGACATCCGATAATCCGCGTACGGAAAATCGCGAGGCAATCATCGATGATATTATGTCCGGTATTCCGCCGGGGAAAAAAGTGACTCGTGAAGCCGATCGAAAACAGGCGATTGTCATGGCTCTTTCACAGGCAAATCCCGGTGATGTTGTTCTTCTTGCAGGGAAAGGACACGAAAACTATCAGGTTGTCGGCCGTGAAAAGATTCCTTTCGATGACCGGGAGGAAGTATTACAGTTCTTAAAATCATCACAGTCGCAAAAAACATGATTACAATACGCGACGTGATGTCGGTGCCGCACAAGAAAGCGATGCGGTTTGAGAAACTCCGCAAAGTAAAAATTTCAGGGGTGTCGATTGATACACGGACGATACGACCACGAAATATTTTTTTTGCTATTCGTGGCAAGCGGTTAGATGGTCATTCGTTTATCGAATCAGCGATCCAACGCGGTGCATCATGTGTCGTGGTTGATGAAAGATGGTATCAGGAGAAAGATAGATCTCAATATTTGATTCCGCTGCTTGTCGTTGAGAATACTATCGATGCACTGGGTCAGATTGCGAATATACATCGGAGAAAATTCCGTATTCCGGTTATTGTGATTGCGGGGAGCAACGGAAAAACAACTACTAAAGATATGATTGCAACGGTTCTTTCAACACGGTACTCCGTGCTGAAGACGGAAGGAAATCTTAACAATCAGATCGGTGTTCCAATGACACTGCTCCGCCTGAGTCCAAAACAACAGATTGCGATTATTGAGCATGGCACGAATCACCCGGGTGAACTTGAATCGCTTGTGAAAATTTCAGAACCGACCCATGCTCTGATAACAACAATTGGACGGGAACACCTGGAATTCTTTACCACACTTGACGGAGTTGCCGCAGAAGAGGGTACAGTATTTCGGTATAGCCGGTTTGGTTTTGTCTATGCCGACGATCCATTGATTGTTGCCCGGGCTCGGGGATTGAAACACACGCTGCGGTATGGCTTTAAGGGGTCGCGTTCCCATGTTCGTGGAAAAATCATCGATGTGGATATGCATGGATGCGCACGATTACAGTTACGTGCAAAACAATTTTCACAACCGTTGGAAATGAATCTAGGTGTCCCCGGATACCACAATGCAGTAAACGCTCTTGCTGCCGCAGCAGTAGGAATACAGTTCGGCATTGGGAAAAAGAATATTACTCATGCCGTTGAAAGTTTTACAGCCAGTTCAAAACGGATGGAAATAATGAAAATCCGTCACGTAACCATACTGAATGATACATACAATGCAAATCCAGATTCTGTGGTTGCAGCTCTTTCGACGTTTGAATCGATTTCAATTTCAGGCAAAAAGATTGTTGTTCTGGGCGACATGCTCGAGCTCGGTGAAAAAAGTGAACATGAACATGCAAAAATTGGACTTGAAGTAGCCAATCGCGGATATGAATATCTTTTCACATTCGGTCCCCACGCACGGTTCATTTTCGAAACATCAAAGCTGGGATTTGCACAGCATTTCGATGACAAAACAGCTTTGATTAAGAACCTTTGCGCAACAATTTCACCGGGGGATGCGGTACTTATAAAAGGGTCTCGTGGAATGAAAATGGAAGAAGTCATTGAAGGTGTGACAAACTATCTTATAAAACAGTAAAGCTATGCTGTATTATTTTTTTAATTTTATTGAAAAAGTGTATGCGCCACCGGGCTTCAGCCTGTTCAAGTATATCACATTTCGAGCCGCCGCAGCAGCCCTCACGGCATTGCTCATTGCGTTTGTTGCAGGACCATGGGTTATAAAAAAATTGAAGGAACATCAGATCGGTGAGACTGCAAAAATTGAGGCCCCAAAAAGTCATCTCAGTAAAGCTGGAACTCCGACGATGGGGGGACTCATTGTGCTTCTCTCAGTCCTTCTGCCGACATTGCTCTGGGGTGATCTTAAAAATATGTATATCCTGCTCATCATTGTCGTTACTGCCGGACTCGGTGCCGTCGGTTTTATAGATGATTACCTGAAGGTTGTAAGAAAAAAGCCGAAAGGCCTAATTGGAAAATATAAAATTGTCGGGCAGATTATTATCGGAATCATCCTTGGATCTGTGCTCTATTTTTCACCGGAATTAAAATTAATCAATGCTAATACGATTACAACTGTTCCGTTCTTTAAGAATCTCGAATTCAATTTTTCGGTTTTTTATATCCCGATGGTCATCTTTATTATTGTCGGTACATCGAATGCGGTAAATCTCACGGACGGTCTTGATGGGCTTGCGATCGGTATCGTCGGTATCGTCTCGCTAACGCTTGCAGTGTTGGCGTATGTCAGTGGAAACATCGAATTCAGCAGGTATCTCAATATTATCTATCTGCGAGGAAACGGTGAACTAACTGTCTACTGTGCGGCTCTTGTCGGGGCGGCTCTGGGATTCTTGTGGTACAATGCTTTTCCTGCCCAGGTGTTTATGGGCGACACAGGTTCGCTGGCGCTGGGTGGAGCTCTTGGTGCAATTTGCGTGATGATTAAAAAAGAACTGTTACTTCCAATACTTGGAGGAATTTTTCTGGCCGAAACACTATCGGTAATTATTCAAAAGGCATATTTCAAATACACAAAAAGGAAATATGGTGAAGGGCGCCGTATATTCAAGATGGCTCCCCTACATCATCATTTCGAGATGCTTGGTTGGAGTGAACCGAAGATCGTTACTCGCTTCTATATTATAGCAATTTTATTAATGATTCTTAGTCTGACAACATTTAAGGTACGGTGAAGAACGGATGAAGCACGAAGATGTTCGAGGAACAACCTTTTCTGTTGTCGGAGCTGCGGAAAGCGGGGTGAGTGTTGCGAGACTCCTCGCATCGCGCGGCGCCAAGGTCTTTGTCAGCGATATCGGTACAGCGGAAAAGTTGCAGAAGGAAATTAATACGCTGGAACAGTGGAAAATTCCGTATGAGCTTGGACAGAACAGTGAAAAAATACTCGATGCGCAGATTGTTGTCGTAAGTCCGGGTGTGCCGCTTACGGCATCAATCGTACGGCAAGCGCGCGAAAAAGGACTGCGTGTAGTCGGTGAAATCGAAGTGGCAAGCTGGATGTGCCCCGAAGAAGTCGGGATTGTAGCAATTACGGGAAGCAATGGGAAAACGACAACAACAACATTGATGGGGAGGATATTCGCTGATGCAAAGAAAAAATCTGTTGTTGCGGGTAACATTGGCACGGCGTTCTCATCGGTCGTTCTGGATATTGATGTTGAGACGACTGCTATTGTGGAGGTAAGCAGTTTCCAGCTCGATACTATTAAGTCGTTTCGGCCAGAGATATCGGTGCTATTAAACATTACTCCCGATCATCTGAATCGGTACGACTATAAATTTGAAAATTATATTGCATCAAAATGCCGGATCTTTGAAAATCAAACTATCGATGATTATCTCGTGTACAACTATGATGATCGGGTAACACGGGATGCCGTGGAGCATAAGGCACGGTCAAAAGTGCATCTGCTCCCATTCAGCCTGACAGAAAAATTCGACGAGGGGGCATTCATCGATAGTAAACAATTACTGGTCCGTCTGGCAGGCAAGGAATATAATGTAATAGGAATCGAAGAGATATCGATTAAAGGAGAACACAACCGGTACAATTCTATGGCTTCATCACTTGCATCTATAGTCAAAGGGGTAGGTACCGCCTCACTTCGGGCGACTCTGAGGAATTTCAAAGGTGTCGAGCACAGACTTGAATTTGTGCGCGAGGTGGAAGGAGTGAAATACGTCAACGATTCAAAAGCGACAAATGTCGAGGCTGTCTGGTATGCATTGCGAAGTTTTAAGGAACCGCTTGTTGTGCTTATCGGGGGACGAGATAAAGGTAACGATTATACCCGGCTGCTCGAACCGGTGAAAAATCACGTTCGTGCCATAGTAGCAATCGGTGAAAGTGCCGACAATGTGGTAACAAATTTTGTGTCGGTGGTCCCCGTTGAACGGGCCGGCACGATGGAAGAAGCCGTTGAAGTTGCACGACGGCTGGCACGACCCGGAGACGTGGTGTTACTCTCGCCGGCTTGCGCTTCATTCGACTGGTTCAATAATTATGAACATCGGGGAAAAGTATTTAAGGATATAGTGAACGGATTTCAATGATGCAAACGCAACGCAGTCATATCGATATTCTTCTCATCATTGCCGTTTTATTTTTGATGGCGGCGAGTCTGGGAATCGTCTACAGCGCAAGCTCCTCGGTCGCGTATGAAAAGTGGAGGTCGAGCAGTCATCTCCTCACACTGCATCTGATTAAAGTCATTCTCGCCATAGGAGCGATGATTGTTGCATCACGAATTCCCTATGCAGTCTATATAAAAGTGACCAAGCCCGTTTTATTTCTTGCCGTGCTGTTTCTTCTTGCTACACTGGCTCTTGGCGGTGAAGTGAAAGGGGCAAGCCGGTTCCTCCGTTTCGGTGGACTAGGATTTCAGCCATCAGAGTTTGCACGGTTCGCATTGATCTTTCATCTCTGTACACTGCTGACGCTGAAGGGTGATCGTCTTCACGATTTCAAAACCGGCGTGCTGCCGATGCTCCTATGGATCGCTGCTGTCACAACATTGGTATTTCTACAACCTAATTTCAGCACAGGTGCAATGATACTTGTTCTCGGTATGATATTATTATTCGTAGGCGGGGCGAGGTTAAGTCATCTGGCCCTGACGGTTGCTTCACTGCTGCCGATTATTGGTATCTATCTTGTTAGTGCGCCGTATCGTGTGCAGCGACTGATTGCCTTTTTTTCTCCATCAGCAACGCCTCAGGGAAAAAGTTATCAGGTAATGCAGGCAGTTGTCGGTTTCGGTAATGGAGGTATTTTCGGTGTCGGTCCGGGTGGAAGCACTCAGCGCGACTTTTTTCTCCCAGAGTCGTATGGTGATTTTATTTTCTCGATTGTGGGCGAAGAATACGGGTTACTCGGTACAGTACTGGTGCTCATCATCTTTGCATTTATCATCTTACGGGGATTCAAGATTGCCAGGAAAGCACAGGATGATTTCGGACGTTATCTCGGCATCGGTATTATATCGGCAATCGGTCTCTACGCGATGGTCAATGCAGGTGTGACGACACATCTGCTCCCGACGACGGGATTACCAATGCCCTTCATCAGCTATGGAGGTTCATCATTACTCTTTACCGCATTTGCGGTTGGAGTATTGCTTAATATTTCGACTTATACGGATTTGCGTCCACGTGAACCCGCCGCGCAGCCTGAAATGGCAGCCGAGCCGGCTTCACCCGTGGGGAAAGTCTATTAATGTCGTGAAAGTAATTTTTGCCGGCGGTGGAACGGGAGGACACGTCTTCCCTGCGATAGCGATAGCAGATGAAGTTAAAAAGCTTGACCCATCATCTGAGATATTATTCGTCGGGACAAAGGAACGGATTGAGTCGAGGCTTGTTCCACAAAAAGGATATCCGTTCCGGACAATCTGGATCAGCGGTTTTCGCCGGAAACTCTCTCTGGATAATCTTCTGTTTCCGTTGAAAATTCTGGTCTCGCTTATGCAGTCGTTAATATTACTTAAGAGCGAGAAGCCCGATGTTGTAGTCGGTACGGGAGGATATGTCTGTGGTCCCGTGTTGTACGTTGCATCGATTCTGGAAATCCCGACGGTTGTGCAGGAACAAAATAGTCTGCCCGGTGTAACAACACGATTACTAAGCAGGCGCGCGACGGAGGTTCATCTTATGTTTGAGTCGGCTGTCCGGTATCTGAAACGGAGCGATAATGTAAAAATTACAGGAAATCCGACTCGTGAGATTCTTGGAAGTATTTCAAGAAAAGATGCGCTGCACTATTTCGGATTTGTTGGATCGAAAAAGACATTGCTGGTATTGGGGGGAAGCCTTGGCGCTCTTTCCATTAATAATGCAGTCTTACGGTGTCTGAAAGATTTTGGGAATGCGGGAATTCAAATCATTTGGCAGACCGGCGAGCAGGATTATGAACGTGTCAGGTCATTGACCGGAGAATTCCCGGACGTGAAAGTGTTCAAGTTCATTGAATCAATGGAGTATGCCTATGCAGCCGCTGATCTCACGCTTTGTCGTGCCGGTGCAATCACAATTGCCGAATTGACACGGCTGGGTGTACCGACTGTGCTTATTCCGTATCCATATGCGGCCGCAAATCATCAGGTAGAAAATGCAAAAGCTATGGTGAAAGCTCATGCTGCCGAGATGATTATGGACCATGAAACAGATCGGAAAACATGCGAAACGGTGCTCGGTCTGATCCGTGATGATGCAAGATTAAAAACAATGCATGAAAACAGTTTGATGCTCGGCAAACCGGCTGCAGCAAAAGATATTGCCCGATCAGTGGTTGCACTGGGTCATCGATGATGGAAGAACAAAAAAACATATATCGATATAAACTCGACTTCTACTACCAGCAGTTGATCATCTATCTCGTAACGTTGATTGTCTATGCCGGAGTCCGGGGAACATTTTCTGTTGATGGTTTTACGGTAGTATGGCGTGATCCAATTCTTTATATCATTCTGATTTTCGTTCTCATCTCGTCTGTTGTGCTAATTCTCAATCGTATTCGAGATAAGAAATTGATAATTGAGAATGAAGCCATGGTCTTTAAGAACCGCTTTCATGAAATGCGTGTAGAATTAAAAAACATTGAATGGATGCACATCGGCCGGGAACGTCTTGTCCAGACAAGCGGCCGGTTCCAGGTGGTTGTGATAAAGATGAAACACCGGCGCCGCACACTGCGCATTCGTATGGGCCGGTATGAAAGGGACAAGGAACTTTTTATTGAAATGCAGCGGATTGCTTTGAAAGTTCCCAAAGGACGCCAACGGCGATTCGGTCTGCGTTGAAAGGACATATGTTTAGCAGCATTAAAAAATTGCATTTTATCGGGATCGGGGGCATCGGTATGAGCGGCATCGCAGAGATCTTGATCGACCAGGGATTTGTTATTTCGGGGTCGGACAGATTGGCAAGCGAGGTCACTGAACATCTGACGTCCCTCGGTGCAAAAATCTATATCGGGCATAGCCCGAAGAATGTCGACCTCGACGTTGATGTTGTCGTATATTCTTCGGCTGTCACAATGGATAATCCGGAAGTGGTGGAGGCACTGCAGCGAAAAATTCCGACGGTCCGCCGTGCCGAGATGCTCGCCGAGCTAACACGGCTAAAATATAGCATCGGAGTTGCAGGAACTCATGGAAAAACAACGACTACGTCGATGATCAGCCTGGTCCTTATGTCCGGCGATCTTGATCCAACGGTTGTCGTCGGTGGAAAGCTGAGCGGACTCGGCGGAACAAATGCACGACTAGGTAAAGGAGAATTTATCGTCGTCGAAGCAGATGAATTTGATCGTTCATTCCTCTCATTGACACCGACAATAGCAGTGCTCACAACGCTCGAGACCGATCACCTTGATTGTTACCGTGATCTTGAAGATATCAAAGGGGCATTTCTCCAGTTTGCGGAGAAAGTCCCGTTCTACGGCTTTGTCGTTCTTTGCCTCGATGAACCGGCATTACAGGATATTATGCCCCAGATCGCAAAAAAGAAAATCATCACCTATGGTATCAATCCACAGGCCGATTTGCAGGCCGTGGACATTGTTGCCAAGGGAAATACAACGACCTTTACGGTGATGCGTGAATATGCAGAACTTGGTCTCGTGAAATTGCAGGTGCCGGGGCTTCACAATATCCAGAATGCACTGGCAGCGATTGCAGTTGGACTTGAGCTCGGTGTGCCGTTCATAAAAGTGAAAGACGGCCTTGAAAGATTTGCCGGAGTGTATCGCAGGTGGGAGCTAAAATCTGAAGCACACGGCATCAGTGTATATGACGATTATGCGCACCATCCTACCGAAATTAAAGCGACACTTCAGGGCGTCAAAGCCGGATGGCGGCGCCGGGTCATTTGTGTGTTTCAACCGCATCTATATTCGCGAACGCGTGATTTCGCCGAGGAATTCGGACGCTCATTTTTCAATGCCGATATCCTTATAGTGACCGATATTTATCCGGCCCGGGAAGAACCTATTCAGGGTGTTAGCGGTATGTCAATTACAGAAACTGCGCATCGATTCGGCCATAAAGAAGTCCATTACGTTCCCGATAAAGCAAAAGTGCCGGATTTTCTCTTGTCGATCGTGCGGAACGATGACATAGTGATTACCATGGGCGCCGGCGATATTTGGAAATATGGTGAACAGTTCATTAAAAAACTTGCTTTGAAGCCATAAACTTATACGTCTTTAGCGTTAAAAAATGACTGAAGATATTAACAGTATACCACAAAGAAAACAAGAGTCTCTACTGAAGGCGCAGAAGAAAAAAGAAATCGTAGGATTCCTGTTTCTTGTCATCGGTATTGCAGTGATTGCCGGCGGTGCAATCGGCTGGCGCCAAGAATTAACGGTCGATACGATTGCTATCGAAGGAAATCACGTTGTACCTATGCATGAAATTATGTCATTGGCAAATATCGTTGTTGGCTCGAAACTCTCGACAATCAAATTGACTGCAATTCGTGAGCGTATTTTGCAGAATGCATTTA
This sequence comes from Bacteroidota bacterium, assembly GCA_050011775.1. Lineage (GTDB taxonomy): Bacteria > Bacteroidota > Ignavibacteria > UBA10030 > CAVZMI01 > CAVZMI01. The sequence goes on along the minus strand of JBEKIL010000001.1, from coordinate 214,210 downwards.
TCAAAGAGGTTACAATACGGCGTGATCTCCCGGGAGACATGGTTATTTCTGTCGTTGAACGTACACCGGTTGCCTTTATAAACGCTGACCAGTTGATAAGCTGCGATGCAGAGGGAATAGTTATGCCGCATATGATGTCTGCCGAAGTGGTGAATCTCCCGGTTATTTCTGGGATTCAAAATACGGAGAGATTGCAGCAGGGGAAAGCAATAGAAGATACTATTACACGCGAAGCTCTAACATTGCTATTGTATGCAGCAGAAATCGATTCATCGGTGTTTCAAATGATTTCTGAAGTCCGCCCGATCAACGATGGTGAGATGGTAATATACACTACCGATTGCGGTATACCGGTTATGATCGGCCGCGGGAGAATAGCAGAAAAAATCGCAATACTCTCATCTTTCTGGAAAGAAGTAATACGTCCTGGAACTAGTCGATCACTAGAATCAATAGACGTCCGGTTTCAGGATCAGGTGGTTGTCCGTTGGGCGGATAACGCCCGGACATCAACACAACCGGGATAAGTGTTTCATGAGGAATGAAGCATGGAAGAAATTATTGTTGGACTTGATATAGGCACAACAAAAGTATGTGCAATTGTGGCATCGACCGAAGCAAGTGATGATAGAGCAGTTGCTCCGGGTGAACCGGCAAAGCACGGGCGGATTAACATTCTCGGTATCGGACGGAGTGTCTCCGACGGTCTCACACGCGGTGTCGTGACCAATATCGACAAAACAGTCCGCTCGATTCAATCTGCAGTCGCCGACGCAGAATCGCAGTCCGGTATAAAAATCAACTCGGTCACGGTGGGCATAGCAGGCGATCATATCCAAAGCTTTCAGAGCCGGGGCGTGATTGCCATCAGCGGTCCGGAAAAAGAAATCACGCAGGCTGATGTCGATCGGTTGATCGAAGATACGAAACGTGTCGCGCTTCCGGCAGACAGGAAAATTATACATGTAATTCCTCAGGAATTTATAATTGACGGTCAGGATGGTGTGTACGATCCGGTCGGTATGTCGGGTGTACGCATGGAAGCCAATGTGCATATTATTACCGGATTGATCACAGCGGCACAGAATATTTATAAATGTGTCCAGCGTGCGAAACTCGAAGTGAGCGACATGGTTCTTGAACCGCTTGCATCAAGTTACGCCGTGCTGGATGAAGAGGAAAAAGAAGTCGGTGTGGCACTGCTCGATATCGGAGGCGGGACGACAGATCTCGCTGTGTTCGAAGAAAAGACAATTCGCCATACTGCGGTGATCGGCATTGCCGGTAAGAAAGTGACAGATGATATCCGAAAAGGACTCGGTATTCTCGGAGAACAGGCCGAAAAATTAAAAATTGACCATGGATTTGCATATCAACCGTCTATTATCGATAACGAAACGATCATCCTGCCCGGTATCAGCGGTCGAGCGCCGATAGAACTCGATAAACAACTACTGTGTCAAATCATCCAACCGCGGATGGAAGAAATTTTGGAAATTTCAGCAATGGAAATTAAGAGATCGGGATATTCAAAGCATCTCTCGGCCGGAGTTGTGCTTACCGGCGGCGGCTCATTGATAAAAGGAACGGCTGAGCTTGCACGTGAAGTGCTGGGGATGACGACCAAAATCGGTATTCCCCAGGGATTCTATGCAGGATTGGTTCGCGAGATCGAAAATCCGATCTATGCGACAGGTGTAGGACTTATTCTTCATACGCTGCGAAATAAAGATCGTTCGACGCTCAATGCCCTGAAAAATGGGAGGAGCGCACGTTCGAGCAGCAATATTTTCAAGAGAATGAAAATGTGGTTTGACGAATTATAAATCATCAATCAATAACAGAAGGAGAGACAACGTGATCGAACTTGCTAGTCCGTATGAGCGCGGCGCGAAAATCCGGGTCGTCGGCGTTGGTGGAGGCGGAGGAAATGCTGTTAATGGGATGATCGACAAAGGTCTCACCGGCGTCGAGTTCATTGCCATTAATTGTGACCTGCAGGCGCTTGATCGCAACAAAGCTCCAAATAAAATTCAGATCGGAAAGAATTTGACCCGTGGTTTGGGAGCCGGATCTGATCCTTCGATCGGTCATCGTGCCGTTGAAGAAGATCGCGAAGAAATTGCCAGATTTCTTAGCGGCAGCGATATGGTTTTCGTAACCGCAGGTATGGGCGGTGGAACGGGGACAGGCGGCGCACCGCTGGTGGCAAATATCGCGAAAAGCGTCGGTGCTCTGGTAGTCAGTATTGTAACGAAACCCTTTAACTGCGAAGGGAAGAAACGCCTTCAGCAATCGGAGGTGGGAATTGAGGAACTGAAGAAGCAGGTCGACACGCTGATCGTTATTCCAAATCAGAAGCTCCTGTCGATTGTTGAGCGCATGACGCCGCTGCTGGAGGCCTTTGCGGTTGCCGATCAGGTGCTATATAATGCTACCCGCGGCATCTCAGAGCTGATAACGGTGCCGGGTTTAATCAACGTTGATTTTGCCGATGTCCGCACCATCATGCGTGAAATGGGTGATGCGATCATGGGTTCGGGTGTTGCAACCGGGGAACACCGTGCGACCGAAGCGGCGAATAATGCTATATCTAGTCCGCTGCTCGACGGTGTATCGATCGCCGGAGCGCAGGGAGTGCTGGTCAATATCACCGGCGGCAGGGATATGTCGCTTGCCGAGCTTGACGAAGCGACGTCGATCATTCACGATGCTGCAGGCGATGATGCTAATGTCATACTCGGGGCAGTGGTTGATGATACATTCACAGACGAGATTATGGTGACGGTGATTGCGACAGGCTTCGGTAAGAAGGCGGCAGCAGTTCGTCCACCAAAAGCCGCGACAAAGATGCTCGACCGTATCCCGACAGGATTGCAGGAATTGCAGAAGCTCGATGAGCCGGCATATATCCGGAAAGGAATTCCACTTTCGATTAATGCATTTCAGGCGAACGAGAATGCGGGTCAGAAAATAGATAAAGCCGATCCGGAAAAGCCGGCGTTCCTGCGAAAAATTATGGATTAGGTCGGAAGTAAAAAGCATCCAATAGTTGGTCAGGTGTCCAGAATTTCAGAAGGCAAGATGTTCCTTGAATAGAGGAGCATGCTTGCCTTTTTATTTGACTTTCTTATACCAATCGTTTAACTTTTTGCGAAGTGCGTTTTGCAAATCACATATTACTCATATTCCGGCTCTATTTTACAATAGCATAAAAAAACTCCAGATTTTAAACAATTGTTTATCCTTCTTAAGGAAAAACCGGTTGTAGGTGATATTGTTCCTGCTGATTGACCTGAGAAAATGTACGTGTATGATATAAAATCTCGTTCGTTATCTCACTTACCATTGAGTGATAATGCGTTTATATGCCAATTAGAAAAATGTTATGGGAAAAATAAAATCTACTTATTTCGTATCTCCATTTTCTGAGTAAATCATTCAGCGGATCCTGATAATATTATGGAGATAATTCAGTTTTCCTGTCCAAGACTTTATATTAGACCTTCCGGAAAAATCTATGATTTATTATGCGGTTTTTTAGATAGATTTTTATACTTGAAATTCTACAATTATTTCTGTAAAGTCTCTCAAGCTTATGGTTTAAGAAAGATGTCAATATTATGATAAATTCCTTAGAGAGGTGTCTTATGAGAAAATATGCATTAACTATTTTCCTGGTTACTCTCTGCATTATCCTTTCGGATAATCTGCTGGCACAGAAAAAACCTAAGACTCCGACGCCACAGGCACCGGTAGCTTCACCGACACTGGAACCGGCACCGGTAATATCGCAGTCGGGTATTCATGATAAGAAAGGAAATGCGATTGAGCCCGATATGATTCTCATCCCGGCCGGCTCATTCATGATGGGAAGCGATAGTAATGAAACTAATGAAAAACCGGTCCACGAAGTAACCCTTAATGCCTTTTATATTGGTAAGTTTGAAATTACAAACAGACAATATAAGGCATTTATCGAATTCACAGGACTCAAACCTCCGTCAACATGGGAAGACGGAAATTTTCCAGAACAACTTGCCGATCATCCTATTACTGGAATTACATGGGAAGACGCATACGCCTACTGCGACTGGCTGAGCGATTTTGCAAAGAAAAAGTATCGACTTCCCACAGAAGCAGAATGGGAGCGTGCTGCACGTGGCGGACTAAAAGGGATGAAATTCCCGTGGGGGAATGATATCAACAAGCTCCGCGCAAATTTCGGAAAGAATTATTCCGAAGGAACGACTCCGGCAGGGAAAATTAAACCGAATGAATTCGGCGTATGCGATATGGCAGGCAATGTCGCTGAATGGACGGCTGATTGGTTTTTGGACGAGTACTACGTGCAAAGTCCGAAAGAAAATCCAAAAGGACCCGACAGCGGCAGCAAAAAAGTAGTGCGCGGCGGTTCGTGGCGTGACGATCCGGAAGATATAAGAGTCTCGGTGAGAAAATATGAAAGTCCTACGTCGGCGAGCGAGTATATCGGGTTCCGTGTGGTAAGAGAGAAATGAGCAAAAGATACTTACAATCAGATCGATGGTTAGATGCCGATATCCATCGATATGAAAATTGCAATTTTTAAATCGGCTGTATCGGGTTTCAAGTCGTAAGGGAGGGATAAAAAAACACCCCGCGAATTTAAAATAATCGCGGGGTGTGTAGTGAAAAGCATATTACATTTACTCGGCAGCTTTCTTCGCTGATTTGCTTTTTTGGATGCGTTCTCCCAGCCATGCTCCTAATAAGGAGAATACAAAAATAATCAGCAGTGTAAGCACTGGTTTGCTACCGGTGCCCAAGGGAACTGCTACAGTGAGCCCAAGCTCGCTCATAATATATAAAAGAGCCGAAACAATAACTGCGGCAATTACAATTTCCCATATGGTTACGCCTTTAGAGAGATACCCTGCAATTGCAGCAATCAGAAAGACGCCGGCTACCGCCCAAATCCTGGCGGTTATTTCTGTGCTCAATACTCCTCCTTGCATGATTAGGAGAACGAGAACATAGAGCACGATGTACATGACAAGCGAAATCACAACCCACTTCCATTGGAACTTCTTTGATGAACCCGCTTGATCTGCCATTGTGGATCCTCCTCTTAGATGTGGCTGTTTGGTTAATTAATATCTAGAGACCCTCCAACTAAATCAATATCTAGAAAAAGTGTGTTTTTCGATGCTATAATATATTCCTAATCCAATAATTTATATAACCCCGCACACCGAATATTACTTAAACTCGCCCGATGTTGGAGTCCGATTTTATATGAAGGTGTCTGAACCTTCAGCCTACAGCGTCGGCGATGGAGCGCTTTAACGTATATGTGTTTCTGGTACAAGTGAAAAGCAAAAATAGTGTGATCGTTCTCGTCGGTTGCATCTCGGTGGTCTATATTCTACGGTACGAAGAGTTTATAAGGATTGGTCGATGTACCATCCCACTGTATTTGATCTTGATTGGAACCGTAGTAGGGTGAGTATATAAAGAGTAGAGGAAAAATGCAAGCAATTAAAAGATGTTTGATATCTTTTTTATTCGATTTTTTGCGAACCATTATCCACAGCCGACGGTCGCCTTAATATTATCTGGTTTCTTTGAATATTTTGAGGAATTATATGCAAAATCGAGCTTTTTTCTCCGCTATTTCTCCAATCTCCTTTTTTCCTCGAGAACAATCAAGGTCGTAAAAGCCCCCCCTTTTCTTCAAAAAAGGTAAAAGTGTCTTGTCGTACTTAGTTACACGGTCATATTTTGCATCATAAAAAATGATTTCCAGAATACCTCCTATTCAGCTGACCGATATTAATTATCCGGCATTCTCACTTCTCTTTTTCGAATATGACGACAATTTCTTCTCTCGCAGCGCCGATGGATGGAATAGTATCGGTGGCAATTGCTATGACCTCCCATCCTTCCGCTGCATATGCATTGAGGGCGGCTTCAAGCTTGTCAGAGTCAAACTTACCGCTGAAAAATTTGTCTTTCTGAGTCATTACTTTGTACTGTTTCATGGTGGCTCCTTATGGAGAATGTTGAATTTATCGCTGACGACATAGTATTGTGCTGTGTAAAGATTGTATCTCTATCCAGAGGGGGAAACTCTATGGTATGTACATAATTCTTTTTTCTCTGAAAGTCAAACTGATATTTAATCGAGCGATGTCAGCTAAAAACGATTTAAAAAACGGATGTATAATGCATTTTTAAAGAAACCTTCACCTTTTAAAAAATCAGGCACTTGACATTTTACCAAGTAGGAAGTAATATTGAGTATAAGAGACTTTATAAGGCAGCAAAACAATGAACTTATTTCGATGGTGTATTGCCATTGCACTGCTTCTACCGTTATCTCTCCTATTGGGGCAACAAACAAACTTCGATATCGACACCTATAAAATATTTCTGACAACACATCAAGATCTGACAGCAGGACAACTCGTTTCCATGCATCCGGCAGGGGTATTCGAAGCGACATCAAATGTAAACCCACTGACAGCTCCTTACTACGATCTCGTCGATGCTCGATATCATTTTACGGAGGGTGAAAAAACGCTCCTTCAAAATCATGGCTTCTTTGTAACCGAGCGTCTGTCGTATCCATCGTTTGGTAATGCCCTCACACAAATCTATAATTATGATTTGCCCGTATTTATTTCGACCGATGCAATTCTCCATCCTCTTCATACGTCATACGATGCGCTGCTACAGGAGGTTGAGTTCAGGGTACTTGTTCCTTCAATAGATACATTGTTAAGCCGGCTTCATAATGCTATTCCTTTCCTTGCAGAGCGTTATGCTTCATCGGATTCAATGAAAACAATGCTGAAAGATCTCGATGTGTATCTTACTGTTCCAAGACTACTTCTTGGTAAAAGTATTTCGCCGGTATATGTAGAGAATACAACAACTGTCAACGAGTTACTGACTCTCATCCGGGGATTGGCTCCGCAAAAATATGCTCTCTTCTCCTCCACTCAACGGACAATTGATTTCAGCCAGTTTCAAGTCCGTGGACATTATAGTCAGGATCCGCTTTTAGGAAAATATTTTCAGGCGATGATCTGGCTGGGGAGAATGGAGATTTATCTTACCGCGCCGGAATCGGATGACCCTGAGAAACAGACGCAAGCCGACATCCAACGTCAGGTAATACTTGCATTGCTTGTAGCGGAAGCGGCAGAATCCGCCAATACTGTTGCGCTGGTCGACAGCATCGATTCCGTGCTTCGTCTTTTTGTGGGAGACCAGGATAATGTGACGCTTTCCAATTTATTTTCACTTCGCACGCAACTCGGCATCCAATCTGCAAGCGAGTTGTTGGATACACTCCGGTTTCAATCGTTCCAGGCACTGCTTTTGGAGCAATCGTATGCATTTCAACGTATTAATTCACAAATCCTGATGTCCGATCCGATGGATCCGGACCAGATTCAATTGGCATCTGCATTTCTCCTTTTCGGCCAGCGATTTATTGTCGATTCGTATGTAACCGGAAATATAGTATTTGATCGCATCATATTTAATGGGCAAAAAGTGAGACGAATGCTCCCCGATCCACTCGATATTATGTTCGCGATTGGTAATAATGCTGCAGGACAATTAATGCAGACTGAAATCGATAATTATCATTATGCACCGAACCTTGCAGCATTAAGATACCTGATCGATTCCTATGATTCTCTGTTCTGGTACAGTTCTTTCTATAATGGATGGTTGAATTCAATTCGGACGCTTAATCCACCTGAGTACCGGACAATGCTTCCGGCTTTTATGCAGACTGCCGCATGGTGGCAGGAGAAATTAAATACGCAGCTTTCTTCCTGGGCACAGCTGCGTCACGATAATTTACTCTATGCAAAACAATCATATTCGGGCGGTGTCATCTGTTCTTTTCCCGAAAGTTATGTCGAACCGATTCCGGAATTTTATCATGCAATTTCACAGTTCTCATCAATGGCAGAAGAGAAGCTTGCGGGCTTCAACATTCCAACAGTTACATCCTTCTTCAATAACTTTTCCCTCGTAGCAGACACACTTTCATGTGTTGCAGTGAAAGAATTGGCTCACACGCCGTTGAGCGAGGCGGAAAAGCTATTTCTCAAATCAATGCTTCGCCCACCGGATCCCATGTGTGGTTCACCCTATACCGGTTGGTATACAAAACTATATTTTCAATTAAGTGCTGGTGCAAAAGATATGTTCGATCAGGATTATGTTGTGGCAGATGTCCATACAGCACCAACGGATGAGTATGGTAATCCTGTCGGATGGGTGTTACATGGCGGAACAGGCCCGATTAATCTGGCAATTGTTTCGGCGGAGCTTGCCGATGGGACGCCCTGTACATTTGCCGGACCAGTGATGAGCTACTATGAACATATATCGACAAATTTTAAACGCCTGACGGATGAAGAATGGAAAACGATGTACGCCCTCTCACCATCGCTGCGACCACCGTTTGCTTATTTATATTTAGCTGATGATTCGGGCTCTTTTACTCCGAATGCTCCCTCATTGGTAACGACAGATGTGAAAGACCGACCGACACAAAATCTCCCGAGTACTCTTGTATTAAGGCAAAACTATCCGAATCCTTTTAATTCCTCGACGCTGATTTCATTCGTTGTGCCTCTTTCTCTAGCTCATTCAACTGTTACTTTGAGAATATTCAATGTACAGGGTGAGTTGGTCAGCGAGTTAATCCAGAAAGAACTACCTGCAGGTAATTATATAACGCGATGGGAAGGCACAACGCAAACCGGGAAAACCGTCGCAAGTGGAATATATTTCTATCACCTGATTGTAGGTAACCAAAGATTAAGCGGGAGAATGATGCTGCTTAAGTAGCCTGGTATAAATGACAAAGATTTCCGTCGCTCCGAAATAGTTCGAGACGACGGAAACCTTTTGCTGTTTATTTCTTACTTCAGTAAAACAAGTCGTCTTGTTTCGGTAAATGAGCCAGCTTGCATTTGGTAGAAGTAGACACCGCTTGGAACATTCCCCGCATTCCACGTTGTACTGTAGTAGCCAGTGTTCAATTCCCCATTCACAAGAGTTGCGATTTCCTGACCGAGCGCATTGTAGATCTTGAGAGTAACGAATTCACGTTTCGGAATCGCAAACTCAATTGTGGTTTGCGGATTGAATGGATTCGGATAATTTTGTCCGAGAGAAAAAGTTACCGGCATGTTGATTGATGCATTTTTGATTCCGGTGGGGGGATAATCAGATCCATCGTACGGAATCGGATTGGTTGCACCGGTCATGTTGTTGGTCGGATTGAATTGCAGTTTATTATCTGCCAGGAATTTCACAGTCCCGTGGTATTTTGGTGTATTGTACACCGCGTTCGATAATACTGCAGCCCATTGTATTGCCGCCTCTATACGGGCATAGCCGTCGTTATCGTGCTGGTTGATAGCCATACCGAAAACATTATCGACTGCAGGTGTTATGGTTTCACCATTACTAATAATAGCGGACCATTTAATAGCAAGTTCCAGTACATATCCGTCTAAGATACTACCGCGTATCCACTTCTTCGAGTCATCGGTAACGTTATTCAGACTATCGGCATTGACAACACCTGCGGATGCCATACCCAGAGCCGTCAAACGTGTTTCCCAGACGGAATTTGTCACGCTGTCGGTCGGCTGTGGATCGATTTTGAGTTCGAGGCAATCCTCATCCCATACATTCACGGCATTTCCGGATAGTATATCATCCTTGACTTCTTCGTACAGGTAGAACCACTCGCTGTCCCACGCCGTCCAGACTTTGGCCGAAAGATCGGCATCATTGACAGGAGCGTAAGGGTCGAAATACGCGTACGATCGGATCTGGAGATAACCGTCGTTGGGTCCGGTTAATGTGCTGTAAAAGGAATCCTTCAGTCCATCGACCACAATGGGGGCTGGTTCTGACGGAACCATTTCTGAAAGTGGTCGTCTCCAGATGCCGCCGCCATCAATCCCGGCAAAGAGATTCGTGCCGGAGACGGCAAGAGCCCAGACATTAATGTTCACGGGCAAGTCGGTACTCGTCGCAGTCCAGCTTGCGCCGTTGTTGGTGGAAAGAAAGACGCCGCCAGAAGTCCCGGCAAAGAGATTTCCCGACAAGTCGGGAGTAAGAGCATAGATATCAGTGTTCGTCAAGCCGGTATCGACCGCAATCCAGCTTGTGCCGTTGTTGGTGGAAAGAAAGACGCCGCCAGAAGTCCCGGCAAAGAGATTCGTGCCGGAGATGGCAAGAGTCCGGACATTAGTGTTTGTCAATCCTGAATTGACCTCAGTCCAGCTTGTGCCGTTGTTGGTGGAAAGAAAGACGCCGCCAGAAGTCCCGGCAAAGAGATTTCCCGACAAGTCGGTAGCAAGAGCATAGATATCAGTGATCGTCAAGCCAGTATTGACCTCAGTCCAGCTTGTGCCGTTGTTGGTGGAAAGAAAGCCGCCGCCGCCAATAGTCCCGGCAAAGAGATTGGTGCCGGAAACGGCAAGAGACCAGACATTAGTGTTTGTCAATCCTGAATTGACTTGAATCCAGCTTGTGCCATTGTTACTGGAAAGAAAGACGCCGCCAGAAGTCCCGGCAAAGAGATTTCCCGACAAGTCGGTAGCAAGAGCATAGATATCCGTGCTCGTCAAGCCGGTATTGACCTCAGTCCAGCTTGTGCCGTTGTTAGCGGAAAGAAAGACGCCACTACCATCAGTCCCTGCAAAGAGATTCGTGCCGAAAACGGCAAAAGACATAACATAAGTATTTGTCAAGCCGGTGTTGACTTGAGTCCAGCTTGTACCGTTGTTGGTGGAAAGATAGACGCCACCACCATTAGTCCCGGCAAAGAGATTCGTGCCAGAGAGGGCAAGGGACCGGACTTTAGTGTTTGTCAATCCTGAATTGACTTGAATCCAGCTTGTGCCGTTGTTGGTGGAAAGAAAGACACCGCCATTAGTACCGGCAAAGAGATTAGTGCCGGAAACGGCAAGAGACAAGACATTAGTGTTTGTCAATCCTGAATTGACTTGAATCCAGCTTGTGCCGTTGTTGGTGGAAAGAAAGACGCCGTCAGAAGTCCCGGCAAAGAGATTCGTGCCGGAGATGGCAAGAGACATAATATAAGGGTTCGAAAAACCGGAATTGACTGCTGTCCAGCTTGTGCCGTTGTTGGTGGAAAGAAAGACACCGCCATTAGTACCGGCAAAGAGATTTCCTGACAAGTCGGGAGCGAGAGCATAGACATAAATGCTCGTCAGGCCGGTATTGACAGCAGTCCAGCTTGTACCGTTGTTGGTAGAAACAAAGACGCCACCGCCCCAAGTACCGGCAAAGAGATTTGTGTCGGAGACGGCAAGAGCCCGGACATTAATGTTTGTCAATCCTGAATTGACTTGAGTCCAGCTTGTGCCGTTGTTGGTGGAAAAAAAGACACCGCCGCCCATAGTCCCGGCAAAGAGATTGGTGCCGGAAACGGCAAGAGCCTGGATATAAGTGTTCGTCAAGCCGGTATTGACTGCAGTCCAGCTTGTGCCGTTGTTGGTGGAAAGAAAGACGCCGCTGCCTATAGTCCCGGCAAAGAGATTCATACCCGAGACGGCAAAACAATAAATGCCACCGCCATAGGGGCCATTGGTTTGGATCCATTGGGCATGAGATGGAAGTGAACATACAAGAATTATGGCAATACTTAAAACGCAGCGAAGAAATGAGATCTTCATAATAGTTACCTCCTTGTATTAAAGGGGATACGCGACACGTGAAGTTATTTTTAAGAAAAGCGATGAAAAAATCAGTATATGTAAAATTTACTAATAGACTGAAGGATGTTGTAGAAAAGATGAAATTGAGCCGAATAAAAATAGATTTATACAGCAGTAGGACATTGCCGCATCTCGGGTGGTCAACAATATACTGAATAGCAATATCGAAGCAAAGTATAGTAAGAGTGCCGGTAAAGAGCAAGTATTATGGAGATCAGTACAGATTGTCGGCCAGAGGCCGTTTTGTTCATATTTCCTTGAAAGATAAAAACTTTTATCACATGAAAAATCATTATCGTTCGCTTACGACCGGGGCCAGCAGGTTATCGACGGGAGCATAATCATCGGTAAGAATCCGGTTGCCGGATTTTTCCAGTAATTGATCTAAGTCTGCGCCACTCAGCACCGATCCGCATAAACCATATTTCGGGTTCCAATCATTGAGATCAAGAGGTGCATCGGATCCAACGATGACAAAAGTTTCGCGTTGATAAGGTATCCCATTCTGATTGGGGTAAAAAAGATAAATATGTTTGAACAATTTCTGGATAGTCAGGTAGGAAGAACTCAGAAATAAACCGCTCTCTAATTTATCTATAACATTAAAAAGATAGGCACCATCCGGTTTGAGATGTTTTTTAATTTTTTGTACAAATTCCAGCGTTGTTAAATGCCAGGGCACGGTGAGATCATCGAACGCATCGCCGTAAAAGAAATCATATTTTGCCGTATCAGGTAGATTGTCGATGATATTTCTGGCGTCTCCGGTATAAGTGTGGATTGAAGTATTACGCGGTAGCCCGATGGCGATATAGTTTGCTTCCACCACGAAAGGATCGATCTCGGCAACATCAACCCTGGCATCGGGCCATTCATACTGCAGCCAACGCGGAAAAGTATAGCTGCCAGCGCCAACTATGAAAGCTGAGATACTATCCTTGCCGGCAGAGTAGCGCCAGGTTATCTCCCGGTATATCCGCTCGTATTCGTATCCCAGCTCTCCGGGATTGGCAAGATTGAAAAACCCATGGACCAGATGATCCAAACAGAGTACGCGGACGCTGCTCTGGCTCACCCGTGATTGTTCATCATACACTAAAATTGTGTGGTACTGACTTTCGGCTGTATAAATATAGCTGGATTTTTTATATCGAAAACCGAGGGTCTCAATTCCACTCTCCAATTGATAATGACCGATAGTCACAGAAGGATCGATAACCGAAACATAGAAAAGAACGGCGACCAGAAAAAGCCAACAGCAGAATATGAATCGCTTTGGTTTTTGGCTCCATCCGATACAGGCCATGACAAGGGCGGCAGCGAGAACGATGCCTTCCGGTCCCAACGAAGTCATAAACCAGAACCCGGCGCCGATTGTTCCGCAAATTCCACCGACAGTACTTAGAGCGCTCATCACACCGATTGTTTTTCCCGTAGCGGAAATTTTTAAGACTCTTTTTACCATGACAGGTGAGATCGAGCCAAGGAAGGCTGAAGGCAGGAAAAAAGCAAGCAATACAGAAACTAAAACACGTATGGGGTAAGAATAGTTTTGAAACGGTGAAAGGATGCTGCAGTAATAAATAATGACCAGCGTCAATAATGTGCTTAATGATGAACCGAGGCAAAGCCAGGCGGTGATTCTTTTCGTCTCAAATTTGTCTGCTAAACGCCCTCCCAGATAGTAACCGATGGTAACACCGGCGAGAATCACTGCAATAATTGAAGTCCATGTATAGAGTGAATTACCGAACTGGCGTGCGATTAAACGGCCGGCGGCGATTTCAACGGCCATGAGACAGGCGGCGGTACAAAATGCGATAACATACGCCGCCGTATGTAAGGATTTCAATGGTTCCGGTTGAAATGATTCGTTCTTTACAGTGAGAGACGGTTCAGCTATGCCGCGCCAACTTTTTTTATTAATGAGTAAAAGTACACCGGGGAGAAAAAAAAAGTGATGAGCAAAAGAGATTGACTAACCTTTAATGATGGAATGAGGAAAAAACCGGTAGCAAGTGTTCCCAGTATGCTGCCGATAGCACCCCAGGCATAGATTGAGCCGATCGCTAAACCTATTCTTGAGATGCTTTCGACATGCATCTTTGCCGCAAACGGCATAAACATCCCGATGAATACGGCAGGAAGTGTGAATACCGCTGCAACGGTCAATAAAATCCGCAGCGGCCATTCCAGATTTTTAAGCAATGCCGCATCACCGAAAAAATTACAAAGGCCTAATGTTAAACAACATGCAACCACCGTCAGGAGTGAAAGCCACGGTAAAAATGAAGTTGCGGTAAAACGATCGGCTGCTTTCCCTCCAAGAAAATTTCCGATGCTCATCCCGAATAAAATAACCGCGATAACTGATGACCAGGTATAAATCGAACTGCCCAGATAGCGGCCGACAAGACGGCTGGCAATCAATTCCAACGCCATGGCTCCTGCTGAACTAAAAAAAACCAGCAGAAAAGGGAATAGGGATTTTATTGACAGCCGCCTTTGATTAAAGTACATTCAAGTCTCGTATCCACTCTTTATTTTGGGGTGACGTTCTTATTAAAATCCCCTTTTAATTCACTCTTGTGTTCGATTTTTATTTCACCCTTGTGTTCGTATTTCAATTCATTGCCAACCTTGTGTTCCCCTTCTAATTTTAATTCTTTGTACTCAGGAGAACCAGGACTTGCGAGCCCAGGGGTTGACTTATCGATGATTTTGAGAATATGTCGATCACCAATTTTTGGATCACTGAGACTTACTATACGAAGTTCGTATTCTCCAGGTTTAAGATTAGCCGGAACCAGGAGGCGGGTAGAGCCTTTTCCATCCAGACCGACCGGGCATGAGGGTGACAATGTTGCAATGAGTTGATTTCCTTTCCAGAGTGTCAGTTTTACATTGCCCTTCACATTGCCCCAATCCCAGCTGCACAACTGATTACTACCGATCGTCCAATCATTGAGTTTTAGAATATGGAGACTGCCTTTTATACCCTTCAATTCCGCTGGTGGTTTTTCCCCCTGGGCATTTAGATTGAGGGGAAAAAAGAATAGAGTTAGCATTAGTAAAACAGATACCTTTTTGAGAAGATTCATGACATGCTCCTTTCTCAGTAATATGGTATTGAATAATTCACATCTAATTTTTATAGATGCGTTTGTAGATTCAAAAGATAAGAAACATCATACGACCGCATGGTTTTGCCACATCTCCAGAGGTAGATGTCTCATAAAAATAATATATTGTTGCAGAGTATAACAAGAGTGCGGATAAAAAGCAAGTATCGAGTACTGTTAAACGGTTCTCAACACCCGGGGCGGGTTTTAGGGTAAATAACAAAGGTTTCCGTCACCCGGAAATTTTTTGGATGACGGAAACCTTTTGCTGTTCTCTTCTACTTGAGTAAAACCAGTCGTTTGGTTTCAGTAAATGACCCTCCTTGTAAACGATAGAAGTAGACACCGCTTGGTTCACTGCCTACATTCCACGTCGTTTTATAGTAACCAGCGTTCAATTCCCTATTCACAAGTGTCACGATATCCTGACCAAGTGAATTGTAGATTTTGAGAGTAACAAACTCCTGTTTCGGAATCGCAAACTCAATCGTGGTTTGCGGATTAAACGGATTCGGGTAGTTCTGCCCGAGAGAAAACTTCTCCGGTATCATGGTTGATGCGTTTTCAATTCCGGTCGGTGTGTAATTGGACCCATCGTATGGAATCGGATTGGTTCTACCAGTCATGTTGTTCGTCGGAATGAATTGCAGTTTATTGTCTGCCAGAAATTTCACCGTTCCATGGTATTTTGGTGTATTGTACACCGCGTCCGATAATACCGCGGCCCATTGAATCGTCGCCTGCCGCCGGGCATGGCCGTCGTTGTCGTGCTGGCTGATCGCCATACCGAAAATATTATTGACTGCCGGCGTGATCGTTTCGCTCCCGCTATATATGGCCGACCATTTGATGGCCAGTTCGAGTGCATAACCTGAAGGGATGATTTTTCGCGCCCACTGCTTCTCGGAAGCGGACACCCCATTGAGACTGTCACCGGCTAGAACACCGGCTGCAGTGCCGAGCGCTGTCAGACGTGTTTGCCACACCGAATTTGTCACACTGTCGGTCGGCTGGGGATCAAAATTTACTTCGATTTCATCTTCCTCCCACACATTTGCGGCGTTTCCGGAGATCGTGTCGTCCATGACTTCTTCGTAGAGGTAGAACCACTGATTGTCCCAGGCCGTCCAGACCTTCGCCGATAGATCGGCGTCATTAACAGGAGGACCATTGCCGTTGTACGAGTACGAACGGATCTGGAGATAACCGCTGTTGGGTCCTGTTAGCGAGTAATAGAATGGATCTTTCAAGGCGTCGATTCTCATATAAAACGGGGTTCCATCATATGGTACCGGATTGGTTCTGCCTGTCATATTGTTCGTCGGAATGAACTGTAGTTTGTGATCTGCCAGGAATTTGACTGTGCCGAGATATTTTGGTGTTTCCCAGGCTTCATTTAGCAGAACTGCAGCCCATTGAATCGTTGCCTGCCGGCCATGGCCGTCATTTTCTTCCTGGTGGATCGACATGCCGAAAATATTATCGACAGCCGGTGTGATCGTTTCACTCCCATTCTGTATTGCTGACCATTTGACGGCCAATTCCAACGCATATCCCCCCGGGATCGTTCTCCGAGACCATTGCTTTTGAGAATCAGAAACGCCGTCCATATTATCCCATGCAACAACTCCTCCTCCGGCCCCTAATGCTGTGAGGCGTGTATCCCAGATTGAATTAGTTACGCTGTCTGTCGGCTGGGGATCGATTTTGAGTTCAATGCAATCATTGTTCCATACCTCCGGGGCACTTCCCGAAACCGTGTCATCCATGACTTCTTCGTAGAGATAGAACCACTCGTTGTCCCAGGCTGCCCAGACCTTTGCCGATAGATCGGCGTCACTGGTGGGGATGCCGTTATCGTTAAAGGCATATGATTTCAACTGGAGGTATCCATCATTAGGACCGGTTAATGAAGTATAGAATTCATCCTTCAGTCCATCGACAACAATAATAACTGGTGTTTCTCCGGTTGCAAGTGTCAATAAAGAGAAAGCATTGATGCCGGTTACCGTTACCGTATTGTTTACTATGTCGACAGTTCCGCCGACCTGACTCCAGCTTGTTCCGCTGTTTGTGGAAGCCCACGCTGTGAGTTGTGATTTTGTCAAACCATTCAATTCGCTGTCATCGAAGTGAAATACTACCGTTGCATTCAGCGACGAATTTGCTGCCGGGGCAACATTATAGGAGCGCCCGATACTGCTAAAACTACCATTGGTGTAAACGGCGTGTCCGCGCGCGATTGTGGTGCTGCCTAATGCCGGCGATGATGATATATTCAGGCCGAGACCGGCCACATTTCCCGGATTTGCTCCGAGCGTTCGCGTTGTGGAAATCGTTCCGCTTGTTCCTTTCACCGTATTGCCCGGAGTTTCCAAGAGCAGTGCGGTTGTACCGAGCATAATATTATGTCCATTGAGGTCGACATCTCCATCGGTTATTATCAGTGTTCCGTTGACGGTAATATTATTGAGAAGCTGGACATTTCCGGCTGCCTTGTTGACTCTAATATTATTAAATGTCTCTCCAGCCCCATTCGCAATGGTTTGATTTCCAGTTGCTCCATTAAAGATAACCGTATCGTTGCCAGCGATGAACGTTCCGGAATTGCTCCAATTGTTCGGCACCGATAATGTTGCGCCTCCCAGCGAGAATGTCGTACCGCTGCCGATAATAATTCCCTGCGCTTGAAGGTGGAACGAAATCAATGCTGTAATAAGAGCGCTGAAAAGCGTTCTCTGTATAGTTTTCATGGTCTGTGTCCTCTTCTTCACTTGTTCGGTGTCATGCTTGCGATCGATACATCCGACGATGATTTTTTAAGTTCCATTACTGCAGCGATTTGTTTCTTCAGTTGAACGAATTCATCTTTCAATTCATCGACTGTTTTTTTACAGGAGGCGAGTTCAGTTTGTTGTTTGGAAATAATTTTCTCCAATTCTGCAATCTCAGCTGTTGCTTTTTGCAGTTCGCTTGTTCTCTTTTCCAACGCTTGAATAGCAGCCATATTAACCCCATCGATGCAAATGGTGTTGATGCCAAGGCTGTCTGTGCCGCCCAGATGAAATGCAGCGTAAAAATCTTGCGCAACCGGTCCTATATATCTGATTGTAGGATCTGTTCCTTTATAGCTCCATTCTGTGATTGGTATTTCCCTGATTTTCTTCAATAGCGCCTCACCGTTGACGGGGCTGAAATTCTCTTTTTTATTTCTATCGCAGTAGTTCGTCCACCCGCTGACACCGCCATCCATATAGACTCCAGTTTTCTCGCTAGAGTTAGTAAAAAGTCTGTATCCGCCTGCAAAGCGCATGGTCATTTGATTATCTGCAGATGAGTTTGTCTGTCCCTCATTCGTGGCGTCCCCAATAATACATGCACCCAGTTTTCCATAAGTTGAAACATAAGAGCCCACTGCTGTTGAATAATTTCCGCTTGCAGTTGTTGAATAGCCCATCGCTATAGCAGAATTTCCGCTGGCTGCTGTATGGTCTCCCATTGATGTTGTGAAAAAACCGGTCGATTGTGTATAATGACCCATTGCTGTTGATGCTTCATAACTTGCTATTGTACTCTGCCCCATAGCTGTTGAATAGCGTCCACTTGCTGTTGTATTCAATCCCATCGCTGTTGAAGCGTCGGCTGTTGAATTTGTAATGTAACCCATTGCTATTGACCATCTTCCGCGTGCTGTTGTCGTAAAGCCCATTGCTGTTGAATAATCTCCGATTGCCCGGGAATTCCAACCGGATGCAAATGAATATGCACCAATACTATCATTATCCCAATAATTTCCATAATCTCCACCCACAGCTCCGACTCTAAATGCCGCTTTTGCAGGGTACCACATTAGGCGTGAACCTGCGCCTGTCAGAGGTATTGCTCCTGTACCAAAAATCCCGCCTACATAAAATCCTCCGTCGCCGAATATTCTGAGCATGTTCGTGTTATCGCTTTTCGTGACATTAAAGCTGCTTGTATTGTCTTGTGTCGGCAATTTGATTATTGTGGATTGCGTGTACGTTGCCTGTGTCAGTAGAGACAGGGCGAAAATTGTCATGCCGAGAAATCCTGGTAATGCTTTCATGGTGGTTTCCTTTCCTATTGGTTTGTTGTGTATGGGATTATATCACTATTCGGAGATGTCGTTGTGATCTCTACAACGAATTTCATAGTGGGAAAAGAGAAGGCAAGAGTTTCCTCCTTTAAGTTTATAGCTATTCGATGTAAGTATAGCGGTCCCTACCGGGATGGTAGAGAAAAGAGAATCAGGATATTATTGATCTATCTGTAAATCAAAGAATGCCGTGTAAAGATGAAATCGAGCTGTAAGACAGATTTATGCGACCGCAGAACATTATCGTATCACGGGATGTTCTAACAGAGTATAATAAGAATGGGGTGAAAAAGCAAGTGCGAGCAGAAGTATGTCTAATAACAAAGGTGTCTGTCACAATGGCAAATTACAAAGGTTTCCGTCACTCAAAAAATCCTAAGACGACGGTAACCTTTTGCTATTTCTACATCGCACCCATTAAAGCGTTGATTGCTGCGACATTCACGATATCATCGACGCTGCAACCGCGCGAGAGATCGAACGCCGGTTTCTTCAATCCCTGAATTATCGGTCCGACTGCCTCGGCACCGGCAAGACGCTGTGTCAGTTTATAACCGATGTTCCCCGAATTCAATTCAGGAAAGATAAGCACGTTTGCGTTGCCCTGGATCGGACTCCCCGGCGCTTTGGATTGGCCAACCTTCGGGACGATAGCCGCATCAAGCTGAAACTCGCCGTCGAGTATCAGATTAGGTCGTTTCTTCTTTGCAAGCTCGGTTGCCTTCTGCACTTTTTCAACGAGTGGATGGCTTGCGCTTCCCTTAGTCGAGAATGAAAGCATTGCGACACGGGGTTCTTCGCCGGTAAGCTTTTTGTGATTTGCCGCAGTCGTCAGAGCAATGTCGGCAAGCTGTTCGGCTGTCGGATCGGGCACAACGGCGCAATCGGCGAAAGAGAAAATACGGTCAGGAAATATCATCAGGAAAAAGCTCGAGACTATGTTGATCCCTTCGGCGAGTCCGATCACCTGAAGTCCGGCGCGAAGAACGTCACCGGTAGTCGATATGGAACCGGCCACGCTGCCATCTGCCAGACCCTGCCGCACCATCATTGCACCAAAAAAAAGAGGGTGCTGCATTGTTTTCTGTGCATCCTCGATTGTAATTCCTTTTGCTTTACGGATTTCAGCGAAGAGCTTTGCAAACTTTTCTTTCTTCTCCGATTTTGCCGGTTCGATGACCGGTATTCCATTCAGCGATACGTTCAGTTTCCCGGCCTTTGTCCGGATCTCCTGTTCATTCCCGATCAATGATGCACGGACAATCTCCTGGTCTACCAGTTTTCGCGCAGCTTGAATCGCCCTCTCGTCGATCCCATCGGGAAGGACGATATGTTTTTTGAGGGTTCGGGCTTTCGATTTAATTTCTGTAATAAGAGGTAATTCAGCCATGACTCTTTCAGGTTCTGGAATTAATAATCAGTGGACTATAATTTCAGGTTCAAATATATCCCTGAATTGCAACAATAGCAAGGAGATAGCTCCAAAAAATCTGCCGATTTGTCAACCCCTATTTTGAAAAAACCGCATAAATACTTAAAATCTAATTAAAAGAATTTAATGATGCCCTTTCACCTTGACCATATGTCATACTTTGACTATATTTTTTCTTGTTCTTAAATGGGGATTGTGTGCTGAATGCTTGGTAGAAAGCGGGTGTACATTGAGACGTATGGCTGCCAGATGAATGTGGCGGACTCGGAAGTAGTTTCGAGTATTCTCCACAGCAATGGCTTTGCACTTACCCTCGATATCGCAGAGGCCGATATTGTATTCTTAAACACCTGCAGTGTCCGCGATAACGCCGAGACAAAGGTATACAACCGTTTAAAGCACCTTCGACATCACAAGAAAAAAAGACCTGAGGTTCTCATCGGTCTTCTCGGCTGTATGGCCGAGCGGCTTCGTGCGGCACTCTTCGATTCAAATAGTCTTCTTGATCTGGTTGTCGGTCCTGACGAATACCGGAAGTTACCGTCGCTCATTGACGGGGCCTATCGGGGAGAAAAGGGGCTAGCAGTCAGGCTTTCACGGGTTGAGAACTACGACGATATTACCCCACTCCGCACCGACGGCGTCAGTGCCTGGCTATCTGTCATGCGCGGCTGCGACAAGTTTTGCAGCTTCTGTGTGGTACCATTCACACGGGGCCGGGAGCGAAGCCGCACTCTCGATTCCATTATCTGTGAGGTAAGAGGCTTGAGTGCGCGGGGTTTTAGAGAAGTTACCCTGTTGGGACAAAACGTCAACTCATACCGGGACGGCGAGACTGATTTTGCAGACCTTCTGGCGCGGGTTGCCGAAGTAGATCGATCGATGCGGGTGCGGTTCTTGACTTCTCATCCGCAGGATATGTCGGACCGCTTAATCGAAACAATTGCACGTCATACAAATATCTGTAATTACATTCATCTGCCGCTGCAGTCGGGTTCGGACCGTATTCTGGGATTGATGAATCGGGATTATACCGCCGATCACTATTTCCGGCTGGTGAAGAGAATTCGCGAAGCGATCCCGGGGGTAGGTCTTTCTACAGATATTATCGCCGGATTTCCATCGGAGACCGATGAAGATCATCAGAAGACGTTGGCTGTAATGGAGCAGGTCCGGTTTGACGGTGCATATATGTTCCGGTATTCGCCGCGGGAGGGTACAAGAGCATGGACGTTAAAAGATGATGTTCCGGAAGAAATAAAAATTGATCGTCTGAATGCTATTATTACACGGCAACAGAAGACTTCATACGAGAGTAACCAACGATTCATAGGAACGATAGAAGAGGTTCTTGTTGAAGGGGAGAGCAAGAAGTCCCCGGATAAATTACAGGGGCGAACCGACACGAATAGAGTAGTGATTTTTCCCCGTGGTGATGCACAGATTGGTGAAATGATTCGCATAGAAATTCGTAGAGCAAATTCAGCGACTCTGTTCGGAGATCAAATCATAGCAGAACCGGTAATTGATACAGCCGATCAAACAATAAGTGATTGTGTACGATGAAGACATGGATAGTCGTCATTCTTTTTATTATTTCCGGTTTTTTCACAGTCCGGGCGCAGGAAACGGCTGAGCCTGTTATTCAGAAGCGGCTCGATCTTATTAAGCTTGGGAAAATTGAGCAGGTGCGTTCCGAGCTTCCGTCGCTTCTAGAGCATTATCCGAATAATCCCGGGATATTATATCTCCAGGGAGTATTGATAAGTGATGGCGGTGAAGCAGTCCGGACATTTCAAAATTTAATTGATAATTTTCCGAAGAGCGAATGGGCTGACGATGCCCTTTATAGAATTTATCAGTACTATTACGCTCTCGGGTTATACAAAACCGCAGATCAAAAGCTTGAAAAGCTGCGGCAGGATTATCCGCAGTCTCCGTATCTACGAAGTTTTCAGCAGCAAGCCCGTCTGAATCTTGATATTAATCAAGACGCCGGCATACCAGAGGCACGCAAGCAAACTGGGGGACAAGTACAAACGAAGCCCGGATTAACCGATGAGACAACCCAGCAAAAAGCTCAGGTTCAATCGCCCGCGAAACAACCTGAAGTCAAGCAGCAACCGGTCGTAACTGAACGCGTACCGGCAGTGATTAAAGAAGAGCCGGCGCCTGCAATAACCGAGAAGAAAGAAACGGTTAGAAAGATTTCCCCAAGCAGTTCTGGTGGATATACAGTTCAAACGGGTGTTTTTTCGAGTCGTCAAAATGCCGAGCGATACCAATCCGATCTTGGGAGAGCCAACATTACTGCCGAGGTCCGGTTGAGACAGGTCGGGGGGAAAGAAATGTATGCAGTGTGTGTTGGCACTTATACAACATATGAAGAAGCACAGCGGTACGTTGAAGCATTAAGAGAGAAAAATATTACAGGAATTGTTATAGGTCGGTGACGATGGAGGATCTGAAACATATAGATCATATGAAATTCCAGATGGAACATGGGATAATCGGAACGTCGATAGAAATGCAGGAGATCATTAATACAATCCTGCAGGTTGCTCCGACCGATATCACCGTTTTGATCACCGGTGAAAGTGGTGTCGGGAAAGAGATCATTGCAAAAGCAATTCATGCGGCAAGCAAACGGGCCAATAAAGCTCTGGTAACCGTCAATTGCGGTGCTATACCGGAAGGGATCATCGAAAGCGAATTATTCGGCCATGAGAAAGGCGCATTTACCGGAGCAACCGATCAACGCAAAGGTTATTTTGAACTGGCAGATGGCGGAACAATTTTTCTTGATGAGATTGGCGAACTCCCCCCCGCCACGCAGGTGAAATTTCTCCGTGTTCTTGAAAACGGCGAGTTCATGCGGGTCGGCTCATCGCAGACACGTGAGGTTGATGTCCGCATCATCGCAGCAACGAACCGAAATTTGGAGCAGAGCGTTCATGCAAAATCTTTTCGGGCTGATTTATTTTTCAGACTCCGGACCGTCAACATTCAGATTCCGCCGCTGAGGAACCATCGTAATGATATTCCGATTCTTGCTGCAGCATTTGTAAGGGATTTTTGTGAACGAAATAATATGCCGGTCCCCGAATTGAATGAAGAAATACTATCGGTTCTTATGAATTACAACTGGCCGGGGAATATCAGAGAATTGCGGAATGTTATCGAAAGCTTGCTCGTCATGCACGCGGGGGGAACGATCACAGTGGATGATGTGCGAAAACTTTTACGGGGATATTCAATGAACCAGCATGAAGATAGGAATCTTCCGGTAGTGTTGAACAAGACTGCGGAACAGGCCGAACGGGAGCTGATATACCGGGCATTGGTCGATATGAAATCGGATATTGTCGAGATCAAGACTCTTTTAAGCCGTTCGATGCCTGCCGGGAGTGTCACACTTCCTGCCGGGTATGAAGGATCGTTCGTAGAAACCAATGCGCATAATGACGACGGTGAAACACTGACGCTTGACGAGATGGAACGGAAGATGATTGCTAATGCACTCGATAAATACCTCGGAAATCGGCGTCGGGCTGCACGTGCATTGAAGATTAGCGAACGCACACTCTATCGGAAAATTAAAGAATATGGGCTTCAGGGGTAGAGCAACGCTCAATCGTCCGTTCTTGTTGATACGGGTTGTTCCCTGCATAACAGTTCTGTGCCTTGCGGGGTGTTTTTATTCATTTCGTGGTACATCAGTGCCGTCTCACATGAAGACCATTGCCATTCCGGTCTTTGATGATCAGAGCGGTCTTGGCCAGGCGGGACTCAGGGACAAATTCACAAGGGATCTTACTGATCTCTTTGTCAGCGATAACACACTTCAGGTGACGGATCGCAAATCAGCCGATGCGTTACTGGAAGGAAGTATTTCAACGATTCAGGATCAGGCAGCGGTTGTTGGTTCCGGTGAAGAGGTGAAGAAACGTAGAATTACGATAACCGTTCATGTCTCTTTTCATGATCTCAAACTCCGGAAGAAAGTCTGGGAAAAAGATTTTTCGAACTGGGGTGATTATGAATCCGGTGGGGGATTATCGCAACGGGATATTGGTATTGATGATGCACTGCAAAAAATTTCCGAAGATATTCTGATCGCCACAGTTTCCGGATGGTAATAATGGCGATTGACATTTTTGACTAAATGTAATAACATTAGAGGTCGCGTATTTCCTATGGATGCCTTTATTTTAATTTCGTATCTGATTTCGCTCATTATTCTTTTCAGCTTCGGTCTTCATGGCTTTGTGATGGTGTACTATTATATCAAGACTCGGAATATTAAACGTATGCCGACACCACCACTCACCGAATATCCAAGAGTCACAATCCAGCTTCCGCTATATAATGAGCTCTATGTCGTACAAAGGCTGATCAATGCTTCATGTGCAATTGATTATCCGAAAGAGAAGATGGAAATTCAGATTCTTGATGATTCGACAGATGAAACGGTGGGCGTTGTTGACAGGATAGTAAGTGAAAAGCGTACACAGGGATATGACATCGTTCATATCTGCCGTACAAATCGCTCAGGCTTTAAGGCAGGAGCTCTTAAAGAAGGGCTTGTGACAGCAACGGGAGAGTTCATAGCCATTTTTGATGCTGATTTCGTCCCCAATCATGATTTCCTCAAACAAACAATCCCATATTTCAATGATGAAAAGATCGGCATGGTGCAAACTCGTTGGGAACATCTTAACAGCGATTATTCACTTCTGACCCGCGCGCAGGCGATGGCACTTGACGCTCACTTTGTGATCGAGCAGACAGTACGAAACAAGGCGGGATTTTTCATCAACTTCAACGGCACCGGCGGAGTATGGCGAAAATCATGCATACTCGATGCCGGCAATTGGCAGGCTGATACTTTGACGGAAGATCTAGATCTAAGTTATCGTGCACAGCTCCGCGGGTGGAAGTTTAAATTCTTGAATGATGTCACATCACCGGCCGAACTTCCATCGGAGATTAATGCGTTGAAGTCGCAACAATTCCGGTGGACAAAGGGTGCGATTGAGACAGCCAGGAAAATGCTGCCGCAGGTCTGGAAATCCGCCCTTCCACTTCGGGTAAAATTACAATCGACGGTTCACCTCACCAATAACCTTGTCTTTCCGTTCATTCTACTTGCAGGAATTTTAAATGTCCCTCTCGGATTTATCAAAAATGGAGGAGGATACGATTCGTATTTTGCAGTCATGTCGGTGTTTGTGCTGGCATTTATCGGTTCATTTCTATTTTATCTTTATTCACAAAAAGATATCTATCCAGACTGGCGGCGCAAGATATTTCTCTTCCCGCTCTTCATGGCCGGCAGTATGGGATTTGCGGTAAACAATACAAAAGCGGTGCTGGAAGGATTATTTAAAAAGAAAAGCGAGTTTGTCCGTACACCAAAATATATGATACAGGGAAAGAAAGATCGCTGGGTAGATAAGAAATACGTTCCTCTGAAGGTAAGCTGGACGGTGATCGTCGAAGTTATCCTTGCTCTTTATTGTTTCTTTGGTGTTGCATCATCACTTTATTTTCTCGAAATTGCCGCAGTACCATTCCAGCTGCTCTTTGCGCTTGGATTCGGTTTTGTTGCATTTCTTTCGGTTCGACATGCATGGGAAGCCAGAAAAATTCGAACAATAGGATAAACTTATGGAAGAGAACGGAAAAATTGCACAACTCGAGGCAAGACTTAATGCCCGGCCAAATTCACCATTATTTGCCCGCTTTGCATCAGTACTTCTGGAACAGGGAGAAGTAACACGGGCAATCGAACTCTGTGAAAAAGGTATAGAGGAATATCCCATCTATCCAACGGGATATCTCATTGCAGCGCAATGCTACTATGCGGCTGGACGGATCGATGATGCTGAGAAAGCGGTTCGATTTATACTGAAGCATCATACGCGCCATACAGGAGCGCTGCGATTTCTTGAAGAGATAAAAGATACGAAGGGCGGAGGAGTATTCTCACAGGTAGGCCACACACAGGCATTTGAGACGTTTAGCCAGAATATGCAGAATGAACTTTCGGGAACTGAGAATACACTGGATATAGATGATTTTCTCGCCGAACAACCTGAGAGTCAGGAATCAATCGAGGCACTCGCCGCTTCGCTTGAAGACGCGAAAATAACTCCGCAACCCTTTAATAACGATTCGTTTCAAGACAATGTCAAAAACCCGATACCAATAGATCCTTCGATTGCGACGGTTACGCTTGCCGATATTTATGAAAGGCAGGGTCAATACACCGAGGCAATTGCTATATATCAAAAACTTATTGAACAGAATCCGGCAGATCGTTTACGGTTTATGCACAAGATAGACGATCTTCAGGACCTTATCAACAACAGGGGATTTGACGTATAATGGAAATTTTGGATATTTCAAAAAAGGCTCCGTCCATAGGGTGGAGCCTTTTTTTATGTCCTCACTACAATTAATAACAGCAATTATCTCGAACAGAAATATAAGGGTGATCCGTTCATGATAATAATATGTAACTGATCTTCATCCTATTTAATAGGAATATCGAAAGGTAAACGGATCGATAACGGAATGATTTTAAATAATGTAGGGATTTAAAATTGGAATAGAACACCAACAGTCGGCATCAAGAGGGCATCGTTGTTCGTTTTTCCATTAATACTTACAAATGTCGAGTAATATTTGACGGAGAAATCGAGTCCTATGAATCCAAGAAACGGCATCATAAAACCGGCACCGATTACCGTACAACCGCCAGTTTTTACTTCGGAATTTGTAATCGACTGGAGATCTGGACTGACATTATCATAGGTGATGAAAGTCCGGTAAATGCTGAGTCCGATACCTCCTTGGATATAGATACGACTGAAACGATAATTGAGATATGCAATAAGAGGAGAGAATCCTATATAATGTGATGCTGTGGTTTTCTGATTATCGTAGAATGCAGAAGTCTTTTGTTCGAAACTTGTAAAGATAAAGCCGAATTCGCCTCCTACACTGACATTATTATTAAAGGGTACAAGAACCTGAATACCACCCCCGAGTCCCCCTTTGAGTGAGACCGATGTAGAAGTTTTCGCCGAAAGAATTGCCTTAGAAGCGTTGCCGGAACTGAGAAGATCGATACAGCCAAAGACCTTAAGGATCGTTCTTTCATCGTCACCGGAAGCATGGAGAGATGAGACGCTCCAACAGATCAAAGACAATAATATTAAAACAATTCTCCGCATTGATAGAGTACTGTTTGCAGAAATTGTACGAAAAATGAGAGACCCTCTGTCCCGAAAATAATACCGGGCAGTAGTAACGCCTCACTTCATTCTATTGACAACTTTTGTAAGCTTCGATTTCTGGTTGGAGGCTTTATTCCAATGAATAACCTTCTTTGCAGCAAGTTGATCGAGCAATTTTACAGCTTTTTTCAGAGCATCTTCGGCTTCAGCTTTGCTGCCCGCCCTGCGTACCTTTTTTAGCGCTGTTTTCATTCCCGTAATATCAGCTTTGTTTCTCAAACGCCGGTGTGCATTGATACGGACACGTCTCTCAGCAGATTTGTGTTGTGGCATTCCTACTCCTGATGAAAATCGATATTCAGAATATAAGTAAACAATAAAATACAAAAAAAAACAAATATAGTCAATGAGTTTTTCATCAATAAAAGCGGAGAATATCATGAAACAAACACATTCTCATATATTCTTTTTCATGTCGTTCATCATAATCGAATGCAAATCATTCAGTCAATGGGTAATAAAAGAAAATATGTATACAGAAAAAATAAACTCATCATCGTATTCTCCGGATACTATGTCTATTGAAAACGGATAATGTATCCCGATAAGACATTTCCATTATATCAACGCAGCTATGCTATGGATTGCCGTCCGGTAATGACTCTTATCAATAAACATCAACGGGTTGCCATCTATTCTCCTTTAATTAATTGTGAATTTTTTTCGAACGGAGTCTGTTGAACCTGAATACAGACAGAAGAATTTACGGCTGTCAGAGAAATGATATTCCTGAAGTAACCCATTGATTATGAATAGGTTGGAAAATACATAAATTGATCCATCAAAGTTACATTTTTATCGGAAGAACGCTATCATCTTGACATTCGCACGTTGATATTGTACATTTGGCATAAACATAGATCCGTGTTCAGTCTTCAGCTCCACAAGTCGTGTGTTAATGACATGAACGAAGTGGACTGTTGACGCTGACCAGGTCGGTCATCATGATCATCTCCTTGCCACGCCAACCCTCTGCTTGTTGCATGCCAGAGTGATAATTGTACACAACGACATGAGATCTTTTCCGATTAATAGGAGAGAGCCATGAAAAATGGTCTCATGCACTTTTCGTTCTTGATGACCATCATTTTACTTTCTATTCCAGATGCGCTTTCTCAAAATGCATTGAGAAACCCCGGATTTGAAACGTTCGTCAATGGTGAGCCAGGCGACTGGGCGACGTCGAATATTCCCGGAATGCTTGTTCTCGTTTCCCAATCGAAAGAAGCTCATAGCGGAAAAAGTGGAATTAAACTCGAAGTAAAACCGTTCTACGGTACAAAAATGGCTGGCACCGCAACGCAGGAAAATATTAGAATAACAACGCCTCAGGTGCAATTCAGAGGCTTCTATATGCTTAAATCAGTCGGTGGAGATAAAGCATTAGTTAATGTAATACTGATCAATGAGAACGGAAGCACAATCTGTGTTGAAAATCTCAACCTTGAACCGGCTGCCTCATTCGAACGATTCTCACTGCCGGCCAATGCTCCGGATGGAAGTACGGTTGTAAAAGCGAAAGTGTGTATCGCGATCATCGGTGGGAACAACGATCAGCTCCATGAAGGAACGGTAGCAATTTTTGATGATTTTTTGCTGGCACCACAAACGGTAGAAAAGGATACACTCGGCAAAGCTCGGTAGAAAATTGTACATACACTTTGCCGGCTATCCTGGTTGAAATCATGAAATGTTAGGTTTGCAGGGTGACTCTTGTCTCGGCGAGTGGAAGGATTATTATGTCAGCCCAGATGACAATAGAGCGATGTCTCAGATACATAGCAGAGATTACTTCCACCCTATCATCATCGCACCAGGCGGAGCGTGTGCTCCATCTCGTAGTCGACAGGCTGGTTCGGATATACCAGTGTCAAACGGGTGCCGTCATTACAATAAATCCACGCACCGAATATCTTCAGATGACCAATGCATGCGGTATTTCACTGACATTTGCCAAGCAGTTCCATCGAACAATCAACATGGGTGCTGTGGCAAACCTGATATGGACCGGAAGAGTTGTAATGATCCATGATGCCGCAACGGAGCCGGAGAAAGCGGAAGAATTAAAACTCGAGCATCCGTTTTCATCGTGTATTTGTATTCCACTCACGATCAATCACCGGACTACGGGGTATCTCCATCTCGACAGTTTACAATCCTATGCCTTCAATAATAACGATCTGCTAATTCTTACAACATTCGCCCAGCTTGCGGCAATTGCACTTGATCGGGCCCGTCTGTACGACGAGGTTCTACGTCTCGAGCGCATTGATCACGAATCGGGCCTTGAGAAATATTCATTCTTCATTGAACGGCTTCAGGAATTGATAGAGCGTGCACTTCGGTTCAATGAAACCATGGGGTTGATATTTTTTGATATTGATAACTATAAAGACATAGTCAATACCTACGGATATGAACAATCATTGAAGTTCATCAAAGAATTCGGAACGCTTATCCGCCGGTCTATACGTCCGATTGATCTTGCCAGCCGTTTCGGAACCGACGAGTTCATCATTCTTCATCCGAACACTCCGACATCGGTAGTACTTGACCAGGCTGAACAAATCAGAAAACTAGTTGCAGATACAACATTTACCGATAAGAATATCCATACAACAATTAGTATCGGTGTAGGGATTTATCCACACGATGGATCGGATGTTCAGACATTGATGATCAACGCAAAAAATGCGGTCATTGAAGCACAGCGTTCCGGAAGAAACATGGTATATTATTCACGACGCCCAACATATATTAGTACGAGGTGAAACTATGAAAAAAACAATATGCATCATCCTCATAGCCGGATCTATGCTCTCGATCCTTGGGGGCTGTGGTGTTCAGCGTGAGACTTTTGAACCGGATGTTCTTCCAAGATTACGGGATTACCAGCCTATTACATGCTCTTCTCCCCTTTTGAGAAATGATGGTTATTATGCCATGGTCCAGTTGAATATCGATGAAAAGGGTAATGTCATCCGTGCCGTCCTAATAAAAAGCACAGGATTACAGGATCTGGATGACTCTATTACCACGACGGTGAAACGGTGGAAATATTATCCAGCCGAAGTTCAAGGAAAACCGATTGCTCTTTCGTTGTTGCAACAGCTCTCAATCCGATTTGAGCCGCCGGTTCAGTACAGCATGGCCGAGATAGTTGTTTCTACAAGCGCCCTTGCAGATTCAGTTATCCAGGAAATTGAAAAAGGGGTTGAATTTGAGCAGGTTGCCCGCAAATTTTCACAGTCTCAATCCGCCAGCATTGGCGGCTATCTGGGGTCAGTTGAATTAAAGAATTTTCGTCCCGATATTTATAATGTTGTACGAAAATTATATCCAGGTGATATATCAACCCCGTTCCTGATCGATCACGGTTACGTCATTTATAAACGGTTAAAATAAGAATGAACAATTCTATCGATGAATTCTGGAAGCAGCGCCATTTTGCCGTTGTCGGTGTGTCACGAAAACGGGAAAAATTCGGGAATGCGGTATTTCGTGAGATGAAAAAAGCGGGATATGACGTGGTTCCGATTAACAGAAACACTGATACAATTGATAATACCGAGACATATGCAAGTGTAAAAGATGTTCAGCATCAGCTTGATGCCGCAGTTCTGGTGATTCCACCGAATGAAACAGAGACCGTGCTCCATCAATGTGCCGAGCGGGGGATCAGGTACGTATGGATGCAGAGAGGAGCTGAATCGGAACGAACGATTGCACTCGGACAGAAGCTCGATCTTAATATTATTCATCACGAATGTGCCCTCATGTTCATTCAACCGACACGATTTCCTCATACGCTTCATCGCTGGTTTCATGAACGAATGAGCGGGCATCATCGATAGTAAAGCCACGGGAAGTAAATCATAACGGTCGTTGGGGAAACCGGACGGCCGTTTGCCGTTTCTGGGTGTGCTGCAGTCGCGTGTTATTTCTTTTTCTCAAGAATCCAATTCAGAGTCATTTTATTGGCTCAGGTCCCATCTCAAAAATTAATTCTCCTCCTTCTACTATGTCTTCATGTCTGATTGTATATCCTTCAATTTTTTTCCATTTTACTTTATCCGTTTTCCTTCTCAACATCAACCTCGATCTTAACCTTGACCTAAACCTTTACCTCTCTTCAATCTCGACCTTCACCTTGATTTTGACTTTCCCTGACTCTGTTCCACCAATTAAAAAGTTTCGGTGCCGACCATATTGTAAAGATCATAAATAAGGCTCCCGCTATAAGATCGATGACATAATGGTACCGAAGATATACTGTAGAGATGATTAGAAGCGATCCCACGACTATCACCACCCACCGGAAACGAATCCGGTAATGGAGTGAAAGATACATTACAACCAGTGTTAATTGCGTATGTCCGCTTGGAAAAACATCACGCTGGACATAGTCAATCGGATTGTGGACATGTGAAGGAATCGATTCTCCAAGATTAATGCAGCTACGGAGAAATTCTGTGAGCCATATTCCGGGGAGCTCGACGTTCAGCGATTGAAAATCATGCAATGTAAATCGCGGACCTACCGACGGAAGCGTCAAATAACCGAGATACGAGAGATAAAAACCATAAAAAATGCAGAAGAGAGCAAATGAGAATTCCGAAAACCGTCGCTCCCTGTAAAGCTCGTATCCGAGAAAAATGAATAAAAAATAGTATGAAGCATAAGTGATCTGAAGAATCTCGGTTATAACCGGATGGGCAAAACTCATCAGCCATTGTGTTGGATTGATCCCGAACATTGCATGGTCGATTGAAATAAGAATCGCATCATAGTCTCTTCCAAGATGAATGGCGCGGTTCATGAAATAGATCTCTTTGAAAACAAAAATAAGAATAAGGACGGCATACCACCCGTGAAAGAATTGAAGAAGCCTTACCTGGCGATGGCTGTGATATGCAATCCAGATAATCGCCGCGCTGACAAAGGTATTAATAATGATAAGAATCCACCATTCCACAATCCGCGATGCAAAGATGATATTGATACACGACAGAAATGTCAGGAAAAATATTGTAACGCTGTCACCGGCATAAAGACTGGAAGTGTACCGGCGTAACTGAGTTTGTGTCATATTGTCCGTTCTCTGCGAATCTTGTTTATTTCCCTTTTTACTAGAGCATGCCCGTTCACTCCCAATGAAATAAGCGAACGTGTCAAACCGACAAAATCTACAGCTGTCAATGCTTCCGGCCGGAGATCCAGATCGTATCCGCAGGCTTTGAGAATCGCCTCATTAATGCCAAGAGCTTTAAGTCCGTTTCTGAGCGTTTTCCTTCGTTTTCCAAATGACCCTCTCACAATCTGGCGAAACACAAATTCCTCCTCCGATCCCGGTGAGAGCTGCGGAAAAAACGTTAACCTTACAATCGCAGAATCCACCCGTGGCTTCGGGTAAAATGCGTTCGGCGACACGGAGAAGAGTATTTGCGGGGCTCCTACATACTGACAGGTGACAGAGAGTATTCCGTACTGTTTCGATCCCCGCGATGCCGTCAGTCGTTGTGCAACCTCCCGCTGCATCATCATCTGGATATCCTTGATTACCTGACGATGATCAATCAAATAAAAAAGAATCGGCGTTGTAATGTAATATGGAATATTCCCGATAACACGGAGTGTAGAATGATACTGCGCAGAGAGTTGTTCGAGATCGACATTCAGGATATCGGCATGAAGAATTGTCAGCGATTGATGTCGCTGCATGCGTGCACGCAAATATTCAACAGCACGGTGATCGATCTCGACGGCAACCACATGGCGTACACGCGGTATCAGGAGACTGGTCAGAATCCCTTTACCGGGGCCGATCTCAACAATGATGTCATCCGATGAAGGAGACATCACATCGACAATCTTACGGGCGATGTTCGGATCGGTAAGAAAATTTTGTCCGAGAGATTTTTTTGGCTGAAACACGAACAAAATATAGCAATATGAAGCAAGAGAAGCAATGAATGACTAAATAGACTCTATAATCTCCGAGGATCCATTGTGTCCTCCGCGTTTTCCCCGAGCACTGTTATATAAGAAACCAGAGAGGACATCCTGATCATGTAAATTGTTATTTAATTTACTTAATATTCAAATTCGTTTAAAGGGAACACGGTCGATATATTTGACTTTTTCAGTATCGACCCGTACGGTGTCGCCTGTTTCGACAAAATGAGGCACAAGAATTTCGACTCCGTTTTCCAGCGTAGCAGGTTTCATTGTATTGTCCTGCGCTTCCCGGATGCCCGGCCCTGTGGAGGCAATTTTCAACTCGACGACTTTCGGAAATTGAACCGCCACCGCCCCTTCGCCAAGAAGCTCGACCATGATTTTCATTCCTTCATTCATAAACTTTTCGAGGTGGCCGATAGACTCTTTCGGAACGCTGACTTGCTCGAAAGTTTGTGAGTCCATGAAATAACATGCCTCGGTATCGGCATATAAAAAATCCATCTGGCGTTTTATAAGTTCAACAGATTCAAATCTATCGGAATGTTTAAAACGGCGGTCTGCGAAATGGCCAAAGCGGATGTCTTTCAGCTTGAGTTCGATGAAGCCGTGCATCTGACCGCTGCCGGCATGACGAATAACCTCAAGGACTTTGTACAATTTTCCGTCGAGTTGAAGAGCCATTCCTTCTTTAACATCCTCAGCGAGAACCATAATGATCCTCCAATTGTATTACGGGGGCGTGAAACGGGGTGATGGTGAAATCTACCCAATGGCCACTTGAATGTCAAGTAAAGACCTTGTCGGACTATGTATTTGCTATTTCGGAGGTCTTATCGAGGCAACCTGAAAGTGCAGAAAGGACACGGAATTAATAATGTATAGGAACATTTTTATTTAATACGACCTTTTTAAAAAACTCTTTGTATATTCTCTTCATGGACATGCGTACAATATTTCTCGTCGATCTCGATGCATTTTTTGCATCGGTCGAAGAGGTTCGCAACCCGGAGTTGAAAAATAGAGCGGTGTGCATCGGTGGAAATGCGCACGAACGCGGTGTGGTGGCTTGTCCGAACTACAACGCCCGGAAGTACGGAGTAAAAACCGCTATGCCGTTAAAAACTGCTGCTGTTCTTTTAAAGAACACCGATGCAGTTTTTCTCCGTGGAAATATCCGTTTATACCAGGAATATTCTAAAAAGGTCTTTGACATTCTATACCGATTTACTCCAGATATCCAGCCGATGAGTCTTGATGAAGCATATTGTGACGTAACGGAGTGTCTTCATTTGTGGAGTAACAATTCCGAAGTGATGGCAATAGCAATGAAGGAACAGGTTAAAGAAGAACTCTCATTAACACTTTCAATCGGAATTGCATCGAATAAAATATGCGCGAAAATTGCGTCTGATCTGGGAAAACCCGACGGACTTATATTGGTACCGGTAGGGAAAGAAGCGGAATTCCTTGCTCCACTATCTGTCGAGAAGCTCCCCGGTGTAGGAAAACGAACGCATGAAAAACTTCTTAGGTATGGTGTGCGAACAATCGGTGATCTGGCACAAATGCCGGAAGATCGACTCATGAGGCTTTTTGGTACTGTCGGCTGCCAGCTTCATCGCCACGCCCTCGGTATTGATCAGAGTATTGTTCACGAACAGAACGAGGAGAAATCGATTTCCCGGGCGACCACTTTCGAAACCGATACTCGTGATCAGGAATTTATCGAATCTGTTCTTTTTTATCTTGTTGAGCGTTGCTGTCGGACACTTCGCCGGCGGAACGTTGCCGCACAGACAATTTCGGTTTATGTCCGCTTTGCCGATTTTACACATCACAATCAGCAGTGTTCCCGTCAAGAGGCGACAAACATCGAAGAAGAAATCTATGCAGAAGTGCAGAAACTTCTTCCATCACTGCTTCGTACCGGCAAGCTTGTTCGCCTTGTCGGTGTCGGTCTTTCAAATTTTATTCCATCGATGACACAAACCGATCTTTTCGGCGGGCGTTCTTCAAAACTTGCCTCGCTCCGGCAGACAATGGATGCAATCCGTGAAAAATACGGATACCAGATCATTACCATCGGCCGCACGGCGGAGTTAAAGAAGCGATATAAAGGAACTAAAGAGGGTTTTGAACTTCACACCCCTTCTCTTTCAAGATAATGAATAGATGCAGCGGGAGTAATATGATCGGAAGAATTATCCTGGGTTTTCTCATTATTATGGTAGGCGAATATTCACCGGCACAAGCAGGTGACAGCACGGGGGATAGTCTCGTCGTCTCAATAATGGAACATTCAGGAATAAAGTCCACGTTGCAAGAGTACCATAGCTCTCTCCAGGAAGACTTGGAAAAAACAATACTAATTATCCCGGTATTCCGGAGTATCCGGAAGGCATTCCTTGATTCCTATCATGCCGATTCTTTGTATCGGGATATGCAAAAATTCATCAAAGGTCGTCAAAATGCGCATCAATTAAATCTGGTCTATGAATGGTATCAGTCCTCGCCGGGGAAAAAAATTGTCGGGTGGCAGGTTCGAAGCGTGTCATCGGAAGCGTTTGAGCAAAAAAATAAAATTGCCGCTTCGTTCTATCTTCAACAAACTACAGACGAGCGACTCTCCCTCTTCCGAAAACTTGATGCAGCGACGTCGAGTTCTGAGAATAGAAGGATAGTATATGAGTCGTTTTTTAAAACACTTCTTGGACGGATCGATTCTCTCCTGACATTGAAGGAAAAAGAAAAGAAACAGGAATTTGTCAGGTATTTGTACCTGGAACAGCAGAAATTTCAATCGTCGAACAAGAAATTCATCAGTGCTGATTATATATATACATATCGAACACTCAGCGATCAGGAAATTCGACAGTTTTTAACGTTCTGTATCTCACCTGCAGGACAATGGTACTACCGGCTTCTCAGCGATGCGTTGGGCGCGGCGATCAATGCTGCGCTCGACCGGGTTTCATTAAATATTAAAAAAGCAGGTTCGGCTATTCAATACGATTTGCAAGGTATTCTTAATGAGAAGGTTGGATACCAGGTGGATGATGGAACGGACAGACAGGGCTGGACGGAGCTTCATTTTGCTGCGGCAGATGGAGATACCGATAAAATCAATGCCCTTCTGAAGTTTGGTGGAGTCGATGTCGACGTACGGAATACAAAAGGACGTACGCCGCTGTATGAAGCTGCAAAACTTGGCAAATACGGTTCCGTTGAGGTGCTTGTTCGGAAAGGAGCTAACGTTAATATTCAAGAAGGGATATACGGGTTTACACCACTTCACGTCGCTGTAGAAAAAAAACGTCTTGGCATAGTTGAATTTCTTCTGACTTATGGCGCCGATGTGAATGCACGAAGTGATTATGGCTGGACGCCGCTGTCCCAGGCTGCCTGGCAAGTATGGCACAATGATGCGGCCGTGGCAGAATTATTATTGAACCATGGAGCAGATATCGAGGTAAAAAATATATCTGGATTTACACCGTTAATAACAGCAGTTGATTACGGACACATGCCATTTGTAGCACTTCTTCTGGAACGCGGGGCAAACGTTAATGCCAGAACAAATGATGGATATACCGCTCTCCATGCCGCTGCTTATAAAGGAGGTTACGATATTGTAAAAATGCTGCTCGAGCACGGAGCAAATGTGAATGCGATGTATGATGGAATGACGCCTCTGTATTATGCCAATAGATATGGATATAAAAAAATAGCCGATCTCCTTCGGCAATACGGTGGAAGTGATCCGGAGACCAAATCCAGAGCCCTCACGCATGTTGGCGTTGAGCTATCCCATAGAGGGGATTATGAGAGTGCGTTGTTGGAATTTGACCGTGCAATTAAAACCGGTGTCCCATCAGCCCAGGACTATTATAACCGTGGATACTGTTATTTTAAACTAGGGAGAATCAATGAGGCAGCCGAGGATATGAAAAGGGCCATTTATCAGGACCATGATTTTGCCGATGCATATGATATCATGTGTTCAATTAATATTCAGATGCAAAATTATGACGATGCGATTGAATGTGCCCGCAAACTTATTCAATTGAATCCCACAAAGGGTGTCGGTTATTATTTACGCGCATATGCCAGAAATAGGAAAGGAGATACAGCCGGAGCTATAGAAGACCTTCAACGTGCGTGCGATCTTGGATATTCAAATGGCTGTGAAATGTTAAAAAACCTGACAGACCATTAATTGCACCGAGTGAAAATGCAGTGGGAACTTATAGGCGCTTTTTTGCCTTATTATAGGGGGAAGTGGAATTATTATGAAAATTTTTTGGAAAATACATTTATGGTAAAACAAGAAATTATAATAAACGGAATGTCATGCGGTCATTGTATCATGGCTGTAAAAGGTGAATTGCGGAAAATGAATGGTGTAACCCTGTTCGATGTTCAGATCGGTAAAGCAGTAGTCGGTTATGATGAAACAACGATATCGAGAAATCAAATAGACGATGCGATCCGAGCAGCAGGATATCAACCGGTTTGATTTCTATGCCTACATTGTCATCCATATCCCGAGTGGATATACCAATACAGGGAATGACCTGCGCAAGCTGTGTTCAGCGTATCCAAACCGGTCTATTGAAAATTGAAGGCGTTTCTCAGGCAAGCGTCAACCTCGCTACCGAAAGAGCCTCTATTATATTTGATCCGACCAGAGCCTCGGCTGATGATTTCGTTGCTGAAATCCGCGATCTCGGCTATGAGGTTATCGTACAAAAAACCCTACTGCCTATCCGGGGTATGACCTGCGCAAGTTGTGTCACGAAAGTTGAAAAATCTCTTCGATCGGTTCAGGGTGTCCTTGATGCGGCAGTGAACCTTGCGACGGAGACAACAACTGTCACATTTATTCCCTCACAGACTTCACTGGCACAACTTCAACAGGCAGTTGATGATGCCGGTTATACACTTGTGGTCGATGACATCGCTAAAGAGCCTGAAGATCGCGAACGATCTCTCCGTGAAGTTGCATATAAAAAACTGCGCCGCGAATTTGTCATTGCACTTCTGCTGACGGTTCCCGTAGTGTGTATCAGTATGTTCGGTATGAACGAGTGGGTGCCGGGTGTTTCAGCGTTTGTCATATCTCTGGTTCCCCATAATATTATGAACCCTGTACTGTTTCTTCTCACGGCGCCGGTGTTACTCTGGAGCGGACGGCGGTTTTTTATCGGTTTTTATAAAACTATGAAGCACTTTACCGCCGATATGAATACTCTTGTTGCAGTTGGGACATCGGCAGCGTTTATCTACAGTACAATAGCAACATTCTGGCCCCGGCTGCTGGGCATGGCAGGACAAAATGCCGATGTATATTTCGACACTACAGCCGTTATTATCACACTTATTCTGCTCGGTAAACTTCTCGAAGCGCGTGCAAAAAGCAGGACGTCGGAGGCAATAAGAACGTTAATGGGACTTCGTGCCAAGACAGCTCGGGTTCTCCGGGGCGGAAGTATTTTCGATATCCCGGTCGAGAATGTTAATATCGAGGACATTGTCATAGTCCGCCCGGGAGAAAAAATTCCCGTTGATGGAGAGATTATCGAAGGTTATTCCTCTGTGGATGAATCGATGATTACCGGCGAGAGTCTACCTGTTGAAAAAACAGTCGGCTCGACTGTCATTGGGGCCACGATCAATAAGACGGGGAGCTTTAAATTCAAAGCGATGAAAATCGGCAAGGATACAATGCTCGCCCATATTGTGAAACTGGTTGAGGAAGCCCAGGGATCGAAAGCTCCCATCCAGAGACTTGCCGACAAAATTGCCGCGGTATTTGTTCCCGCAGTAATAGGAATTGCAGTCCTCGCATTCATCGGCTGGTTCTTTTTCGGTCCGCCGCCATCGATCACAACGGCATTGATCAATTTTGTCGCGGTATTGATTATTGCATGTCCATGTGCTCTCGGACTTGCCACACCGACTGCAATCATGGTCGGGACCGGGAATGGTGCCGAGCATGGTGTATTGATCAAAGGTGGCGAGAGCCTTGAAATTGCATACAAGGTAACGACTGTCGTATTGGATAAAACAGGTACAATCACCAAAGGTACGCCCGAGGTAACCGATTGTATTGCATTTGATAATTTTACATCGAATGATCTTCTCCAGCTGGCAGCGTCGGTAGAACAGCGTTCTGAACATCCGCTTGGTGAATCGATTGTCAACCATGCACATAATAATAAGATTGCCTTTCTGGAACCGGAATCGTTCTTCTCTATTACAGGCGAGGGCGTTACAGCCGTCGTTGCCGGTAAAAGCGTTGCTGTTGGAAATCTGACATTCATGAATAATTGGTCTATAAAAATCGGTCATCACAATATTCTCGAACGCCTTTCAAGCGAAGGAAAAACTGTGCTATGTGTTGCTGTGGACGGACATCTTGCCGGGATTATTGCCGTTGCCGATAAAATCAAACCTACATCGCCGGATGCAATAATGAGATTGAAAGAGCTCGGGCTTACAGTCATTATGCTCACCGGCGACAATAAACGTACTGCATATGCTATAGCAGATCAGGTTGGCGTCGATGGTGTTCTTGCCGAAGTCTTGCCGGATGCCAAGGCAGAACAGATTAAAACGCTTCAGTCTCATGGAAAAATTGTTGCGATGGTCGGCGATGGAATCAACGATGCGCCGGCACTCGCCCAGGCCGATATCGGCATCGCTATCGGCACAGGAACAGATATTGCAATGGAGGCTTCAGATGTAACAATTTTGAAAGGCGATCTTCAGGGAGTCGTAGCAGCGATAAGACTATCGAAGCAGACAATGTCCATAATCAAGCAGAATCTGTTCTGGGCATTTATTTATAACGTTATCGGCCTGCCGCTTGCGGCACTGGGTATGCTCAATCCTATGGTTGCGGCAGCCGCAATGGCATTCAGCTCCGTGAGTGTTGTATCCAACTCGCTTCGATTACGATACTTCAAAGCCTGATCTCTGTCGCCCCTGTTGATTTGCTACGTCCTCTACGGTTATTCCCAATGCCGCTGAATTTGCTTATTGAAAGACCCATGGGTATATTCAATCGAATATTTTCTTGAGTACTAATTATTCTGGAGATTACAATGAACCGACGCTCATGTTTTTTTATTTTTTTCCTTATTCCATTTTTAGCATTTGGTCAGGAAGAAAGCACTATCCCTCTGCCTAAACCACAGACAGACGGCGGAAAACCGCTTATGAGAGTCTTAAAAGAGAGAAAATCGATACGCGAATTCTCGACCGAAAAACTTCCACTCCAAATTCTCTCAAATCTACTCTGGGCGGGTTTTGGAATCAATCGGCCTGATGATCAGAAACGCACAGCTCCGTCGGCCCGGAACTGGCAGGAGATCGATATCTATGTCACTACAGAGGATGGTTTTTTTCTTTTTGATGCAAAAGCGCACGCTCTGAAGAAATTATCTAAAAAAGATATTCGGGGATCCACCGGAAGTCAGCCTTTTGTAACTATCGCTCCAGTAAATCTTGTCTATGTCGCAGATCTTTCGAAACTTGAAGGAGCATCAGACATAGATAAAAATTTCTATTCTGCAATTGATGCCGGATTTATTGCAGAAAATGTATATCTATTTTGTGCTTCTGAGGGACTCGGAGTTGTGGTCAGAGGAATGGTACCTAGAGATGAACTGGCGAAAGAAATGAAACTCCGTCCGGACCAAAAAATCATCGTCGCTCAAACAGTGGGGTATCCCAAAAAATAATACAATAGTGCGGCGTACAATACTTGTACGCCGCACACAGGCCTTTTGGGGCTGAAATGAAGAAGAGTCGCTTACTTCTAACGGTGATAGCCTCCCGAGTTTTCACCGCAGAGAAAGATCGTACCCTTTCGTTAAATTGTCAGGGGAATAGTACAAACGGTTACAAAATTTTTACACTCGGCAAAAAATATTCTAATTTTGAGATGATTGTTTAAACTCTGAAAGACGTGTTCGACAAACGTGGTTGGATGTGAATTTATTATTTGATATACTGATTAAGAAAATCGAATATCGTAGCCTCATACTCCTTTCCAGCTACTTCCCAGACATCTACATGACGTGCTTCATCGATTAAATAGAGTTTTTTTGGCTCATGGGCACGGGAATATAGGAGTTCCGAGTATTCGTATTTCACGTATGGATCCATTTTACCGTGGATAAACAGGATGGGAACGGAGATTTTTTCAACGGCAATAAGTGGTGAGACTTCGCGATGCTTGAAATGTGCAATTCTCTCGGCGCGATGCATCACGAGGTTTCGGACAAAATGCCAGGGCAGTTTTACGATTCGCGTTTGATAGTCGACTGAAATTGTGCGGAGGTCTGTAAAGCAACCTTCTGCAATTACCATATGAATACGCTGCTCAATAGCAGCTGTTTGTATTGCAATGGCAGCACCCATAGATGTGCCAAATAGAATAAGCGGACCGGTTCCACCTTCCTGTTGTTCAAGAAGGTCGATAAGTCGACAAATATCATGTTTTTCATGATAGCCATATGTACAAAATTCTCCGCCGCTGAGACCGTGTGCCCGTAAATCGAGCAATACTGTATCATATCCATTCCGACAAAAAACCCTTGCGAGAGGTAACCCCGATTCTTTACAATCGCCGACACCATGAAGATAGATGATTGTTCCCCTGTGCTCTGTTAGTGCTTCTAGAAGCCAGCCGGCGAGTGTAATGCCATCTTGTGTTGTAATGCTTAATTTTGCAAAAGGAATGGGGATTTGATCTGGTGAAACAAGACCTGTTCTTGGCTGATAAAATTGTGCGGTGCGCCGGTGGGGGCGGAGAAGTATAATAGGCCCGATCATCGACAGGATAATCACTGTTGCGATGAGAAAAAGAAGAACAATGATAAATAGAATAATAAGTATATCCATACTATAACATAAAGAATTTACCGCATCGGGGCAAGTTTTTTTCTTTCGTTGACTTTCCTGCGAAATCTCTTAGATTATATCAACAAACGGAAATCAATTCCCATGACCTTCATAGCAAAACTTAAGAATATCTTTGCAGCCAATAATTCTCTTCTCTGTGTCGGACTCGATACCGATGCGGCAAAACTTCCACAATCTGTCCTTCGGGCGGCCAACCCCGTCCTGGAATTTAATCGTCGTATCATCGAGGCCACAAAAGACCTCGTCTGTGCATATAAAATCAATCTTGCGTTTTATGAGTCGCTCGGTGAACCGGGATGGAAAACCATACATGAAACACTCGGCGTGATCCCCGGTGAAATCATTACTATAGGAGATGCAAAACGGGGCGACATCGGTAATTCCGCCGAGCGATATGCGCATGCAATGATGGACGACTTCAAGTTTGATGCGTCTACTGTCAATGCCTATATGGGAAAAGATTGTGTGGATCCATTTATCGCCTGTGACGATCATGGAGCATTTATTCTTGCTCTCACATCGAATTCCGGTTCAAAAGACTTTCAGTATCTCAAAGCAGGAGCAAAGCCCATATATATGCATATTGCCGCAAAGGCAAAGAAATGGAATGTGAAAGGGAACATTGGACTCGTTGTCGGGGCCACTCATCCCACCGATCTCAGGCGCATTCGTCGTACGGTTCCCGAGATGCCGTTGCTGATTCCCGGTGTTGGGATACAGGGAGGCGATCTGCGTACGGTCATCAGGTACGGCTGCGATAAACAAGGAAGCATGGCTATCATCAATGCAAGCCGTTCAATTATTTATGCATCCATAAGAGATGATTTTCCGGAAGCAGCACGTAACGAGGCACTCAATATGCGAGATAAAATCAATAGCTATCGCGATGAGTTCTTCTTGAAATAAAAAACCCCATCCTCTAAGGTGTAAAAGATTTTTTTACGCTTCTGCTGGATCATTATATCACCGCTCTTTGCCCACGTTCCCCTCACATATGAATTAAATCCAAATTTGATATTGGAAACACATCGACCGGAGAAGGTTTTTTTAAAGCTAATTTCCGGGGA
This sequence comes from Bacteroidota bacterium, assembly GCA_050011775.1. Lineage (GTDB taxonomy): Bacteria > Bacteroidota > Ignavibacteria > UBA10030 > CAVZMI01 > CAVZMI01. The sequence goes on along the minus strand of JBEKIL010000001.1, from coordinate 170,505 downwards.
TCGACCGAGAATTGTCCGAAGAAGCTGGCGAGTAGGACGCTTCCGTCACGGATCGTGCAAGAAGTTCTTAATTGATATTATGATCGTTGAAAAAAGATATGTAAAGCTTATCTGTTTCGAGGATATGATTTTTAAACCATCTTCTAAAAAATGCAACCCTCTCTGATGCAAAAGAAATATTTCCCTCCAGATGATCCCGGCGATAAAGTAATATTTTACGTATAAATGTATCATGCATGATCTTATGGACCGAGAAAGCCGGGTAGTCGATACTACTCATAAGATTTTCTTCGCATATGAAATGGTTTTTTATCTGAGTGATGAAATCTTCAAGAATTGAGCTGATAACAATTTGCTCTTTTTTATTATCGATTGCATCGAAGAGCTTATCAATTACTACAAGAATATGGTAATGTTGCTCGTCGAAAGATCTGATCCCGACACTATAGCGTGTGTCCAAATTGAGATACTGAGTACCTGCGTCTCTCATAAACGTTTCCGATGATATATGGGTGTCAATGAATTATTCATTTATGGCGTTTGATTTTTATCCGGTTTTCACTGTTTTTATGATAGAGAATGGGTAAAGAATCATCTTATAGGATTATCGGAAAATATTGTGTGTAACTTGAATCAAAAGGAAGGCAATTTGTAAGAAGTGCTGTAAAAATACCCATTTTTATTGAATAAATATCGATTTAAGGAAAGGGCATTTTTCATCATAGAGGGTAACATATGTAGTATTCAGGGAAGGACTGGTGATTTAAAACCTGCCACTGAAAACACATTCAGAGATATAAAAGCCGTGACATTTGTTCCGGCTTTTAAGTATGATTTTTATTACTTCGATTTTCCCTCTATCTCATTTGCAAGCTTACCGGCATCATAGAGTTTCCGCAAGGCCTCGATCATGGCGGCCGAATGGACCGCAACTGCACGGTTCGTCTCATCGCTGTAGATAAAGTTGCCGATAAGACTCTCGATATTTCCATCAAAGATCAATCCGACAAGCTCGCCGTTCCTGTCGATCACCGGAGATCCCGAGTTGCCGCCGATGACATCGCATGAGCTGACAAAATTCAGCGGAGTCGAAAGATCGAGTTTCTCTTTCCGATCGAGGTAACGTGCCGGGAGATCGAATGGCTGTTTCATATCGAAGCTTGACGCACGATCATACAATCCATAAAATGTCGTTTTCGACGGTGCTATCGTACCGTTCATTGGATAACCTTTAACGGTACCGTATGAGAGTCGAAGAGTAAAGGTAGCATCAGGGTTGACGGATTTCCCATAGATTGCAAAGCGGGCTTTCCCGAGTTTTTCACCGGCAATTTTCATTTGACTATCAATATTGTCCTCGACCCATTTGCGGAGTTCGCGCAAGACCGGATCAGCTTTCCGCATCAATGCGATTAAGGGATCGGTTGATTCGGCGACAGCTTTTTCTCCGCCTTCAATTAAGGCCTTCCGAACCGCTGGATCGGCGAGTTTCGTATTGGTGAAAAGTTCTTTCGCGACTTCTTCAGGTAGCCAGGTTCCAAGGACTGTTTTAATAAAAGGATCGTCGAGCCCAAGCTGTTCCAACGATTCACGCAAAACATCGGCAAAGATTGTTTCTTCAAGCACAGGATAAAACGGTGCCGGTGAAAGGAGATCATACCGTAGTGATTCGAGCTGGGAATCATGGAATCCCTCAAGACGCTTTCCGTCCGGTTTTTGTATTTCAGTAACATACCATACGATATCCATTGCCATCAGGGCAAGGCGTGAGCCGCGAATCGCACGATACCGGGTTATATTCATTTTTTCGATATGTTTTTTCTGGGTCTCTGCAATTGTGTCCCATACGCCGCCAAATTCTGATTTCCATTCAGGTTTGCTGTTGACGCGCGTTTGAAAATCATTTTCTTCTGTTTGCTTTTTTGCTATAAGATTTTTGTCCAGAAGTCCGTTATACTCTCCCGTAAAGGCCTTAATAGCATTCTCGATATAGAAAATCATATTGCCAGCCTGCCTGGCCTGTTCTGTCCCGAGTGTCGCATAGCGTTTCAATACATCAAGACGGCGTTTTAAAGTTTTAAGCCTCAATGGATAAAGATAATCGCGCTCTTTTTCAATTTCTGCCATTGTATTCAAACGGCTTGTCGATCCTGGATGCCCAGATACAAAAACCAGCTCGCCATCAGCGGCTCCTTTGGGATTCCACTTCAGGTAATGTGTGCTCTCGACAGGTTTGTTATTCTCATACACTCTAAATATTGCCATGTCGAGATCGTACCGTGGATAGGTGAAATTATCCGGATCACCACCGAAGAATGCAATTTGCTGTTCAGGGGCAAATATGAGACGGACATCGGTATACTTTTTATACCGGTACAGCCAGTATTCACCGCCATCATAGAGTGATACGACATCGGACCGAAGCTTTGTTTTTTCGAGGCTTTCTTTTTCAATCTTTGCTATCTCAGCTTTTCGTGCGTCGTAAACCTCTTGATCACTCATCCCCTTTTTTATTACACTGAAAATCCTGTCGGTAATATTTTCAAACGACATCAAGACGTTGAGTTCAAGATCAGGACACCGCAACTCTTCAGCGGTTGTCGCGGCATAAAAGCCATCATGGACATAATCTTTCTCAGGTGTTGATACTTTTTGCAATTGGTCAAGAGCGACATGGTGGTTTGTCAATACCAATCCTGTCGGACTGATAAATGATCCCGATCCTCCATCATTAAAACGGACACTTGAAAGGCGTATATGATCAAGCCATTCCTGTGTTGGTGTGAAGTTATATCGGTCTTTGAGCTGCTTAAACGGTGGATTATCGAATGTCCACATTCCTTCATCAGGTACTGAAAAAATTGTATCATTGGATATAAAAAGAACAGCACCAACCAAAAGAATACGAGTAATCCAACGGAGTGTAATTTTCATATGAATCCTCCAAAAATAAAAATAGGGTCATAAAGACGGGATAATATAAGAAAACTTTTATGGAAAAAAGAGATCTGGGCGTATGTTTTCTCGTTGCCGTTTAAAATGTTCCGGAAATCTAAAAAGTTCAAAATCTCAGAATGAAATGAATCCTCCGTCAATTCTGTGCATCAGATTGAACAATAGATAGAAAGAAGAATAGCAGTACATTTCAACAAAGAGAAAAAACATGGAAAATATGGGCACAACAGGCCGACTTATCCGTACATGCGCACCACTCTTTATCGATACGCTTTATCTTGCCGGCTTTTTTTCTGGGACAACTGCATTGATTCTTGGGATAATCGCTATAGTATTCGTCATAACAGGCCTTGTTTCATTTTGCCCGCTCTATGTTCCGTGTAAAATCAATACGATGAAGAAAGGAAAGAGTTAATTTTTTTCTATTGCAATTTCCATTTTCTTGAAGTATAATTGTGTGGCATGTTATGTATAGGAATTTCAGTTTATAAACGTTTAATGCAATCGGGGATTACTTGTCATATACACACAATCCAAATAAACGGGGAAGAATTCGTACAGTTCTTTTCGATCTGGGGAATGTTCTGGTACAAATCCAACCCGAAATGATGGCAAAATCGCTTGGTGGAGAAGGGGTGGGAGAAATCACACGGTACGAAAAAAGTGTCCGTGATTATATTAATAGGTATGAACGTGGGGAACTTCTTACAGATCAGGTTTTAGAACTTTTGTATGATCTATTCCGTAAAAAATATTCACACGATACGATCCGGACAGCCTTTCTCTCGATCATCGGACGCCCGATTGAAGGAATGGATGAGCTGATTCGACGCGTGGCACAATCGGCGCACGTCGCGCTTGCAAGTAATACGAACGATCTGCACTATGAGTATTGCCGGAGAGCTGTTCCCGCTCTTCGGTTTCTTCCACATCATTACCTCTCTTTCCAGATCGGTGCTGTAAAACCCGAGCCCGAATTCTATCAATATATTATCAATGACCTTGAAAGCGACCCGGCGCAGATGCTATTTGTCGATGATGACGACGTAAATCTTGCAGGTGCAGGGAAAATAGGATTTCGTCTGTACAGATTTTCTACCGTTGAAGGACTTCGAGCGGAATTGAAAACTATTGGATTGGTATAAGTGTCTTTATTCCTGATTGCAGTGCAATACCTGAACTCCCACCCAGAATTCCCCCCCAGCAAGCGTTATTGCGGGTTCGTAATGCGCAGCCTCGACGCAGATCATGGATAAATATTCATTGTCTCCCAGATCATTTATCAGCTGAGCCCCTTCATACCATGGATTCCAAACAACAGCATCTTTAAATCCTACTTTTTTTATCGTGATGTGACGCTTATTCTTTAAATCGTGGAGTATTAGAACACGGGGGGTGTTCAGATAAATACGATCGATCATTTCAAAAATATGAAGCTGGTGATCAGCATCGATATCCCGACGAGATTTATGAACAGTATCAATATATTCACAGCCATACAATCCTTCAACACAGCACTCGCGCACATCTTCGACGGCAAAATATGTATGCAGCGCTGATGTAAAAGAGAACGGTGTTTCTGTTTCGTTCAGTACCCTGAGACTTGTCGTCAGCGATTCACCAAGCGAGATAGTGAATTCAATAACAAATTGATGCGGCCATATGGCAAAAATTTCCGGAATACTCCCCAGGCGGAGTTTTATAAAAACCTCGTTCCGGTCAGAAATTCCACTCTCCACAACATCCCAGAAATGAATGCGTGCAAATCCGTGTCTGACCAGTAGTCCAGGACCGAATTGAGGAAAAATAAGTGGGATCCCGCCACGTATCGGGACATCTTTTTCCACAATCACTTCCCTGCTCACGAAGAGTTGTTCGCCACTTTCGGGTGTTTTCCAGGATGTAATATGAGCCCCATAGAGAAATAGCTCCGTACTCGCGCCGGAATCGTGAACGAGTATTGCCCGTATAAAACCGGCAGGATCATCACGAAATTGAAGATGATTGTCAATAGAGAACTTATTAACAAGCATACTATACACGGCGGCAATCGTCCGTTATTCTGACTTACAATGAATAGTGTTTAATGCTTTTAAGATATCATTATTTTATAAGAACTTTAATAGAATCCTTTTGTTGCCAACGATACTATGCACTTCATTTTCTTTCGAATATCTGATTTCTTATCATCTTTACCATGTCATAAGGTGCCGGGTCGCCGCCAAGATATTTATGGAACCAGTCTAGGTGGGCGTTGTAATATAACGGCATCGATTTTACGTTACTGGGCCAGTGTCCATCGTTCGGGAATACGATTAATCGTGAGGGGACATTCATTTTTTGTAGGTCGGTGAAAAATTCCAGACTTTGTGTATAGGGAACCCGATAATCAAGTTCACCGGTGATGACTAAGCAGGGAGTTTTAAAATTCCTGACGAAATTATTTGGCGACCATTTTTGATAGAGGTCCGACTCCCACGGTGTACCGGCCAGATCCCATTCTGGAAACCATAGCTCTTCGGTTGCACCATACATTGCGGTCAAATCGTACACACCCATCATTGAAACGATTGCTTTAAATCTGTCGGTATGTCCTTCAAGCCACATCATCATATAGCCGCCGAAAGACCAGCCCATCGCGCCCATACGGCTACTGTCGACATATGAGATTTTTGCAAGTGAATCTGTGACAGCCATAATGTCCTCAAACGTTTTACCACCCCAATCTCTTGATATTGAGGCCGTGAATTCCTGTCCGTAACCCGTGGATCCGTGAGGATTGGGAAATGCGACGATATAACCCGCCCCCGGATATACCTGCCAGTCACCACGGAATTCATCGACCCACTGTTGCTGCGGTCCACCGTGAATATTCAGAATGAGCGGATATTTTTTTGTAGAATCAAAATTATGCGGCTTAACGACAAATGTATGGATTTTCTTTCCCGTAGGCGACGGAATCCAGAGTTCCTCTGCCGGACGGATATCAACCGAGTCTTCGACCGGCTTATTGAAATATGTCAGCCTCTGCGATCGCTCACCACTAGCTGTACACCTCCAGAGTTCAACCGGTTCTCCAACAGACCGCCGTGCGGCGACAATCCAACGCCCGTCCGGAGAAATTGAAAAGGCGTCAATTGATTTAAGGTCGATGACTTGCGATATCCGTTGTGAGGCAATATCTACAGAATAAAGAGGGATGTGACCCTTCATCTCGGCAGTAAAAAGAACGTTCCGAGAATCGGGAGCCCAATGGAATTCGTCGATCCAGTTGTCAAAGGCATCTGTCAGTATTGTCCGCGTTCCGGTTTTTCGATCATATAGTGCAAGCCGGAGTCGATCAGATTCATAGTTGGGAATTGCCTGGGTGCGATATGCAATATATCGCCCGTCGGGAGAATATGCCGGATCACCGTCGTATGCCATATTTCTTTTTGTGATATTTATTGCTTCAGATTCTCCGATAGGAACGACAAAAAGGTCTTTATTTGTTGTTTCTGCTTCATTCTTGTCGTGATTCGAGACAAAACATACCTCTTTGCCGTCGGGTGATATGCCATAGCCGGGTCCGCCATCGAGTGAAAATGCTGGTGCATCGAAATCACCTGGTGTCAAATCCGTTGTAGTTTTTGTTTGGATGTCATATAGAAACGTATGGGTTCTTTTTCCATCTTTCCATGAGGTCCAATGTCGATATAACAGTCGATCGGCCATATGAGCCTTGATTGGACCTTTCGAGATGGCATCGGCGATCTTTTTGTTAGAAGCGTCATCGGCTCCGCACTCGGGATAAACATCGGATGAAAAGATTATGCCTTTTTCGTCAGGTGTCCAGATGGGATCTGAGACGTTAGTAGAAATAGTAGTCAGTTGTGTCGGCTCTCCCCCGTCGACTGGAAGCAGCCACACCTGAGTACCGTCCTTTCTATCGGAGAGAAAAAGAATGGACTTACCATCCCTTGACCATCGCGGATGTTTATCGTTAGCCGGGTTATTTGTAAGTCTCCGAAGATCTTTCCCATCGGAATTAATAATATAGATGTCCGAGTTGGTTTTTCCCTCTTCAACATTTGATACCGTGACAACAAATACAATATGCTTTCCGTCGGGAGAAAATTGAGGGTCTCGTATCTGTTTGATCTTATAAAGATCGAAAATGGTAAAAGGTTTTTGCTGCGTAAAAGCCGATGGACATAATAAAACCATAAAGCATAAAAAATATAAATATTTCATGTTATACTCCTTAATATATCGAGCATTTGAATATTTCCGATGGTTTAAAAAAACCTGTCGTACAATAATTTTATCGTTGTTAGAATCACCATTGTAATGAATATCGGTTTGATGAAGCGGACACCTTTTTGTATAACCAATCCTGCTCCGATCCGTGCCCCAAGAATTTGTCCGGCCGCCATAGCGATTCCTGCAGTAAACCAAACCAATCCGCCTGCGAGAAATACAAAAAATGAAACAATATTACTGGTAAAATTCATCACTTTCGTATAGCCCGTAGCACGGGTCAGGTCGAATCCTAGTCCTGCCACTAATGCTATAGCCCAGAAAGATCCTACACCGGGGCCAAAAAAGCCATCATAAAACCCAAGTGCCGACCCTGCAACAGCATAAAACATGATAGGAGAAATTTTTGCCCGGCTCTCGATCCGCCCGACCGATGGAGTGAAGAGCATATAGACAGCGATGACGAGCAGTGCAATGGGGATAGCACTGGCAAGAATATGGTTGTCGATTTGCCGGACTACCCACGTCCCAAGTGCGGCACCAATTAATGTGAAAAGAATCCCCGGGAATGCATCATGCAGCGATACAACATTACCGCGCACGTAATAATACGACGCGGTGAAACTGCCAAAACTTGCCTGAAATTTATTTGTTGCGAGGGCAACTTGTGGTGGAAAGCCGAGGCCGAGAAGAACCGGCAGGGTAATCAATCCACCCCCACCGGCAATCGAATCGACCAGTCCTGCAAAGAGTCCTGCAAGAAAAAGAATTGGATAGAATAAGAGCGAGTCATGCATAGTGTCATTCTTGGAGAAATTTAATCACAATTCGTGCAAATTCTCCGGGTGTTTCAGTGTGAACCCAATGACCGGCACCGGCAATTGTTGCGACAGTCGATTGGGGAAAAAGCTTTTTTATCATTGGTGTGTCTTTTTGCGTGATGTAGTTTGAAAGCCCCCCTTTGATAAAGAGTGTCGGTTTTCCGAATCTCTCTTTGCTCTCGAGTCCGGCGTTGATCTCGGCAAAGTTTTTCCGGATGATATCAAGATTCATTTTCCACTTGAATTTTCCTTCCTTATCCCGCATTAAATTCTTCATTAAAAACTGACGAATCGCAAATTCCGGAATATTTTTTGTCAGTAACGCATCGATCTCCTTCCGACTAGTGAATGAAGTAAGATCCAGCGATGCAAGAGCCGAAAGATCAGGATTGTAATTTGAAGCGTATGCCTGCGGCGCAATATCGACAACAATAAGTTTATCGACACGATCGGAGAAAGTTAAAGCAAACTGTATTGCAGTTTTTCCACCCATTGAATGTCCCAGAAGAAACGCCGAAGATAATTTTTGTTGTTCCATGAAATCTCTAACATCATCAGCCATGACTCGGTAATTAAACTCAGTACTGTGTGGAGAACGGCCATGATTGCGTGCGTCGAGGGCAAATGTGTGAAACGATTCGCCGAATTGCTTCCCCATCGTATGCCAGTTATCCGATGAACCGAGAAGACCGTGGAGTATGATTAGAGGGTGTCCGGAACCGTATGATTGGTAATAAAGATGCATGTATCGAATTGTTCGAAAATTTATGCTTTATAAGGTACGCCATTCACGCCCGAATTTCAAGTAAAAACACAAGAAGATACCGGAACAAAGAACTCTGGAAAGATGTCAATTACTCGTGACTAATAATTATTTTTTTGGGGGGATAATTTCCAATGGTAGAAAAAATCGGTATTCTTGGAACAGGTCTTGTTGGACAAACAATTGCCTCAAAGCTTGTGTCCCTTGGATACAATGTAATGATTGGTACACGCGATCGAGTGGATCATCGCCAGTGCAGTAATATTTATGAGCGCGTTCATACTTCTTCGCCTATTAATTCGATCGTCGCGGTGGAAAAGATGACTCTTTGACGTGATTCTGGTGTGATGAAATTTCATGTGTCTGGTAGACCAACGATTTCAAGACCATAATACGTTTTCTTAATGGCGGGTGAGTTGCAAAGAGATCGGCAAAAAAACCCTCTTTTTCATTAACTCTTTTTCCCAACGGGTCGACAATGCAAAATGCTGCAACGCCCTGCTTGCAGGAAACCGTCGGTGCCGAAGCATTCTCGATTTTTTCAAGTGCACTGATTAATCCGTAAGGATTTCGCGTTAACTCGACTGCGGATGCGTCGGCAAGATATTCGCGGTTACGCGATATGGCCATTGCAAGAAGCCACGCGATGAGCGGGGCGAAGAGTGCCGTGATAAGCCATGTAATGATAAAAATGATTTTAAAAATTCCCTTTACCTGTAAGACATTTCTTAGACCGTACTGACCCAGCAACAATCCTTTTCGTGACCAATCGGAGAGAAGAACAACGGAACCGAAAAGCGCAAGATATGCAGTACGTAGACGGATATCATAGTTACGGATATGACTCATCTCGTGCGCGACGACACCCTGGAGTTCTTCCCTGTTGAGAGCTTTTAACAATCCTTTAGTTACAACGATACTCGAGTTTTCGGGATCGCTGCCCATTGCAAATGCGTTTGGATCTTTATCGTTTAGAAAATATACCTCGGGACAGGGAATTCCTGCCGCAATGCGCATTTCATCGACAACATTGAGAAATTCGGTGCAATCAGGATCGTTCTCATCCGGTGGTTCTGCATGGAGAGCCCAGAGAATCGAGTGAGAACCCCAATTAAACGATGTGACGGCACAGACAATTCCTACAACACCGGCGAATATCGTTCCTAATGGAAAAATCCCATGCAATTGAAATTGTGGAAGAGGCGGACGATGAAAAAGATACTGGTAATATTGTTCCCACCCGAGATATGCAATAAAGGCGAAGACAATAATGAAACGGATGAAGAACATCATCATTCGACCCGGTTCGAGAATATCCGACTCATCGTCATCCACGGATGGTGTAAATCCCATCTTCAACCGGCGCCTTAATCTGAAGAGACTCGATCCGACAATCATTATGATGATCGGCAGAGAGGCAACACGAAATGTGAAACGGGAATTTAATACTGAATCAAAAACGAATCCCATTAAGGTCATCAGTACCATGAATGAAGCAATCAGAGACACCGTCATCCGCTGGTTATGCCGCTGCTGCTCGTACAGGTTTCTATGGCACTCAAGTGGCTGCATGTGGCTCTGGTGATCTCTGATATGCCATTGCCTGTAAAAGCATTATACGTTTTCTTATCGGGGGGTGAGTGCCGAATATTTCGGCAAAGAATCCTTCCTTCTCGTTGATTTTCCTTCCATGTGGATCTGCGATGCATAAATGTGCCGTTCCTTTTTTGATCGATGTCGTCGGTTCAGCCGCGCTATCGATTTTTTTCAGAGCTTCTGCCAGACCAAGGGGATTTCGTGTCAATTCTGCAGCAGAAGCGTCGGCAAGATACTCGCGTTTGCGCGATACGGCCATTGCCATTAATTGGGCAAGGAGTGGTGCGAGAAGAACTCCGATAATCCAGATGATAAAAAGGATAGCACCTAACGGTCCGCTGTCCGAACGCGACGAATCGCGCCGTCTACCGCCGAATCGCATACTGAGTCTTGCCCAGTTGGAGATTAAGATGATCGAGCCTACGAATGCCGCAATAATTGTCATGAGGCGCACATCGTAATTCCGGATGTGACTCATTTCATGTGCAACAACACCCTGGAGTTCATCGCGATTTAACTTGTCGAGCAAACCCTGAGTCACTGCAATATATGAATTATCAGGACGCGTTCCCGTCGCAAAAGCATTCGGATCGGGATCGGGAACAATATAAACACTGGGTTGTGGTAGACCTGAAGCAATTCTCATCTCTTCGACGATATTGATTAACTGCTTCTCTGCAGGTTTTCCTGGTGAGGCGGGTACCGCGCCGGTTGAAGCAAGAATTACGCGTGCCCCGCTGCTCATGCTCCAGAACGCCATCACTATGCCGATGACGATTGCTATCGATGTGCCGATTGGAATAGGAAACGAGGGTCCGGAATCCGCATCGACATCATAATATCGTGTAAAATGTTGCGATGGAGATCGATGAGAAAAAGTGTCAAGAGTTCCGGTAATGTATAGATCGAATCCGAATCCAAGAAAAGCGAGAAAGAGTCCGAACAACAGCATTACAACAACGGTCATCCGCTTGTTGTGAGTCTGCTGCTCGTAGAGATTGCGTGAAATAGTTGATGGACTCATTTATTTCTTCAATGACAGATTCACTGTAGGTGCTTCACGTTCTGCAGCTTCGGTGACTTCAAACAACTCCGACGTCCTGAAACTAAAAATCGATGCGATGATATTTCCCGGAAAAACCTGCTGCATTATATTGAATTTTGTGGCAATATCATTATAAAATTGTCGGGCAAAGGAGATTTTATTCTCGGTGCTGGTCAGCTCTTCCTGAAGCTGGAGAACGTTCTCGTTCGATTTCAATGTCGGATAATTTTCGACGAGTGCAAAGAGTTTCGAAAGAGCACCGGTCAGTGCATTTTCCTTCAAAGCAGAATCCGCTATTCCCTGTGCACTGACGGCGGAATTCCGAGCCTGAATGACACGCTGAAGCGTTTCCTGCTCAAATTCCATCTGTCCCTTCACCGTGTTCACTAGATTCGGAATTAAGTCGTGGCGGCGTTTAAGCTGGACATCGATCTGCTTCCAGCCGTTTGTGGTTTGATTCCGGAGAGTAACTAACTGATTGAATTTAATGATCGCCCAGAGGAATACTGAGATGATCAGAAATAGAATAATGAGTGAGATAAGTGCTATCATTGAACGGTCTCCTTATAAGAAAGTTGTACTGAAATAATACAATTTCAGAAATCGAAAAGCAATATTTATCCTTGATACACCGGTATCCCCAGTTCCCTTGCATTCAAAATGCTTGGAACTGCTTCCGGCGGATTAATACCAAGGAAAGGATTCATATCAGCATGATGCCAGGCAGGATAACCCTTTAGAATTCCAATAATGTTCAACGCTGCAAGAAGAGCCATGTTCTTCCGTGTCCAGAGCGTTCCAGAACCGACATGAGGCATCAGGACTACATTTTCAATCCGATGTAATCCAGGAGCAAGAGCAGGTTCTTCTTCGTACACATCGAGTCCGGCACGGAAATGCGGATGAGCCCGGCAGTGATCCACCAGCGCTTTTTCATCGATGACCGGTCCGCGGCTTGTGTTCACAAGAATTGCATTCTCCTTCATCATTAGAAGCCTGGATTGATCGATCATATGCCGCGTTGATGGTGTCAGCGGCACATGAAGACTGACAAGATCTGATTCACGGAGAAGTTCGTCGATCGATGATGAACGTTTCCATCGGATCGGGTCTTCTCCCTGATCGTGTAAAAATGTAGCGTACCGTGTGAGGTAAATTTCAAAAGCTGCATTCTGATGATTGTCGTAATACATAAGGTTCATTTTATGTCCTTCGACCATCATGCGGGCATATGAAGTACCAATCCGTCCTGCACCGATGATACCCAGAGTTTTCCGCCAGAGAAGCTCACCGAGGAGAAGATCGGGCAACCAGCCGGTAAATTTTCCTTCACGCATGTAAGAGTCTCCTTCGACAATTCTCCGTGCTGCGGCAAATGTCAGTGAAACTGCCAGCTCTGCGGTAGTTTCCGTAAGGACCCCCGGTGTATTTCCGACTGCAATGCCATGCAGCGTTGCTGCTGCCAGATCAATATTATTAAAGCCTACGGAATAATTACTAAAAACCTTCCCTCCTGCTTTTACCAATGTATTAAGTAAAGCATCGGAACACTGATCGAACAATTGTCCGAGGATACCATCGCAGCGGTTCCCGATTGCTGCGAAGAGTTCCCCGGCCGGAAGCGTATCGCTTCCACAATAAATTTCCAAACAACAATCGGCTTCAGCGAATACTTTTTTCCATTCCTCACCGGGGAGATTTCTGGTAACAATAATACGCTTTTTCCCGGATGGATTATATATATTCCATAGCGTATTCATTGATACATCTGTTTTTTCTTTGAAGTAAAGAAAATGCCGGAACTATCAATAGACTCTTCTAGAATCGTAGCGATCATAAAATCGTACGATTTAGTGGACTACAGAATTTCACCCACATCGGAGAGTGTCAAAGTCCGTTCAATCTAGTGTCTCGACTGATGCTCGACACTAGGCCCATAAAATCAACCCATGGCGTAGAGGTTGATCGAGTTCACTATGCCGTGGGAGGACGCGTACTGTATAACCATGCCGGCCACTTTTTTCACTACTTAGTGTGGTGGTGAATTCTACAACGCCGCCGCGTTTGCTCTCGGTGGGTTTCATTGAAATAATTTGAGGCTCGGAGATAGATTCATTGGCATCGAGAACACCCTGATATAACTCAACCGTGACATCTGCAGACGTTAATTTTCCGAGATCGAGCGTTGCGGTTACCTGCAATGGATCGCCGACTTTCAGGGGATCACCTATAACGTGCTCCAGGTCCAGAGTCTCGATACGTTCATCCTGTTCTGCCTTTCGTCGGATTGTCTGGGCTTTAACATTTAAGATTTTAATACTCGACCATTGATCACGGAGTGTTGCTTTCCATGCTGCGAGTTCCTTTGCCCGCTGCATTTCGTCGCTTCGAAAGTGGATATAACGATTGTATGCGGGGAGATAAGACTTTTCGGTATATTCACGAACCATCCGGTTTGTATTGAACCGCGGACAAATCGCACGCATCGCCGTTTTCATGCGGCTAATCCATGCCCGTGGTAAGTCGTCGGCACTGCGTTGATAAAAAAGCGGAATAATTTCTTTTTCAAGTAGATCGTATAAGGCGTTAGATTCAACATCGTCCTGATAATTTTCATCATTATAATCTTCGCCGCGTCCGATTGCCCACCCTGTGTTTATCTCGTAGGCTTCGTCCCACCATCCATCGAGAATACTCAGATTGATCGCACCGTTCAGGGTTGCTTTCATACCGCTTGTTCCGCTTGCCTCCAGCGGACGACGCGGTGTGTTCAGCCAGACATCGACACCCTGGACGAGATATCGGGCGACAACCATATCGTAATCTTCAATAAAGACCATCCTGCGGCGGACTTCCGGCAATCGCTCGAAGTGAATGATCTGCCTGATGATTTCTTTCCCCGGTGTATCAAGCGGATGCGCTTTACCGGCAAATAAAATTTGAACAGGCCGCTCTTTGCTGGTAAGGATACTTTTCAGGCGTTCGGGATTACGAAGGATAAGCGAAGCCCGTTTATATGTTGCAAACCGTCGTGAGAACCCGATTGTCAGCGCATTAGGATTCAGTATCTCATCGGCGAGGGCAACCTCGCTATGGGGAATACCGCGCGATTCGAGCTGAGAACGTAAGCGACTCCGTGCGAATGCTACCAGGCGTTCACGGCGGCGTTCGTGAGTCAGCCATAACTCTTCATCAGGGATCTGATGCACACGGCCCCAGAGTTCGGCTTCGCCTGGATTTTCCCGCCAGGTGGGTCCAAGATACCGGTCGTACAATCCTGCCATATCGCGGCTGATCCACGACGGGGCATGCACACCATTGGTAATTGAGACAACGGGGACTTCGTCGACGGGGATGGCCGGCCACACGTTTTGCCACATTTTTCGTGAGACGGTTCCATGCAATTTGCTCACGCCATTACTGTAGCACGACATGCGCAATGCCATGATCGTCATACAGAAACTTTCGTTTTCGTCATTGGGATTCTGACGGCCGAGTCCGAGAAATTCTTTCCGGGCCAGACCGAGTTCCTTATAATAGTCCGAGAAATATTTATCCATTAATTCAGGAATGAAGTAATCGTTTCCGGCGGGGACAGGGGTATGAGTCGTGAACACCGAGCCGGCTGTTGTTACTTCACGCGCCTCGGCAAAGCTTAGATGATATTCTTTCATCAATCTGCGGCATCGTTCAAGCTGAAGGAATGCAGAATGTCCCTCGTTCATATGACAGACTGCGACGCGCTTCCCTAGTGCATGAAGAGCACGACACCCGCCTATTCCGAGCATGATCTCCTGCTTGACACGCATTTCCTTGTCGCCGCCATATAATTGATCGGTGATATCTTGATCTTCCTGAGAATTCGGAGGGATGTTGGTATCGAGGAGATACAACGATACACGGCCGACCTGAACACGCCAGATCTGTGCAACGATGGAACGTCCAGGATATTCTACCGATATGGTAATTGGCTTCCCGTCCGGATCACGCTCGAGTGTCAGCGGCATTGTATAAAAATTGTTCTCGGGATACCGTTCCTGCTGCCAACCGTCGGCATTGAGGTATTGACGAAAATATCCCTGCTGGTAGAGAATACCGACGCCGATGAGAGGGACACCAAGATCGCTTGCCGATTTCAGATGGTCACCGGCAAGCATACCGAGACCTCCCGAATAAATCGGGAGACATTCGGTAAGACCGAATTCTGCAGAGAAGTAGGCAATGGTTGGACCGTCCGAAGGCGGATGAACTTTTTTATACCATGTTACGGGATTATCCATATATGTAGTGAAGCGTTCCCACATTCTGTCGAGCTGGGCAAGGAATGCCTCATCGCGGGCAGCGTCATGGAGTCGTTCCTGCTTAATGCGTCCAAGCATCAGGACCGGATTATGCTGACTTGCTTCCCATAAATCCGGATCGAGCCGCATAAAAAGGGCGAGGATCTCGTGATCCCATACCCAGAGCAGGTTATCGGCAAGCTCACGAAGGCGTTCGAGTTCTTTTGGAAGTGAAGGAGCAACAGTGTACTTAAAGATGGGGCGGGTCATAATGTCCTCCAGCATTTAATAAGTATTCAATATTAACGGGTGGAGAGAAGAAAAGCAAGTCGGGAGAAAGCATGGTAGTGATGTACAAATGGAACACACGTTAGCGGAGAGAAAATTGTAGTGAATTCAGTGTGGACATAGCTATAGAATAGAAACCGAGTGTCCACGATTGACCCCGATATTCCCCGATTGTCCCCGAAATTCCCTGATTGTTCCCGACATTCCCCGATTGTCATCGGGGTAAACGTCGGAGCGGGCTCGGAGTGGGCGTCGGGATGACGGACCCTCAGGGGAGAGATGAGAGCTACCTTACGACGAAAAAGGGATTAATTCTTTTTTCATCCTTCTGAGCTATTCCCGTTTCGAGTAATTATCGATATACTTTTCTACAATACAGTGCACAGACAACTAACTAACGAAGGAGCATTTCTATGAAAATCACGAAGAATCTTGGCATGCTGTTGCTAAGCATCTGGCTCATTGTCTCGGGTCTGGTAGGGATTATTCCGGCTCTCTATTTCAATGGTCTAAGTACGCTCCTGGCGATACTCGCTGTTGCGGCTGGCGTTTTCGTCCTGCTCGACCGCCGGATCGACTGAAAGATATCAAGCCATGAGCTGCGCTTAGGTCTCGACAAAGCCGGGGCAGACTCGTCTCAATACTCTCTCGCTGAGACGAACGCTCGGTGGAATGGGTTGGCGACCAGGCAGGTTATTTCCTAATTGTCGGAGATGATTCTTCGTTTGCCGGAAATATTCGAAACGAACGGGTGAATATTTTTCCATCGCACTCACGTAATCCGGGGTATAATATGTATGGTGCCGGGCAATCGCTTCGAGAACCAGAATGAGGCAACTCCGCTCAATAAGCTCTCTCAGGCTTCCCTGCTCATGAAATCGAGTCCGCCGGGCAAGTGCAAGAGTCCTATACATAAACGTAATAAGGCGGTTGGTAATTTCGTCAAGGAATTCCCTGCCGGATGCATCGCCGATAATGGTTGTCTGATGGTCGTCAAGGTCGCTCTGGAGATCTTGTAGATCGTCGATGATTTGAAGAAACACCCCATAACCAAAAAGAAACTCCGCATCTTCTGCTGATAAATCTCCTTTAATGAGATATCCGTCGGCAAGCACCGATGTCCCCCCTTTTTCAATGCTGATGTCAAGAAGTTCGTGCGAGGAGGGTCTTCTGTTGGTGCTTTGCTGGGAAACGCTGCGAGTCTGGGCATGATGGATAGCCAGAAGACTTTCGTACACATGGGGATATGTTGCGCGATCGAATTCCTTCTCGATCATCTCAAAAAGTTTGTACATGTCTCGTTCAAGATTGTTCGTTATTGACACCGGCATTCCTGCAAGTCTGAGAGCAAGACGTTGATTGAGTCTCCGCTTCGTTTCTCGATCGATTTCCGGTGCATCGAGAGTGTTGTCTGTGTATGGATATAACATGCTGTAAGCGAAGCAGGAAGGCGTCATCGCGACTTTTTGATTGAGATACACCTGAATACTGTTTACAATCCAGACATTCCTGAGAGCCTGGTATATGTCATCGCTGCTTAATTCCGGATTGAATTTTTTCGCCTCGCTGATGAAATCATCCGTTGATAAAGAAAATTCCTTTTGGGTCTGCTCGTCGAATGTACAATGGAAAAGTCCGACTGAATTAATGAGCGAATTTCGAACGATGTTTTTTATATGATGAAAGCGGATCGGATCGTTGCCCGTACTGTCGTTTGCCAATGAAGAAGAAGCCTGCGCAATGATACAATCGAGTTCTTTCTCCTTCTGGCGTTGCTGTTCGGGAGTGAAATGTTCGTGCAATTTCGGAAAACCACCGGATGAGGCATTCCAGAGTCTTTTATAGTAAGACTTTAACGAATTCACGAAAGCGTAAAAGCCTGTATCGGTATAGGAATAAGTCTGCATTCTATCTTTCGTACGAACGATATGGTACAAAGTTACGGTAAATTTTCTGTTTCTCAAGTATCCTATTCGGTTATTAAATATACGGACGGTGTTGAATTCAATCGAATACAGGGGGGCGATTGGGATCTCTCAAATGTTCGAAAATATCGCTTATATGACGAGTATTTGTACGATTCGAAGACAAAGCGGGAAGAGCATCGGGATTGAAAAAGTTAACGGCGAGTGTTTCCTCACTCGCGCACGCTTCACCACCGATAATGTCGCAGAGAAAAATAATTTTGAAAGCGTGATAAAATTCAATTGGGATCCCCCCTCTGTTGGCGTCGTATATACCGATAATTTTTCGCGGCATAACAATGAATCCACTCTCTTCCCGGACTTCCCGAACGACGGCTTCAGATGGCGTTTCACCGACGTCAGCCCAACCACCAGGCATACACCAGCAATTATCGATGCGCTCCTGTACAAGAAGGATTTTGCCATCGCGGACAATCGCTCCACGAATGTCAATTTTCGGAGTGGCATATCCCGGTTGTATTCGGAAGTTTTCAACCAGTTCCTCGCGAGGGCAATTGGAATAATTCTCGATGATTTCGGCTGCAATTTCGAGTAATCGCCGGTATCGCTGAATGTCATAATTAGTCGTACTGTAACTCAGGCCGGTCTGCCCTAACGCCTGAAGTTCACGAGCCCAGGAAAGCCATAACGGTTGAAGTGAATTGGCTATCATATTTTTTTATCGGCTATCTATGATTCACGTTTGAGGATAACGAGCGAGAGATCGTCACTCGGATACGCGTCGCCTATGAACCGGTCAACCTCGATGAGTAACTGTTTTCCAATGTCTGCGCATCCTGCCGAACTCATGGTGAGAATGAGACGATGAAAACGATCATCGCCAAAAAAATCTCCGTTGCGGTTTTGCGCTTCGGTAAGACCATCGGAGTACACAATCATAGTCTCATGGGGACCGAGTTCAATGTGTTGTTCGATGAATTCCGCATCAGGCATGATACCAAGTGCCGGTGCGACGCTTTTTAATTGTTCAATCTCTCCATGCCGGACGATGAGTGGAGGGAGATGTCCTGCGTTGAGAAGTCGGATTGCCCCGCAGTCCGACGAGATTTCCAGATATGCGAGTGAGGCAAATCTGCTTGGAATACTGTCGCGGCAGAAAATTTCATTCAGGCGCGTTCCCAGCTCGGAAAGAGACGGAAAATAGGGTGCAAGTGCCCGAAGGGTCGACTGTAATTTCGACATCAATAATGCCGCGCCCAATCCTTTTCCTGCAATATCCCCAAGCGCGATTCCGAGGCGGTTATCTGAAAGTGGAATAGAGTCGACCAAATCTCCACCCACATCGTTTGCCGGTCGCGAGAAAAGCCAGATCGACCATCCTGAGAGTACAGGATTCTCCTTCGGCATCAGTGCAGATTGAACGACACGGCCCGCTTCAAGTTCACTTCGCGCGAGAAGCTTGTCTTTGAGTTCAAGCATTAGAATCAGGAGAATAAGAATAAAGCCAAATATGGAAAAATGAAATGATATATTTGAAGAATCAAATTGGATCGTGGAGTTTCCTAACCACATTACGATGATACTCAGGACAAGTAAAATTCGACGTGTGGGGCTGAGTCGAAGAATCAATACTCTGAAGAGTTGAAATCCAGTCGAGAAAAAGCGTTTAACCCGGCCTTTTGAGGCAAGACGCTTTTGTGTTTCCTTATCAATGAAAAATTCATACAGGTCATCGAAATCACGACGGATGTTTTTACCTAGATCTTTACGATGAAGATCATCCCAGATGGTCTTACGAATTCCCGGCTTTATCCTTCCATCGTTTTCATGCTGTGAGGAGTTGCCATTCATCGCTGTATTTTTAAACAATGTAGAAAGTCTGTCATTCTTTCCTTATTGATACGCTGAGCCTGTAATATTGTTCCATTGTATGTGCTTTGCTCCTTGTGGGCGCCCGTGTACGGAGCAAGCGGCTTAGATTAATTCTTCGACAATCGCTGCGGCATCTTTGACATACTGCAGGCACCGGGTTCTGAAAAGATCCTGTTCTTTTATTACCCTTTGGCCCTCCTCGGTATTCATGTCGGCTCCTAATAACTCTCGACAGTTTATCGTTTTATGGAGCGCAAGAAACTTGTTCGTAAAGGTATTAACAAGTTTATAGGTGTGTTCCTTTGCTTCTTCATCCTCCGGGGTGTACCTACCATATTTCAGACCCAGAACAAGAAATGCACCGACAACTGCCCCGCAGGTTCCCTGCATCCGCCCCATTCCCGCGCCAAATGGGCAGGCGATTTTCAGAGCCTGCTGTTCGTTGAGTCCGAGTGAAGGCGAGAAGGTCGAAAATACGGCCTGGGCACAGTTGAATCCTTTACTGAACAATTCAACAGCGTTTTCTGGATTTTTCATAGTCGATAAAATAAATAAGTGACTTGTTAATTTTTTTATCACATAAGAAAAATTAAAGCAATCGCCGATGTTGGCGACAATTTATTTTCTCGTTTTACATCTCCTTGCACATTGCAATAAATTCTATTTTGATATAAAACGCAATAGCAAGAGGTTACATCTCATAATCGACGACTGCCCGGGATTCTCTTATTGAGCCGACAAAATCCGATACTCTAACATGATCGGGATGTTTTTGATATGTTTCAAGATCGTCTTTGTTGCGAAATTCAGAGTATAGCACGATATCATATGCCATAGTACTTGGATTAAAATTGCAGCCGACTTCCAGTGCATGAATAACGGAAATTTTTTCCTTGAGTTCTTCAAGCATCGACTTCATTTTCTTAAGATTTTTTTCTTTCGACAGTTCATCGACATTCTTTTTAATTTTCCACATTACGATATGTTTAATCATATATGCCTATTCTCCTTCCAGTATACCGAATCGATTTCGTGCGTAAAAAAGAACTGTCATATTCAGTAAACACAAAAGACAGTTCAACGACTTCATAGTCATGGAGTGCTTCATGAATATATTTTTCCTGGGATAATGAATACGGGGAAGTGATGAACTAATATTCTTTCAACATCATCAAGCCATTCGATACGTTGATCGGATGTGCTTGTGACGATGACACTATATGTCGTTCTATGAAAATTTCTTACGCCGCATAGTTTGAAAATGCAATTTTTCCAGATGGTTTCCAAAGGATCGCCAAAAACTTCCCGCTCTCTTTCCGGCCGTGTATTCGATGTGTTGAAGACGACGGCGGTTTCGGCTTTAAGAAGACCGAGCGGTGTGCCCTCGCCGCTGTCGCCATTGATAAACTGATATGTAACAGCAGGACGAAAGACACGATCGATCCACCCTTTCAATATTGCAGGCGGTTGCCCCCACCAATTCGGATGAACAATAACAATTCCATGCGAATTTGCAATTTCATTGCAGTGCAATTTGATGGTTTCCGGGATGACGGCAGTCGTCTGAAATTCTTCGAATGGAAGAATAGGATCGAAATGCTCTGCATAGAGATCGTGATAAAATACAGAATAACCAAGACGCCTTAATACTTCGGCACTCCGGCAGGCAATTGCATGATTGAAACTCTGCGTGTTGGGGTGTGCAACGATAATGGAAATATTTTTATTCACGGGGATTGGTATCCTTTTTTACATCCGAAATTTTTTATAAAGGAGATTTTCGATTGTCGTCGTCGGGGATCAGAACACTGCATCCAACACGTGTCGGATGATCCCGAACCAGTGTTTTAGATTCTAACTTGCGGATTATACAGAGAATAAGTAAGTCTCCACCCGCACCCATAGTAAAGATCAAGCCAAAAAATAATAACCAGCCGGATCCCGTAATCACCGATACGATTGATGGAATTAATCCCTCCAGCAGGTACGGCATCACGCACCCAATTCTGTATGAGCGGGCATTCATCGACTCGGTACAATGTGCGAATGGTGAAAGAGATTTCCAGTGCATGCCAAAATGAATCGTTTGAAGAGGTTTACCGGCAAAAAAAGACCACGATAATCCGTGAACGAGTTCGTGGAATGCACTCCCGAGTACGACATATAATAAAAGCAGAAAAAGGAATGCCGTGTTTTTCATGAAGGCGATAATTTCAGTATAACCCCAGAAATGATGATAGAGGGCTAAAAAAAACATCGCAAGCGGCAGAGGAATAAGGATACCGAGTATTGTCGCTTTTGTGAAAGAGATAGAAATGTCTTTTTCCATTTTATCAAAGAGTTAATTTTTAAGGTGAATACGCTGCAACCGTTTCCGGTGCAACTGCCGGTATTGTGACAGAAATGTCCTCCCGAGGCCAAGGTTCTACCGCTTTATTTCCATTCCGGGAGCATCATCCGGTCGTCTCACAAACCCCAGTTTTTCATAAAACGCCGTTTTCTCTTTTGCACAGAATAGTTGAATATCCCGTATATTCTTCGAGCGGCAATGTTCAACAAGTCGGTTCATGATAGCGCTGCCAATTCCCTTGTATTGATATTCAGGAAGAACAATGACATCGATGATAAGAGCATGGAAGACGCCGTCGGAAAGAATTCGTCCGAACCCGACAAGGGAATCTTTATGATATGCTGAAATCATGTACCAGCTCCGTCCGAGAGCTTCGTGCAGCTGATTCTCATTCAGGCGATATTCTTTATTCCATCCTGTGGATTCGAAGAGTCTATAGAAGGCTTCCTTTGAGGGAAGTGTAACTTGATATTCATAGGAATCCATCGGCATGCTTCCTTTCACTACTCTATACTAATTTAACAGATAACTTTTCTTAAGCAATATTACAATATTTTTTGGACGTCAGCCAATAGGGGCAGGTGCTTATGCGAAGTGTTAAGAGGAGAATTTTTTGATATGCGATGAAAATGAGGAATGGTTGTTTCAGAGAGGCAAGTTCTCTCATATCCGAAGACAGAACAGCATTTAAAAAAAATCCATTCGAATTTCTCCTTTCTCACCGTATTACGAAAGGTTCGGTACTTCAGGATGAGCGAGTGAATGTTTTTTCAATTCATCTTCAATGGCCAATACAACTAGTCGAAGAAGCGATGTCGAACCGGTATCTTGAGAAACAGTATCAAGCCGTTCATCTTCTCGATAGTAATCATCAACCGACCTGACTACCTCTCTAATCAAACGCGCGGCCTCATGAAGTTTTGTCTGTTCGGTTTCTGTAAGCGAAAATTCAATTTTTGGACGTACCATAAATTCAATCCTCCGATAAATTTCTTAATTGATAAGTACCCCACATTACTTATACCGCAGCCACTTCGGATTTTGTGACAGATATTTCGTTTTGGCCTTATTTTAAAGGGGTAAAAACGATGGATAATCCAAGGACACAAGAGTTCTGGAGAAGTCTAGGGAGCGCTTTTAATTTTAGATGCTAAAATGCTGTTCTCGAGTGAGATGCACGGTTAATCTTTGGGGGCTTTCTCAAATATTGAGATGATTTTCTTTAAAACTTCGGTATAGTCGAATGTAACTCCAACACCGACTCCCGGCGTAGTGATATGGTACGGTCCATAGGTCTGGTTTCGTTGCAGCATCATTAATTGATTGAGTGTGGCCGGATCGATTTTTCCATAGCGGGACATTTGTGCGTTGAAATTTTCTTTTGCCCACGCGAGCAGAGAGTCTTTCCTTGTTTTCGGTCGGGTTTTTTTCATTTCTTCACGCAACGCAAACTGTTTGAAACCGGGATAAAGAATAATAAGAGAATCAATTGCACCTTGTGAAACCTTTCCGTTGCCTGACGCGACAGTTGAGGTTGTATCGTTGGAACCAGCACCTGCGATGACCGGAGATTCAGATGTGTCGCTGACTTTATCGGGGACAGGAACCGGAAATCCACCGACTGGTCTTCTTGGTTGGTAAACTCCCCCATTGTGAACTTTTATGGGTGATGTGGTTGTCGATAGTGAACTGAAAAGTATGGATGGTGCGTGTGGATTTGAAGAGATGACAACTGTAATTTCCGGTTGATGAACTTCAAGATAACTTCCGGGATTCAGTATAATTACTATAACAATTAAGAGCGCGAATATAATCAATGCTGAAACAAGGGCGTACTTTTCCTCCTGTGTGGCCTTATATGATCGTATGCTCTTCATATTTCCATTGTACTGGTATTCCTATTTAGACAGTCGGATCGAAAAAAAGTTACGCCATAGGGGGCGAATTTTAAAAAAATCCCGTTTGATAATCTTTTAAAGAGGACAATCTCCGGGTGGAAGGTGTCCATGTATTGTCATTCCAACGGAGGGTGATCACTTCTCAGCAGGTAACAATAGAAGCCCCCGATGAGCGATTGTTATTCACAATACCGTAAATCTACGAAGGATATCAGTCTATTTTTTCCAGATCGTACGGCGTACGCTGATAGACGTAGTAGTTCAGCCAATTTGAGAAAAGCAAATTGGCATGACTTCGCCACCGTACAATTGGCATTTTTGTAGGATCATTATTGGGAAAATAATTTTCAGGCACTTCAATTTTCAATCCTTTTTTAACATCTCTATCATATTCTTCCTTCAGGGTAAAGGGATCATATTCGGAATGTCCTGTAACGAAGACCTGCCGTCCATCGGTCTTTGCGAGAATATAAAGACCGGCTTGTTCCGATTCCGAGATAATTTCTAAATCGGGAACGGTAGCAACATCCGACTTTCTGATTTCGGTATATCGTGAATGAGGAGCAAGAAAGATATCGTCGAATCCGCGGACAATCGACGCTGTTTTATTATTGACGGTATGGGGGAAAACGCCAAACATTTTTTTCGGCAGCGGATATTTGGGAATACCATAATGATAATACAATCCTGCCTGTACACCCCAACAGATATATAGAGTGGATGTCACATGATGTATTGTCCATTCCATAATATCTTTCAACTCTTCCCAGTAATCCACCTCCTCGAATTCCATCTGTTCGACAGGCGCTCCGGTGATGATCATGCCGTCATATTTACTTTGATTCACCTGGTCAAAAGTTTTATAGAATTTCTCAAGGTGA
The DNA here is from genome assembly GCA_050011775.1 of Bacteroidota bacterium. Lineage (GTDB taxonomy): Bacteria > Bacteroidota > Ignavibacteria > UBA10030 > CAVZMI01 > CAVZMI01. The sequence continues at coordinate 145,592 of JBEKIL010000001.1, read as the reverse complement.
TCTATCGGTGTATTGCTTCCGGTATAAGATTTTGTCCGGAGAAGGCCGATTTCAACCTGAAGCGGAGAATTCGACAGATTGCGCAGTATATGTTTCTCGGTTGTGATTTTTAGCGGCATCAGGTTGAGTATAAGTATCCGTAATGCGCGGATATCCTGATGAAGGGCATGTGATTCGCTCATCACGAACACATTTTCATTCCGCAATGTTTCTATTGCCGGTAATTCATCGGGAAGGATGAGTGGCATAGCAACTCCTTACTTTATTGATATTCAACAATTGTTTTTAATAAGATACGACAATTAAGATCACTTTTTCAAGTGCTATTCATTGATACGTTTGATGGTTACAATGGTTTTATCATCGGCAAACGGGGCCTGCGCCGAATAGACCTGAATGTCCTCGAGAATTCTCTGGGTGATTTCTTTTGCAGAAAGATGTTTATACGCGAGCAATTTTTCGCTCAGGCGTTCTTCACCAAACATCTCTTTATTGGCGTTCATTGCTTCCGTAATGCCGTCGGTATATATGAGCATAATATCGTTCACATGAAGGTTGATATTCTCGGTCGAAAAACTCTGGTCGGGTGCAAGACCAAGAACCGGGCCGGTGTTTTCAAGCTGCGTGATCGTATCAGTCCGGGCTGAATAATGCAACGGACTATTATGGCCTGCGTTGCAGAAGAGGCAGAGACCTTTCTTGTTATCGAATAGTTCGGCATAAAAAAGGGTCACAAACCGTTCATCAGGAAATGTGCGATGGATGAGGTTGTTGATTTTTTTGATTATGGTGTTAATCTTTGTTTCGAAACTTGCCCCCATTTTCAATGCACCGGAAATATACAACGCCTGGATTGCCGCTGAGAGTCCTTTACTCGCGGCATCACCGACCACAACCCCGAGGCGATCGTTCGATGCGCCAATATCCAGATAATCGAAAAAGTCTCCGCCTACGATACGTTCAGGAAATGAGACGCCGAAAAGCTGATAAGGCCCGAAATCATGTTCATGTGCGGGTAGAATGCTGCGTTGGATTTCCCTGGCCTGATCGATGTCGCGCTCGAGCCACCGTTTCTGCTCGGCGATATTTCTGTTGCGCATTGCCGATGTCACGGCACTGCTGATGATATTCATCGTATCTATCAGCTCCTGATTCAGCGAGGGGGAATTCAATGCAAGAATATATTGATAGAGGCGCTGTTCGCCTATTTTAATGCGCTCTCCGACTCCGGTTGCCGAATAACGCTGGATGCCCTTCCTGCGTAAATAGGCATTTGTTTCGTTTGCGAGGATTGATCGGTGTTTCCCGACCTCATAAAAAATCGGATTTTCAGATACACGAAGAGAATATCGATCCTCGATCTGCGCCATATCGCCGAGTTGTTTCACCAGAATATATGATTTTTTCGATGGGCTCAGACTCCATAGCCGTCCACCGGTAAGATTTACAGTCTCATGCGCGATAATTTCCTTCAGAACATGCAAAAGGAGTTCTTCGTTCGTCTGGAAATTCTCGGCTGTAAGTCGTTCAATTGTGCGGAAGAGTTTTCGTTGATTCATGAAGGAATAATGATATGTGAAGAACAGACATTTCTTTTATAAGATATTAAAAAGTCTCATCGAATACAAATCGTTTTTTTATTTGATCTGTCGATTTTCCATTTATAATCATAACATAAATAAATGCAATTTCATTTACGGTTTTATTATTAATAAATAGGGAGGAACTCAAAAGAATTATTTCGATTCTTTTAAAAGGCAGTGATCATTCTTGCGGTTATATCTTTTTAGCAATTTACAATACACAGCCTGCTCGCGTCGGCATGCCCCCACTGCAGAAGCAGGAGAAAACGATGCATATCGGCATGAAAAATCGCAGAACAATGGAAACGACGGACGTGATGGTGCCGATTGTAGGTTGGATTTTTTCTTCGTTTGTGTTCTGCTCTTTGCCATACATAATGTTCAGATACTATTTTCGCAGCAGCCAGATAAAAAAAGGTGCACCGAGAACTGCCGTAATTGCACCCACCGGTATTTCTGCCGGTGCCAGTATGGTACGCGCAATCAAATCCGCAAGGAGGAGAAATATCGCTCCGGTGAGAAATGATGTCGGGAAAACAATCCGGTGATCGGGTCCAAAGAGAATACGACAAATGTGTGGAATAACCAGACCCACGAAGCCGATGACACCGCTGACAGAAACAACGATCCCGATCATCATGGATGCGAGAATATATGAGATCACTTTCAGTCTTGGAACATTCACCCCAAGTTGTGTTGCACTGTCTTCACCACTCGCAATCAAATTGAACTGGCGGCCGAACGACCAGAACACCATCGATCCGATAAGAACGACGGGAATAACAATAAAGAGTGATGCCGTATTGGCGTTGCTTAAGTTTCCTAGAAGCCATAAATAGCTGGTACGCAGCTCCTGGTTGTACAATGATATAAGGAGAAGGATTATAGCATTGAAAAAAGTGCCTATCATAACACCGGCAAGTAATAGAATATTGGTATCAAGTTGCCCCCGCCGGCGTCCAATGGTATACACAAGAACCATTACGCTTAGCGAGCCAATAAATGAAGCAGCCGGAATAAGCGCAGCCGTTCCGGCGACCAATGCAATCAGAGTCCCGACTGTTCCACCGCTTGATATGCCAAGGATATAAGGCTCTGCGAGCGGATTACGGAACAAAGCCTGAAATACACAACCTGTGACGGATAGGGCGGCACCGACCATCATTGCAAGTATTACACGAGGAAACCGTAATTGCCAGAGGATCACAAGCTCGCTCGACGGGATGGCGGCGGTTTTTCCCAGAAGTGCGTCTGTAACATGCGAGAAAGGAATCGTCACACTTCCGATGGCGAGTGAAACGACACCCACAATGAAAAGGATCGCAGCAAGACTGCCGGTACTAATTGCCGTACGCCTGAATGTGAGAAAGGGAGGTTTCATCTGTTTGCAATTTCAATAAATTGCCAGAGTGTTTCAACCAGGCTATCGATACCCTCGTGTGAGACTGCAGAAATCTGACAAACAGGAATTTTCTTCTCGAACTTTAATTTATCCAATTTCTTCCGTGCATAATCATCGAGCGTATCGATCTTTGTCAGTGCAACGAGGCGCGGTTTATTTAAAAGCGAAGGATTATACGATTCTAATTCGTTCATCAGGATTTCAAAATCGTTTTTCGGTTTCTTGCTGAAGCATTCGATTAGAAATACGAGCACTTTAGTTCTTTCAATGTGACGCAAAAACTGCATTCCCAGGCCTTTTCCCTGATGTGCACCCTCGATCAACCCGGGAATGTCAGCAACCGTGAAGCTTTTAAATTCCTTATATCGGACTATACCGAGGTTCGGGACAAGTGTCGTGAAGGGATAATCCGCGATTTTTGGCTTTGCTGCCGAGATGCTGGCAATCAATGTAGATTTCCCGGCATTCGGGAAGCCGATAAGGCCGACATCTGCGAGAAGCTTCAATTCTAATTGGATTGTTATTTCTTCACCCGGTTCACCCGGTTGTGCAATGCGCGGTGTTTGATTGGTAGGAGTAGCAAATTCTGCATTTCCCTTTCCACCCCGTCCGCCGTGAACGACAATAGCGGAGCTCCCGTGCTGTAGCAAATCGGCAATGATTTCATCAGTAACAATATTGCGCACGATTGTTCCGCACGGAACCTCGAGAACGATGTCATTTCCATTCTTTCCGGTTTTGTTTGCGCTCTGACCGGGGATACCATTACCCGCTTTGTATTGTCGGTTATATCTGAAATCGAGAAGTGTGTTCAGGTGCCTTGTTGCCCGCACTATGACGTTGCCCCCTTTGCCCCCGGTTCCTCCGTCAGGTCCTCCTTTCGGGACGTATTTTTCACGGCGAAAGCTCACCATTCCTTTTCCACCGTGGCCGGCGTGAACCGTGATTGTTGCAAGATCGATAAATTGCATCGTCAATCTGTCCTTGATTCGGGGTAGCGGGTATAGATGAGATCTGCAAATCGCATGGCATCTTTTGAATCGGGATCGATATCATTCGTAATAAATATCTCGTCCAGAAATGCCGCGGCTTCTTTCCAGGTATGTATTTTATTCAGTTTAAGGATAGCAGCAGAGTATTCAACTTCGTTCCGCTTGAATATCTTTTTAATAATTCTCTTTTGTTCTGAAGGATCGATTGATTTTCTCAGATCGAGGAGTTTCGGTTCCTTTTTTTCAATCACCCCCCCCTCATCGAATGCTTTAACGGATTTTCGGCGTTGAGACTCAGGACCAGTAGGTGTCGGTTTTTGGATCTTTTTTTCGACGGGTTTTTTGGTCTCCGACGGTGGTTGTGCCAGCGCTTCCGGTGTTATTTCTGCGGCAGGTGGTTCTTCGCTCATTTCAATCATTTCGGTTTCGTGTGACGGCTGTTTTTCTTCTTCGGCGACACCTGAAGAGGGTTTTTCCATCTCAACCGAAGCGTCTTCATTTCCGCTTCGTATTTTTTCAATGATTGTTGCAAGTTGCCAGACGGAGATTTCTTTTACTCCTTGAAGCATCTTCTCTTTTTCGAGCCGTGCGCGTATGGCATCCAGGCGCTTGTCATCGAAAAAAATAATAAGAGCATCTATAGTTACTTCATCTTTGTGGTCGGTCTTTCCAAAATTGAGAAAGTCAAAGATCGGCGTCGTCAGCCGGGCAAGCTCGATACTATTGTGAGTTTGAACAACGCGATCGTCGATTTTCTGTATAAGAAGACGGAACTCGTCGACACGGATTGACACAATACCTTTTTCGGTAAAGTATTGTTCCAGGATTTCATTAAAGTACAGGTATTCCGAGCAGTATGTAAGTTTAAAAAGAATTTCATGAATGCTTTCCGTACTTTTTTGATTGAAAAGAAAATTAATCAATGTCCACTCGGGACGGAGCAAATAATTGAAGTAGAAATGGATTGACTTATCCAACGTTGCTAAGAAATCGTCACGGTCAAAAACAAACCGACTCACAAGCAACATATCGATCTGTTGTTGCAGGCTTTGAATTTCTGGTAAATTATAGTTGAACCGTTTCGAGGCAGATGAAGCCGTACGTTCTTCCTTAAGCCATTGCCGGACTTCGGATTTAAAGTATGTTTTGATTGTTGGCGGTATTACGCTTCGCTGGACCTGCAAGAGAGAAATTGTTTCCGCATCAAGAATCGTCGCAGCGACGAGAGCCTGGTTGATTGCCGTCATCTCCTCTTCAAACATGGGGCGCGGTTCGTTCATTTTTTCCCCTCTTGTTGAACAAGGTTTTTCACGCGACGTATTTCTTTTTCGGCAGCGGCTTTGAATGTTGCATCGAGGCCGGGCCGATCGATGATTTGTTGGTACATACCGATTGCCTGTTTGTACTTACTCATTTTTTCATAGGATTGGCCCGACATGTAAAATGCATTCGCTGTCCAATCGATTTTCGTTTTCTTCGTAACCAGGTATGGAACTTTCAAAAACTCGAGAATTGCTTCCTGATATTGCGTTTGATAAAAATAGCATTCGCCGAGATAATAACGGATCTCGGCCTCAAGATCGCTGTCCGCTTCGTCGAGCAGATGTTGGAATTGAATAATAGCCTGATCATAGTAACCGAGTTTTTCGTAAAGAATACCTATATCCACACGCTTGTCGGTAATACTTTCGTCGTTGGGATATAGTGAAATAAATTTTCGTGTCAATTGCAATGCTGCATCGTACACACCGACCTCTTTATATGCTACAATGATGTTATTCAATGCAAGCGGAAGAATCTCGGCATCCGTACTACTATCGACGATAACTCGGTAATAACCAATAGATTTTTCATATTGTTCTTTTCGGAAATAAATATTTCCGAGAGCAAGCCGGGTTCGTGAAAGGATCGGTGCCGTCGGATATCGCTCCATAACATTCTCTAGAATCTTCACGGCTTCATCGGTACGATTCTGTGTCTCCGCGATGCGTCCGTTCCAGTATAGAGCTGCAGGGGCCGATGCCGTCTCGTCATAATCGTCAAGGATTTCATCGAACGCCTTTTTTGACTTCTGATATTCCTGTTTCCTATAATAATGGGTACCGCGCTCGAGGGTAAATTCAGCAATGAGTTCATATTCATTTTTATAGTTTTTCTTGAATTGTTCGGTCCTGCGCTCGGCATCCGTGATGGCATTGGATCGGAATTGGGCTATGATAATGCGTGATTCGCAATATTTTATTTCTTCATCGGAATTACTTTGTTGTTCGATTGTGGAATATTGAATAATAGCGTCGGCATAGTTACCGCTCTGAAATAAAAGATCGGCCATTTGACGGCGAGTTCCAGCGGCGGCATTCAATTCACTGGCACGCTTGAAGAAAGATGTGGCCAGCTCAATGTTTCCTTCGCTTCGGGCATAATTACCCAGTGCAGTGAGAGCGTCAACAGCGGGTGGAGCGGTGTTATCTAGCGTAAGATATTCCCGGTATAATTCTTTTGCATGCATAGCATTATTGAGCTTTGCGTAGAGTGAAGCAAGCGCGATGATGATATCAGGTCGTGGAGTCTCTGACGTGAACGCGTTTTCTTTTTGTTTATTGAGAAGGGCGTTATATAAAGTAATTGCATCATCGTAGTGTGCAGCGCGGGCGGCAGCTTCCGCTTTTAAAAGTTCTGCCTGCTGTGCATACAATGTATATGAAAACTGACTGAGAATCCGGTCACATAATGAAATCACATCTGTAGTTTTCCCCTCATCGAGCGAATGTTGCGCCCTCCGGATCAACGCGTCTGCAGTGTGTCGATGGTTGGAGTACAATTCGGAGTATTGGGCATACAGGACTACAGCAGAATCCTTTCTTCCGCTCAATTCTAGTGCATGGGCTGACAGATAAAGAGCCTCCTGATTGGTTGTACCGAATGGCTGCAGAAGATGCAAGGCACTGTCGTAATTTTGTGCTGTCATCGCCCGTTCAGCGATCTGAATAGCATAAAAAGCCCGCTTCTCTGGAGAAGAAAGTCTTGCGATTAGTTCATCCGCACCGGTCAGTAAACCCTCGCGCATCAAGCTGCGTTCAAGGGTTGCTTCGGGGGCCAATGATGAAGATGGATATCGCTGCAGAAACTCGTCGTACGCCTTCAGTGCATCGTCGGTGGCGTGCTCATCGACGGCCGAGAGTAAACGAAGCGATCGTGCGCGTGCCGCTGCGGCCGTTTGCTGCTGTGTTGTGTCAGAGAGTCCCTGCGCGATTGCGTTCGTGTATTGTGAGGCTGCCGAACGATAGTCTTTCAGATCATTGAAATATATCTCGGCAAGCTTATATGAAAGATCGGCGCGCGATTGTTGGGCAATTACGTCGGCCATTATTCGTGCGAGTTTGTCAAGGCCGCCGTCGCGATTCTTAAGCACATACGTCTGTAGTGAATCGATGCGATGCTCGATTATTTCCGCAAAATCGGTTGCCGGATATTGCTGCAGAATATCTTGATATGCTGCAATTGCTTTCTCGGTAGTCGAGGTCGATTCGGTACAGCGTGCAATACCAAAGAATGCTTCGTCGGCATATTCGGAATTGCTATATGTGACCGTAATATCGTGGTATAGTTCCAGCGCCAGAGGAGGATCGTTGAGATTCTTTTCTGCGATTTCGGCCGCAGTAAGCAGCATTCGCGGTACACCACCGTCATCGGGGTAGGCAGAAATAAAGTGTCGTGCAAAAGTAATGGCTTCGCGATAATGCTTTTGCATTGATGCGTTCTGTGTACAATAGACAAGGGCGAGCCGCGTTTCCGGCGATGCGGGGAAGCGCTGTACGATCTGTTTAAAATATCCCTGCGATTTCTGAAGATCGTTATTCTGTTCCGATGCTTTGCCGGCAGAGAACAATGCCTGTGGAAGAAGCGGACTTACTGGAAACCTCCGAATAAAGGTGTCATATGAACTTAAGGCCGTTCGTATATCGTGCAGCTGGTATGCAGTGGTTCCGTATTGAAGAAGTGCATTTTGCTGCAATGTCGTATCAACGTTTGTCGTATCATTAGCCACTTTTTTCAGCAGGTCGCTTGCAGCCGTAAGATTTCCCTGTTGACGGTACAATGTCCCGAGGGCCAGTGCAGCAGCCGGTGCAATCGAACTTTTCCCATACAATGACAATGCTTCGCGAAGATTTTTTTCCGCTTCTTCAATTTTTCCGATTGAGGCGTTTAGATTTCCAAGTGAAACAAGGGCTTCGGCTTTAAGCCCCGGAATTGATCCGTCAAGAACACGGCGAAACTCTGCACGCGCCTGCTCGGTATTACCTTCTTTTGCGAACAGCGAACCGAGACGAAGACGTGCTATTAGCACCGATTGATTTGTAGTGTATTCCTGAATAAGTGCGCGGAGGACTTTCTTTGCATTTTCCATATCGGATGCACGCTGGAAGAAATCACTCGCTCGGAGAAGCGCATCCGGCGCAAGTTTGCTTGTCGGATAAAAAACTTTCAGACGTTCAAACGCTGAAGCCGCTTCCGCAGCGTTGCCAAGCGCCGCATAAGATTCGCCCACCTGCCACCATGCATCCGCAGCTTTCGGATGCTGGGGATAGCTGATGGAAAAATTCTGGAATTGTGTGCGCGCCTCTTCGTATCTTTTTAACTTCAGCAATGCGGCGCCAATATAATACCGTGCTTCGATTCCCTGTTCGGTGTTCGGATATGCTGTAACGAAATTCCTGAATTGATCCACCGCAAGGTCAAAGAGCTGATCATTAAAAAGGTTCAATGCAAGTTTAAAATCGGCATTTTCCTTGGTATCCTGAGCCGGTGAGAGCAAGACGAAGGAACAGACAATACAGCTAAAAAGGAGAAATTTGTGGATGCCAATCATGATCAGAGTACTGTGAAATTATTTTGATAAATGTACTATTTAATGAACTGCCAATCAAGAGCAGTGGCACTTACAATAAAATTACGCCTGGTAGTACGGGCTGCAACTCATGGACAGGCAGCTTGAATCTGGAGACGGAAATCTGTATTTTTCCCAAAGAACGCTCCACTGCCGGGTTACTCACAAAATCGATTTGCCATTTTACACCTAGGCCTTTCAAGTGGGTTCCCCGAGGCATCTCGGAATATCATAACTCCTCAAGGAGACAGCTATGCGAAATATCATCCTTCTTTCCTTTTCTCTAGTTCTCAGTGTCACATCGATGGTCGTTCCCCAGACAAGCGGCAAAATCGATTTAATCATAACAACACCTGTGGGAGAAACTCAGACTATCGATCAAACACAGATGATTGTTGCTACTTTCAATCAGCCAATGGTTCCGCTAAGAGAAGTTCCGGTAAATGAAGACAGCGGTCCACTTCTGATTCGACCGACTATAGCCGGTAAATACAGGTGGCAGGGAACAAGAACATTGAGTTTTATTCCTGCCGACCGCTTGCCATATTCAACGGAATACACTGTGAAGATTCCTGCCGGGACAAAATCAATCTCGGCTAAGGTCATGGATCATGATTTTATCTGGAAATTCGAGACACCGAGGCCGAGAGTAATTTCCCATTCTCCTTCAAACCAACAAAAGAATGTCGAATTGGATCATGCAATTCTTATTCGGTTCAACCAGCCTGTTGACCCGCAAACCGTCAGCAAATGGATTTCAATTGAAGAACATGTCGGTAATAACATCGCCTATATTCCATTCACAGCGAGTCAGACCGATGATAAGAAAGAAGTAATAGAAAATACTGTCCTTTTAAAATCCACAAATGGATGGCAGAAGGAGGGCGTATATGTAGTCCGGTGCAAAGCGGGTATCGTGGGAACAGAAGGCCTTCTTCCCATGGCATCGGATTATTCATTCACATTTAAAACATATAGAGAATTTAAATTTGAGGGTATAAAAAATATAGATAGGTTTTATCCAACGCAGGCACTTCGGTTACATTTTTCGAATCCCGTACCACGCAAAGAAGTACTCTCTCATTTCTTCTGTATTCCACCGGTTCATATCGAACAGGAGGAGTTAGATGAATATTATCCGACTGACGAAATACGTATATCCCTTCAGCTAGAACCGGAAAAGAATTATATCGGTGTTCTCACGCCGGGAATAAAAGATCGCTTCGGGAATATTCTCAAGGATACGGTGCAATTTTCATTTCGCACAGGCTCCTTTTTACCGTCGGTAAAAATGACGACGGGTCCGGGGATCCTTGAAGCATATGAAGCCCATCGATATCCAGTGACATTCACCAATGTCGATTCAGTCATGCTCTCGCTTGGAAGGATTGATCCGGAAAAAATTATTCCTGTGATGCGACGGCTCGACTACTCGGCAGCGCAAGAACTTATCTGGCATGAAGCAATTCTTGATTGGGGCGATGCGCGAAGTGAAGATACATCGAATTTCACTATGACATCACTCTGGCATCCCTCGATTCCACGAAATAAACCGACTGAATGTGATATTAATCTTGATAAGGTACTGGGGAAATCGAAGTTAGGTATCGTGCTTGTCCAGGTTGACAATCTCTTCCGTGATCCCAATAAACGCCGATATCTCAAAGCATTGATTCAGGTGACGAATCTGGGTGTAACTGCAAAATTTTCACCAGAGAATAATCTTATATGGGTGACACAACTGAAAGATGCGGAACCTGTAGAAGGTGCAACAATCGAAATACGAAATGATAGTAATGTTGTCATCTGGAAAGGAGAGACAGATAGTCATGGGTGTGCAAAGAGTCCGGGATGGGGGAAACTCGGATTCGAAGGCAAGAGAATTTCCGATGAAGAAGAGGAATATTGGTATGAATCTGGCCAGCCCCGGCAGTGGGTTATTGTAAAATACAAAGGTGATGTTGCGGTTACAAATTCTGAATGGAACGAAGGGTTACAGCCGTGGACGTTCGGAGTTCCTATTGAATGGCGCCCGCAATTTGAACCTATTGAAGGAGAGATCTTTTCCGATCGCGGATTATACAGGGCGGGTGAACAGGTCGATATCAAAGGAATTCTCCGTGTACGCCGTGAAGATGAGCTGCGCATTCCCAAATTGATGCCGCTTCGTCTGATGATTCGTAATTCACGCAATGAAGAAATATTTAAAATGACGCCGGTGCTGTCAGAGTTCGGGTCATTTGCGACAAGTCTGATGTTGAAGCCCTCAGCTCCGCTCGGTTATTATTCGATGCGATTAGAGGTTCAGATGAAATCGAAGGGTAAGGAACGATGGGTATCGCTCGCCTCGGACGATTTCCGTGTGGAAGCATTTCGACCCGCGGAATTTCAGGTTATTGCACAGACGGCAAAGAAATTCTGTATCATCGGTGATACAGTTTCCGGGATTTTCTCGGCGAAATATCTTTTTGGGGCTCCATTACAAAACGCACCGGTAACATGGCGCGCATCGGTCTCTCCCTCCTACTGGCAGCCGGAAGGATTAGAAGATTATTTCTTTGGAACCACCGGTTGGTTGTCAAAATATCGAAGATCGCAATATCAAGTACTCTCGACAAAAGATACTGTGCTCGATAAATTTGGTAATCTTGGTGTCAGTACTAACCTTAACGTTGGAGAAATTTGCGGGACGACCATGCTAACGTTTGAAGCCGAAGTCCAATCGCCATCGCGACAGGCAATTGCCGGCAGAGCATCGATTGTTGTTCATGGGGGTGAATATTACATCGGAATAGCCCCCGCATCGACATTTGTTAAAAGCGACACAATCTTTTCATATAAAATTATCACGGTAACCCCGGAAGGGAAGCCGGTGTCAGGACAAACTCTTAACGGTAAGATATTCAAAAGAATCTGGCGATCAGTGCGAAAAGCAGAGACGGGGGGACGATACTATTGGCAATCGGAAACTGAAGATATCCCCGTTGATAGTCTAACACTCGAGAGTGATGGGAAAGCCGTTGTGCAGACGTATACACCGAAGGAGCCCGGTTTCTACTACATCCATTTTCAGGGGAAGGATCAACGGGGAAATACAATCACAAGTGAAGCCTATTTCTATGTCAGCGGTTCGTCATATGTCCCGTGGGAGCGCAGCAATGACGATCGGATTGAACTGATTGCGAACAAAAAAAATTATAAGACTGGTGAGACGGCAAGTATAATAGTAAAATCGCCATATGAGAAGGCAATTGCATTAGTTTCACTGGAACGGAATGGCATCCTTCGTCACTTCGTAACTACACTCGTCGGAAGTGCGCCCCAAATTGATCTGCCAATTTCCCATGATTGTCTGCCAAACGTTTTTGTTTCTGTAATTTTGTTACAAGGACGGGTTGCACGTCCCGCAGAATCGCGTGAAGCGGATGTCGGTCGTCCATCGTTCAAGATTGGATACACGACACTCTCGGTTAGCCCACTGGAAAAAAAGCTTGCCGTTAATGTTGTATCGACAAAAACGGAATATCGGCCTGGTGATAGCGTAGAAGTGCAAATTTCAACAAAAGATTTTTCGGGGCGGGGAATGTCCGCAGAAGTAACACTGAGTGTTGCCGACCTGGGTGTCTTGAACCTGATCAACTATCGGCTACCGGATATCTTCCAGAGTTTCTATCGTACCCAATCTCTTGCCGTTGTTACAACAGAGACGCGCCTGAATCTTGTTAAACAACGAAGCTACGAGGAAAAGGGGGAAGATGCAGGCGGCGGCGGTGGCGATGAGAATGCTCCGGGTTACGACGCAGAAGGTATCAGAAAACTCTTCAAACCCTCCGCATATTGGAATCCATCCATACTGACGGACCGGAAAGGAAATGCAATCGTGCGGTTTAAACTCCCCGATAACCTGACATCGTTTGAAATCATGGCTGTTGCACATACAAAAGGATCGGATTTCGGTTACGGCGAGAACAGTTTCCGGGTCAGCAAACCACTTCTTATGCATCCTGCACTTCCGCGGTTTGCCCGTGTGGGTGATTCATTCGAAGGGGGCGTTCTCCTGCTGAATTACACAGATAAGGAAAGACAGGTTAAATTAATAACGGACGTGAAAGGACTTTTATTTAACGGTCCTGATTCCATGGCGTTTACACTTAAAGCGGGGGAAGGAAAAGAAATACGCCAGGCATTTAGAGCGGAAAAAATCGGAACCGCCGTCCTGACCTTCAAAGCATTATCAGAAACCGATCGTGACGGACTTCAGTGGAAGATACCGATACAAGTCTCACGGCTAAGAGAAACAGTTGCACTTTATGAGTCATCGAAAGATCCGTCAGTAGAAGAACAGACGGTCGTTCCTAGGAATATCTATAAAGAACTCGGTGAAATTAATGTCACACTCTCCTCCACGGCTATGGTGGGACTGGAGAAAGGAATTAAATATTTGTTTGAATATCCCTATGGGTGTCTCGAACAGCGCTTGTCTCATGCACTCCCTATTATTATGGCAAAAGATATAGTCGAATCATTCAATTTTGAAGAGTTGAAAGATAAAAATTACCGTACGGCCGCAGAGAAAGTCCTTGACGAGATACCGGCATTTCAGCGCGAGAATGGCGGTTTTTCATATTGGAAAAATACTTATGATGTGTCGCCGTATCTGTCTGCTTTCGCGATGTATTCACTTGTGCAAGCACAGCGAAATGGGTATACGGTCGAAAAAAGAGTAATGGATAAGGGATTTCAATATTTAAGGAAAGTCCTTGAGGATGAACAAGAAATCTTCTGGTATGATAAAACGGTCTCCTTCTGTACGGATGCGCTCATTCTCTATACATTTGCACTGGCCGGAAAACCCGATTACGGGTATATGGAAAATCTCTATATTCAACGATCACATATGCCGCTTTTTGCACAAGCATATCTGCTTAAAGCCTTGAGCGCTGCAAAAGGAAATGAGATGATGATTTCCAATCTCACTCGGGAACTCTTAAACATGGCAAAGGTTTCATCGACATCGGCTCATTTCGAAGAAGGTGAATCGAATTACTGGGCATGGATTTTCCATTCGAATGTACGAACAACAGCTCTGGTCATGCAGGCAATCGTCGAAACACAACTCGAAAATCCGATCATCCCAAAGGTTGTGCGCTGGTTGATAGATCAACAGAAAATGTGTCGCTGGCGCACGACGCAGGAGAATCTGTATGTTGTCGATGCTCTCGCGACATATTTTAGAAAATATGAAAGCGAAGAACCCGACTTCAAAGCAGAGGCACTCCTTGAAGGAGGGAAATTGTTGGAATCGATTTTTAAAGGACGAAGTCTGAAAACTGCCTCAGGTTCAATTGCTCTTGCGGAACTCATCCCCGGGGTGACATATAAATGGGAATTTAAGAAAGAGGGTACCGGACGGATGTACCGGAATTTGACGATGAATTATTATCCGCAAGGAGAAACGACGGCGAAGGAAGAAGGACTCTCGGTGATGAAAATTATTGCCGATCCGCAGAAACCGAATACTCCTCTGGGAACATTAACAGCAGGAAGCGTAGCAAAAATATCGCTCACGATCGCAACGACACAAGATCGGAATTTCGTTGTGGTGGATGACCCGATTCCGGCCGGATTTGAGATTATCGATCGGTCATTAGAGACGACAGCGTCGAGTATACTTCCGTCCGAAACGAAACCTGAAGAACAATGGCGATGGAATCCGTTTCAACATCGGGAGTTTTACGACGATCGTGCGCTCTTTTTTGCCGATTATCTCCCCGCGGGAATTCATACAGTGAGCTATCTGGTACGCGCGACACGCTACGGGTCGTTCCAGCTTCCATCGACTCGCGCAGAAGGAATGTACGAACCGGAGGTCTTCGGTCAGACTAGTTCTAAAATCTTTAAAGTCGAGTAATATTATTTTATCGATAAAAACGTGACAATCATCATTACTTATCGATTTCCATTAATTCGATCCCGGAAATTCCGATGGGCGATCTGGTCTATTATTGTGTTGCTGGTTGCCGGACTCATTTCGGTTTTTATCCCGCTTTCCCGGGATGGATTTAGTCCAATCACGATCCGATCAATGTGTGTTGTAGACCGAAACGGCTATATACTCCGCGAATTTCTCAATAATCAACAGGGCCGCGGAGAATGGATCCCATATGAAAAAATTTCTCCCTGGCTGATAAAGGCAACAATAGCCATAGAAGACAAGCGCTTCAGATATCACCCGGGTGTCGATCCGTTCGCACTGGTACGTGCTGTCTTGCAGAACGCACAGGCGGGCGCATTTCGGTCAGGTGCGTCAACAATTACACAGCAGGTAATCCGCAATGTGTACCATCATCCTCGGACGATTCCGGCGAAGATCCTGGAGGCATGGTACGCACTCCGCCTTGAACGGATGATGACAAAAAATGAAATTCTCGGGCAGTATATGAATAGAGCGCCCTACGGGAATCAACTTTTTGGTGTCGAGGCAGCATCCAGGACTTATTTCAACAAACCCGCGGGCGATCTCTCGCTGGCCGAAGCGGCATTTCTTGCAGCACTCCCAAATGCACCTTCATCGTTAAATCCATATAATAAATTTGATGCGACCATAAAACGTCAGCGCGTTGTTTTACAAAGGATGCTCGATCAAAAAGAGATCACCCAGGATGAATATGAACGGGCAGTCGAACAGCCAGTGAAAATTCTTCCGGTTGATGTAGCTTTTCGGGCTCCACATGCAGTTGAAATGATATCCAAATATTACTCGCAATTTCCCGATGCAGTGAAGATTCAGTCGACTATCGATGTACCGCTCCAGCAGGAGATACAATTTCTCGTTAGAAGCGATCTTGATCGTCTTAAAAAGAAAAATGTCTCAAATGCTGCAGTTGTCGTAATCGAAAATGCGTCAAGCGCTATCAGGGTTCTTCTTGGCTCGGTGAATTTTTTTGACTCAAAGGCCCGGGGACAGATCAATGGTGCTCTGGCGTTACGTCAGCCGGGTTCGGCGCTGAAGCCGTTTACATATGCCACTGCGTTCCAGATGGGATATACACCCGCGACACTACTTGCTGATATTCCTACGAATATTCCTGATGAGCGGGGAGACTATGTCCCGGAGAATTATGATAAAAAATTTCATGGACCCGTACGTGCACGAACAGCTCTTGCATGCTCGTACAATGTACCTGCTGTGCGTGTACTTCGTTCTATAGGAAAAGAAACGCTGATGCAAACACTCCAATCCGTCGGATTCACTTCACTCACGCAAAATGCTGAATATTACGGACTCGGTTTGACCCTGGGCAATGCCGAAGTCTCGCTGCTTGAATTAACTAATGCCTACCGTGTACTGGCCAATCGGGGAGAATGGAGACCGGTGCAACTTGTCCACTCGATAAAGACTGCAGAAGACGTTCCTATTGAACTTCCCGCAATGGATATCGAACGAGGTGTACCGCGCAGGGTTTTCGATGAGCGTGCTGTATACCTTCTTACCGACATATTGGAGGATCCGAATGCGCGGCGACCGGCATTTGGAAATGCACTGCACCTTCCTTTTCCATGTGCCGTTAAGACAGGAACTACGAAAGATTATAAGGATAATTGGACCATCGGATATACAACCGAATATACTGTCGGTGTATGGGTTGGAAATTTTGATGGAACGCCGATGCGTGGTGTGTCGGGCGTAAGCGGAGCCGGACAAGTATTTATCGATGTGATGACATTCCTGTATTCAAGATTGCCTGAACTCTCACCTCCCGATTTCACAATCCCAAAGGGAATTGTCCGGCAACGAATTTGCTCACGTTCCGGAATGCTTCCGACTGAGAATTGCCAGAGGACAATGCTCGAGTGGTTCTACGCCTCCGGTATTCCGCGGGAACATTGTACGATTCATCGACGATTCACGGTGACGAACGAACAGGGTGAAAAAGTATCGAAGATATTTGAAGTATATCCACCAGAATTCAGCGAGTGGGCGGAAGCCGAACGGCTTCCACAACCTCCATCGCATGCACTGCCGTTTTTTCCGACCGATGAAAAGGCCGGTTCATCTGCTTCTCATCTTACAAGATTATCGATAGTCGCACCGGGAAACGGAGAGATCTTTAAAATCGATCCGGTTTTGAGACCCGAATACCAATCGATAAAAATTGTGGGAATTGTGCCCGAAGGAACTTCTGATGTCCAAATAAGGTTTGATGATATAAGAGAATTCCCCTATACGGATGGGGGAGTCTGGTGGAATTTGCAGCGAGGGATTCATAAGTTTTATCTCAGAGGGCGTGCTCAAAATAAGGATGTTGTATCAAGATCGGTTACTATAACGATAGAATAAATGGTTATTGTTCTTGATAGTTATGTAAAGGGATATATTTTATGATTAAAACCGCAATTCCATATATTGCTCTTCTAGGCTTTTCCGGTTGTGGAATATTCGGAAGTACAACCTATCCGCCGCTTGATGTGGTTTCCCATGTCGATCTGACCAAATATGCAGGGAAATGGTACGAGATCGCGTCGCTGCCAGTATCTCAGCAAAAAGGGTGCTCATGCACAACGGCTGAATACATACCTATCGATAGTGAAGTCGTCAAAGTAATCAATACATGCAGAAAAGGTTCTGAGGGTGAAATTGCCCGCGCCGAAGGAAAAGCATTCGTTGTCCCGGGAAGCAACAATGCAAAGCTCCGGGTGCAGTTCTTCTGGCCATTCCGCGGCGACTACTGGATACTCGACCTCGACAAGGATTATACTTATGCTGTTGTGGGACTTCCAAGCAGAAAATATTGCTGGATTCTCTCACGAACCCCACAGATGGAAAAGGAATTACTTGATAATCTTATCGAAAATCTTCGGTTAAAAGGATTCGATGTCGATAAAATGCAGAGGACGGTGCATAATTGCGATTGAAAATCCCGGATCATTTTCTTATAAATAAATCTTTTTTGAGAGAACTTTCTCATATTACATATCGTTACATATTAAAACGATTGTTGTTTTCAAGCTTGTTCAACTCTTAAAAACGGCTCAAAAGTTATAAGCTATTGTGTGATGCAAAAATTATTCTTTAATAAGATGCCATTCATAGGATTAGCACTGACCGTCCTTTTTGCCAGTGCCGGATTTATGACAGTCATTGAGTCCCGTTGCGCGATGATGGAGGACTCGAATGCCGAATCATGTCCGATGATGTCTTGCTGTGAAGCTCCCACACCTGACATAGATCACGGACTTTCATATACATCGCCTTTGAAATGTCATACTCTTACACTTGCCGGTTTACCTTCGACGCTTCTTTCCACTTCGGCACGAGAACAAAATGATACAAAAATCTTTTTTACACACCATGATTATGTTTCATTGAATACTCCTTCCGAAATCGGCAATCCGAAATCAGCAATTATTAATACTTCTATTTATACACCCAGACCGCCTTCGGTGGAGAGGTATATCCTTATATCAGCATTTCTCATTTAAAGAAAACTCCACTTCAACAGCTTTAATTCAATATTCTCGATATATTCACGGTGAATATTGTGTTTCTTATATAATTGCTGTATTTATATTTTCTGAAAGGAAAATCTAAGAGCAGGAGTTCAAAATCATATTTTACAACATTATTGAGAGAAAATATGAAAAATAGGTTTGCTCTCTTCCTTATTATTATCGTGAGTGTTTCTTGTATGCGATATTCCATTTCTTCACCGCAGGATAAGAATCAACTCCGGCTCGACGAACTCGTTACGGAAGCAGTCCGGAATAATCCACAGCTGCAGGCGGCACGACATTCCGCCGCGGCATCGCGGACGCGAATTGATCAAGTGATTTCATTGGATGCGCCACAGGTAGGTGTCGAATTTTTCCAGGTGCCAGTCGGTTCGTTTCCGAATCCATTCAGAAATAATATGGAAACCGATTATTCGATTCAGCAGATGATCCCCTTTCCGGGGAAACTCTCCGCGATGGGACAGGCCGCCGAAAATAATGCCGATATGGTCGAGCAATCAGCAAGAGCGCTTGAACACAAGATCATCAAAGATCTGAAAACTGCTTATTACGAATTGTATCTCGTCCAACAAAAGATACAATTTAATCATGACAATCAGGAGCTCATGCATCGGTTTCTTGACATCGCACAGAGTCAGTACGAGGTTGGAATGGGAAAACAACCCGATATCCTTCGTGCACAGACCGAACTTTCTACTCTCATTAATGATGGAATAACCCTGCAAAAAGAAAAAACAGTCGTGGAAGCGATGATCAATACACTGTTGAATCGACCTGTCGCGTCTCCACTCGGAGAAGTACCGGAGATCGAAGCAAATATTTCTCAATGGACTCTCGATCAACTCCGGCCGCTGGTCATCGAGAATCGTCCTGAACTCAAGGAGATGGATTTGAACATAGCGATGAACAGGGCGGAGTTGTCGGTATCGAAACGTGAGTATTTGCCCGATTTCATGGTGCGTACGATGTACAAGGATATGGCAATGACGCGAGACGACTTCTGGTCGGTAATGATTGGAATCAGCATACCACTGTCACCATGGTCCAGCGGGAAATATACCGCCAGGGTCGAAGAGAATACGTTGAATGTAAATAAAGCAGAAGCTGAATACCAAAATATGAGGAATATGGTTTTTTTCGAAGTGCAGGATGCACTTGTGAAGGTACAGACAAACCGGAATCAGGTAGAACTTTATAAAAAGACAATAATTCCACAAGCGGAACAGACGCTTCAATCGACCATTGCAGCGTACCAAACAGGGAAGACAGAATTTCTCATGCTCATCGACGCGTACCGGATGCTGCTCATGGTAAAAAACGATCATGCGATGGCAGTGATGAATTATATGGCAAGTCAGGCAGAATTGGAACAAGCGGTCGGTTTAGACGTGAAAGAAATTATAGAGAAAATACAATAATCGAGGAATGTCATATGCGAACAATTATTATCACGGCTATTCTGTGTCTTATCATCGGCGTTGGTGGTGGGTGGCTGTTGTTCCATTCATCAGGTACAAAGACCGGTACAAAAGAACGAAAGATATTGTACTATCGGGATCCGATGAATCCTGCAAACACATCTCCCACGCCGAAGAAGGCAGCCGATGGGATGGACTTCGTACCGGTCTATGAGGAGCAAGGGACTTCATCCGCCGAGAAAAAAATTGCCTATTATAAAGATCCGATGCATCCCTGGTATACATCCGATAAACCTGGAAAAGCTCCCGATTGTGGCATGGATCTCGTGCCGGTCTATGAGGGCGGAAATGAAACGGAGGGAATCAAAATCGATCCGGCTGTCGTACAAAACATCGGAGTAAAAACCGAACTGGTAGTAAAAAAGAAATTATCAAGGGTGATCAGAACTGTCGGAAAAGTCGATTTCGATGAGACGAAAATATTTTCGGTGAATACAAAAGTCATGGGATGGGTCGAACGCCTCTATGTCGATTACACCGGTAAACCTGTTCGAAAGGGTGAACCATTGCTCTCGATATACAGTCCGGATCTTGTGACAACACAGGAAGAATATCTGCAAGCAGTCCGTTATCGCCGTACACTCGCCGAGAGCAATTCTGAGGAAGCGAGAAAAGGTGCAGAGAACCTCGTTGAAAGTGCACGGCGGCGTCTTTTTAATTGGGATATCCCTGAGAAAGATGTTAAGGCCCTCGAAGAACGAGGAACTCCGACGAAAACTATGACAGTATACGCTCCTGCCGATGGATTTGTGATGGAAAAAATGGTCCAGAAAGGGCAGAATGTCATGTCCGGAATGGAACTCTATAAAATTGCAAATCTCTCGAAAGTATGGATCCTTGCCGAAATTTATCAATACGAACTTGCATGGGTAAAGGTCGGGCAACATGCCGATATCGATCTTTCGTATTTACCGGGTAAGAGTTTCAAGGGAATTATCACGTATGTCTATCCGATGGTTAATATGGAAACTAAAACTGCGAAAGTAAGGATAGAATTTCAAAACACACCGCACTATGAGTTTAAACCGGAGATGTTTGTAACAGTGAAAATCGCATCACCGCTGTCGATCGAATCGATCGCAGTACCTGAACAATCGATTATCCGATCGGGTGAAAGAAATATTGTCGTCGTGGCTCTCGGCGGCGGATACTTCGATCCACGCGAAGTAAAGCTCGGTGTCAGTGCCGACGGTTTTGTGCAGATTCTCGATGGTCTCCATGAAGGTGAGACGATCGTGACCTCTTCCCAATTTCTCATCGATTCGGAGAGTAACCTGAAGGCGGCAATCAGCCAGATGTCCGGTCACACCGGCTTATCGAAAACGATTGATCAATCGACTCCATCTGAGGAAGAGCATAAAGATCATTTAAAGAATACGAAAGAAGAAACCGGCGGGGAGAAAAGTCGTAAAGACAATGCAGAAAAGAAACAATCGAATCATTCAGAACATCGGGATACGATGGACACAACTGAAATAAAATGACCATAGATCCGTAAAATGATTCTGCTTGATCGAGACGGAGAACAATCATGCTGAAAAAAATTATCGAAGTGTCGGTTCGCAATAAATTTATCGTGATTCTTGCCGTGCTGTTTTTAATCGGGTGGGGTATCTATTCGATGCTCAACATCCCGATCGATGCGATACCCGATCTGAGCGACGTTCAGGTAATAATTTACACCGAGTATCAGGGGCAATCTCCTCGTACCGTCGAGGATCAGATTACATATCCGCTCACAACTGCAATGGTATCGGTTCCAGGATCAAAAGTTGTTCGAGGTTATTCGTTTTTCGGGTATTCACTGGTATACGTCATTTTCGAAGATGGGACGGATATTTACTGGGCTCGAAGTCGCGTTCTCGAGTATCTGAATTATGCCCAGAAACGATTGCCTGAAAAAATCATTCCGACACTTGGACCAGATGCAACCGGGGTCGGATGGGTATACATGTATACCTTGACATCGGATGAGCGCTCGCTTCAGGAATTGCGATCGTATCAGGATTGGTACATGAAATACCAATTGACTGCAGTCAAAGGAGTCGCCGAAGTGGCAAGCATCGGCGGTTTTGTGAAGCAGTATCAGGTGACGGTCGATCCGGCGAAACTCCTAGCATATAATATCCCTCTCGGGGTGGTCGAGATGGCTATAAAAAATTCGAATAACGATGTCGGCGGAGAAGTGATCGAGATGGGTGAGATGGAATTCATGGTCCGCGGTCTCGGCTATATTAAAACCATCGATGATGTGAAAAATATTCCGGTGATGACCGACCGAAAAAGCGGAACACCGGTTTTCATCAAAGATATTGGTGATGTGACACTCGGACCTGAGATGCGACGCGGCGTGGCGGAATCAAATGGAGAAGGAGAGGTGGTCGGTGGGATTGTTATCATGCGCTATGGACAAAATGCTGTTGAAGTGATTGAGAATGTTAAGAAACGAATCGAAGTTCTCAAACAGGGTCTCCCGGCCGATGTGAAAATTACGCCTGTCTATGATCGGTCCGGTCTCATCGAGCGCGCGATCGATACCCTCAAAGGAAAATTACTGGAAGAAATTTTAATTGTTGCTCTCGTATGCATTATCTTCTTACTCCATGCACGGAGTTCGTTTGTGGCTATATTCACGCTGCCGACGGCAATCCTGATGGCGTTCATCGTCATGAAAATGCAGGGGATCAACGCTAACATCATGTCGCTCAGCGGTATAGCAATTGCAATCGGCGCAATGGTCGATGCTGCAATTATTATGATCGAAAATACGCATAAGCATATGGAACATGAAATGCTTAAGTCGCCCGAGGAGCGTCGGGATCACTGGCAGATTATTCTTGATGCATCAAAAGAAGTCGGACCGGCGCTCTTCTATTCGCTTCTCGTCATTACAGTATCGTTCATCCCTGTCTTCACACTCGAAGCTCAGGAGGGGCGGTTGTTCCGTCCCCTGGCATTTACGAAAACATATTCAATGGGAGCGGCAGCAATACTCTCGATCACTATTGTTCCTATCCTCATGGGATACTGGATCAGGGGGAAGATACTCCCGGAGGATCGAAATCCCATCAACCGTTTTCTCATCCGGGTGTACACGCCGGTTGTGAATTTTGTATTGAAACATTCCAAATGGATAATTGTGGGTGCTCTTCTTTTATTAGGCATCACGATTATTCCATTCAACAACATAGGATCGGAGTTCATGCCGCCGTTGTATGAAGGTGATTTACTCTATATGCCCACGACTCTTCCGGGAATGTCGATAACGAAGGCGAAGGAAGTCCTGCAACAGACCGATAAGATCATCCGGCAGTTTCCAGAAGTTCATCATGTATTCGGTAAGGCAGGACGAGCGGAAACAGCGACAGATCCGGCCGGCCTCGATATGTTTGAAACCACCATTATGCTCAAGCCGGAAAATGAATGGCGGCCGGGAATGACTGTGGAGAAACTCATCGATGAAATGGATAAGGCCATCCAGTTTCCAGGGGTTACCAACGCATGGACGATGCCTATTAAGACTCGCGTTGATATGCTCAGCACCGGCATTAAAACCCCCATAGGAATCAAAATATCCGGACCTGATTTGAAAGTGCTGGAAGATATCGGCCGGGAAGTGGAAGCGGTTGTTCGTACGGTTCCCGGCACGCTCAGTGCATTTGCCGAGCGAGCAGTCGGTGGGAATTATCTCGATTTCGACATTAACCGCCAGGAAGCCGCCCGGTATGGTCTGACGATCGGTGATGTTCAATCCGTTATTGAAACAGCAATGGGCGGAATGAGTATAACGAATACCGTTGAAGGATTGGAACGCTATACGGTAAATCTGCGCTATAGTCGTGAACTGCGGGATAACCTCGAGGCTTTGAAGCGTGTCCTTGTGCCGACTCCATCAGGTCAACAGATCCCCATCGGACAACTTGCAACAATAACAACCCGAAAAGGGCCGATGGTTGTCAGAAGCGAGGGTACACGTCCCAATGCATGGGTGTATGTGGATATTAAAAATATCGATGTCGGAACATATGTCCAGAATGCACAACGCATTGTGGCGGAGAAAATAAAAATACCCCCCGGATATAATCTTATCTGGAGCGGAGAGTATGAATATATGAAGAGGGCACAGGAAAGGTTGATGTACGTCATTCCGATGACACTGTTCATCATTTTCATCATCATCTATCTAAATACCCGTTCTGTGACAAAAGTCGCGATCGTTTTTCTTGCGGTGCCATTTTCGCTCATCGGCGCGTTCTGGTTTCTCTATATTCTCGGTTATAACCTGAGTATTGCCGTCTGGGTCGGTATTATTGCACTCGCAGGACTCGATGCGGAGACGGGAGTTGTTATGCTTCTGTATCTGGACCACGCATATGATGATTGGAAAAAGAAGGGCTTGATGAGAGGGTTGCAAGACCTCAAAGATGCCATTCATCACGGCGCCGTTCAGAGAGTACGACCAAAAATAATGACAGCCTCTGTGATCATTGCCGGTCTTCTCCCGATCATGTGGAGCCATGGGACCGGAGCCGATGTGATGAAACGGATTGCAGCGCCGATGGTTGGTGGAGTAGTGACATCGGTCTTGCTCGAACTTGCAGTGTATCCGGTAGTTTACTATATGTGGAAAAGTCGCGGCTTGAAGAAAAAATTTAAACTAAATCCAGACGCCATTGATGTATAATACTGATGGTTGTGAAAACGCGTGATTTCTATTTCTTTTTTTTTTACCTTACTATGTTTTAGAGTCGAGTAATTATTTTATCAATTAATTTAAAGAAGATAAATTATGAAGAAGCCAGCTTTTTCTTTGGGAATCCTTTTGAGTGCAGTACTTGTTGTAGGTTCGTGGGCATACGCCCAACAAACCAAACAGAATACTCAAGAACAGAATATATCGAAAAAAGAAATTATTAAAGAAAAACCATATGCAAAAGATAGTTGTTCTAATATATGTCCCCAAAAAAATAAATCGTGAGGATGTAGTAAGTCAGATTGCTGTAGGTGGAATTGCCGGAAGTCAGATCATTGTAAAGCAGATTGCTGCTCGATGAAATCTGATTCAACAAAACAATGCTGCAATGCAATGATGCATGATTCAAAAAAACATGAAAAGGGATGCTGTGAGAAATTGAAAAAAGGCGGTTGTGAAAAAATGATGAAGATAAAAGGTGAGCAGAATTGAAACTAAAGAATAACATCGAATATAATGAAATTACTGGAACCAAAGAAAGCTGACAAATGATACTCGGCAGTATTCTTATTATTGTTGCACTCTTTGCGGTAATATTCTCTGGCTTGCAATATTTTCGGATTGAAAAATTTGTATCGGCAGATGAGAAGAAATATACACGCGGGCGTTTATTCGCCCGCGTTAGTTTTACTATTTCGACTTTTGCTATCGGCACAGCGTCGGCCATTCTCATCTATGCTCTGATCACGCATCAATTTCAGGTTTCGTATGTCTCGCAATATAGTTCACTCAACCTGCCGCTGGGATATCTCATTTCGGCATTCTGGGCGGGTCAGCAGGGTACATTCCTTCTCTGGATTTTATTGACATCGGTCATGGGGCAAGTGTTTATCAGAACAGCCAGGCAATTTGAAAATTATGGAATGCTGTTCATTAATATTATTCAGGCCTTGCTCCTTGCAATATTGGTGAAAACTAGTCCGTTCGAATTGCTGCCGCAGGTTCCTCTAGATGGGGCAGGTCTAAACCCGCTTCTCCAAAACCCCTGGATGGTGGTTCATCCGCCGATTCTTTTTATCGGATACGCCGCCATGGCGTTTCCTTTTGCAATAGCACTCGCGGCACTCTCACGGCGTGAATATGGGTCGTGGATTTATAAAGCACTTCCATGGGCGCTCTTTACGGCGGTGATGCTCGGTGCCGGTATTGTCATAGGCGGATTCTGGGCATACGAAGTGCTCGGCTGGGGCGGATACTGGGGATGGGATCCGGTGGAAAATTCTTCGCTTATTCCACTGCTCACGGTTCTTGCACTGGTACACGGTCTGCTGATTCAAAAAAACAAAGGAGCACTTCAGCGGACAAATTTTTTTCTCGCCATACTCTCGTTTATCCTCGTTGTGTATGCAACTTTTTTAACACGGAGCGGTATCCTTGCAGATTTTTCCGTTCATTCGTTTCAGGACCTCGGTATAAATACATTTCTCATTCTCTTTGTCCTTGTCACTACATTGTTTGGTGCCGGGATACTCGGACTCCGATTCGGTGAAATACCTGCTGCACGGATCGATAATAGTTCACTCAATCGCCAGAATGCACTTTTTATCAGCATGTGTGTTCTTTGTGCATCGGCTCTTATCACCTGTGTGGGAACATCACTTCCGATCATCACAAAATTGTTTGGAAAAATATCGCAGGTTGATATAGCATTTTATAATAAAGTAAACCTGCCGATCGGGATTCTCATGGCGCTATTGCTCGGGATTACACCATGGTTGATGTGGAAAGAGGATGGATATTTCAACGCACTTCGTAGATCGATAGTTCCTTTTATTGTCGGAATCCTTACGGCGGTATTTTCCTTGATCGCGGGAATTACGGAAGTGGAGTCTCTTCTCTTTGCATTTGCGAGTGGATTTGCATTCTGGACGAACCTCCATTTTGCGGTCCGAAATTGGAAAAATGGATGGCTCACAATCGGTGCACCCCTTTCGCATATTGGCGTATCGTTGATGCTTATTGGCGTCATTGTCTCGGGCCAACTTGCAAAGACGAAACAGATCGTTCTTACACGAGACGTACCAGGGCAAATCTTTGGGTATACTTTTGTATATAACGGTATGACAGCCGGAGAAGACGGCAAAGACCAACTCGATATGAAATTTTCCACACCCGGTGGTTCGGAATATTCTGCTGTCCCGAAGTTATATTTCAATCCAACATCAAACGGACTCATGCGCGAGCCCGAGATACGGACCTTTCCACTCCAGGACATTTATATTTCTCCGCTTGAGAAACCGGAACAGGAACGGAACGACCTTGTGCTGGAAAAAGGTGAGACTATCGATTTTAATAAATATCGGATACACTTTGTGGATTTCGAACTTGGAAATCATGGAAGTAGAGATAGCATCCGTGTAGCCGCAAGAATTGAAGTCACGGCTGAAGGAATTACAACTACGCTCTCGCCTGCTATGATCATTGCTAAGGGTAAACGAAAAGCCGATGCGCTTTCCCTTCCTACACATTCATCAAAAGCAGGTGGAGGTGCATTCATAAGCCTTGAAGGTGTCGATGTCACGGCAAAATCGGTTCATCTGACGATTGCAGATGATAACTCCGATCAGGTGGTAGTTGAAGTAAGTATGAAACCGTTCATGAACGTACTCTGGCTGGGGGCGATTGTGATGGTTGTCGGCGTTGGAGTCGCAATTCTGAGACGTCTCCAACGTGATCCGTTAATGTGAATGGGAGTAATGAGGAGAAGGAGAAATTCTGTAACAATCAGAAGTGAGAACCAGTCGTTATCTAAAAAAGAGAATTGCAACGTTCTCTTCTGAAAATGGCCATAGTGTAAATTTTCAATAAAAAGGAAACAATAATTATGGAGTGCACTGGAATACAATATCGGTCTTGGCGTAACATTATTCATCATTATCTATGGCTATTTGTGGTTATTATTACAATCAATCCCCTTTGTCTATTTTCACAGCAAGTCGATCCGGGGTGGAATGTGCTTCGCTCAACTCCATCGGAGTTGATTGTCGAGTATAGTCCGGTATATCTCCCTTCGAAAGAAGTACGTATTGGTCAGCAAACTTTTACAACGATAGACTTTCTTGGATCCATTTCTTTTTCCTTTCAGCATAAGGGATATCCCGATATTCGTTTCGCCAGTAGTTGTATCGGTGTTCCATCACGCACGATTCATACGACAATTATTGCGGCAACATATGATGAGGTTCCCGGAATAAGTCTTCCCCCGATTCAAGTAATGGACGGCCGGATGAATGAGGCTACAACCGATAATAACCGGCAAAAATATCCTGCATACAATCAGGCGGCATATTCTTCGATGACATACTTGCCCGATACACTCGGACGTGTTATAGAAATCCGTGAAGTACAGCAAATGCTTGTGGCAAATATTGAAATCTTTCCTATTCAATTCAATGCAGCGGCACACAGTGTACGGAAATACAACCGAATTGTTATACAAATTCAATTTGGGAGTCCAGCAGTCTATACTATTCCTGCTGCATCCACATCTCCGATTCTCTCGGTGATGTTGAATAAAGAGACGGCACGCAGTTGGAGAACCCGGCTGCCGGTCCTAAAAAAAGTACCGACCCCAAGTGTTCTCGCCAGTAGCGATTGGTACAGGATTGAAATAAAAAACACTGGTCTCTATAAACTCGATTATACTATGTTAAAAAATGCCGGTATAAATGTCGATCAAATCGACCCACGGACGATAAAAATTTTTAATAACGGTGGAAGAGAACTCCCTGAACCTCTCTCGGTATCCCGCCCAAGCGATCTTGTTGAAAACTCAATTCTGGTGAACGGTGAAGAAGACGGGAAATTCGATCCGACGGATGTCATTCTCTTCTATGGAAGATCGCCCCGCGGGTGGAAGTACGACCAACTTAAAAAAACATTTCGTCATTATATCAACGATTATACGGAATCAAACTATTACTGGTTAACATATAACGGGGTTCCCGGTAAACGGATGTCGGTCGTACCCGAAACGGAATCGCAAAATCCATATCGACCAACAGGCATTGTCGGCAAAATCTTCTATGAAGAAGAAATAAATAAGATAATTCTCGGCGGTGAAGATGGATCCGGCCGCGCATGGTATGGACCCAAATTGACCTCTCAATCAAGTTCACTTTCACGGCGAGAGACGCTCTCTGATGCCATTCCGGGAAATCCTGTCCGAATTAGAGTTAAAGCTGTGGCTCGTGCTGATGAGAGAACGACCATGCTTGTGTCGCAGGATAACAATGCTCTGGGTTCAATTGCCTTCTCTGCGGCGTCAAGTGAAGAAGAGGCGGATGAACCGGCACAAGTCGAGTTTAATGGAAAAGTTCCTACAGGTACCGCTCAAACGATGATCCAATTTCAGTACGGGTCCCAAAGCGTTTCTGCGGAGGCATATCTTGACTGGTATGATATCCTTTATTGGCGGGAGTCACGCGCAATCAACGATGAATTACCGTTTGATGCACCTGATACGAATGCAGTTGTTCTATACCACCTCGATGGATTTTCTTCGACAGATGTAAAGATCTTTGATGTTTCGGATTATGCTAATGTGAAAATCATGCAAATGCATGCGGCAGCATTGACGGGTTATGAACTTCAGGTTCAGGCATCCTCCGGAAGCATATCGTCATATTTTGCCGTTGCATCGCCCGCATATAAAATACCCCTAGGCATTCAAAAAATGGCAAATTCGAACCTGCATGAGATCGATCCAAGTGCCGATTTGCTCATCATTACCCATAAAGATTTTTGGGATGCGGCATCACGTCTTACAACTTATCGAAATGCAGCTGGACGAAATTCCATGAAGACCGCAGTTGTCGACGTGGCAGATATCTATAATGAATTTTCCTCAGGTCAACTGGATCCGGTGGCGATCCGCGATTACATCCGACTTGCATACACTTCTTGGGTACATCCGCCAAAGTATGTTCTCCTCTTTGGAGATGGGACATATGATTACAAGAATATTCTTGGCCGTGGACTGGAATGGATCCCGCCATATGAAACAGAAGAATCGCTTGATTACATTGACAGTTACACCTATGACGATTTCTATGTTATGCTTGATCTATACAGCAAGCTTCCAACAATTGCTATCGGACGGATTACATGCCGCTCACTCGATGAGGCCAATATATGGGTAGATAAAATTATCAACTATGAAACAAGTACGGATTTTGAAGAATGGAGAGACCTCCTGGTGTTTTGTGCCGATGACGGACTGAAATCGGAATCGCAAACGAACAGCGAGACGTATCATACAGAGGATACAGAGGCACTGAGCAATCTCTCTGCGTTAAGACGGTTTGATCAAAAAAAGATATATCTTGTTGAATATCCAACAGTGTTAAGCTCAAGCGGGCGCACAAAACCAGATGCAGCAGAAGCATTAATTAATCAGTGGAATCGCGGGGCATTGATGATCAGCTGGATGGGACACGGCAATCCAGAGTATTGGGCTCATGAACATGTTTTTGATCGGACAAAAACAATACCGCGGTTAAACAACGGCAGTCGACTCCCTCTTGTTGCTGCAGCGACATGCGATTTTGGACACTACGACGCACTCGAGCAAAGCAGTGCTGAAGATCTGGCAAGCAGGAAAGAAGGAGGATCGATTGTCACAATTGCAACCTCGCGTCCTGTCTTTGGATCATTCAATGCAATGTTCATGATTTCATTGTATAAGGAATTACTCGGCCGAACTGATTCGATAGGACAAATTGGGCGTCTCGGCGATGCATGGATCCGGGCAAAACAGAATCCTTCTGATCTCACAAACAACCAGAAATTTCTCATCATCGGAGATCCATCGATTCTTCCACTGGCACCACGAGCATTAATAGTAGTTGATAGTATTAACGCCATAGGCGCAGGTGGAACCGGCACGATTCTTATTCCGGCCCTGAAAAAGACAACAGTCCAGGGTCACCTTCACCCGCCTCTTGACGTACCGGGCACACAACCGATGCAAATTTCATTTGTTGTTAGAGATGGAAATAAGCATGTATCTCTTGTCGATGAATTGGACGGCCATTTTGATTTTAACAAATCCGGTGAAATACTTTTCCGGGGAATTGTTACGGTCTCGAATGGAAAATATACCGGCACATTTATCCCTCCGAAGGATATCTCGTACTCGGATAATAACGGACGCATCACCCTCTATGCCAATGATGGTACTCAGGATGCAGTGGGGTATTCAAATTCTATATTGATAGGAGCTGTAGACAGCACGACGGTTACTGATACACAGGGACCACAGATTTCGCTCTTCCTCCAGTCACGGAATTTCCGATCGGGCGATATTGTCAATGAAAATCCCACACTCTATGTCGATCTCTTTGATGAAAACGGTATCAACCTTTCAACGGCTAGTATAGGTCATGGACTCGACATGTGGCTTGATGAAGCGTCGAAAAGTGTTCTTTTATCTGAATATTATCGCAGCGCACCCGATTCATATCAAAAAGGGACAATTGAATACCCGCTTCAATCGCTCTCATCAGGCGATCATACACTGAAGGTGCGAGCTTGGGATGTGTTTAATAATTCAACAACAGCTGAAACAAAATTCCGGGTTGCATCGAGTGACGTATTCGCCGTAACCGATGTCATGAATTATCCAAATCCATTCTCGTCACAAACAACATTTACATTCAATCAAAATCAGATCGAAGGCGTCGATGTCGAAATAAAAATTTATACGGTTGCCGGCAGATTAATCCGGACATTAAAAGAACCAGGAATATCCGAGAGTTTTGTACGAATCCCATGGGATGGAGCTGATGGTGATGGATCGCCGCTTGCCAATGGTGTCTATCTGTATAAGGTTATTGTGAAAACTGCAAGCGGTGAGAAAACACAGGAAGTGATCGGGAAACTGGCGGTGTTGAAATGATTTAAATGAATTGGTTCTCCATAAGTTAAAAATCATTTTCCCTATCTGTCTATTTATAACACCGTGGGGACGTTGTTTGCAACGTCCCCACATTTTTGTACCGGGGGAGGGATTCGAACCCACGACCTACGGATTATGATTCCGACGCTCTAACCAGCTGAGCTACCCCGGCATTGAATTGCGATGATGAAAAATGGCGTCATTCAACGACGCCATTCATATGACCAGAAAAAAGATAAGGAAAGTATAATCGAAAAGCAATGGAGAAATGCCGCTAGCAAATAACTCCGGCTCTCGTGGATCCTTAAGGACAGAGGTAATTCAGAGGAGATGATTGAAGGCTGTCTTTGCCCTCAATAGATATTCTGGGGGAGGGATTCTCCGCCACAATGGACCGAGCTCCGAAGGCGAATCAACCTCACCGATTCATAATCCGTGGCTGAGAATACATACCATCCCTTCGGGATGGTAGTACTGCTTGTCCCACTTTGTGGGACGAGCTGCCCACGACCGGAGTTTATCCCGCTGTTGCCGTGTTCTTCATAGTCCCGCGTTCTTTGCGGGATTTGGCGGGAGATTATGATTCCGACCTGTCCCGATTGCTCTTGATCGGGACGCTCTAACCAGCTGAGCTACCCCGGCGCCTCAATTTGATTCATTTTCGGCAATTTCCCTTTGGTTCAAACGACCATAACATTGAAAAATGAACCGATTAGGTAACCACTTGCCTCAATGAAAAATATCTTGAACAATTCAATATAAAAAATAAATCCTTCGGTTGCAATTTATCTATAGTCTGCCATCTCCACGTTGCCAAATACTCTATAGATGATACTGACATACTATAAGACAAATAGAAAAATTGCTTCCTGAGCGTTATAGGGTATCCGAAAACTGACATTATTAATTGATTCTGAACGCATATTTTCATTCCTTTCTACGAAAGGAATATGTCTAATTCTATCTCTTAATTTTAACCCTGTTTTGGTATGCTAGGCTTTGAAACGATGTACGGCATTTTACAAAGCATGACATTTTCGTCGGGGTTTCTGTGGAATATATAATTGCTGTTTTGAACAGAAGCCTTTTGCGATATCCTGTCACGATTCGGCACTCAGTTATCCTGACCAGCGTAATCTTCGGACTTTCTGGAATTCTCTATTTACAGGAAATTCCTAAGAAAGGAGGGAGGATTTGATGATTCATAAAAGGAAAAAAAAGGAATCGCGAGCCGCTCCTATACTTGGATGTCCTGCTTCTTCACAGAATCTACGACCGATCGAACTGCCGAGGCCCACACTTGATCGTAGTAAATCAGTATTAAAAGCATTACAGCAAAGAAAAACTATCCGTGAAATAAGAGATAAAAAACTTCCTTTGCATATACTTTCAAATCTCCTATGGGCAGCATGCGGAGTAAATCGTAAAAAAGGTCCATTCGGAATTCCTGGAAGAACTGCTGCTTCAGCAAGTAACTCACAGGAAATTGATCTTTATGTTGCCATTCAGGAAGGCATTTATTTATATGATGCATTTCATCACAGGCTGGTTCCAGTTGTTGCGGGTGACCTGCGTGCCCTGGCAATTGGACATGGCCAAGCGAATTTTGTAGCTAAGGCTCCGGTTCATCTCATCTACATCGCGGATGTTAATAAACTTTCCAATACATCTGGTTTTCAGGAACCGGGACTGCAAGATCCTGAAATTCAAAAATCATATTATTATGTTGATACAGGTCTCATTGCAGGCAACGTATATCTGTATGCTGCTTCTCAAGGACTGGCATCATGGTTCCATAATTGCAATAAATCCGGTCTTACGGCAAAATTAAAATTGCATCCTGACCAGCGGGTACTCTTTGGTCAAACAGTTGGATATCCTGTTAGGAAATAAAAAAATTAGCTCTTTCCGGAATATTGGGAGAGTCTATCAGTCAAATATATATCTCGATTCGCGGAAATAAAAAAATAATGCAGGAGATTTCAAATGGAGATTTCAGGAAATACCGTATTAATTACGGGTGGGGCAACGGGTATAGGATATGCAATGGCCGAATCTTTCTTGGAAGCGAAGAATGAAGTCATTATTTGTGGTCGTAGGAAAGAAAGACTTATTGAAGCCCGAAAAAAACATCCGGATTTCCATATCAAAGTATGTGATATAGCCGAAGAAGCGGATCGAAGAACACTGGTTGAATGGATAACTACCAGCTTCAGCAATTTGAACATTCTGGTGAACAATGCCGGTGTGCAAAGGGATATTGATTTCACGAAAGGTATTAACGAATTCATGGCCGGAGAAAATGAAATCAAAATCAATTTGGAAGCCCCGATAGTTCTATCCGGGCTGTTTATTCCATATATGACCGGAAAGAAAGGAGCTGCCATCATCAATGTTTCATCCGGATTGGGTTTTGTGCCCGCTGTCCGAATGCCGGTATATAGTGCGACCAAAGCCGGGATGCACGCTTTTTCAATGGCGCTCAGACAACAACTCTTAAAGCTTGGGATTAAAGTTTTTGAGGTGGTTCCGCCGGCGGTTGATACGGAATTAAACCCGGATGGAAGGGCCGGAAGAGGAAATTTTAAAGTGGATCTAAAGCCTGAGGAATTTGTGGCTTCGGTAATGAAATGTTTCAAAAATGACGTCTTCGAAATAGGTTATGGGATGACGGAAGGAACTATCAAAGCGTCCAGAGCAGAATTGGACAGAAGCTTTCAACAGATGAATAGTCGGTGGTAAATCTGTGTAGAAAATTTTTAAACAACCAACAAAAACAATTGACTGCACAGATTGGTCACTTCGACAAGCTCAGTGCAGGCTTTCTGTCAATTGTGTGTCGTTTCTTGCCCATTGCTGCCCCCTTTGATCCATAATATACTTTTTACTAAATTCAAAATGGATCACTTCTTGGGGGGGAAGGTCACATCATGAAAGGGTAATCTCATTGAAAAAATTAATACTGATATTACTTTTTTTACATCCATTGAAATTATGCGCCGTTCTTCCAGTTGATAATGCTGAGACTGGTACTAATACAAATACTCTGGGAGGTGCATGGATAACATTCAATGATGAATTCTCTTCGACAGTTTTTACTCCGAATGTATCCCCGGGTTATACAGGAACGTACTGCAGATTATTTGAATGGATGTTTAATGCAGGTAGTTCTGGACCTTTTGCCGGAGCTTCAACGGGCCTGAATTCCAGCTGGACTGGAGTTGATTTAGGCCAATATTTCGGTGTGAGGTTTTATGCAAGGGGAAACGGCAGATACGACATTAGTCTTGCCACAAACCAGACTCGTACTGATAATAACCACTATGTTAAAACAATTAATTTAACTTCGGAATGGAAGCTCTATGAGCTGCCATTTTCGCAATTTGCTCAAACATGGGGGCCACCAAAACCTTGGGATTCTTCAACCGTTTTTGCAGTCGGATTTAACGCAGTTGCTTCCTATGGTATGAGCGGACAAATATGGATAGACGATATTGAATTTTATCTTGCATCGGAAGCTCATCAAATTACTGACCCAAATGTTATTATTCTAGAACCAAAGGTGAACCAGTTAGGATACTTGCCTGGTGAAAAAAAATATTTTTGTATCGTATCGGATATTGCTTCAGTCGGGGATACATTTCATATCCTCAACTCTTCTAATGATACTGTCTTAACCGGGACAATATCCGGTACACCAATTAACGATACCGCCTCAACAGGGGAAAATGTTTGGAAGGTTGATTTTTCCAGTCTCAATATTTCTGAAAATTATATTATAAAAATGAACAATAGAGAAAGTTATCAATTTCAAATAGGAGATAGCGTCTATAATAATCTCTTTAAGGATGCCTTGAGGTGTTTCTACCTTATTCGATGCGGGTTGGCTGAAAACGATCCTGTAACGGGAATTAATAGACCCGTATGTCATTTAAATGATGCAAAGATTAGAGCAGGTTCAGGCAGTATAGATGCTATTGGTGGATGGCACAACGCTTGTGATAAAGGAAAATTTGTTAATGAAACAGCAATCAGTATTGCCTATATGCTGTGGCTTTATGAATTAAGAGGAAACGTTTTAAAAGATCTTAATATTGATATTCCTGAATCCAGTAATGGAATTTCAGATCTCTTGAATGAGGCAAGATGGGGATTAACCTGGCTGCTTAAAATGCAGAAACCAGACGGGACAGTTTATCATAAAGTTGATAGCGAGCCTTATCTTTATTATTGTCCCGATCAGGCGCCGGATATGGATCCTTATGATAGTCAACGATTTGCTGAGTTCCAGAAAAGTGACGAACCACAAACACCTTCTACAATTGATGCTGCTGATTTTACAGGAGTAATGTCTCTTGCTGCAAGAGTATTCAAAGATATAGATAGCTCTTTTGCAGCAGTATGTCTTAATGCTGCCCAAAAAACATGGACTTGGGTTAGTAGTAATACAAATATTGGACAGAGCGATCCTTATTATGTCGACCCGGTACCATGGCAGGAATATTTATGGGCTAAAGGTGAAATGGCAAGAAGTCTAAACAGCGGTACTTTACGTTCAGAATTCAGCGCCAATATAGATACAGTATCGCTTACATCCGGAGGGTGGGGAGAGCCGCAGCTTTTCGGTTATTTGGCACTTTATTATGACAGTAATACAGATGCTGCACTGAAAAATAAAATAAGATCCAAATTTGTTTCTTTATGTAGTTCAATTGTAACAGCATCGGAAAACAGCGGTTATGGCGTAGCTCTTTGGTCATGGGAATACTGGTGGGAATCGAACGAGAATGTTATGAATAAAGCAAACTGCCTCCTCTTTGGTTATGAGATGACCGGCAATACTGTTTACAGGGATGCGGCTCTTAGGCAGTTACACTATATACTAGGTTTAAACAGCTTGAATAAGTCTTTTGTTATGTGCCATGGAAGTAATTCTATGAATCATCCATTCCATTGGATTTATAATGTTTATGGAAAATCTATACCGGGATGGACTGCAGGGGGTGCAAACAGTAATGGAGGCGACGTCTTTCTGTCTGAACTTATACTTGCAGGGACTCCAAATGCAAAATGTTATGCAGACAGATCGGAATGTGGACTGGGATCGTGGGCAAGTAATGAAGGTGAAACAAGCGAAAATGCCGCTTTGGTTTTCCTTTCAGGATACTTTTACAAAGGCAGCGGCAATCCGAATGATGTACAAACAGGTTTAAATATTCCATTGGAGTATTCCCTATCTCAGAATTTTCCAAACCCTTTTAATCCGAGCACTACAATTAGTTTTTCCCTACCACACCCCGTCCATGTGGAGTTAAAGATATTTAATATTTTAGGACAAGTTGTCGCTACACTGGTTGACCAGAATTATTCTCCAGGTTACTATAGTTTTAAATGGAATGCATCTGGTTTTGCGAGCGGCGTTTATTATTATAGAATTGAGGCAGGCGGTTTTGTCGAGACAAAAAAACTTGTACTTTTGCGATAAAGGGCGATTACAACCAGGCTTAGATTTAATAGAGACTTATCAAGAGTCCCACTACGCGGCAGATCTAGTTCACAGGGCTGCCTTTGCTTATTAGTATCCGATTTCGTAACATACACATGTTCCTCCGAGATGCATCCGACAACCATCGTTGTATTGAGTTATAGATAATCAAGCTTATGAGTGGCGCAGCTCTAGTTCACGTGACAGAACTACGAAAAGCAGGCAGTATTTTGAAAAATTAAATAAAAAGAAAGGGGAAATGCTATGTCCCTTAATACGATGACAGACATATTATTAAGACTTATATTAGTAGTATTCGTTTTGATGGCGATAGGATGTTCAAAGGAAGAAAATACTATCACCGGACCGCCGGAGAATATTCCAAATGCAGCGAATGTTTATATGGATAGTACTCAGCAGATTATCAGAGGCTTTGGCGGTCAAAACATGCCTGGGTGGTCAGATGTCGGCGATTTGACTACTACTCAAGTAGAGAAGGCATTTGGCACCGGGGCCGGGCAAATTGGTATGACGATACTACGCATTCGTGTCCCTTACGACTCGACGAAATTTAATCTTGAAGTCCCCACTGCCCAGCTGGCAAAATCGCTCGGAGCAATAATATTTGCATCACCATGGACGCCTCCACCATCGATGAAGAGCAACAATAATATCGTTGGAGGCATTCTCAACACTGGTTCTTATGCTGACTTTGCAAACTATCTGAAGGCATTTGCCGATTACATGTCGAGTAATGGTGCCCCCTTATATGCTGTATCGCTTCAAAACGAACCAGATGTTCACGTAGGCTACGAATCGTGCGATTGGAATGCTACACAAATGCTCAACTTTGTCAAGAACAATACACCGGCAATCGGCACCAAAATCATCGTACCCGAGTCGTATAAGTTCGACCATGCCATGTCCGACCCTATACTCAATGATCCTGCCGCTGCTGCGAACATATCCATCATTGGCGGTCACCTTTACGGAGAAGGAGCGCTTACAAGTTATCCTCTGGCTACCAGCAAAGGTAAAGAAGTCTGGATGACCGAGCATATTGTGGACTGTGCCAACTGGCCTTATGCATTCGAAGTAGCCGTTGAAATTAACGGTTGTATGAATGCCGGTATGAGTGCTTATGTGTTGTGGTACATCAGAAGGGGTTATGGTCCGATCGATGAATCAGGTAATATCACCAAGGGGGGGTATTTTATGTCGCAGTATGCGAGATTCGTCCGCCCAGGATATTACAGAGTAAGTGCCACAGCCAACCCTCAGACAAATATTGATGTGACTGCATATAAGAGCGGCTCCAAGGTGGTCATTGTTGTTTTAAACAGCGGTTCATCAATTAGTCAGACATTTACGATCCAGCACGGGACCGTGAGTACGTATACGCCCTATGTCACATCAAGTAGTAAGAATTGCATACAGGAAAGTGATATTACTGTATCAAATGGTATTTTTACTGTTACTTTGGATTCATCGAGTGTGACAACTTTTGTGTCGAACTAAAAGCCAAAACAATCCGTTAGCTGGCAAGAGAGAAAATGTTAACTTTATCATCAGTGTATGAACCAAGTTTGATCGATATGAAAATGAAGAGTATATTAAATATCAAGAAAGGGTCAATATGTGATGCCAGTCAAGTCTTCGAAATGTCAGCGTGGAAAGTTCTTAAAAAACTATCATCATTATCCTCTTAAAGGCAATTGGTTTGTCCGTTGTTTCTTTCCTCTAACGGGTTTGGTTTGTCTAATCTGGTTTCTTCTGCGCGTCATTCCCAAACCGAGCCGGTTGCAATACCCGTGCATGAAAGTGGCGGCACCTATAGCCAGCGGTTTTCTCGTATACATTGTCGGACTAGCGGCTACGGTGTTTTCATTCAAAAAGGCCAGACAGTATTTTCGTAAATCTAAATATATTCTTGCGTCGATTTTTATTCTTGCCGGCCTTGCAACGGGACTCTTCATGATGTCGAACACCAGCACTGAGTCCCACGCGTCTTTCGTTTCCGGCGGTTCACTGGTTGGACCAATAGACTCCGCCAACAATCCAATAGGAACAGCAAAAGGAATTTTCCCGGGCAGAGTTGTATGGGTACATAATCCCGAGGCAACAAATGAAAAATGCGTTGTCGATGATCCGGATCATGGATATTTTATGAGTGAAAATATGAATCAGACGGCAGTCGACAAGATGATTTCTGCTGCCTTAGATAGTTTAACCGGTCAAACGAGTGATAGTGCAGCGTGGAGTGCAATATTCAGGTATCATAATATGACACGAGGGAAAGGAGGCGTCAATTATGGTAAAGGAGAAAAGATATTTATCAAAATAAATGCTACAAGTGCAATGCATGTTAATCCGGCCGATTTGACATCGACATCATATCATGGAGTTTCTGAGACTTCGGTAGCATCTGTTCTTGCAGTTCTACGGCAACTTGTTAATGTCGTTGGTGTCGCCCAAAGTGATATTTATGTCGGTGATCCGATAAAACACATCTATAAACATTTGTACGATGTCTGGCATGCAGAATTTCCGTATGTCCATTATCTCGATCATAACGGTTATACGAATCTAGGGAGAGAAAAAGCTGTCGCAAGCACAACAGCAAAAATAACGTACTCCGATAAAGGAATGATTTTGAGAACAACAGAAGGCGATACTGTATACGATGATTACCTTTATACTATATTTGAAGACGCAGAGTATATATTAAACATACCGATGCTGAAAGGTCATCAGCGCGCCGGAATGACTATGTTTGCGAAAAATCATTTTGGATCTCATACACGAGATTTCGCTTCTCATCTTCATAATGGATTGGTGAGTCCTGAAGGGGCTCCAACGCGTACCGGTTATGGACTGTATCGGGTTCAGGTTGATTTAATGAGTCACAAATTGTTAGGCGAAAAAAATCTTGTCTACATTATGGATGCCCTGTGGGCCACAGACTGGGAACTTAATAAGCCGATAAAATGGAAGATGCAACCGTTTAATAATGATTATACGTCATCCATCTTTGTTTCGTTCGATCCTGTAGCAATTGAATCGGTTGGTTATGATTTTCTCAGATCCGAATTCACGGTTGCAAGCGGGGCAGATCCTTCTGTGCAAATGCCGGGAGTTGATGATTATCTTCATCAGGCTGCAGATTCGGCAAATTGGCCAAGTAATATTAGGTATGATCCCAATAATACCGGTGTTCACATTGCAAGTTTGGGCGTACACGAACACTGGAACAACGCGACCGATAAAAAATATACAAGGAATCTCGGGATCGAAACCGGTATCGAATTGATCGAGATAGAGCAAACTATCCATGACGATGTCGTAGATCGTGAGAATCGTCCTGAGTATTTCCAACTTTACCAAAACTATCCCAATCCTTTTAATCCATCGACAAATATTTCTTTTAGTCTTCCATCAAAATCTTTTGTCACGTTGAAGATATTTGATATTATGGGAAGAGAATTATATACCATCGTCTCTGAAGAACTATCTGCAGGGAATTATTCACGTCAATGGAACACCGCGACGATATCGAGCGGAATTTACTTTTATCGTTTGCAAGCTGGAAAATTTACTGAAACGAAGAAACTTATTTTAATGAGATGACGGGCAACTGCGCACAACAGCAGGCACTACGATGTGAAGAACACTCAAGCACGCGCCGGTGCGATTATTGAATTAAACATTTGCAAATTACCGGTGCATGGTTGCGTTATTTTGAAGGATTGCTTGTTCAATGTCAAGAGAAAAGTGATGCGCCATTGTGTTGCTATTTAACGGCGGAAATTTCACAATGAGGCAAATCAATTACTATTACTTCATGGAGTAACAATCATGAAGACATTATTTGCAGTTGTATGCCTAATGTTTATCGGATGCAGCCTTGCGAATGAAAAGTATTTCACTCGGAGTTTCGGGCTTAATTCAGTAATAGAAACGACAGCTGGCGGTGTGTTAATTCAGTGGGAATCCGGGATGAGGAATAGAGTTTATGGATGGAAGTTCGACGGAATCCGAAAAAGCCTGGTCTATGACGGTATTGCTACCAGCATTATCAAAGTAAGTTATCGAGAGTATTACATTGACGAACGAACCGGAGGCGAAGCAAAACAATCATTCTATCAAGAATTCCAGTTTGATCTGAATCAGTCCGACCTCATAACATTTCAGGATATCAAGATAAAAGTCGAATACGCTAACTCGGAAAGTATTCAGTTCAAAGTGCTTCAACCTCCCGCGGGATTCGAAGAGGCTCAAGAGGTGATAAAATGAGCTGACAACACTGACCTGCCCCGAATTATGTGCTAGATAAATAAAGCCCTCTTCCTTCATTGGATGCTGGGCTTTTTTGTAACCAAGATAGCATTCACCCTGACATATCATTAGTGATAGTCTCCGGAGTTCCCACCAGGTTAGGAGATATTATATTTGGTATCATCAGATCTAACTTCTTGAATATGTATGATTCCAATAATAATTCTTGACACTGCGTAAATTATTATATATCATAAATTATAAGTGAATATTTACGTTTTTTTACTTCTTAGCGATAAGTGCTGCCAATCCTATGCTAAGGCATTTCCAGAAGTGCATTAAATTTTATTTGAGGTTTATAGAAGTAGAAAAAAACTTTTTGCTGTTCGCAGAAGATATTTTTCATCTAGGGTACTCTTCCCTCGTTTCGCCCTTCCATAAAGTACCCG
This sequence comes from Bacteroidota bacterium, assembly GCA_050011775.1. Taxonomy (GTDB): domain Bacteria; phylum Bacteroidota; class Ignavibacteria; order UBA10030; family CAVZMI01; genus CAVZMI01. The sequence goes on along the minus strand of JBEKIL010000001.1, from coordinate 103,876 downwards.
TCTATATCCAAACATCCGAGGAATGGATGAAGAAGCTGTTTCTTATAATCATCATAGCAATGCTATTCTCTTTATTATCCTGTTGTAAATCTCCGACAGGACCGGATGAATATAAAGACCCCCGCACATATACATGGACGATTGATACGCTTTTGTATCCAGGGAGTTTTCAAACTAATATGCGAAGCATATGGGGTAGCTCTGTCCATGATTTATACATTGTGGGACATAATGACCGGGGTTACGGTAAAATGTTTCACTTTGACGGGTTGAAATGGAGTGCAATTGATCCATTACCAACTGGTTCTATTGACCTTGCATCAGTTTATGGATTTAGTCCAAATGATATATGGACAGTTGGAATGGAATATATAGAACCGCCCGGACTCGGTTATTATGTAGACAGTAGTTTAATCATCCACTACGACGGCACAACTTGGAAAGAAATGCAATTACCTGGTAGAGGACGGATGCTCCAATCAGTTGGCGGAGCAACACCCAATGATGTCTGGGCAGGGGGAACAAATGTTTTGTTTCATTTCGACGGCGTCTCAATCAAGCACTACCCGATCTATATACCACCCCAAGGAATTCAATTAGGATTTATTGTAGCATTGTCGACCTCTGAAGTCTATATGGCAGGTTATAGAAATGATGTAACTCAGCCTCTTGACTCATCATTCCATTATTTATATCGATTCAACGGTTCATCCTGGGATATTATTGATTCTACACTGCAGGGCACATCGCAAGCCAACTTTGGCCCACAGCTCACCCTTATAGACCATCAAATGTATTCAGCCGGCGGCGGAGTGTGGAAGTGGATAGGGAACGGTTGGAATAAACTGTTCGATGAGGAATGGATTTATCATGTAGGCGGTAGCAGTGCAAATAATCTTTTCGCATGTGGTGGTCTGGCAACGCTCTATCACTATAACGGTACAGATTGGAAAAAATTAGCTTTGCCGATTAACCAGGATGTTGCATTCTACACGGTCTGGACCGATGGTGTTGAAGCGTTCATCATTGGGAATGATGGCTACAAAACCTATATTGTCCACGGAAAATAAAGACAATAGAAAGGATAAATATCGCTAAGCAGATTGACTAAAAAACCTGAGGCGGTGCTACTAACACCGCCCCAGAACTGCGACAAACAGACGACAATAAGGTTGGCACCCTATTACTCGAATTATTTTTTACAAATTCGAGCTCGTTCTATTTGTCACCCATAATATAACAAGGTTTTCTTAATTCTCCAAGGAAGGATACGACCATGAAAAAATCCATTTTTTTTCCCGCCTTTTTTCTGATGAATGTCATTTTATGTGCACAGCAACCCATAAGCATAGCCATCTCTCCTACAACACTTGCTATTGTAAACTCAACAGTTAGTGGTTTCAACCCGGTGGGAATTTACAATATAGGTCGGAAAGATGGTTCATTCGATAATGGGCAAAATATTTATCATACTGCATATTTTTTTGATTTATCGCCCTATCAAATCCCTAGAGATGCAAATGTATCGAGTATTAGTCTTGACATATCTGTATTTAATTATGAGAAAAGTTCGTATAGTGCTCGTATTACCGCTGTGCCATCCAATATCACACCCTATTCACCTTATAAAGATATTTATAATGCAGTTGGAGGTGGTACCACATATTTCGATAACTTGAATTATGCATCCGCACCATTTCTTTCGAAAACATCCCCATCTCTGACCAGCGTTGTTAAAAACGCAATATCCACTCAAACTATTGTTAATCTTGGAGCTCTCTGTATTAGTGAAAATTCAGATGGTTCCGAAGCAGGCGTTGTTCTGGTGCTAAATATTACTTACACACCTGGTCACTTCACTTGTATATTTAAAAACAGTTTCAATTCCGGTAATTTGATGGTCGACGGTACAAGTTTCTCATCTGGGTCATCATTCAATTTGTCAACGGGTAGTACTCATCCTATCGCAGCAGTCGATCATCAATATATCCAAGATGCTTCGAATGGTAAATGGTATTATCGAGACTATCAAAACTGGTCTGATCCGACAGGGTACACAATAGTGACAAAACCGCAGACGGCTTTTGCATTAAAAGTTACACAAGGAGGAACTTGGACTGCTAATTTCTTAAAAGAATTCAATCTCACATTCATGACTTCATTTGGCGGCGGTACTGTCACTGTAAACAATACTTCTTATCCATCTGGTTATCAACAGATACTACTTGAACGTGGATCGGTTTCATTCTCCGCTCCGAGCTTTATTCGTAATTTGAATGGATACGATTATTCATTAAACAACTGGACGGGAAATGGGACAGTGGTTTCATCACCCGATATTCCGACAGATCACACGCAATATGTCGCAAATTTTACAAAAACATTATCATCGCCGACGTCATTCGGCGGCAGCACCATTACAGATAATGCGGGAACTCATCCGCTTCTTTCATGGTCGTCTTCAGATGTCGCGGCAGAGGTTATCGGGTACCATATATTCCGCCAATACGGTAATGCAACTTCTTTCTCCCTTGTTGGAATCGTAAACGGCAGGAATACAACGTCATGGAGCGATAAAAACATCAGTGTAAATGTCAGTAATTGCGTCCCCATCTTATATGCTATCACGGCTTTTACTTCTTCAATGGAATCGCCCCTAGAAAATTCACGCGTTTTGAAGTATCTAGGTCTGAGGATCCTGTTAAGTGAACACAGTGGTAATCTTGTCATGCAATCGACCATTGCAGAAGAAATTCCTCAGACAGCGGAATTGTATCAAAATTATCCAAATCCATTCAATCCAACTACAAAGATCAGCTTTGCTATGCCATCGGCGGCATATGTAAAGATATCTGTATGCGATGTACTTGGTCGCGAAGTTGAGACTTTGATTGATTGTGAATGTCCGGCAGGATATCATAGTGTAGAATTTGATGGAAGTAAACTCTCGTCAGGTATGTACTTCTATAAATTGCAGGCTGGATCGTTCACTGAAATCAAAAAAATGCAACTGATTAAGTAAAACGATCTTATTCAAGTATTAATGCCCCTCATCTCTAAATCGATGTGGGGCTTTTTTGTAACCAAGCTAGCATTCACACTGATAAATATATTAAATCATTCCACGTTTCTGTGTGACTGCAACCCAATGTTTTCTATCATAAATCGATAGAATCACTGGACAGCCTTGCCGGAGAAGAGAATCCTATTAAACATGATCATTCTTCTGTAGGAAGTGATGAAAATATTTAGTATACTATGTATAGAGCGATACCCCACAGGATTCGTAAAACATTCAATGGTTCCTGCCAGATAAAAACTCAAGATAACACCTCTAGAGAAAATCACTTGTATCGATCACGCATCAAACAACAATACACAATAATAAAAGGAGAAACACCATGAAAATGTATGTCGGTAATCTGTCACACGATATTTCGGAAGATGAATTGCGAAAGGAATTTGCAGCGTTCGGGGCAGTTGATTCCGTTACCCTCATAAAAGACAAATTTTCCGGAACGGCGAAGGGGTTCGGATTTGTAGAGATGCCGGTACGCTCGGAAGCAGAGGCAGCTATTGCCGGATTGAATGATAAAGAAGTAAATGGGCGAAAAATGGTGGTGAACGAAGCCCGCCCGACGGCCGACCGAAAGTCGAACGACCGTGGACGCGGCGGCTATGGAAACCGTTCTCGGTATTAAGCACTCTTTATTTTTAAGGAGGGATTCTACGCCGTAGGTAATGCCAAATGGCAGTGCTACAAATAGGCCACCCCTTACAGGTCGTAGACCTCTGGGTTGTCCTACAATGGCAATATATACCTCCGTTGCCATTTGGCACAAACAGAGGTGGATACCTGGAAAATAAAAAATTGGCATAAGAAATTTAGGGAAGAAATTCAACGGTAAATCATCGCTGCTCTTTCATTCATCATTCATAATTCCCCATTTTCTAGTGCCGCGGGAGAGACTCGAACTCTCATGCCCTTTCGAGCACTGGATCCTAAGTCCAGCCTGTATACCAATTTCAGCACCGCGGCGTTCAGCGCGATTGACGAGTTGGGACGTTGCACGCAACGTCCCATCATATAAAATATTAAAATTCAGAATGAATTACAAATTACCGGCGGTATACCGCTTCCGCCTGTTCCGGATGTAATCGACGAAAAGAAATTCTCCCAGGTTCGTCACCGAGGAATAGTAGGCACGCCCCCGATTTGCTTTCGTGAGTTCTTCGACAAAATTCTTCAGGTATGGATCGCGGGCAACCATAAATGTACTTATGGTAATATGTTCACGCCGGCATGCAACAGCTTCGTCGAGCGTTTTGTTTACGATTCGTGGATCAAGACCAAAAGAATTTTTGTACAGCTTCCCGCTTTCTTCAAAAATTGCCGAAGGTTTACCGTCGGTGATCATGAAAATCTGTTTATTTGTATTCCCGCACCGCCGGAGAAGATTCCGGGCGAGCTGCAATCCTGCTTTTGTATTGGTATGATATGGTCCTACTGAAAGAAATGGTAGCTTGTGTATACCGACTTCTTCGGCGTAATCGCCGAAAGTAACCAGCCGGATAATGTCTTTTGGGTATTTTGCATGAATAAGCTCGGAAAGGGCAAGTGCAACCTGTTTAGCCGGCGTAATCCTGTCTTCCCCATAAAGGATCATGCTGTGACTGATATCGAGCATTAAGATGGTTGCACAGGAAGTCGTGTGCTCTGTTTCGTAGACTTCAAGATCGTCTTCCGTAAGCCGGAATTCTTCGATTCCGTTTCTTTTCAGGGCATTGGTGATTGTGGAGGTGACATCAATATTCATCGGTTGATCACCGAAATGATATTTCTTTGTCTCACTCAACCGGTCGACTCCGGTTCCTAGGTAGGGAGTCTCATGCGTACCAAGCGTACTCTTTGTCAATGTGCGGAAAATTTCATTCAATGCATCCTGCCTTATCCTTTGAACCCCTCGGGCAGTGACATTAAAAATGTTATTGACTTCTTCAATTAAACCGAGTTCTTTAAGCTGATCGATGAACTCATCCAATGTCATCGACTTGTTGAAGATATGGTATTCCTGGTCGAGTTGACGCAGCCACTCGAGTGCTTCATGAACATCGCCGCTCGCCTGAAGGAGAAGATGACCGAAAAGGGAAATGAGCGATTGTAGAAAGACTTCATCGGTGCTCGAATCTGCCAGCCATCGTGAGAAACGGATACGCATGCTCAATCCTCGTCGCCGAATCGGGACTGGCCGGCAAAAATGGTACCGACCATATCTTTGTATGAGGTTACATTATCAATAACCTCTTTAGCAATTTTTGAATTCTGATGAAGTCCGTCAAGCACGAACTCCATTGCCGCTGCGTACTCAGCAATATTCCGGCGATCAAACTCCATATAGCGCGACGTCACTTCCAGCAATCCGGACACCCGCTGTAACTGTTTACAATACTCGACTGTCGGCATCTCATCGGTTATTTCGATGCTGTTTCCGTTCTCAAACCATTTCAGAATTGGAGAATAGATTGCTTCTTCTGTCGATGGTTCTTCTTCACGAGAAGAGCGACGTCTCGGTTGTTTCCTGAGCGGATCGGGGAAATACTGTTTGAAAATTTCACGTACGGCTTTTCCGATGAGAGCTCTACCGACTTTTACCGACCCTTCCTGCTCACCCTCAAAAACGAGTTCGAGTTTACCTGTCATTCCGGGCAGAACATGATGGAGGTCGCACAAACGCGGTATGATAGTTTCATCATTCAATAAAATAGCCCGGCGTTCGGCAGTACTGATTAAATTTTCCATTGCGGATATCGCCAGGCGTGCGCTGACTCCGGATTTTTGATCAATAAATTCGCTTTTTCGGGCTTCGAAAGCAATTTGTTCGATAATCTCTTCGAAATACTTTGGCACCTTCAATATTTTCCCATTACGTTGAACCCACGCTTCCTGTCGGGTGATGGCAATTGCATCGTCCATAGTCTGTGGGTAATGGGTGATGATCTGTGAATCGATCCGGTCTTTTAACGGAGTAATAATATTACCGCGACTTGTATAATCTTCGGGATTTGCGGTAAAGACGATCATAATATCGAGTGGGAAACGAACATGAAATCCACGAATTTGAATATCCTTTTCTTCCATGATGTTGAACAACCCGACCTGGATTCGAGGCTGAAGATCGGGAAGTTCGTTCATAGCAAAAATACCTCTGTTGGCCCTGGGGATCAAACCGAAATGAATCGCTCCTTCATGTGAATAATGAAGACGCTGTGATACCGCCTTAATCGGATCAATATCACCGATGAGATCGGCGATGGTTACATCAGGTGTCGCCAGTTTTTCACTGTAGCGTTCGTCACGGTGTATCCATTCTATTGCAGTATCATCGCCGTCGCGGGTAATTGTCTCCACAGCATATCTGCTCACAGGTCGAAATGGATTATCATTAATTTCACTTCCCCTCACAATCGGTATGTATTCATCAAGAAGCGATGGAAGTTGACGGACGATCCTAGATTTTGCCTGCCCACGAAGACCCAGCAGAAGAAGGTCGTGCTTAGCAAGAATAGCATTGATTAACGCCGGGATAACAGTTTCATCATAGCCGATGATACCGGGAAAAATACGATCGTGACGGCGTATTTTCTCAATCAAATTTTCACGCACTTCTTCTTTAACCGGTCGCGGAGTATATCCAGAGCCGCGGAGTGCTCCAAGCGTTTCTGGTCTTTTCATTACTAAACCTCTCCTTCCGATTATTTCTGACGGTTCAATCATTGGCTTGCAATTCGTGCGGCTGTTTGGTACATTAGAGCCGCAATGCACAGCCTACTCAATAAAACACTAATACTTCGATTAAGTTCCATAGGCGATATTATCCTTGCATCGCCTCTTATACGAGTGTTGAGAAAGCGGTTTCCGGAAGCACGTATCGATTTTGTCGTCAAAACAGAGTTTGCAGAGCTCGTGCGGTACAATCCGTATATCACGTCCGTAATTGAGTTTTCAACCTCAGGAGGATTTGCCGGCCTTGTTTCTCTCAAACGGAAATTGCGAAGTGTCGGGTATGATTCGGTGATCGATATTCATAACAATTTTCGGAGCGTGTATCTCCGCTCTTTTATTGGTGCCGATATATGTGCCGTTGTTGACAAACGTTTGTGGCAACGATTTATGCTCGTTCGCTTTAAATTGAACAGGTATAACGGATTTGTGTCAGTCGCAGATCGGTATATCGAACCGTTGAAATCATTCGGCATTGAAAATGATGGAGAAGGACTTGAGGTTTTCATTCCTCCATCAATATTAACCCGGGTCGGAGAATTATGGAAAACATATCGGGTGGCACCAAATTCCCGGGTTATTGCGATAGCGCATTCGGCAAAACATTTAACAAAAATGTGGCCCGCTGAGCAATACGCAAAGCTCGGGATCGAGGTGTGCCGCAATGGAGGTGTTGTCGTTCTGTTCGGAAGTCAGACCGATGCCGCACGAAGCAAACTTATTATAGAACAAATGTATGCTCAGGGCGTTCCGTCATCACATGTTGTAAATTGTACGGGTCAGCTCGATCTTCTTGAAACTGCAGCATTCATGGACTATTGCTCGGCGGTTGTTGCAAACGATTCCGGACTTATGCATCTTGCAAGTGCCCGGAATCGTCCGGTGGTCGGGATTTTTGGTCCGACGGTAAAGGAATTCGGTTTTTTCCCGATAGGAGGCAAAAATAGGGTAATTGAAAGGGCCGGACTCGAATGCCGACCTTGCTCACATCTCGGGGGACCCGAATGCCCAAAAAAACATTTTCGATGTATGAATGATATTAGCGTCGATCAGGTGTATCAATCGGTTCAAGACTTACTCTCATCATGACGAAAATCAGTCTCTATAGAATTCTTTATAATAGTCTTGTAGTTCCGCTGCTGTGGATTCTTCTGTATATTACAGGATTGTTTAATTTAAAAGTCCATAAAGGAATCTCAGGACGCCGGAATCTTTTTGCGAATGTAGAAGAAGCCCTATCAAGACTCCCCATCGGCCGGCCGCGATTCTGGTTCCATTCCTCATCGCTCGGTGAATTTGAACAGGCGAAACCAATCATTGCGGAATTAAAACAAATCAATCCCACGGCACAAATTATTGTTACGTTTTTTTCCCCATCGGGATATGAGCCTTCAAGAAAATACAAGCTTGCCGATATTATTACCTATATTCCGTTTGACTCTTTATGGAACGCGCGGAAATTTGTGAAGATAGTCCATCCTACAGCTGCAATCATGGTGCGATATGATGTATGGCCAAATCATATATGGGAGCTTGCACGTGCAGGCATTCCAATTTTTCTGGCTAATGCGACAATGCGTCCGACAACGAAGCGCTTCCTTCCGGGAGTGCGGAGTTTTCATACGGTCATCTATGGAATGTTCAAATCAATTCTTACTGTGACGGAAACCGATGCCGAAATGTTCGGTCGGTTTGGTTTGCACAATGTAAATGTGCAAGCCATTGGCGATACCCGTTTCGACCAGGTGTTGATCAGACGAAAAGAGGCGGAATCGAAACATCTTATTCCGCCCTCGATAATTATGAGAAAAAAGATCTTTATTGTTGGGAGCAGCTGGGAGAGCGACGAAGATGTACTTTTACCTGTATTCAACAAACTGCAGCATGAAGAAGCGGCGCTCCTGATGATCCTTGTACCGCATGAACCGACAATAGAAAACATCGAGCGAATTGAATCTATGTTGAACGGAAAAACTACTCATATCAGATTTTCCAGCTTGATCGATTATAACAAACAGCGTGTTATTATTGTTGATAGTATTGGGGTTCTGGTTGCACTGTACAAATACGCTCACTTTGCATATGTCGGCGGCGGTTTCAAATCGGGAGTCCATAATGTTCTTGAACCTGCGGTCTATGGGATCCCGGTAATTTATGGGCCACGTCATCAAAATTCTCAGGAAGCGGTGATGTTGTTGAAAGAAAAAGCAGGTTTTGTGGCCGAGGATGAAAAAAAGATGTACCGAACGCTCAGAAGATTTCTTGATGATGAAAAAATACGGGTCGCAGCCGGTAAACATGCCGCAGCATTTGTAAATCGCAACGCCGGAGCGACGCAGCGCTTCCTTGCCTCTTTGAATGAATATTTACAGGGGAGTTCACAGTGAAAATAGCGTATTTCGATACGATTGCCGGAATCAGCGGCGACATGGTGCTGGGCGCGTTCCTGAATGCAGGAATCCCGATTGAGGTATTGAATTCCGAGATAGCTAAACTCGGCATTTCAGGCGTCAGAATTGAAATACAAATGCTTCAACGAAGCATGATAACAGCCATAAAAGTCAATGTTGTCGAAACACCTCAACATCGTGATGAACAAAAACGTCAATCCCATCATGAAAGAAGCTTCGAAGAAATTCGACGCTTGATTGAATCAAGCGGGTTGAATGACCGGGTAAAAGGAAAAGCGGTAGAAATTTTCCATACACTTGCCAGGGCAGAAGCGCGTATTCACGATACATCAGTCGAGAATATTCATTTTCATGAAGTGGGTGCGATTGATTCTATTGTCGATATTATCGGAGCAGCGGTATGTATGGAGTATTTCGGCATCGAAGCAGTATACTCATCACCCGTCCGGCTTGGAAGCGGTGGGACCGTCTCAACACGACATGGTGAAATGCCTGTTCCGGTTCCTGCAGCAGTGGAGATTCTCAAGGGATACCCCACCGTCCTGACCAATATACCTTATGAGCTGACAACTCCGACAGGTGCGGCTATCATAAAAACGCTTTCCCGAGGAGTGCTTAACAATGAAACCTATATTTCACTGGCGGTCGGGTACGGTGCGGGATCGAGGGAGATTCCTCAGGTACCGAATCTCCTGCGGGTTGTCATCGGCGAAATGAAATCATCGTACGATGAAGATGAAATTGCAATTGTTGAGACGAATATCGACGACATGAATCCGGAAATCTATCCCTATCTGATCGAACAACTGCTCTCGTGCGGTGCGCACGATGCATATCTTGTACCCATCATTATGAAGAAAGGACGGCCCGGAATATTACTGTCGGTGATGGTGCATACTGCAAAGCTCGATGAAATTATTCGTGTTATCTATAATGAGACGAGTACGATCGGATTGCGGATTCAACGAATCAACAGGATCAAGCTGCAACGGCAACAGATAGAAATGAACACTTCATTGGGAAAAGTCACGGTTAAAGCGATCACTCACAATGGAAAAGAACAATTGATCCCGGAATTCGAAGAATGTAAACGACTTGCAATTGAACATAAAATACCGTTGATCGAAGTATATAAAATTGTAGAGGGGGAATTAAAGGTGAGAAGGTAAAGGAAAAGGTTAACCCTTCGACTCACCCCGCCAAAAAGCAGACGGGATTCGATCGGAGTCGCTCGACGTAGTGGTCCTTTAGGGCAGGGCAAGGGTCGAGATTGAGATGGCTTCCTATTTTCTTAACCTTAACCTCAACCTTGATCTTGGCCTTGACCTAGGCTAGGGCAAGGGTTGAGATCTAGGGGAGTAAATCAAAAATAGACGGCGGAGAATCTCCGCTGTTTGTTTTCTGAACCGATCTCCTTTATTAGTTTCGGGAATCGCAAATCCGCAATTTCATGGCTAACAAACTTGTACAAATAGCTCTTCCGGTCCCTGTTGATAAACTTTTCACGTACCTGGTTCCGGATGAGCTTGGACCCACAATATGTATAGGTTCCCGGGTGCTTGTTCCTTTCGGAGCGAAGTACATGAGCGGGATTGTCGTAGGATTTACTGCTGAACGCCCGCAGCAGGCACTCAAACCTATTCATGATATTCTGGATGCTGTCCCGATTTTCTCCGAAGAACTGCTCAATCTCTGCCGGTGGATCGGCAAATATTATATCGTCCCGTTTGGTGAAGTGCTCCGAACTGCCACACCGCAAGGATTATCGCTTGAGAGTAAGCGCAAAGTCACCCTTATTGCAGAAATCGATGATGAACGGCTCCGCTCGATACAATCTGCATCGCGCCGCAAAGCGGAGATTCTTCGTGTTCTCCGTCGTTCTCCAAACCAGACTGCTTATCAATTGAAAAAAAAGGTCGGGGCAAAGAATATTCATGCCATACTGACCGATCTGGCGTCGCAGGGACTGGTAAAGGTTGAGGAAGAAATACCAGGCCAGGTCGTCCGTCCGAAACGGCAGCGTTTTGTTGTGATCGATCCCGAAGCAAGAAGCGGATTGCAGACACAGATTGCACAGCTATCACACCGGTCACCGAAACAGGCCGTTCTTCTCTCGACTATTCTCAGTCTTGGCGCAATGACAACTGAACCGTTAAGCCTGAAAGAGTTGCTTCTGCATTCACACGCCCCGTTTTCTTCTTTGAACGGACTGATGAAATTGGGTGGATTAAGTATTGTCGAGCGCGAGGTAATTCGGAGCGTGGAATATTTGCCGGAAGAACAAACAGCATCGATCATTCTTAACTCATATCAACAGCAATGCATAGATCGGATATCTGGTGCAATCCGGACCGGAACATATAGAGCTTTTCTTCTTCATGGTGTTACCGGGAGTGGTAAAACGCAGGTTTATATCGAAACGATACGTGAAGCTCTCGCTCAGGGAAAGACATCAATTGTTCTCGTACCGGAAATCTCGCTCACCCCGCAGACAGTCAGGAGATTTAAAACGCATTTCGGCGACGATGTGACCGTTATGCACAGCCGGATGTCTGTCGGCGAGCGGTACGATTCGTGGCGGCTTCTGCATGCGGGAAAATGCCGGATTGTAATCGGTCCGCGATCCGCTATTTTCGCTCCGATGAAAAACATCGGGCTCATCGTAGTCGATGAAGAACATGAATCATCTTATAAACAATACGATGCAGCGCCGCGTTACAATGCCCGTGATCTTGCAGCCGTGCGTGCACTTCATTCAAATGCCGTTGTTGTATTCGGTTCGGCGACGCCTTCTGCCGAATCTTATGCAAATGCACTAGGTGGGAAATATACACTCCTTGAGCTCCCCGAGCGGGTCGACAACGCAAAACTCCCGTCTGTTACGATTATTGATATGGTGGAGGAACGGAAACACGCCCATCTCGAGTGGCTAGATGAATTAAAACGGGAAAAAATAAAACAGAAGGAAAAGAAATGGATTGAACGCAAATTCATATTCGGTTCGGTTTCAAGACCGCTGCAACGGGCAATCGAAGAACGTCTCCGGCGTAAGGAAGGAATCATTCTCCTGCAAAATCGTCGCGGGTATTCACCCTTTGTTGAATGTCTCGAATGCAAACATGTAGAGAAGTGCAATCACTGCGCCGTAACTCTCACCTATCATAGTACGAAGAAACATATGCGCTGCCATTATTGCGGTCACGTGCGTTCTGTACCGCACGAATGTCCCGTATGCGGGAGCAAAGATATTTTACTCCAAGGTGTCGGGACGCAGCGTGTCGAGGAAGAACTTGCAGCACTGTTCCCCTCGGCGAAGATTCTGCGGATGGATCTCGATACGACATCAAGAAAAGGCTCTCATGTCCGGCTCCTACAGAAATTCGGCGGTGGGGAAGCCGATATTTTGCTCGGCACGCAGATGGTGGCCAAGGGGCTCGATTTTCCCCGCGTCACGCTGGTCGGCGTGATTTCAGCCGATACACAAATGCTCCTTCCCGATTTCCGCTCATCGGAACGGACATTCCAGCTGCTGACTCAGGTCGCCGGCAGGGCGGGACGAAGCATACTATCAGGCGAAGTACTGATTCAAACATACCAGTCGGATCATTTCTGTCTTGCCCATGTTGTGGATCATGATTTCAAAGCTTTCTATAAAGAAGAACTGTATCACCGTCAGGAACTTCACTACCCGCCATTTTCACGTATCATCCTGATCGAGTTTAAAGGTGAGGATGAAACCGAAGTAGAGAGGCACGCACGAACGTTTCTCGGAATTTTCCGTCAGACGGACGGCCGGTGTGAAATTCTTGGTCCGGCGCCGGCAGCAATAGCAAAAATCAAGAATAATTATCGCTGGCATATCATGATTAAAGATTTAAAACGAAGCGATCCTTCAGGCGGTTCATTGCAGTCATTGCTCATGGGTGTCACTCAAAGATACAACGAGCTCTTGTCATCTAAAAAGGTTCAGATGATCATCGATGTCGATCCACAGGGAATGATGTAGGAGTTGGAAAGTTTAAAGTTGAAAGTTGGGAAGTTTAAAATTGAAAGTCATTAAATCTAAATCCGCCTCCGTGCAGCTAAAACATGATAAAAAGCTCTCGAGATGAATAAGAGCATTCATCACCCCCCCCAAGAAATCACTTATCAAAGGTAAAAAATTCTCAGAACTGAAACCTTGAACTTAAAAAATCTTAAACTTCCAGCTTTAAACCTTTAAACCCCTTGACCTTCAACCTTAAACTTCCCAACCTTAAACTCTTCAACCTTAAACTCCTTAACCTTCAACCTTAAACTTCCCAACTTTAAACCTTCTAACCTTTTACTCTCTCCTATCCAGTAACGACCGCACCGCCTGTGCGAGCGATGCAATCTGAAACGGCTTCTGCAGGAATTCGACACGTGACAGAGTAAGAACCGACTGTACATAAATTTCTCGTGAGTAACCACTGGAAATTAAAATTCGAATATCGGGATTAATAGCGCGAAGCATCGGGATGACATCGATTCCACCCAACCCCGGCATATTCATATCCAGAATCACAAGCTGTATTGTCGATGAGTGCTCGCGGAAAAGCTTGAGTCCCGAAACCCCGTCATTTTCTGCAAGTACTGTGTAGCCGCGGGTTTCAAGGACTTCACGCGACAGATTACTGATATCCACCTCATCATCGATCACAAGGATTGTCTCTGTTCCGCGGGAAGCATCGACTGCCGGGGGATGTTCTTTGTGTACACGATTTGTCCCCACCGGCAGAAAAACACGAAAAGTCGATCCTTTACCCGGTTCGCTCTGTACGGTTATAAAGCCGCCGTGGTTGCGGACAATGCCATAAACAACCGCCAATCCCAATCCTGTTCCACCGCTCTCCTTTTTTGTCGTGAAATAGGGCTCAAAGATCTTTTTATGAATTTCCGGTACCATCCCCGTTCCGGTATCGTTAATGCTTATTGACACGTAAGTTCCGGCTTTCGCATCATAAGTGTTGCTGATGTCGCGCTGGTTGAGAGCGACCTGGTGGGATTCGATTGTGAGGACACCGCCTCCCGGCATAGCATCACGCGCATTCACACAAATATTCAATAAAACCTGATGGATTTGTGTCTCGTCTCCTTCGATCGACGATATCGATGATTCGAGTGCCGTCCGGATCTGAATACTTTTATCGATAGTTCGTCCGAGCAGACGAATGACGTCATGCACGGTCTTGTTTGGATCGACGGCTGTAATTTTATATTTTCCACCGCGCGCAAAAGCAAGTAGCTGCTGTGTAAGTTCTCCGGCTCGTTCGGCCGAACGCTCGATCGTTGCGGCATGTTGAGTCAGTTTTTTATCAATATGCTGCAAGGAATTTTTCAGGAGTGTGGCATATCCGAGTATTGCTGCTATAATATTGTTGAAATCATGGGCAATTCCACCGGCCAGATTCCCGATGCTTTCCATTTTCTGACTCTCGATCAGCCGGTTCATGAGCTGTTCCTGATGTGTGACGTCGCGCTGGACACCCCATATGCTAAAGAGTTTGCCGCCGACGATTTCGGTGGTATAAGAGTTCTCAAAATGGTGGACGACACCAAATCGGTCTTTCTCAATTGTAGGGATGTTGCTGACAACAAATCCGTTTTCAATTAATGTCTGTGTCCGGCGGATGTGCGCTTCGCGGTCGGCAACAACATCGGAGACTTTCTGATTCATAAATTCTACCGGAGTGTCGAATCCATACATGCGGGCGAGTACGGTGTTTGCTTCGACAAATTTTCCTTTTTCTAGAATCCATTCCGCGAGCTGCCAGGCAGGGAGTGTAATGTCGGCCGGTTCAGAAAGCTCCAATCGCCAGATACCTTCCTGACTGTTCCGGATAAAATTATCATAGCGTATATTTGTTTTGCGGAGCTGTTCGAGAAGTTGTTTCTGCTCGGTGATATCACGGGCAAATCCCCGGTAGCCGGTAATAGTTCCTTTGCTGTCGCGGATTGGCATGCTCGTTTCCAGAACAATTACCTTTGAACCATCCTTCCGACGAAGAGTGATTTCGTAATCTTTGACAAAACCCTGTTGCTCGATAAGTTCTTGAAATTGAATGCGATCGTCCGGATCCCAGTAAATATTTTCCGGAATTGAAATGTTTTGAATTTCTTCTTCCGATGAGTATCCGAAAAGTTTCAAGCCTGCAGGATTGATTTCCTGAAAATATCCGTTGACAGTCGAAATAAATAGTGCATCCTTGGATTCCATAAAAAGAGTGCGGTACCATTCTTCGGATTCCTGTGATTGTTCAAGGAGCCGCGTTGTTGTAGTCACATCTCGTGCCACATAAAGTACGGCGGGTTGTCCGCGATATGTGATCAGATGGCCGCGTAATTCAACAATAAATGTGGATCCGTTTTTATGAATAGCAGTACAGGTGTATTGCAGTATATCTACTTCCCCAGTACACTGCTTTCTGAGGTTCTCTTTTACTATTTCACGATCTTCAGAAGTAATATATTCGTCGAACTTCCGATTGATGGCCTCATCGTATGTGTCATAGCCGAAAAGTTGCAAAAAGGCATTGTTGACAAATGTTAAAGCTCCTTTTTGTACAAGAAATATCGCATCCAGAGACTGATTGAGAAATACTTTATAATTTTCTTCCGATTTTGTAAACCGGTGGTAAAACCATTTTGTTTGCATTCCATAAAAAATAGATAAGCAGCCAATAATAAAGAGAAGATCAGAAATCGAAAAAGCTCCCGAGAGAATTAAGAAAGAGCCAAAAATGAAGTGGAATAAAAATCCCATAACTGCAAGTACAATACCTGTAGGAAGTGCAAGTTCTACAATAATATAGTGAAACCTGGTAAGGAGAGAATTTTGCATGCTTATAGTAACTAATGATAGGATTCGGACGAAAACAGATTCGTCGTGCCGACGACGTAGCTATTCATAGACATAATACTATAAATGTACGTCAGGGTTGTATGAATGTCAATAAATCGGACTGCACCCCATACGTTGAGACTCTATGGAGGAGGTCCCGTACTCCTAATACTCAGGCATGAGGCGCCAGTCCGTTTATGTCAGAGAGGTCTTTATCTACGGTTCCCACCATGTCGGGGCATTCTTCCTCCGACATTGTGTGGTTGATAAAAATGTCCGTAATGGATATATGGCTGGTCGTAATAATATGACCGGTACAAAACAGGGAAATGGTACATCGGATAATAGAACGGCATTCCCCACGAATCCCACCACCAGTCCCCATATAAATATCCGAGGTTTAAGTAATAATAATCCCGCGGATAATATTCGCCGGACACGGAACGATCGGATGTGGTGATCATTTCCCCGATGACACCGTCAGCCACGCTATCCTTCTTAAGGTTCAGAATATCCTGAGTAGACAATTTAAACCTGGAGTGTGTCGCCCGAATCTGTGTAATGATCAGACTGTCGCTGACACCCTCTTTTGTCATCGTCACAATATCCTGAATTGTCATCTGACGTTGGTTATGATCGGAGGTGCTCTCATATCCAGCCATACATCCGCTGAATAAGAGGACTCCGAAAGCCATAACCACCGTTACTGCTATGTTATTCATTTTGTCCCCCTTTTTAATATTACCAATGAAAGAATTAAGTAAACTTGATTTTCGTAGTATTTCTAAGGATATTTCTCTCATCGTATGCGCCCGTAGCTCAATTGGATAGAGCATTGGTCTTCGGAACCAAGGGTTGGGGGTTCAAGTCCCTCCGGGCGTACAAGTAACATATCCCCTCTTCTGCGTTCCCCGGATTATTAACACATGAGTCGTGCCAAATGCATAAAACTTATCGGTTGTCAAAAAAAGCCGTGTTTTTATATGTTTTTTGATCCTGAAATCACTTAATAGTTTTTTCCTGTCTATCGAAGTAGACACTATCTGTGTCATTCCGTAGACAGGATATCATTTTTTTCTGCATATTAGATGCATAAAGGCATCAAATCGATTAATCCTACAAGAGATATTATGACTGAGCATGAACGATGGATGGAAGCTGCCTTGCGAGAGGCACATAATGCACTTAACTCCAATGAAGTGCCTGTCGGAGCTGTGGTTGTATATCAGGGGACAATTATCGGGAAAGGGTATAATCAGATTGAATCGCTCCACGATTCGACGGCTCATGCCGAGATGATCGCCGTAACGGCTGCCTCCGGCTATCTTAGCTCGAAGTGGCTTGAGCAATGTACGCTATATGTCACTCTCGAACCGTGTATAATGTGTACCGGAGCTCTGGTGCTGACGCGGATTCCGACTGTCGTTTTCGGTGCTTATGATCCGAAAGCAGGTGCATGCGGTACGCTCTATAATATCGCTCAGGATCAGCGGTTAAATCATCGGATTCATCTTATCGGCGGGGTACTCGACGATCGATGTGGTGGGATATTGAAAGAATTTTTTGCTTTACGCCGGAACGCAGGGAAAGAATAGAAAGTAAAGATGTTACTTATCTGCTTTTAATTTTTCTGCACGATCGGCCATCTGAAGCTGCTCAATAATTTCTTCGATTTTCCCTTCCATGATTTCTGCAAGATTATAGAGAGTCAGACCGATGCGGTGGTCGGTGAGTCGGTTTTGAGGGAAATTATACGTACGGATCTTATCGCTCCGGTCTCCGCTCTTCACCATGAGGCGTCGCTGTTCCGAGACGGCGGATTCCTGTTCCCGGATTTTTATCTCGTACAGTTTTACACGGAGCATCTTCATCGCTTTCTCGCGGTTCTTCAGCTGTGAGCGTTCCTGCTGACATGCGACAATAATACCCGAGGGCTTATGAGTAATGCGAACGGCGGTTTCTACTTTGTTCACATTCTGTCCTCCCTTACCGCCGGAGCGATATGTATCGAATTCAAGATCAGCAGGATTAATATCGATTTCGACATCTTCGATTTCAGGTAGCACAGCTACAGTAGCAGCCGATGTATGTACACGACCCTGTGCTTCGGTCTCTGGAACGCGTTGAACACGATGAACGCCGCTTTCGAACTTCATCATCCCGTAAACATTTTCGCCCGTAACCCCGAACACCACTTCCTTAAATCCTCCCTGTCCGGTATCATTTGCATCGATCAATTCAACCTTCCAGCTTTTTCGCTCGGCAAAACGTGTGTACATTCGAAATAGATCTGCGGCGAAAAGCGCCGCTTCATCGCCTCCCGTCCCGGCACGAATTTCAACGATGGTATTCTTACTGTCGTTCGGATCTTTAGGAATAAGAAGTACTTTCAGTTCTTCTTCAATGGCTTCTTGCCGGACTTTAAGTTCTCTGAGTTCGGTCTGGGCCAGATCGGTTAGCTCTGGATCGTTGGATGTTTCCAGGATTTCTTTGTTCCCCTTGATATCGTTCAGTATTCGCCGGTACCGCTCGAGAGCTTTAACAATCGGTGTGAGCTCGGTAAGTTCTTTCCCCAGTTCGCGGAATAACTTTTGGTCGCCGACGATGGCCGGATCGGAAAGTAGACGGGTTACTTCGTCGTAACGCTGTTGTATTTGTTCTAATTTTTCAATCATAAAGGAAAAGTCTTCAGCTCTATTTCCCGGGTTTCAGGTTCTTATATATATCAAATCCTAAGCGGTCATGAAGAAGAGTGGAAAAATAACACGCCATTATTATGTAATAAATTCGGAAATCATAAATCATAAATCAGGAATCTCTCAACCTTTTATACTTCGGTTTCTATTTGTGCCACTTCATCCACCTTTTGTTGCATCTCTTCAATTCCTATTGCAGCCTTCAAAGCCACAAGTGCAACCTCAACCTGCATTTCATCGGGTTCGCGCGTTGTGATTCTCTGGAGCCACAGCCCCGGGGCGATAACAATCCGGCCGATGGTTGTTTTACCATGTTTTGCTGAGAACTTAATTAGTTCATATGACACACCTGCCAGAATTGGAATCAAAGGAAGATGCGTCAGTAATCGTACCGGCAGAGAGATAAAGCCGAACATTGTAACTAAAAATCCATCCAGAATGCTGAAAAAAGCGATCGCCGTAACCATTACGATAAGAAGAAAACTCGTCCCGCATCGTGGATGAAACCGCGTGTATCCCATCGCCATGGTGGGCGTGAGATCTGCCTTTGCCTCATATGTAAAAACCGATTTATGTTCTGCACCATGATACTGGAAAACACGCTGCAGCTCTTTTGACGTTCCGATTAGTGCCATATAACCGATGAGAAATGCGATGCGGATTGCTCCCGTTACAAGGTTGAAAGAGACCACATGCGATTCGATATCGAAGAAATGTGTCGTTATATATAAAGGACCGACAAAAAAAACAGCAATTCCAAGAGTTAACGCCAAAATCATAGTGATAACCAGAGAGAACGAAGATTTTTTTCCCTCGCTATACCCATTCTCTCCCATCTCAAGGTCTTGTATCATGATATCGGCTGAAAGGTTTAGAGTTCTTATGCCGATAATGAGCATTTCTATTAAACCGATCCCACCACGTAAAACCGGTAATTTAAGAAAGGAATAGCGTTCAGTAATGGAGCGGAAAGTCTCTTTTTTCACAAAAATTTCGCCGTTGCGTCTACGGATTGCTGTCGCGATGGTTCCCCTCGCACGCATCATCACGCCTTCAATGACGGCCTGCCCGCCGACGTTCTCCGAACTTAGGCGGGCCTGCCCGCCGACCGGCATGAGATCAATATCGTTCTGAGCTGTTTGACTTCCCCCGCCGAAGGGCGGGTTTTCACCCCGTTTCACCGTATCATCCGAAATCTGTTCCACATAACTCCTTAATAAAAAGAATTGACACAAAATATAAGAAAAGTTTCTTAGAAATACTATTGAACCATAATAGAGTTACAGTTGTTACAATAAATGTGATCGATATTTTAACTTGATATATATCAACTATCATGTAGAAAGATTTTAATAGACAACCTGATGGGTGATTAATTATCGCAGATCGCGTTATTCACTCTATTTTTTTATAATATTCCGGGAGATCTAATCATGATTAATCTGTTACTTCGTTATTCCGCTCTCATGTTTCTATGTGTTTCGACCGCCCTTGCACAAATTCCAAACACGGGATTTGAAAATTGGACAGGTAATAATCCCGACGGCTGGGCCACCAGTAATGCCGGGGAATTAATTACTGTTACTGCATCAAACACCGCACATTCTGGGAGCTACTCAGCACGTGGAGAGGTAATTTCTTTTTTCACAACCGTACTCCAACCGGTGCTTCAGATAGGCCCGGACGCTAGAGGATATGCTTATACTCAGCGACCAGCCGCTTTTACCGGTTACTATCAGTTCTTTCCCACAGGCGGTGATCGGTTCGCTATTAATGTGGCCCTTTTTAAGGGAGGAATAGAGGGAACTAGTGTCGCACTTGCCGCAGCAGCACTTTCAACGAACGTATCGTCATGGACACAATTTTCTACTCCGTTCACTTACTTCAACGGTGAAACTCCAGACACCTGTATTATTCAAATTCAGATAGTTGGGCCAGGTACTGGATTAAATGCAACACCGCATGCCGGTTCATATTTTCTTCTGGATGATCTGGATTTCTCAGGAACAACCGGTATAGCACAAAATACGACTTCACAACCGATTATTTTCTATCTTGAACAAAATTACCCGAATCCATTCAATCCGTCCACAACCGTGGAGTTTACACTTCCATCCCACAGTATGACCAAATTGGTTGTGTATAACACAATCGGACAGGAAATTGCAGTACTTGTGAATGGCGAGTTGGAGCCAGGGTTTCATTCTGTGACTTTCAATGGGAATGGACTTCCAAGCGGGATTTATTATTACAAATTAACGGCGGGGACAAACGTCGGTATCGGTAAAATGAATTTGCTCAAGTAGTTTTTCTAGAGATGTAAAAACCCACAAGGTGATTTACAGGGGATCGCTTTGTGTTTTGATGTCAGGTATCCGGAGCTTCGATTCCTTATTCTGCAATTTTGTATTTTTTCATCAACCGGTACAATGTTGCTCGTCCGATTTTCAGTTTTTCCGCTGCTTCCACAATATTGCCGTTGGTTATTCTCAGCGCATGACGTATGGTTGCCTCTTTTACCTTATCGAGCGGCACGATTGCATTTCCTTCTGTGAAAAGAAGGGATGCCGCCTGAGTCGATGTCGGTTGTGCAGCAAACGTCTGAATCGACATCGGCAGTTCGCGTTCTGTTATCGTATCGCTATCGACCATGACAACGGAGCGCTGGATCGCATGTTCGAGTTCACGGACATTTCCCGGCCATGGATATTCGTAGAGAATTTTCAGTGCTTTTCGTGAAAAGCGAAGGCCGGTTTTATGATGATCCTCCATGAATCTCTTTAGAAAATGTTCTGCCAGCAGCAAAATATCTGAGCGCCGTTGCCGTAACGGCGGGATAAGAATTGGAAACATAGCAAGACGGAAATATAGATCTTCACGAAAAAGTTTTTGCCGTACCATATCACCGAGATCCCGATTTGTTGCCGATATCAATCGTGTATCGGTCGTCAGCGTCTCATTCCCGCCTACTCGCTCGAATTGTTTCGATTGAATAACCCGGAGTATTTTGGCCTGGAGCACGATATCAAGATCACCAATTTCATCAAGAAAAACCGTGCCTCCATTGGCCTGCTCGAATTTTCCAATGCGCCGTTGAAATGCACCCGTGAACGAGCCCTTCTCATGACCGAAGAATTCGCTCTCGAGTAAATCTCTGGGAATCGATGCACAATTTACTACGACAAAAGGACCGCTCTTGCGGTTTCCGTTATAGTGAATTGCGCGTGCTATCAATTCTTTTCCCGTGCCGCTTTCGCCCAGAACGAGTACACACATGTCGCTGTCTTTCACCTTGTTTATCAAGGTGAAAATCTCCTGCATTTCCCCGCTTCCGGAGATAATATTGTCAAAATGTACGCGTTTTTCGATACTTTCTCGGAGTTGCTGGACTTCGAGCGTCAGATCGGCAAGCTGGAAGATATTACGAACCGCAATCTCAAGTTTGGCAAAATCGACCGGTTTGGTGAAATAATCTACCGCGCCGATCTTAATCGTTTCAAGGGCAACCTCAATACGTCCCTGTGCAGAGAGAATAATCACAGGTATATCAGGGTGTCGCCGCTTGATTTCTTTCAGTGTCTCGACGCCGCCAATTCCGGGCATCATAACATCGAGGAGTATGAGATCGGGAACAGGATCGAGGTGTTGAAGACATAATTCACCATTCGGGAATACTCGGGCCTGGCAGCCCCATTTCCGTGTCGCTGTGAATTCTAAAATTGTGGCAATCGATGGTTCGTCTTCAACGATGTAGATGAGTTTTTCTGCCACAGTGTGTCCACTAAGGTGAAAGATTGCACCAATCAGCAATCAGAGCACACAGAGAGAAATCCTTCGACTCGCACTTCTCGATTCTCTGGAATTACTCGCTCCGGACAAGAAGGAAAAAGAATAGTAACTTCCCCCTCTTCACCGCATCGAATAACGAACGATAGGGTTAGAAAGATCCCATAGAGCGAGCCAGGATTGTCTCTCTTCTCGGGAAGCGAAGGATAAATGTCGATCCGACACTCTCTTTGCTCCGTACACTGATGCTTCCACCTTGAAGTTCGACAAGTTGTTTGACAATTGCAAGTCCTAATCCTGCTCCGGGCATTTCCTCTCCGGAACGCTGGGCTCTATAGAATTTCTGAAATATATATGGAAGATCCGTTGGAGAGATGCCGATCCCGGTATCGCGGATCCATGTTTCGATGTGCCCGTCGCAGATTTCAGTTCCGATCCATATATGACCGCCGGCAGGAGTGAACTTGATTGCATTGGAAAGCAGCTGGTGAACAATTTCCCGGAAATGGCTTTTATCGATGGACACCGGAATGGATCGACTTTGAAAGTCCGATGTAATAGTCAATAATTTTGGCCGTGCCTGCGGTACCAGAGTTACAATAACATCTTCAATTATAGGAACAATATTTTCTTCGGTCATCCTTGTAGGCAATCCCCCTTTTTCAATCAACGAAAGATCAAGAAGATTATTGATCAACACAGAGAGACGCTCCCCCTCGCTAAGAATGATGCGCGCGAATTTCTTGCATGTTTGAGCCGACATCTCCGGATCGTCGACGATAAGCTCGGCAAATCCAAGGATCGATGTCAGAGGCGTACGAAATTCATGCGACATGCGAGACACAAAATTTCCCTTCATATGATCAAGCTCTTTCAGTATTATCTGCTTCTGAGTCTCGTCGAATTGTCGTCTTTTAGCCTGTTTATCTATTTTCTCATTCTCATCGGTTCTCATCACATCGCTCCTTTTCTATCTATAAATATATCAACGATTATGCCAGGCAATCTGTTATAAAAGTTCGAATATTTTGCCCGTTTTTTGATAGTAAATTGACAGAAGAAAAGTGTCGTGTACCAATATGAGACGATTATAGGTCTGGTTCCATAGATTAATCAATAAACAATTAAAAAGCCCTTATAATATAACATTTTAACTATGTATCATTATAAGTCATATTTCTCATAATAACTCACATGGAAGGACCTGAATATTCAAAATTAGCTAAAAATAATGGGAATTTGGTTTGGCATGGGAGTTGAGCTAATATAATTCAAAGAGTTTAGAAAAAACAAAATAAATCAAGTACACATTTCAATCGGGGAGGTTACAATGAAAAAGTCTTTAGTTATTCTTACAGTATTAGCGCTGAGTCTTCTGTTCTCGCAGAACATCTTTGCTCAAGCGGACCAGACAGTTCATTTTGAGGTGAAGCCGGTAGCGAAAATTTCGGTTTCGGGTGATGTCTACCTTGCAGTAATAACAGGTATTGCTGGAACCCCTGGATTAACAGATTCAATAGAGCATAGTTCGACGTATAGCATTACTCATAATGCGGAAAGTAAGAAGATTACTGCAAAGTTGAATTCCGCCATGCCGTCAAACACGACATTGTCCGTTGAGCTTGCAAGTACGAATGGTACGAGTAGTAACAAAGTCCTTCTAACAGCTAGTGACAATAATGTTGTAACAGGAATCAGTAAGTGTGCTGAGACCAGTATGATAACCTATACTTTTCATGCCGATGTATCGGCAGGTATTCTTACCAGCGACTCTCGAACTGTCACATTCACATTGACCGACTGATGTGGGGATGCTGAAGAATCCGCGGCAGATATTCGGTATCGGTCGCGGATTTTTTTTTACGGTTAATACGTCAATGATCGCAGCCGAAAATCTCCTTAGTAGGCACCAATTCCAAATTTGTAGGTAAAAATAAACCGACGAAAAGTTCGCGCGCGGATAACGCTCCGAAGGAGTTTCGCCAGAAAGCGGCGGACAGGTGTACTCCTGAGGCAAATTAGTATGGTGGGGTTGTACTACACTTTTTTTAGAAAGTTGAATATCTTTAAAAAAGATCGGGAGCACTCGCCTCGCTCCGCCAATGAGAATTCTTATGTCGCTCGGCAGAGCGGGTAACTTCCTCCATTTGAAATCTTCGGGAGTACAACTCCCTCAGAACATTCACTCGAAGAACGTTCTACAGTTGCTTTTGGAGAAGAATTATTTACACCTATCGAGATGGTTCATTAGTAAATAGTAAATGATCAAAGTAGCCTATTGCCCTGAAGTTTCGCTCAATGATAACCAGCATTATATATAGTATCACATTGAGACATTTTTTAATAAAAAATCAGTTATTTGTTAAAGAAAAGTGGAATTGACTTTAAATTTAGCTCTTTTCATTCTGTATCATATTGAGTCACATTTCTCATTATAAACCATATCTCATGAATAATCCTTAAGAAAAGCCCAAAAAATATAAGAATTTGAATTGGCACGGGAGTTGAGCTAATATAAACCAAAGAGTAAACAGGAAGTAAAGATGAATTTTCAAATAGAAGAAAGAAAAAGGGGGGGGATTGAGATGAAAAGGTTAGTAGTTATTCTCACAGTGTTGGTGCTGAGTCTTATATTAACACAGAGCGTGTTTGCCCAGGCAACTGCTAATATGAGTGTAACTCTTGCGGTGAATACAGTGTATAAAATTACTGCAACCGCTACTGTCCCTAATCTGACCATCAGCGATGGTACGGCAGGAGTCGATGCATTAACGTCAGCGGTCGATGCATCAACAAAGTATAGTATAACACAAAATTTTGGAAACACGGTAAAAATCACAGGATATTTAAGTAGTGCAATGCCAGCGGGATATACGCTTACAATGAACCTTGCCAGTGTAAAGGGAACCAGTGCAGGAACTGTTGATGTATCAAATGCTACGTCCGGCAGTGCCGTTAACCTTGTGACAGCAATTAATCGCGGTGCCGATGCAAACCAAACGATAACCTATACATTCGCTACGACGGCATCAGCAGGTACCTTAGCCTCGACTGCACGGACTGTAACACTCACATTGACCAACTAATGTGAGGATGCTGAAGAATCCGCGGCAGATATTCGGTATCGGTCGCGGATTTTTTTTCAGGGTAAAAAGGGGGACAATGATCATGATGACGATACAGAAATTGACTTACACGATATTGGCTGGGGGAGTTATGCTAATGCTTTTCTCTCCAATGCCGACAGAAGCCCAACAAGCCGCCACCCAACAAACAATTACCCTGCGTATCGAGGAAATAAATAGGGTGAGCATCAATCTCCCGACACTCCAGCTTATAATCAGTCAGGCACAGGATATTTCCGGAGACACAGTCTCGGCCGTTAATACCGACGGATTGCTTTCCTGGGCGACAAATGGAGATAATAAAAAAATTACAGTCACTTCAGATCGTCCCTCATCCCGCTTTATCTTAAAACTGGCGCCTCAGAATATTTCGACTAACGCGGGGACAGCAATGCCCGAAGTATTCCTCAATGACAATCAACCTCATGATCTTGTGGTAGGCGTGTCCAAGACATCCGGACGATGTTATCTCCGTGTTACCGCTTCGTCAACTCTGAGTGCCGGAGTGGGAACGGAATCGTATATCTTGACCTACACAATCACAAATAGTTAGAGTAGGGGTTGAATTTGGATATGAAACCTCCTACATTGAGTGCGGAGGATGGTCACACCATGAAGCGACGTCATAAAATTTTTCTTATTCTTCTCGTTCTCATCTCCCTTGGCTCATGGTGCTTCGCCCAGGGTCGTGTGACTAGATCTCATACCGTTAATGTGAGTGTTAATACACTCACGTATCTCAGTATTACCGGAAGTCCGGTGACCATAACTATTGATGCCGCGAACGCAACCGCAGGAGAGGATGCAATGACAAATACAAATTCATCGACAACACTCAACTGGGCAACGAATTCCAGCCTGCGAAAGGTTACGGTAATAGTGACAGATGCTGCTCTTCCCCCATATCAATTGAGTGTATTGGCCATCAATATTGCCACTCTCGATCAAATTAATGGGCCTGCTATTGCTGCTCCCCAGGTAACACTTTCGCTGACAGCGGCCGATTTTCTTACAAATATTGGGAGATCCATGGGTTCATGTACGCCGCAGTACACGTTAACGGCTCTGGCATCAGCAGGGATAGTAAGCCCTAACCCTACAGAACACTTGACATTCACCATTCAGGCACAATAATAGGGGGAATGGAGATGCCGACACTATTTTCGATAAATTATAAGGTAAGAATACTCTGTGGGGTTGCTTTTGTATTAATCTTTTCCCACTTTTACCTCGTTGGACAGTCGATGACCATGAATATTACGACGCCGCAGACTCTGACGATCACTACGGGGAGTTCCATAGCTCAACCATCGAGTGTACCTAATACAACTTGTATTCTCACTTATAGACCACCGGCTGGTTACACATATAGAATTACAGTGCAAACAAATCTTGCAACGCCAAAATACACTCTTACTGTCACAACCACAAACCCCACTAGGGGGACTTCGGCAGGAACCGTGAGTCTTTCGGATGGCAGCACGGCGGCAAAAAATTTTATAACTGGAATTACCAGGCAGGGGACCACGAGGTTTACAGCAACATTAACTTATGTTGCCAGTGCTAAATACAGTCAGGGGAATACTGCGGAACTTGGAAATGATTCTCATACAGTAACGTATACTTTCCTATCACCATAATAGGATGTTTTATGCTCAAAAGAATTGCTTTCTTAATCTTGTCTTTTCAGATAGTCGTCGTTTCGGTTTCGCATGGGCAGATATCCATCGTCGGCGATCTCAGTCAGGATCGCGATGCACGTCCGGGTGAAAAGTACGAAGGGTCGATTGTGCTGAGGAACGAGAGCAATGAGCCGCAGGAGGCGAAGATCTATCAAACAGATTATTTATTTAAATATGATGGTACGAATAATTATGCCGACCCCGGTACGGTACCGCGATCGAATGCAAAATGGATTGCATTCAGTCCCTCGTATGCGACTGTTCCGCCGCAGGGCAGCACGACCATCACCTTTACCGTCACGATTCCCCCTAACACAGAAATGAAAAAGCTCGTTGGATCGTACTGGAGCATGCTCATGGTTGAGGGGATCCCGAAAGGTTCTGGTGAATCATCACATCCGACCGATCCGAAGAAAACGCAGATGGGAATTCGGCAAACAATTCGGTACGGCATCCAGATCGCCACACATATTGCCCAAACCGGTGTAAAGAGCGTAAAGTTTCTCGACACGAAGCTCATTTCAAAAAATCCCGGTGAGAGATTTCTTCAGGTTGATATTGAGGACAACGGTGACGTCGGATTCCGGCCTGATATGTACGTAGAATTGTTCGATGCTAAGGGCGTTTCGATTGGAAAATTTTATGGTTCAAAATATCGTCTTTATCCCGGAACGTCTGTCAGACAGGTCATCGATCTCAGTAAGGTACCGTCGGGAACATATAAAGCAATGATTGTTGTCGATGGAGGCGGTGATGATATTTTTGGAGCCCAGAATACGCTGAAATTTTAACAAGAGTTTACGTGAAAAATTGTGGCAACATATATCCGGTTCTTCGAGGCCGGATTTTTTTTGTCGGGATTCTTCTGGCGCTCCTCGGACCCTTCCCAATACTCAGTGAAGCCCAAAGGCTTGAAATACGACCTGCAAGCACAGGTCCGGTTGAGACCGATCCTGGAAAAGTTGTCACGGTGAGTTTCGTTGTGAATAACCCGACACGCCAAACACAACGCATCGATGGTCAGGCATTTCTTCCTCGTGGCTGGTACGCGCTGATGCGCAGGACGAGTCTTGATCTTCCTGCACAGCAAAGTGACATTATTCTTGTCAGTTTTTCAATTCCACTTGAGACTTCGACCGGCAGTTATTCCATTCGCTATACTGTAAGGTCACAAACCGATCCGTCGTTATATGGGGAGACTTCGTTGTCGATAACGATTCTAAGTATGAAGAGCATCGAGCTTCGGCTTACCGATGCTCCTCGATTCGTCATTGCGGGTGATCGCTTTATTGCACAGTTTTCGTTGGTGAATAAAGGAAATGATGTTAGTACTATCAGACTCATGACACGACAGGTGGGGCTTGATACGGTCTTTATCGATAGTACATTGATCCATGTAAAGCCGAATGAGATCCGGGTTCTAAAAACTTATGCGCCGACGAACCAGGCTGCAAACAAGAAAATGCAGACCTTGATAGAGCTGTATGCAACTATCATAACCGACACGACGGTCGTTGTTCATGCGTCAGCATCGTCTGATGTCATACCAAGACTCGAATACGTTGATGTCAACATGTATCGATATCCGGTTACTGTAATCCTTCGTATGGCCGGAAGTGAAATATCGTATCGGCCGCAATTTGAACTTGCAAGTTCAGCTCCACTTTCTTCAGGTGGTAAACACAATCTTGAACTTCTCGTCCGAACTCCAGAAACTCTATCCCGTTCTGATCTAGGATCCCGCGATGAGTACCGTGCTGCTTACAGGAGCGAACCATTCGATCTCTTCGCTGGTGATCGTAGTTATTCCCTTTCGACGCTGACAGAGTACGGACGGTACAGTACTGGTGCCGGTGGACGATTGACGGTCTCCGGACTTACTCTGGGTGGATTTTATAATAATAACAGATTCCTTCCCCAACGGCAGGAAGAAGTTGCCGGATTTATCGATTACGATCCCCTTAGAAATATTTCCATCATGATGTACTATCTGCAAAAACGAGAAGATATCAGAAGTAATATGTATTCGGTTCGTACTCTCTTGCAGCCAATTACCAATACCGATATTGATCTCGAGTACGGGCATGGATGGAATCCACAGGGTACCGATGATGCATACTACGGTCATATTAACGGTCACGCATCATGGTATATGTACGATTTCAGGTATCTTCATGCCGGACCGAGCTATCCCGGGTACTATCGTGATCTCAATTCAACGTCTTTAAATCTCTCCCTCAATCCGCTGAAGAATCTCCGTATTGAAGGATATCTGCACGATGATCGGAGAAACCTTAATCTGGATACAACACAGTATATCGCGCCGAGGGATCGCTCATATCAGGTGAGTATTGGATATTCAGATCTTCTAGCGGTTTATTTTCGGAAGACACTTCGGGAAGATGAACTACCGGTTCCGCAATATCGGCAGGCGGAAGATCTGTATCAAATTCAGAGTGGTTTCAATTCTTCGTGGCTCAGCTTATATGGAAGCGCCGATCTTGGCCGGACTCAGGACAGGCTTCTTGGTAAAAGTGCTCCGTTCACTCGATATTATGCCACATTGAATAAGCGCATTTTTGGAAGTGTGGTCATTGGTGTGACCGGCGAATATGACAACGAAACGAATATCTCTACTGATGAGAAACAGAAACGCATTTCGGGGAACGTCAATCTTATCGCAGAAATTGGTGAGAAGACTCGCTGTGCATTGAATGTTTATGGAAGTCGGTCATATTCAACGTTTACGCAAACATATTATATGGCAGATCTCACCATTGAACAAAAATTTTCGTGGGGCCACATTATTTCCTTCCATGGACGGCAAATTGGTACTTCACCGGAATCAGAGGGGATAAGATATGCATTCATTGCTGACTATGCAGTTCCAATCCTTATTCCGCTGGGACGAATCGGTTCCGTGGGAAATATTGCAGGACGCGTTGTCGATATCGAGACACAAAAAGGTATTCCGAAGGTTTTACTCTTTATCAGTGATGCGACTGCGCTGACAGATGATGATGGGAATTTCCGTTTCCCGGGATTTCCC
This sequence comes from Bacteroidota bacterium, assembly GCA_050011775.1. Taxonomy (GTDB): domain Bacteria; phylum Bacteroidota; class Ignavibacteria; order UBA10030; family CAVZMI01; genus CAVZMI01. Next base: position 73,484 of record JBEKIL010000001.1, on the reverse strand, counting down.
CCCGGGATGTATTATGTGCAGATTGATAAGACAAGTATCGGTTTCGACCGTGTGACGACGAAACCACTTCCTCTGGAAATTAACCTCCAGGGTGGGGGAGAGATACAACTGGAGATCGGTATTGTGAGAAGCTGTGTGGTAAGAGGAACCGTCATGTTATATGGTTTCAGCGAAAATATAAAACCTGATAGTGTTCCACCGCAGGTTCTGGAACTGCACGGACAACCCGATATTTACGTTCAGCTATCGACTGAAAACGAAACGCTCCGGCGAATTACAGATATCAGTGGAAAATTTAATTTTATCGATCTCCATCCAGGACGATGGAAATTGACTGTACTCGAGGGGCAACTTCCTGAAAATCATATTCTTGAAAAGGAATCATTTGATTTCGATTTGAAACCAGGTGATCAAAAAAGTGTGGAAATAAAAATTCTTCCGCGTCGCCGTGCCATTCGTATTCTGCAGGAAGGAAATGTCATTGAAGCAAAGCCTATAAAACCTGGTCCGAAAATTAAACCACCGCAGAAAATCAGACCAAGCCGTCCCCAACAGATTTCACCGATACCGGCTACTTCGCTTATTAGTTATAATAAAAGACGGGGCGGCTATGTCGTCCAGGCGTCGTCATGGAGATCGAGGAGAAGAGCGCTCGCCGGTATCAGAGAGGCAAAGTTATTAATAGGAAAACATGCGTTCCTTGGAAGAGTCCGTGTACCCGGAATTGGTTTACGATACCGCGTCTATGTTGGTCCGATAAAAACACGTGCAGAAGCAGAGGCAATTGAAAAAACGATTCTAAGCAAGAAATAAGCGCTGTCCTTACACAATTTGTAGAAACTACATCATTTCCACTTTTTCCCTATTTATATTCCCATTTCGTCCCATCCCGCAATCCCTTATTAATCAATAGTTTATAAGGCTGCCCTCGTCGAACTTCGCCGGAGTCTTGATGGCATTCTATTTGAACTTTGTCACGTTGTATGGTGTTGAGGCGGTATATAGAATGAAGGCTGTTTTCTATCATTGATTCTTTTTTCATGAGGGTATAGAGAAATGGAAACGCGGCGAGCGATAGTGATGTTGGGGTTATTCTTCTTGGTGGCAGGAGTTGGCTTCGCTCAGCACAATAATGCCAGCGTACAACAGCAAATCATTATTGAGGTAAAACCGATTACTTCGATCAATGTAACCGGGGATCCGCATTCATTCCTCATTCAAGACCCGCCGCAGGGGGCCGAATTCGCCCAATCGAACGATAATAGCACGACATATAATGTGCTTACAAATCTTGATAACATGAAAATCGTCGCTTCTATTAATGATCCCATGCCAAAAGGGACGAAATTGATGATTAACCTCAAGAGTTCGAAATGGAACAGCTCCGGTGTCGTTGATATATCGGATGCAGTTGCACCTGTGACCGCTGTTTCCGGTGTTACAAGAGGAATCGACAGGAATCAAACGATCGACTATACTTTTGCTGCAAATGCAAATGCCGGTGAAATTGAGAATGAAACACGAATAGTAACGTTGACAGTGACAGATTAAGGGGAAAACGACCATGTTTTGGCGATTTATAATAGGAGTTATGGTACTTGTCTCTATGATAGATGTAATCAACGCACAGACCACAAGCCATGCTTGTCAGGTAATTACTTTTAGTGTAAAAATATCGGCGCCGAAAGTGACCGCATCTCTCGATACAACATCACCTGCAGGAACTGGTATTGCAATGAACGTTCAATCTGGAATCGATAATGTCGTAACGACGAGTAAAGTGTCTTCAACAATAGAAAATCTCAGTACGGGTATTGAATCAAGCGACCTCAGAAAAAATCAACAAGTATCAGAAAATACTACCCCCGTGAATCGTACTCTCGTATTCACGGTTTCTGAATAGATCGCTTCGAACAACTTATCAAGGCGGAAGAGAGGCCGCAAGAAGAATTAGAAACCCGCAGCTTTGCTGCTGCGGGTTTTTTATTACTATTCCCAAACCTCAATACATTGTATCTTCTATGTCGATTAGAACTTTTTCGCTTTGCCTCCGTACTCATACAAAACGGGCTCCCGTTATTTCAAAGGCAAATTCCATTTTCATCATTCGACAGGAAAATATCACATACCATATCGTTCTACCGTCTGATCCAAGGAATTTGCAGGTTGATTTTGATCTATATATAGATTTATATTACATTTCTGGAGGGATATTATTATGGCAAGTCTGACTCAAAACAGATTTTTTTCCTCATAATTTTGTATAATATTATAAGATAACAAATGTATATGCGGAGAGAAAAATGAATATATATTATACCTTAATCAGAGTAATGATTATTCCAGTTTTTCTCGGACTCGCTTGTATGCAAACCGCCGCACAGACGGTTGAAGCAAGAATCGACACACTGCTCGACCAGATGACGATACAGGAAAAGTTATTGCAGCTCCATCAACAAGGTGCATTTAATACACCCAATAATGCCCGCCTTGGAATCCCCGGTTTCATCATGTCAGATGGGCCGCATGGTGTCCGTGACGGAATGGCGACAAGCTTCCCCGTTGGTATCGGAATGGCTTCGATGTGGGATGTCAACCTCGCCCAGCAAATCGGTGTGGCTATGGGGAAGGAATTCCGTGGTAAAGGAAAACACCAGGCACTCGGACCATGTCTCGATATCGACCGCGATCCGCGTAACGGCCGAAGTCCGGAAACAGGAGGTGAAGATCCTTACCTCTGCGCACGAACCACGACGGCAGTTGTCAAAGGTATCCAATCAACACCGTGCATCGCGACGGTCAAGCATTATAACGCCAATCACCGTGAGAATGGCCGGACAACAAACAATATCATCGCGGCACGGCGTGTACTCAACGAACAGGCAGGACTTGCCTTCCGTACGGCGGTTCAACAAGGCGGCGCGATGTGCGTGATGAATGCTTATAATCTTATTAACGGCCAATATTGTGCTGAGAATCCCACTCTACTGACTTCTATTCTGCGCACACAATGGGGATTCCCGTTCTATGTAGTTTCCGACTGGGGTTCCATCGTTCATTCAGATTTAGCTATCAAAGCCGGCTGCGATATTTGTATGGGCTCAGATAAATATGGGAATGATCTACCCGGACTCGTGAGCAGCGGTGTAGTTCCAGACTCGGTGATCAATAACGCTGTCCGGCGTGTACTGCGGACGAAAATCTTTGCCGGTATGCTTGATTATCAACCGCCCGGCAATGCTGACGATGTCAATTGCGCAGCACATCAACAGTTGTGCCTCGAAGCTGGACGGAAATCACTGGTTCTTCTCAAGAACCAGAACAATATCTTACCGCTGAATAAATCCATTGCCAAGGTTGCACTCGTTGGACCAAGTGCTGCTGTTGCTCAAATCGATGGGGGTGGAAGTGCGTATGTCACACCGTATTATAGTATCAGTCCACGACAAGGAATAGAAAATAAAATCGGGGCAGAGAAGGTGCTCTATGCAAAGGGATGCGATATAAATAGTACCGATACAACCGGATTTGCTGCTGCTGTGAGTTATGCGCAGAGTGCGGATGTTGTAGTTTTCTGCGGCGGACTTGATCCGAGTCAGGAAGGAGAAGGAGCTGACCGTTCTGGCGGCTCGACAAGCCTGCCAGGCAAGCAACAGGATCTCATAAATGCGCTTGCAGCCGTCAATCCCAATCTTGTCGTTACTATTTTCAGCGGTGGAGTCTGCAGTCTTAATCGCTGTATCAATTCGATCGAAGGATTAATTTATGCATTCTATCCCGGACAGGAAGGGGGCAATGCGCTTGCCGATGTACTCTTTGGCGATTATAATCCTGGTGGTAAAATGCCGGTTACAATGCCAACAAATGACGCACAGCTTCCAGCATGGAATGATGACCTGAATGATGACTACGGCTGCGGATACCGGTGGTACGACGAGATGGGATATGTGCCGCAGTTTGCTTTTGGGTACGGACTCAGCTATACAACATTTTCATACAGCAATCTGAGGATATCCCCGGCATCTGTAGCACCCGGAGAACCGGTGACAGTAGAGGTGGATGTGACAAATACAGGCGCTCGGAGTGGGGATGAAGTAGTTCAGCTTTATTTAAGCAAACCTGAAACGTCTGTACCGATGGCTGTGAAGGAGCTTAAAGGCTTCAAACGAGTGAATATCAATCCCGGGCAGACCACAACGGTAGAACTTACACTGACGGCAGATGAGCTATATTATTATAATGAAACTAGCGATACATATGAGGTCGAGACAGATCAGTATACAGTACGTATTGGAGGCTCATCCGATAATCTACCTCTCTCGGGTCACTTCGATGTGCGAAACGATCCGCGGAAACCTGATCTACTTATCACGAATATAAGAATGGTGCCGCCGTATCCGCTACACGGGCAACAGGTTGCCTTCTATGCGACGGTGAAAAATCAGGGAAGCGCACCGACACCAGCAGGTCAGGCATTCAAGGTGACATTCAATGTTAACGGTCAGATCGTAAGTTGGTCAGACGAAATCACAGGACCGATACCTGCCTGCGGAATGGTTCTGATCAGCGGCAGCCATGGTACTCAAAGCGTCAATACATGGACGGCGTCTGAAATCGGTACGTACGAGGTTGAAGGAACCGTTGATCCTGATAATGCATTGGATGAATGCATGGAGACTAACAATTCTCTCTCTGCGCAATTTATAGTGTATCCTGAGAATCTCGCTTTTCATAAACCGGTGACAGTATCATCTTTCAGGCGAACCGGATTAGAAGGTGCCAATGCCGTTGATGGTAATATGGATACACAATGGTCATCCGTATATAGCGACCCCCAATTCATTATCGTTGATCTTGGTGCGAAGGTGTATATCGATAACGTCGTATTACATTGGGGTGGGACGTACGCAAAAGAGTATTATCTCCAGATTTCCGATGATATGTCGGGATGGACAGACGTTGAACATTTTACGAACGGTGATGGCGGAACGGATAAGATATCCGTTGGAGCACAGACACATTTTGTACGGATGTTGGGAATACAACGAGCTTCGCCATGGGGATACTCTCTCTATGAAATTGAAATTTATGGCGCGACGCTAAATATAATAATCACTAATGAACTGCCTGGAAGGTTCGTTCTTTACAATAATTATCCCAATCCTTTTAATCCCAACACAACGATAGGCTTTACACTGGCCGAGAAGGGGTATGCAACATTGAAGGTTTTCAACATCCTAGGACAGGAAATTGCCGTTCTTTTCAATGGAATTGCCGAAGCCGGAAGGGTATATGAGAAGAATTTTCTAGCGTCAAGACTTCCCAGCGGAATTTATCTGGCAGTGTTGGAATCAGGGGGACGCCGATCAAGTAAGCCGATGGTGCTTATGAAATAGAAAAACAGCCACGGACTTTACCGTCTTTCATTTTTTTAGGCGGAGGTCTGGCAGACAAGGTTGCATATCCAGATGTCCTTTTAAATTACACTCGTCATTCCGCTTGCTCCCGAAGTTGTCGGGATCCCGCCTTAGTCCGGAGGACGTCGGCGGGCAGGCAGGGACAAGCCGGCGGACAGATCACAACTTAAAATTGATGTGTACGATCTTCGCCCCGTCGAAACCGTTGAACTTGGTCGACGATGCGGTGCTGTACGCTCCAATGTTCTCGGTGTACAGATAATCGCCCAGTTCCAGGTTCGCGGGCAGGTCGGCCGAGAGAGTTATCTTGTCGAAGCTGTCGCAAGTCGGTCCCACCACCGCACACACTTCATGCTCACCCCCTTTGAACGCGCTGAAATTGGGAATCCAGTGATCGTACACAACACCGGAAAATGTGTGGTACACGCCGTCGTTGATGTGATAAAATATCTTTCCTTCCCGGCGAGCTTTACCGATGATTTCCGACACAAGTGTGGCAGCGGTAGCAACGATAAACCTTCCGGGTTCAGCGAGTATTTCAATATCATCCGGGAAGAGCCGTTTAAACTCTGAATTCAATATTGCTGCCAGTTTTTCAAACTCTGGGACCTGCGGGTCGTACGGAACCGGGAATCCTCCGCCGATATCGATCAGATTCACATTGAATCCCTTTTTACGTGCGTCGTGAAAAATTACCGATGTAATAGCCAGCGCCTCGGTGAAATTATCGAAATTGGTACACTGACTGCCGACATGAAAGCTTATGCCTTCAACCTTCAATCCGATGTCGAATGCTTCCTGGATCAGTTTCTGGGCATCGGACGGTTCGGCGCCGAATTTCGAACTCATCTCAACCTGTGATCCGGTATCGGGAACCTTCAGCCGCAGTACGAGTCCTGCGGTTTCACAGTGTTCCTTAATTTTTTTCAGCTCGTCAATATTGTCGTAAGTAACAAGCGGTTTGTATTCCTTTATCTTGCGTAGTGTCGCTTTATCTTTTATTGTATTGGAAAATATTATTTTGTCCCATATAAAATGTTTTTTCTCCTTCTTCTCGAAATTCTTGATGTATCTGTATACCTGCATAAATTCGTTGTATGAAGCCACATCGAAACTCGATCCTTCTTTAAATAATGTCTCGATGATCTGCTGCGTGGAATTGGCTTTTACTGCATAGTAGCATTGAACACGTGGCAGGTGTTTCTTGAATGTTCTGTAGTTTTCCCGGATTTTATCATGATCTATGATGCAGAGGGGCGTGCCGTGCTGCTCTACCAGGTTCAGGAGTTCATTTTTCATGAAATATGTTTTAATAAAAAGATAACCACAAAGTCCACAAAGGTACTCTGCGCGGGAAAATGAATACAAAGGACACTAAGCCAGAGGCTTATGCGCCTTTGGCGCAAAAGTGGATATGGCTTAAAATGTGTTTACACAGATGAGAGCTTCGTTATGATCGATTTGAGTTCTTTGACTTCTTTGTTGTTTTCGAGATACGATTTGATCAGTTTCTTCCGCAATTCTTCCCCACGGTCGTACAGCCGTTTCAGCTTCTTGGGTTTTGTGGTTTGTAGTATGTAGGCGACCATCAGCGGGAACGCCACCGTGACGTCGATGTATGCCGTCACGGTTTCGTCGAGTTTCGTAGGATCGATTTTGCCCCAGCTGGCCGCTTCGCTGGGCGGTGCGCCCGAAAGTCCGCCCGTATCGGGCCGGGCATCTGTAATATTTATGTCGTAATCCTGACCTGCTTCGGGAATCATCAGGACTTCCTGTATCTGCGGCTCGGTCTGAAGCATGAAGTTCTTAGGACTGCCGCCCCCAATTAGTATAACGCCGGTTTTTCCGTTTTCATATTTCTTGGCATTCAGGATGATGGCTGTTGAATCGTTGACGTCGATACTCGGATTTATTTTTAACTTAAATTTGTTCTGCAGGCCCGACGCCTCGGCCAGGAGTTCCAATCCGGCAACATTCATTCCTATTGTGGAATCGCCGGGCGACGATGTGAAGATCGGAATGCCGTTGCGATAAGCAGCCGCTATGACGCTGACTTCGCCCATATTATTTTTTTGCTCATATTCATTGATCACTTTGCCTAGATGATGGTAGAATTCACGGGTTCCCATTTCCTTCTGGAATTCAGGCCGCAGCATTATTCTGCGCAGTCTTCGGTCCGTCTCCATCAGTACATCTTCATAATCGAATAAAATGTCGTAAATTCTGGTAACGCCTTTATCGCGCAGGTCAGCGTCGTCGACATTATGACTGCCACGGAACAGCGGCATGTTGAAAGCAAAATGCAGATCATGGTACATATTAGCGCCGGTAGCAGTCATCCAGTCCACAAATCCGTGATTCATAAGCGGAATGATGGTAGAAGGTCCCAGGCCGGCCGGAGTTAGTGCACCGGCAAGGCTTACTCCGATTGTAACATCATTCTGTGAATATTTATCGCGCAATAATTGACAGGCGGCACGAAGTCTTCCTCCATTATAAGCATCCATGTTGTTTATCACGGCTGCTATATCGCTCTCCTTTGAAATAGGCTGGGGGAGAACCCGTTTTCCGGCAAGATATTTCTCTTTTCCCGGATGATCTTTCATCTTATGCTCTCCGGGTACTGTTTTACCGTGCTCCATGATCTTACCTTTCTACGCAATAATTTAAAAGGGGTTTTCTGATGGATAGAATACACCCTTAGGATAATTGAAAAATACATCGCTTACACCAAGCATCTTGCATGCAGCAAAGAGCGCCTTACCTGCGTGTTTGAATGCGACAGCGGTGTGATGCGGGAAGCGTTTCTCAATTAGTACGTGACGGTAGAAGCGTCCCATCTCATCAATAGCAAACACACCGATAGAGCCGAAGGACTTCGGATTGATATTTAATACTTCTCCGTCTGCAACATAGGCACGTATCGCGGCGTCGGATGTTGCCTGAATCCGGAAGATTGAAATCGGACCGGCTTTGATCTGTCCTTCGAGTGTTCCTCTTGTGATATTTGGTTTTTGTTCCGGTTCCATCAGCCGGTGCATGATGAGTTGATATTGCATGATCGGTTGGACAAGACATCCTGCTGAAGTATTCCCGCAATGAAATCCCATCCACAGATCGGTCAAGGAGTAATTCCCGATCGTCCGTTTATTTTCTTCGTACATGTCTTTTGGAACGGTGTTATTAATATCAAGAATGGCGGGAGGAACCTCCGTAGCACACACGGACATATATTCACTTAACGCTCCATAAATATCGGCTTCACATGCGACGGGAATTCCTTTTGCAGCCAGACGCGAGTTCAGGTAGCATGGCACATGTCCAAAATATTTTTCGAATGCGGGCCAGCATTTATTGGCAAAGGCGGCGTATTTCGAGGCGCCGATATTTGCATTCATGAATTTTTCAAGTGCATACTCGTACTGGGCAAGCTTCTCGATAAGGTCGGGATAGGTATTCCCCCGTCCTAATTCATCATTCATTTCTTTTGCAATGCGCTTTATTTCCGGATTTCCCTTTTCAGCCTGCACGATATCCAACAGATCCAGCTCGCTATTTTCCATTATTTCAGCACCCAGATCATACAGCGGTTGGATGGGGGCGTGGCACGTTAGGAAATCGAATGGACGCGGTCCGAAGGATATTATTTTGAGATTTTTAACGCCGTTGACAATTCGCGCAACTGGAATAAATTCTGAAAGCATTGAAGCTATATCCTTCGGATCCCCAACGGGATTTTCCGGGATGTAGGGATTCAGACGGCGCAAGCCTATATTGTACGATGCACTTAATAATCCGCAATATGCATCACCGCGGCCGTTAATCAGGTCCTTTCCGGTATCTTCGGCAGCGGCGACGACCATCACCGGTCCGCCGAATTTCTCGGCCAGCAGCGTTGTCGGCCCTTCCGGTCCGAAATTGCCAAGGTACAATGCCAGGGCATTAATTTCCTTTCGTCGTATTTCTTCCAGTGCTTTTAGAACATCGCGCTCGTTTTCAATAATTGTCTCAAGCTCGATAACAGGTACATTGAGTCCTTTGCATGCCGCAATAACATTTTGGCGGCGCTTGCGGGAAAGTTCAATGGGAAAACAATCGCGGCTGACGGCAGCGATACCAAGGTTAATGGCAGGAATATTTTTCATTAATAATTCTCCGATTTATTTCTTTTGGCCGTAATACGCATCAGGCCCGTGTTTTCGTTGATGATGTTTTTCAAGAATATATTTGGGAAGTGAGGCCGTGTTCGGATTCAATTGAAGTGTTCCGATCGCCATCTGCGCGATACATTCCAGTGCGATGCTGTTCTTCACCGAGTCGGTAGCATTTTTTCCCCATGAGAACGGGGCATGGCCGGCAACCAGGACAGCCGGATTGCTCATTGGATCCACGTGTGCGAATCGCTCGATAATTACTGTTCCCGTGTTGGATTCATAGCCGCCTTGAACTTCATCTTCCGTGAGGAATCGGGTGACAGGGACCGGTCCCGCGAAATGATCCGCGTGTGTTGTTCCCAGGCACGGGATTTCAAGGCACGCCTGTGCAAACATTGTTGCATAAACACTATGTGTGTGAGTGATTCCTCCAATTGCAGGAAACGCCTTGTATAGTTTCAAATGTGTTGGCGTATCCGAAGATGGACGAAGCTTGCCCTCGACAACCTTTCCTTCCAAATCAACAATGACCAAATCGGCGGTAGTGATAGAATCATATCCAACTCCGCTTGGTTTTATGACAACCAGTCCTTCCGCACGATGTATACCGCTGACATTGCCCCATGTGAGTGTTACCAGACCGGCATTCACTAACTGGAGATTGGCCTGCAGGACTTCTTCCAGTAGTTGTTCGAGCCTCATTTTGTTTTTCTTACCTCATCACGTAATACTAAAAGGTTCTTCATTATGTTATACATTCCGCCGTTCCATTCTTTCGTTCCAAATCCGTCATACAGCTGCCGATAAAGCTTGTAGAGCTTTTTGTAGGTCTCGTGGTTCTCTTTAATCGGCAGATATTGTTTTCCTGTGCCGGTCATTGCATCCCGTGCTTCTTCGACGGAATCGTAGCCCCCGGCTTTCTTTCCTGCTGCAACAGCTGCGAAGATACCGGCACCAAGCGCCGGAGTCTGATCGCTGCGAGATATTTTCATCGGACGGCCGGTAATGTCGGCGTAGATTTGCATCATCAATGTATTCTTCGAAGCCAATCCGCCGCAATTGACTACTTCTTTTACTTTAACGCCGTACTCTTCTATACGGTCAATAATTGCCAGTGCGCCAAAACCTGTTGCTTCGATCAATGCACGGTAGATTTCGTGCGGTCCGGTATGCAGTGTCTGACCGAGCAGTAATCCTGTGAGGCGAACATCGACAAGAATAGTCCGGTTGCCGTTATTCCAATCGAGTGCGAGGAGTCCGCTTTCACCCGGAAGTAATTTAGCAGCTGCTTTTTCAAGATTCTTGAATTTTTCATCCTGCGTTTTGCCATATCGCGCGGAAACAAGGTTATTGACAAACCAGAGAAAAATATCGCCGACACCGGATTGACCGGCTTCGATGCCGAAATAGCCGTTCATCACCGAGCCATCGACGATTCCGCAGACACCGGGAATATCGTTCAGTTTTTCTTTGTGTGGATGAACCATGATGTCGCATGTGCTTGTTCCAACGATCTTCACCAGTGTCCCGATTGAAATTCCGGCTCCAACAGCACCCATATGGGCATCAAACGCGCCTACGGCGACTGCAACAGAAGTGGAAAGTCCTAATTTAATTGCCCACTCCTTCGATAAATATCCGGCAAGGTTATCGGCCGTATAAGCTTCGTTATAGAGTCGTGCCCGAAGCGTACCGAGCCCCGGTGAAAGTTCTTCGAGAAATTTTTCATCCGGCAAACCCTGCCACGATGAATTGAACATTGCCTTGTGACCCGCCGCGCAGATGCTGCGTTTGATTTTTGAGGGAGATAATTCTCCCACCAGAACGGCAGGAATCCAATCGCAGATTTCTACCCAGCTTTGCGCTGTATCGAACACATCCGGTGCAATATTCTTGCAATGAAGAATTTTACTCCACCACCATTCCGAAGAATATGTGCCGCCGATTTTGGAAAGATATTGCGGGCGGATTTTCGAAGCCAATTCCGTGATCTGTACGGCTTCGGCATAACCTGTGTGATCTTTCCACAGCCAAACCATTGCTGCAGGATTTTTCCTGAACTTCCTGTCAAAACATAAAGGCTTCCCTTGAGCATCAATGGGTAAAGGACTGCTGCCGGTTGTATCGACCCCGATGCCGATGATATTAGCGGCGGAGAATTTTTTCTTGACGGACTTTGCTTTCTTAATTGCCCCTTTAATAGTAGCTTCTATCCCTTTGAGATAATCGGCAGGATTTTGCCGTGCCAGATTCGGGTTTGTAGAATCCACGATTACCCCGTCTTTTCCGGAAGGATAAAGAAAGACATGACCTGCCAATTCCTTCCCGTCGGTAACATCGACGATGACTGAACGGCAGGAGTTCGTGCCGAAATCTAAACCGATAACATATTTACTCATTTCTTATCCGGTAAAATAGAGATATCCACCAAGGATGACTGCTAAGACAAAAATAGATGTTACAACCTCGCGCCAACCCCAGCTTGCCTGCGAGTCAGATCGATGTTCCTCGGTAGTTGTAGCAAAAGTAAGATTCTTGATCCTCTCGTAGTCAGGCTGCCTGGTCAAATAGCTCACCACAACCATCACAATAATCGACACAAGAGTGATAAGAATGCTGAAGTACTGGAAATTGATGTTATTGATTATCCACAGGAACGAACCTTCCGGATATCCGTTTTGTTCAATGCCGAGAGTCACCGGTGTATCCACAAACATCCGGCCCAGACCAAGGACGAAACCAACGATCATCGCCCACAAGCATCCCTGCGCATTAAGACGTTTCCAAAACACCCCGAAAAAGAACACGACAAAAATAGGAGGTGCAAGATACCCCTGTATTGACTGGAGGTAGTTATACAATCCAGTTGAACCCTTGACGACGGGAATCCAGGCAAATGCGATCAGGACCATTACGATTGTGGCGGTCCGGCCCATACGGACGATCTGGTGCTGACTTGCTTTAGGGCGGAGTTTCGTGTAAATGTCAACTGTGAAGAGCGTTGAGCAAGCATTAAACACACCGGCGAGCGATCCCATCAATGCCGAGAGTAATCCGGCAACGACGATACCGCGGAGACCTGTCGGCAGAAGATATTGAATCATCAGCGGAAAAGCAGCCTGTGCGTGAGAAGTAGCCTTACCTGTCGCCGGATTGTACACAATTTCGAGACCGGGAACTTTACCGCTCTTTGCGAGTGCAAAGCAAATCAGGCCGGGAATAATAAAGAGGTACACTGGTAATAATTTAAGAACAGCGGCAAAGATGCTTCCGCGTCGTGCAATTTTCTCGTTCGGAGCGCCCAATGCACGCTGAACTATATATTGATCCGTGCACCAGTACCAGAGACCGATGACAGGTGCACAAATCGCCATTCCAAGCCATGGAAAATTGCCATTAAAGTACCAGGCTTGTTTTACAAGCTCTCCGCCGGTGTTTTTCACCATCACTGGTGCCCATGTGCTTTCCACGCCCGGAGGTGTAAGCGGTTTCCAGAGGTTGAACATTTCCGATCCGCAAATGGCTTTCAATTGACTCCAGCCGCCCAATGTGATCAGACCATAAATTGTCAATATAACGGAACCTCCAATCAGGATCGTGACCTGTACTGCGTCATTATACGCGACTGCTCGCATGCCTCCCAGTGCAGTGTAAAGTCCCGTCATCGCAATGACAAGCACGGAACCGATCCAGAAGCTATCAATGACAAGTCCTCCAATCGTCAACTGCAATTCTGGCAACAGAGTGGCAAAGACGACGCCTCCGGCGAAAATACCAACCGCAATTTTTGTAACGATAAATGTCACCAGTGAGACAATCGAGAGAACGTAACGCGAAGCCGTTGAGAATCGGCGTTCAAGAAACTCCGGCATGGTAAAGACCATCGAGCGCGCATAAAAGGGGACAAATATCCAGGCGAGCACCAGCAGGCACCATGCATGGAATTCGTAATGCGCCATTGTGACGCCATCCCTGGCACCGGATCCGGCAAGTCCTACGATATGTTCGGATCCTATGTTCGATGCGAAGATCGAAGCACCAATGATCCACCAACTCAGATTACGTCCGGCCAGAAAGTAGTCGGCTGCTTCATCCTTGCCTTTTCTGACAACCCACCATGCTACGCAGAGCAGAATACTGAAATATGCTGCAATCGCAACCCAGTCCAGAGTTTGTAATGCACCCATGTAAGTATTCTCCAGTTTGTTATTTTGTCGAGAATTGGTAAATAGTCGTTTGACGATAGACGCCGCCCGGCTTCAGGACGACAGAAGGAAATTCCGGCTTATTCGGCGAATCGGGATAACATTGGGATTCAAGGCAAAGACCTGTTCTATGTTGATATGCGATTCCTTTTTTCCCTTTAATCGTTCCATCAAGGAAATTGCCGGAATAGAATTGGAGTCCCGGCTGATCGGTGTACATAGTCATGAGACGGCCGCTCTTCGGTTCATACAATTCTGCAACCTTGCGGACTTTGCCATTGAAGTTTCTCAGAACCCAATTGTGATCGTATCCTTTTCCAAATATCAACTGCTCATATTGATCATTAATGTGAGAACCGATTGCTGTGGGAACACGAAAATCCATCGGTGTATTTGCCACATTCATATACTTTCCGGTCGTAATGAGTCCCTTATCCACCGGTGTGATGGAATCAGCTTCAATTGTCAGGAGGTTGTCCAGGATTGGATTCGCAGGCGAACCTGATAAATTGAAATATGAATGATGTGTAGGATTGAGTATGGTTGTTTTGTCTGTTGTTCCTCTGTACTCGATGCGCAGTTCGTTTTTCTCCGTCCATGTATACGTTACTGTCATGGTGACTTTCCCCGGATAACCTTCTTCACCCTCAGGGTCGACGTAGGTGAGCTCGAGGGAAGGATCGTTGCTTTCTTTCACAACCTTTGCATCCCAGAGTCTTTTTTCGAATCCGAGTTTCCCTCCGTGAAGGTGATTCTCTCCATCATTCACCGTTAGCTGATATGTCTTTCCATCTAACTGGATCCGACCTTTTGCAATGCGATTCCCATATCGCCCGACGATGACACCCAGGTATGACTTACAGCTTATATAACCCTGGAGTGAATCATAGCCAAGGACTACATCCTCGAGTTTTCCGTTGCGATCCGGGACCTCCAGTGATGTTACTGCCGCTCCAAAATTAATGATTTTTACTTTACTGCCGGCGCTGTTCGTCAGCGTATATTGATAAACCTCACGGCCATCCGGTAGTTTCCCATAGAGAGTTGTCTCGATCATAGATTTTCCGTTTTTATTGTGAGTACATGATAGGATTGTTAGAACTGCTATTGTAACAGCAGAATAAAAAATTCGTTTTTTCATTATCGGTCCCTTCAAGAATGTTTATATATATTGTCCCACGAGAATTTAATTCTTTTTAATATCTGTTAAGGCGCTAATTTTTCATGGACAAAAAGCTCTTATCAAGAGATAATGGTAACAATGAAGGGTAAGTTGCTTATGACATATGTCGAATAAATTTTAATATACACACTTTATAATTACATTTCCACTGTTTACCAGTTCATTCTTAGCCTGATGACAGGGACAATAATGTCTGCCATCTTGCTCATCCCATGAACATTCGGGTGATGGTCGCAGCCCCAATCCGCATCTGTCAATACACTCTCTTTTATTTCAATGAAAAATATATCGTTGTCTCCACTCTTTTTTTGCTGCTGTTCGACAACCTCTTTGATATAACCTGAACATGGTTCTCCGATCATCGGCCCACAAAGACAGAACATGGTCACGCCGGTATATAATGAGCGTACCCGGTAGATCAGCAGGGCATAAGCATCCTGAAACACTTTCTTGTCGGGGTAGGGCTGAGTTGAAAAATCGTTCGTACCTAGATTAATGACGACTGCTTGCGGAATCCATCTGGCAAAATTCCATTTTTGTGTTGAATCGTAAAAACAGGTGCGGTCATAAAGACTGGGCATCGGATCCGGTGATGTGGTATTAACATCGCCGTAGTTGCGCACGACGCCTCTGCCGGAATATGATATCAAGAAATAATCGGCATTCAACGCTCTGGCAGTGATTGCTGCGTACGACATACACGAATTTTCTGTTTCGACACTGAAATGACTATCGGGGCTCTCCCCCTCTACTCCGTATCCGCAGGTAATAGAATTCCCTATGAACTCAATCCGGCGATCAGGACGTTTATCGGGTGGTACAAGCTCTTTTCCTCTGTCGAGGATAAATCCCTCGAATTCGCCCCTGCCGACAAATGTCTCGGTTCGTTTTTGAATTGTAATTGTATGAGGAATCGAATCGGCTAAACTGGATGCAACTTGATAAATCGTTAACGAGTCTGTTTTTAATAATCTTGGCGCACGATGATCGATAATGATTGCATACTCGTTCTTATGATCGTTCAATCGAATGGAACAACTTGTTCCTTCAAATTTTGCACATATGTATACACCTGGCCAATCATATATGACTTTTTTTGGATTAGAAAAATCGAACCTGCCTACATATTGAATATATAAATCATCGGAATCTATGATTCCGGTGTACCCGACCTCATGTTTTGTAAAGTAAGATGAACAGGCACCGATGTGAAATATCACAAGCACACATGCGGCGGACTGTAAAGTTTTTTTTATTTTCATATTCATCGTTAAGAGATACACGTGGGTCAATGAAATAGCACGTTTGCCGGAATAATCTGTTTTGTCATATCAGGACCTTCGATGCTTGTGTCGAGCGTCTTACCGCCGGGTCCCTGAAAAAATGAGACCTTGATTTCATGGAAACCGGCCTTTAAAACGACTGTTCCCGATTGCTCCTGCGGCGCATGTTGCCCATCATTGTCAACGATCAAGTTTTTATCAATCAATAAATCGGCTCCGTCATCTGAAATTACATAGAAGGTATATAGGCCGTCAGAAGGAATATTAATATAACCGTCGTATCGGACCGCAAAATTCTCATCGGAATTTTCTTTGGGAATTAAAAATTGTTCGATTGTGCCTGAACGCTTCGGAGAAAGTAAATCGAAGTTTGGAAGTTTTTCCCATCTGCCTTCGTAATATGTGTAATTGATTCCCGGCTTGGGATTCTTGATTTCAAGAGCAGGAGGCATTTCATATTTTCCTTCCAGCTCAAGTACGACAACCGACATCGGCGGAAGAATAATTTCAAGACCTTTGCTGCTTAATTTGAAATCTGAAAATTTTCCGGGTACAACAATATCCGGTCGATCAAAAGAGTTATGTGCGTTCATTTCTTTTGAGGTGAGGATCTGTCCTGATCCACCAGTTGCATTAAACCTTAATAATTCACAGGAGATTCGCTGGTGAGATTTAGGGTCAATGTTGCACAGAGAGATGTGGAGTTTACCGGCATCATCAATGGAAGCGGAACAATTGACAGCCGGAAGTTTTTTTTCGCCGAGGACATAATCCGGGGACTCAATTGTCGTCTGAACCCGCATGGCATTCTGATGAACCTTAAACATATCGAAAACGTGGTATGTAGGAGTGAGAATAATCTTATCGTCCTTTGTAAGAATCATCGACTGAAGCACGTTGATAATCTGCGCTAAGTTTGCCATCCGGACGCGGTCACAGTGATTATTAAAGATATTCAGGTTGCATGCTGTGGTTACTGCATCGCGCATCGTATTCTGCTGATATAGAAAAGCGGGATTGGTTCCGGGTTCGATACCGTACCAAGTACCCCATTCATCGATAATCAATGCCACCTTCTTATTTGGATCATATTTGTCCATAATAGCACTGTGCTTTGTTATATATTCATCCATCATCAGAGTCTTTTGCAGGACATCGAACCATCCGGACTCATCGAAGTCCGTTGCGATTTTTCTATCATTGAACGAGTAATGGTGCAAAGATAATCCGTTCATATACCCATCGGCATTTTTCATCAACATCTCTGTCCATTGATAATCGTTGTCGGAGGGACCGCAGGCAATTTTGAACACTCTGTTATTTCCATAGTCGCGGCAGTATGTTCCGTATTTTCGGACCTGGTCGGCATAGAATTCCGGTCTCATATTGCCGCCGCAGCCCCAGGCTTCATTTCCCATCCCCCAGTATTTTACTCCCCACGATTTATCCCTTCCGTTCTTCCTGCGTAAGTCCGTCATAGGGCTCACATTATCGGAATTGACATATTCGACCCATTGCGCGAGTTCTTGGACCGTCCCGCTTCCGATGTTCCCCGTTATATATGGTTCGCATCCCAGTTGTCTGCACAGCTCCATAAACTCATGAGTGCCGAAGCTATTATCCTCCGTTACGCCGCCCCAATTGGTGTTGATCATTGTAGGGCGTTTGTCTCGTGAACCGATACCGTCTTTCCAGTGATACTCATCTGCAAAACATCCGCCGGGCCATCGCAGTACCGGAATCTTGACTCGTTTTAATGCTTCAACGACGTCATTTCTAATGCCGAGAGTATTAGGAATCCTTGAGTTTTCTCCAACCCAAAAGCCTCCGTAAATACAATTACCAAGGTGTTCCGAAAAATGCCCGTAAATGTTTTTATTGATTTTGAACCTCAAGTCAGAGGCATCGACGATCAATTTGCACTCATGAACTTGAGCCTTTAAGCTCAATACACAACAGAATATCAATGTGAAGAGAATAATAATCTTTTTCATTGTACGCTCGCTATTTGATAACATTTAGTCATTTAAAAACTTTCTGAGTCCTCCCAGCAAGGATGGCTTCCATACTGTTATATGATCTTTCTCCGGAATAATTTCGTACTCAAATCTTAATTTTTTGTAATCGTGAGAATAGATTGCATCCGCAATTTGAGTATATGATTTAATCATTGAGCGATCTTCCAGTTCTCCGACAGTCAGATAAAGGTTCACGGGAAGTTCCCTGGTTGTTTCCCAGAGCAGTTGCTCATTCTTGAGGAGATCGACATGTTCAAACCGGGGATTTAATACGACGCTGGCACCGATGTAATTGGTAAAAAGTTTGCCTACTTTTATATGTTCGGTGAATGCATAAATGATAAAGTATCCACCCAGCGAAGCTCCCCACAGGGTTCTTTTCAGATTAGCAGCGCGATAAGTTTTTTCAACATAAGGAATGATTTCATCTTTAATACATGTTAGAAACATATCGGCATTTTCTACGAGATCGCGTACACGTATAGTATTGAAATCGTACCCATCAGGATAACCGATACCGACAATGATTACTTCCGGCAATTCTTTTTCCTGACTCATATCATGAATGATCTCATGTGCATCCCGACGCCAGTATTCATCGGTCAAATAGATAACCGGATAGATTTTCGTAGTATCCTGGTTATAGCTCGCCGGCAAACTGATATCGAGACGAATGCTGTCTGATACGAATTTCGAGAAAAATGTGGTCGGTATGATCGTTTGAACAGGAAGTTGCTGCAGCCGATCACTCGTTTCAATGGAATCGGCGATATTCTGTGAACAAGCAGTTGCAGCGATACCAAGTGCAAGAAACGATTTAAGTAGAAGGGATAAATTTCCTGCCATGATTGATTTTCTATGACGAAAAATAACGAAGGCTCTACGCTTTTAAATGACATACCGATAAAATCGAAAGTTAAGGTAATATATACTCCTTAAATTTGCAAGGTTTTAGTTCACATTCTATAGCTGCCGTTTTATAATATATCGCTTACATTTATAATGTTATCCAATATAAACTCGGCGATAAGCTCTTGAATCAAGAAATCTTTGATTGTATCTTGAAGGCAAGAATTCTCACAGAGTCACTGTGTACTTAATAAAAACCTTGCTAATTTAATTTTTTCGTGGTGCTCCAATCAGAGATGGCGTATCATTTTATGAAGTGTAAAGAACATGAAAATTGGTAAAGCACACTTAAATATTCACAATTTCATCGAATGCCATGAGAACCATTATTATCTGTATATGCATTGCTATCCTAATGATTGCAGAATACTCTGTTATAACAGCCGCTGAATATCCTATGAAGGTAGAGATATACGATCAATGGAAATTTAAACAGGAAGGAACCGGACAATGGTATCCGGCCGAAGTGCCGGGTTGCGTCCATACCGATCTGCTGAAGAATGGGTTGATCCCCGACCCATTCTTTGGCGTAAACGAGCACTCACTTCAGTGGATTGGCGAGAATAATTGGATCTATGAAACGGTGTTTAATATACCGGCTGAAATTCTGAAGAAAGAAGTTGTCGAGCTTGTTTTTGAAGGATTGGATACCTATGCAGAGGTGACTCTGAACGATTCGCTAATCTTGAAAACGGATAATATGTTCCGGACCTGGCGTGTAAACTGTAAAAGTATCCTGCACGTTCAGGGGAATCGCATTACTATCCTTTTCAGGAATGTCTTCGATGAAAATTTACCGAAATACAGATCTGCCCCGTTTGAGCTTCAGGCTTTTTCAAATAACGATCAGGCGGATGTGAAAATCGCCATGTATTCACGAAAGGCGCAGTTCCATTATGGGTGGGACTGGGGTCCCCGGTTGATCACCTGCGGCATCTGGCGTCCGGTATCCATCGAAGCCTGGAGCAGTTTTAAGATAAAGAATATCCACATTCAACAAAAAAATGTTTCTGCCGACGGCGCAAATATTGTTTCTGTCATTAATCTTATCTCCGATAAAAAACAACAGGTCACTCTCTCGATCTACATGGATGGTCGGAAGCTGTCAACAGATATTATTGATCTCCTGCCGGGTATTAATAAAGCCGATGTGAAAGGTCATCTGGATAATCCGAGGCTCTGGTGGACAAATGGACTGGGTGAACAATATCTCTATACATATCATGCCGTTGTGGAAAACAATTCCGGGAATCAGGAGGAATACAAGACAAAACTTGGTATTCGGTCGGTCGAGGTGGTCAGGGAGAAAGACACGGGTGGGACAAGTATGTATATCAGATTGAACGGGATTCCTGTATTCATGAAGGGGGCGAATTATGTTCCTCAGGATAATTTTCAAAATCGTGTGACAAAAGAACGCTATGAACATATCATTCGATCTGCAGCGGAAGCGCATATGAATATGCTGCGCGTATGGGGAGGGGGGATCTATGAGAATGATCAGTTCTACGATCTCTGTGATCGTTATGGAATTCTAGTCTGGCAGGAAATGATGTTTGCCTGCGCAATGTATCCGGGCGATGATGAATTCTTGGCAAATGTCCGGAATGAAATCGTCGACAATATCGTTCGAATTCGCAACCATGCATGCGTGGCATTGTATTGTGGCAATAACGAGAATGAAATTGGGTGGAACCAATGGGGATGGAAAGAAATGTACGATAAAAAGACGCAGAGCGTCTTTGAGCGAAACTCGGAGAAACTTTTCTACAACGTGATTCCTTCGGCATTGCATGAAGCAGATTCGGCCCGGTATTATCACCCCACCAGTCCGAGCGCCGGATTTAAAAATATTCCAAACGGCGAAGGAGATATTCATTATTGGGGAGTGTGGCATGGGAAGGAACCGTTTGAAAGCTTTACTTCGAATCTGGCCAGATTTGTGAGCGAATATGGATTTCAATCGTATCCGGAATTGTCGACTATTGAAAAATACGCAAAACCGGACGACCGGCAACTCCATTCCGAGGTGATGCTCTCACACCAGCGCTGTATGGCCGATGAAAGAAATGACAAAGAATACGGAAATCGCCTGATCCAGCGATATATGGATCGGTGGTATCGCGAGCCGAAGGATTTTTCTTCATTTGTATATGTTAACCAGGTGCTGCAGGCCGAAGGAGTGAAAGTGGCTATGGAAGCCCATCGTCGTGCGATGCCGTATTGCATGGGCAGCCTGTACTGGCAAATCGATGATTCCTGGCCCGTCGCCTCATGGTCGAGTATTGATTATTATGGGCGTTGGAAAGCGCTGCACTATACAGCAAAGGAATCATATGCACCAATAATAGTTTCACCGGTCGTGTCGGAAGACAGCGTTGAATTTTTCATTGTATCCGATATTCTGAAAACCGTTGACGCCGTACTGGATATTTCCGTCATGAAATTTGACGGAACGGTTGTGTTTCAGCAGTCGATTCCGGTGAGCGTAAAATCCGATACTTCGTACGTCGCCGCAAGTATGGAAAAGCGATCGCTGATAGGGGAAGAAAACGAATCCGGTTTAGTACTTGTATCACGCTTGAAAAAAGGAGAAGAAATTCTTGCAGAGAAAAACACATATTTTGAATCTCCAAAAGATCTGGAACTCAAAAAGCCGGAATTTATTACCATGATTCGAGGAACTCCCTCCGGATATGCGGTTGAACTAATGACAAACACACTTGCAAAGAATGTATATATGACCTGTAAGGATGATAAGGGATTTTATTCGGACAACTATTTTGACCTGCTACCCGGAGTGAAGAAACTAATTACAGTTTCAACGGGGCTGGGTCGGATAGATTTCGAACAATCATTGAAAATTATCAGCCTTGTGGATAGTTATTAATAGAGATAAAATTTTTTTCTTGATCTTGAATGTCTTAATCCCTGCTCCTCTTTGAAATATTATGCAAATTTGTACTCAATATCTAAATAAAGGGAGGATTTTTATGAAATATTTTTTCAGGTCGGCACTCGTTACGGTCGTACTGACGTGCGGCTCTCTTAACGCTCAAAAATTTAACGGCCTGGCTCTCACGCCTCCGATGGGTTGGAACAGCTGGAATACTTTTACGTGCAATGTCGATGAAACGCTGATCCGCGGAATGGCGGATATCATAGTAACAAACGGCATGAAAGAAGCCGGTTATACGTATATTGTTCTCGACGATTGCTGGGAGGGTGTACGGGATAGCCTGGGATTTATTCATCCGGATCCAAAGCGGTTTCCCTCTGGTATGAAAGCCCTGGCCGATTATATTCATTCCAAGGGATTAAAATTTGGCATTCATTCATGTGCGGGTAATAGAAGCTGTGCCGGATATCCGTCCAGCCGCGGCCATGAATACCAGGATGCGATATCGTATGCGGCGTGGGGTGTCGATTATCTCAAATATGATTGGTGTAATACGGAAGGGTTAAGTGCCGTTGGCGCCTATACAACAATGCGTGATGCGTTATTCGCTGCAAAGAGACCGATTGTATTCAGTCTGTGCGAATGGGGAAATAACAATCCGTGGGAATGGGGCAAAGATGTCGGTCACCTCTGGCGCACGACCGGGGATATAACGGATTGTTTCGATTGCGAGTTGAACCACGGTACATGGTCGCAGTGGGGCGTCATGAAGATTGTCGAGATGCGAAAAGGTATTCGAAAATATGCAGGGCCCGATCACTGGAACGACCCGGATATGTTGGAAGTCGGTCGGGGAATGACACTCAGCGAAGACCGTGCACATTTCTCGTTGTGGTGTCTCCTGGCGGCGCCTCTGATGACGGGAAATGATTTGCGATCGATGACGCCGGAGACAAAAGAGATACAGATGAACCACGAGGTTATTGCCATCGATCAGGATTCGATTGGTATTCAGGGTTTCTGCTATATCGGTTCGACCGACTCGGTTGCAATGGTGAAGACACATGACAGTCTCGAGGTATGGGTAAAACCGCTAATGAAAGGTGATTGGGCAGTCTGTTTCCTCAACCGTTCCGTAAAAAAACAGAAGGTCGATTTCGACTGGTCGAAGAATATTATTACGGATGATTTATCAAAGAGAACATTGAACACAAATGAAACCGCGTATACAATCCGTGATTTATGGGTAAAGAAGAACATCGGCAATACTAAAAAGAAACTTGTTGCGTACCTCTTATCGCATGATGTTTTGATGCTACGGTTGACACAGAAATAGTAATGATTTTCGAAATCCCGTTTTTTCAGTTTGAGGTATCTCGGCGACAGCGATTTTTCTTAATTTGTGGGGGGGGTAGGGATGAGAACGCGTTACTTTAAGAACGGTATCTTGCTGTTTGTGTTTCTATTTCTTTTCACTGCATATGTCCGGCCTCAACAGCACTATGTTCAAGTAAAAGATACCCGTTTCGTTCTCGACGGAAAGCCATACTATTTTGCCGGTACGAATTTCTGGTATGGCTGCTATCTGGGCTCGACAGGACAAACGGGAAATAGAGAACGGCTTATCAGGGAACTTGACCGGTTGAAAGCCAATGGGATCGACAATCTCAGGATTCTAGGCGCTTCAGAATCCTCTTCGTTTTCCGATGCTGTGAAGCCTGCTATTCAAATTTCGCCCGGTGTCTATAATGATTCTCTTCTCATTGGATTAGATTTCTTACTATCTGAAATGAATAAAAGAGATATGCATGCGGTTATATTTCTGAATAATTTCTGGACCTGGTCCGGCGGAATGAATCAGTATAATGCCTGGTTTGGCGGTGGATTCACATCTTTCTATCAAAACGCTAATGCGAAGAGTGCTTTTCGAAAATATATTAGCGATTTAATCGGCAGGCAGAACACAGTAACAGGATTGTATTACCACGAAGATCCCGCCATCATGGCCTGGGAACTGGCGAATGAACCGCGCCCGTTGGGAAGCACTGCATATTTCTATCAGTGGATAGACTCAACTGCACAGTACATTCACTCTCTCGATTCCAATCATCTCGTTACAACGGGAAATGAAGGGATAATGGGCTGTAATGGGGATTCGACTATTTTTATAAACGCACATCACAGCGCATCCATCGATTATGCTACGATCCATCTCTGGGCTTTGAACTGGGGTTGGTACAACCCTGCTAACAGTGCCGGAACATATTCTTCTGCATTAGCAAAAGCAAAAGACTACATGCAAAAGCATTTCGGGTACGCACGTAGGTTGAACAAACCGTTGGCCATGGAGGAATTCGGCTTGCCGAGAGATCTTCAGAAATACGATGCCGGCAGTACAACAACTATGCGTGATCAGTACTTCACCGCTTTGCTGCAAATGATCTACGACAGCGCCGCGGCAGGATCACCAATCGCCGGCGCGAATTTCTGGGGCTGGGGTGGAGAAGCCCGTTCGCCTAACGGCGATTATAAATGGCGTACGGGAGATCCGTTTATGTGCGATCCCCCAATGGAAGCGCAGGGTCTTAATTCCGTGTACGATACCGATTCTACAACGAACAAAATTTTAAAAGAACATTCTGCACTTATGGCTTTTCTGAGAGATTCGGATAGGATCGTTGAGCCGAATGTGGTCGATCGTTTTATCTTATATCAGAATTTCCCCAATCCGTTTAATCCGGTCACAACGATAAATTATGATTTAAAGGAGAACGCGGGCGTACAGCTCAACGTATACAATATTCTGGGGCAGCGTGTTGTAACCCTTGTAGATGAACAGCAATCTGCCGGTTCTCATTTTGCGGTTTTTGATGCCGGAGGATTGTCGACGGGAGTATACTTTTATCGGTTAGTCGCAGGACACTATACAGATACGAAGAAGATGCTCGTGGTAAAATAGTTGAGGGCGGCCACGCACTTTGTGTCCGAGATGATTTGCAGCCCGTCGTTTTCGAAGATATTGGAACGGAATTTTAAAAAAGAGTGTTTTGTGGATTGTGCCGCTTTTCAACATTGAACTCACTAGATAAAATTCTCATCAATTACATACAATCACAAACAATAAATCAAAGAAAAAGCAAGGAGGCAAAATGAAAAAGTCTTTTTTGGTTATTGTCGGATTACTTTTGTTAAGTGGTCTGACGAGAGCTCAGGTCATAGCAGACTTTAACACACCGGGTGCACTCGGCGGTTACACAAAAGCAGCCGATAGCGGCGTGGGTCTGGATTCACTATATCAGACTGCTGGTCCGACAAATAGCGGCGTGTTGGCAATGCATTTTACGTTTACCGACTATGCCAACCAGCATGGACGGATAGTGTACATGCCTGCCGGTGGTATTCAGATCAACAAGGAACAATTCATTACGTGGTGGGTCTATCTCCCAAGCAGTGCAAATATTCCTGACAGTACGCAAATCAGTGTCTATGCGATGGATAACAGTAACTATGCGTGGACCGAAGACAAATATTACATAATGAATCTTCCCAAAGACAAATGGTATCCAATGTCGTTTCCATTATACCAGCACTACTTGAAGAATATGAGTTTCGATATAGTAAATGGTCAGATAGTGCAATCGGGTATACAGATCACTCCGCAGCAGGCAAACTGGACGGGCACTATTTATGTAGATAGTGTTTCCCTCATTGGCGCGGAGCCGACGGTTGTTGCAGATTTTGCTTCGAGTCTGCAAGGCTTTATAAATCTGTGGCACAATGGCTGGCTGGACAGTTTGTACTGGAGCGCCGGTCCCGTAGGAGATAGTACGGGAGTGATGGTATGTGAATTGAAGAATGGATCGGCCTCCACCGGCGGAACGGCTTTTGGACTTCAACCTTCGGGATCGGGCATTGCAGCTCAGAATAAGAAGATGCTGGTATTCTGGGTGTATATTGAAAGTACATTTCCCGACAATGCGTTCATACAAACATTTGCTCAAAGCGATCCCAGCTGGAACTGGCCTTCACCCGTGGGGCCGCAAACATATAACGGCAGTGACATTCCGAAGCAAGTTTGGTATCCATTATATTACGATCTCTGCCAGGCGAGCATTATAGATACAGTTTCCGGAAGTTATTTCAATACGATGAAGAGCGGAAGCAACCTCAGAAAACTGGGACTTCAGATAGGTGGAACAACGTTGACGGGCAATGTGTATGTGAAAGATATTGGGCTCCTTAATAATGTCATTACCACTCCTACCGGAATTAATGGGAGTGGTATTATTGTCAAGAAATTCATGTTGTATGAAAACTACCCGAATCCATTTAACCCTTCGACGATGATTAAATACGATGTAGCGAAGGAATCTAAGGTAGAAATTAAAGTCTATGACGTTCTCGGAAGAGAGGTCGCAACTCTGGTTAATGAAAATAAAGCAGCCGGGACTTATGAGGTCGAATTTAATGCCTCAAAGTTTACAAGCGGTGTGTATTTCTTCAGAATGACTGCAGGCGATTATGTCAAGACACGGAAAATGTCGTTAATTAAATAAAACCGGTTGAATCTCTGAAAGTCCAACGAAAGGCAGGATCTGTTTTGATCCTGCCTTGTTGATTATTTGCTGTGTACTTTGTAAACTACAAAGTAAGAGGCAAGATCGATTCGCTTGTGAATTGGCATGTGAAAAATCAAAAGCATGTTTCTGCTATTTAGCGCTTGGGAGGTAGTATGAAATCCTTTGGGAAATCCGGTTTTGGAAATGTCCGGTGTATTATTATTGGTTGTTTAATGTTGATATCGTTGATTGGGACTCTGCAATTTAGTTATTCGCAATCGAGGATTCCGTACGCGGGGAGGAATATCTTCATCAGCGGGATCAATATCGCCTGGTCGAGTGGTGGAAATTTTGCCAGGGACCTCGGTCCTGGTCCCGTTGATATTGCAACCTTCACCACTATTTTCGAAACCGTGCATGAAAATGGCGGGAATGTACTGCGTTTATGGTTACACATAAACGGTACTCAAACACCGATCTTCGATGCAAATGGATTTGTCACCGGCCCCGGTCCGGTTGCGATTCAAAACCTAACCCAGATTCTTGATCTGGCGCAGACGAATAATGTCGGATTAATCCTTAGCCTGTGGTCCCACGATATGCTCAATCAATCTGAAATGGATACTGCAAAGCTGCATCGCAACGCCAGGTTGCTGACAGATACCGCCTATACAAATGCCTATATCAGAAACGCATTGATTCCCATGGTAAGTGCAGTTGCAGGTCATCCTGCGATTGTTGCCTGGGAAATTTTCAATGAACCGGAAGGTATTACCAACGAGTTTGGCTGGGCAGGGCGCGACCACGTCCCGATGTCATGCATTCCAAGGTGTGTCAACCTGATGGCGGGGGCAATTCACAGGACCGACCCGTACGCTCTGGTAACCAGTGCAGCAAATAGATTCCAGACCTTAACAGATGTCAACCCCATTGCAAAAATTGTGACTCCCTCACTAAGAAGACAAAGCGCCGAGCAGCAAACGAAAATGGTTAATGAGTTTAATGCAAGACACCGATTGAATCTTACAGTAGAGCAGTACCTTAATTATTTGGATAGGACAGCTACTCTTGCGAATATTAATTACTACAGAGATGACGTGTTAATAGCAGCAGGTGGAGATAACCTCGGTACACTGGATTTCTATCAAGTACATTATTATTCAGACAGCCCTACATACTCTCCATTCACTCATCCTTTTTCTTATTGGGGATTAAATAAGCCGACAATTCTTGGCGAGTTTGCCATGCAAGCAACCGATGGTGTCAAGAGTTTGAATTTGATTCCTACGCTGTACCAGACAGGATACGCTGGTGCTCTGGTATGGTCGTGGACTGATTTTGGAGGGGGCAGTGCGGCGGCGGACACATGGACATCATTGAAATATATGTTCGACAATCACAAAAGAGATGTTATTATTAACCCGGGAACAGGCAACATCTACGCATTCTATGCAAATCCGAGTACGATACAAAAGACCGACAGTACTCAGATCGTATGGGATGTCGAACTAGGTTCTGATGTAAAACTGGATGGAAATAGCGTCTCGGAAAATGACAGCATTAAAATCGCTCCCCTGGTCACTACGACATATATGCTCACTACTTACGGAGATGTGAATGACACTGCAAGTATAACTGTTACGGTTCTTCCAAGCGGAAGGATTATGATATTCAAGGCTGTTCCGAGTCAGGTTGGAATTGGAGAAAATGCAGATTTGATTTGGCAGGTGGTTAAGGGTTCTACAGTCACTCTGAATGGCAACTCCGTTCCTATTATCGATACATTAGTTATATATCCAGATTCGGAGCATAATACCTATACCTTAATAGCACAGGGCGATGAACGGGATTCAATAACAATAACGATTCCGGTTTCTCCGCCGGACCAGGTTAACAGAGCCGGTGGTGCGGTTGTAACGGTTTCTTCGAATGATATTGCGGCGTATGCTCTTAGTCAACCCCAGAATATCGTGGATGGAGACAGTATTACGAGATGGCAGGCAGAGGCCGCGCCTGTTCAACAATGGGTTCAACTCGATTTAGAGAGAACGTATTCAATAAACACTATCATTATCCATTGGGCAAATAATGCCTATGCAACTCAGTACATGGTCAAAGTATCAAACGATCTGAGTCAGTGGTCTACAATCAGGACTGTCACCAGTGGCAAAGGCGGGACAGAGACCTTGAGCAAATTAACAGGATCTGGAAGATATGTAAAATTCACGCTGCTGGCACCGAAGAGCGGAGCGTATTCCATAGCAGAGATTTCTATATATGGACTTCCTGTAGCCACAGATATTGAAATCGCGAATGGAGGATTGCCTACCTCGTATTCTTTATCTCAGAATTATCCGAACCCATTCAACCCGACTACAGGTATTAACTTCTCATTGATTAAGGCTTCCAATGTAAAGTTGACGGTTTATAACATCCTGGGCGAAAAAGTGGCCTCTCTTGTCGATAAATATTTGGATGCGGGATTCTATACTGTCTGGTTCAATGCCAGTGCAATGGCTTCGGGTGTATATTTCTATCGCCTTGAAGCCGGTGATTTTAAATCGAACAAAAAAATGATACTTCTTAAATAATATCACACCATAAAGATAAAATTGATCGACACTGCACGGCCGGCAAGCGATGTAGATTTTTGCCGGCCAGCCTGTATCATGTCATCATAGAACAGGTCTTCACTATATTATAGCTATGAATGCCTCTGAAAGAAAAAGGACACTTACGTTTATCACGACGTTTTTTATATTTTTCTTTTTCTGTTCGTGCTCGACGGAGGA
Organism: Bacteroidota bacterium; assembly: GCA_050011775.1. Classification (GTDB taxonomy): domain Bacteria; phylum Bacteroidota; class Ignavibacteria; order UBA10030; family CAVZMI01; genus CAVZMI01. The sequence continues at coordinate 44,065 of JBEKIL010000001.1, read as the reverse complement.
TGTTGTAAAGACCGAGAAACAGCTTCCTGTTTTAAAGATGGACGGTGATACAATTGCCATTGAGATGGAGCAAGTACTCAAATCCGAGTTAGCTTTGTGGTATCCTTTATCTCTCGATACTTCATACGGCGGTTTTTTTAGCGACATAAATTATAAATGGGAATTGGATGGCCAGCAAAAGAAGATGATTGTAACTCAGGCCCGCCATGTGTGGTCAACGGCGAATGCAGCAATGTTCTATCAAAAGGATAACCTCCTTCGTGGTATAGCAGGATATGGTGTCGAGTTTCTTAAGCACAAAATGTGGGATCAAAAATATGGGGGGTTTTACGATCTCGTCGATAGATATGGAGAACCACTTACTGAGAACGGAAAAATTATAAAAAAAGCATACGGGAACGCTTTTGCGATCTATGGATTAGCTGCATATTCTAAAATCTCCGGCGATACTTCTGCATTGCTATTAGCCCAAGAGGCTTTTCATTGGCTTGAAGAGCACAGCTATGATGCAAAGCATGGAGGTTATTTCCAGTTTTTGTCCAGAGAAGGAATTCCATTTACGGGAGGATATGAAGGTATTCCGCCTAAAGACTACAATTCTATGATTCATCTTCTTGAATGTTTTACCGAACTCTATAAAGTATGGCCGGTTCAGGAATTGAAAGAACGTCTTTATTCAATGCTGCAAGTAATACGTGATACCTTTACGACCGATAAAGGATACATGCTGCTGTATTTCAGTTCAGATTGGACTCCCTTTTCCTTTCGGGATTCAAGTTTTGTCGTAAGAGAAAAAAACCATCCATTTGATTATGTTTCATTCGGTCATGATGTGGAAACAGCCTATTTGATGCTGGAAGCTTCGGAAACACTGGGGCTGAAGAACGATACTACGACGCTAAGCATTGCAAAAAAGATGGTTGATCATGTGCTTGCTAATGGTTGGGATCAAAATCGCGGAGGGATCTATGACGGAGGATTTTATTCCGGCAATGATCAAAAGGCGTCGATCGTAAGAAACACAAAAGAATGGTGGGCACAGGTAGAAGCTCTGAACTCTTTACTGATGATGTCGGATCTATTCCCACATGACAGACAAGACTATTACAAAAAATTCTGCATCCAGTGGGAGTATTGTAAAAAGTATCTTATTGATAACGAATATGGAGGTTGGTACTGGGGTGGTGTGGACATCGTACCCGAAAATAGATATTCCTCCAAGGGATCTATATGGAAGGGAAACTACCATACTTCTCGAGCACTTATTAATTGCATCAAAAGGCTTAAAAGCAAATCGATAAATTATGTACAATAGCACTTCGGCCCGGCAAAATAATTTATTCCGGGGCTGGTATACAAATATATCGTTCCAATTAATACTTGATGAAGCGTACACATACGAAGATTTTTTCACCGGTTTGGATTATATTGATGTCCCGGCCGCAGATGTTTATTATAATGATTACAGACAAGGAGCCCGTCATATGAAAAGAAAAGAATTTCTCACCTCTGCCTGTGCATTAGGAATGTGCTCATGTGCAGGATTATCAATTTTAGCCAGTGGAAATCTGTTTGCCGGTTCTGATGGGACCCAGAAAAAGGAATCGGACTGGAGATTTGATTTTATCCGCAAACGATTTGCCAAGCTCATAGAAAATCTTGACTCGACGATAGATCAGGAAAAGAAGAAAAAGATTATCGAAGACTTAGGTCGTGCGTGTGCAAAAGAGAATGGAGATATGTTGAAAAAATTTAAGGATAATCCTGAAGGTTATCTGGATGAACTTAAAAGACTATGGGCTGAGAGTACTGAATATGATAGAGAGAAAAAAACGATCAGGATAGTCGGCAAAAAAGCGGAATCGTGCTTCTGTCCGTTTGTCGACGGGTCGATAACTCCGAAAGATTTCTGCAATTGTTCAAGAGGATACAATAAAGAAGTATTCGAAACCATACTGGGAAAATCTGTCGATGCAGAAATTGAAGAGTCGATCTTATACGGTGGAGAGAGATGTATTCATGTAATCAAAATAGTTTGAAATAGTGGTAAGAAGCTATCTAGGATATTGAATCCAATCATTCCGGACATGCTTCAGCATTCATGAAGCGTGTCGGTTATATTTAAGCATTAGCTTCCCGAAGGGATTTCTTTCACCGGGGAAATGGAATAACCATACACAGGTGTATATCTAAAAGCCTCTTTTGTGTAGAAGTATGGTAACCGGGATAATTACCTACCGACACACTATATATAAGAAAACCCCGAAAACAAAGGATTTTTATAAGATAGAGCTTAAAATCTGGATTTTGGCATAATCTGTGAGGTTTTTTAACTTTTTTTTAAAAAGTTAAGATTTCTATTGACAGAATAAGTAGTGTTTAATATATTATAAGATATAACATATCATACATATGACAAGTAACAATATATTCACGCCTGTTGCCAAAAGATACCTTTTAAGTAAGGTTGTCGAATCTAAAATTGAGGAAGCCATCCGTGCAAAGATACTCTTGCCGGGAGTAAGACTTCCGTCAGAATTAGAGTTGTGCCAGCAGTTTGATGTAAGCCGCACTGCGGTCCGTGAAGCGCTCCGTATGTTAAGTGCTCGTGGTCTTGTCGTTATAATGAAAGGGAAAGGAATTTTTGTCCAGAATTTATCTGCCGAGACGGTTACAGATCCGATTCATCTTTATCTTGAAATGCAACTTGACCGGAATTATGTTTTCGATGTCGTCCATGCCCGGCAAATTATTGAACCTCCGATCGCGGCATCAGCGGCACTTCATCACACGGAAGAGGATGCTGAAAAATTGAAGAAAGATCATTATGATCTGGCCCAGAGTGTCGGTGATTACGTGGAACTCTCAAGGCTTGATATGCAATTCCATCTGGATATTGCCAAAGCAGCGGAAAATTCTTTGATCCCTTTAATACTGGAACCGATACACAGACTTGTTCCGCAAATAAAATCATCGGTATATCAGACTGTTGCAGATGCAAAGCGTTCGGCGGTTGAATGGCATGAAAAAATTCTCACAGCTATCTTGCATCGAGATGCAGAGAGTGCTCGCGCTGCAATGATACGGCACCTTGAAATTGCCGAGCAGCATACGGAACAAATGCTGGAAAAACAACGAAACACCGGATCGGCTAAAAAAAGTCTAAAGCACTCATTGAAATAAATAATTTTTCCTTTCTCTAAATTACATTAATTTTCACTCATAGCCCAAGGAGCAGTAAGAGGTCGTATTATATCCTTGATCTATCCAAGAATTGAAATTATATATAATTAATTCTAATGCAAGGAGTACTATTATTATGAAAACTTTTTCCCGCGTAAGAAGACTTGCATTTGTTCTGCTATTCATCCCGGTAGTTGCTTTCAGTCAGAGTACGTTACGTGGTTCTGTAACGGATTCAACAACTCGTGGAATAATTGTGGGAGCCAATGTTGTTTTACTGGGTTCATCACTGGGTTGTGCAACGGATATTGAAGGCATATATGTAATAAATGGAATCCCACAAAAACCTTATAAAGTTAAAGTATCCTGTGTGGGATATGAACCGAAGGAGATTGAAATAAATTTTTCAGAGAAAAAAACCGTCGTATTGAACGTTCAATTACAACCTGCAATCATAATGGGAGTAGAAGTCATAGTCACCGCTCAACTTCGCGGTCAATTGGCAGCAATGAACCAGCAGATTACATCAAAAACAATTATGAATGTTGTCTCGGAGGAAAAAATTCAGGAATTGCCAGATGCAAATGCCGCAGAGGCAATCGGGCGTCTGCCGGGGGTCTCGATTATCCGGAGTGGTGGTGAGGCAACAAATATTGTGCTGAGAGGATTAAGTTCGCAGTTCAGCAATATTACGCTGGACGGAGTTAAAGTTCCGCCCACCGATCCAAGTACACGAGACGTTGACCTGAGTATGCTCTCGCAGGGTGCTCTGGCGGGTGTGGAACTCCACAAGACACTTACAGCCGATCAAGATGCGGATGCAATTGCCGGTTCGGTGAACCTGGTGACGAGAAAAGCACCTTCCGAGCGGCTTCTTCGCTTCGATATAAAAGGTGATTACAATGCACTGATGAAATCAGCAAAGCAATATGATCTCTCGTTCCGATATGGAGAACGTTTTTTTGATAATCTGCTCGGTATTCAACTTCAGGGAAATGCGGAAAGCAAAATCCGGAGCAGAGAAAATGACGCCTACGGTTATACTCCCTCCAATAATACAGATTCTTTGTATAATGTTCGATTTCCTATGCGCGGAGGTAATTCTTCTATTTTCGGTAACGATTATAACCTTAGTAGCTTTGATGTCCGTTTTACCGATGAACTCCGTAAACGAAATGGCGGCCAGGTAATTTTTGATCTGAATACACCGGACAGTGGATCGATAAAGCTAACCGGTTTGTACAGTGAAACAGGGAGAAATATCACTCTTAATGAACGAGAATATCCGGCCGGATCAGGAACGGCTGAATATCTTTATCAGTATACAGAGCAGCAAATAAGTACATTGAACGGTTCGTTGCAGGGTGCGAATCATTTTCTAGGATTATCGGTTGATTGGAACGCAGCATATGCACAATCAAAAATTAAAAATCCTTTTGATTATCGTATGGCTTTTACCGCAGACTCAGCGGGATCGTTCCAGATATGCAAGGATCATCCTGAAACCAATATCATACCTTTTGCCAATAATAATTTTTCGTCAGTTGTACTCGATAGTACAAATTATATGCAAAGGGAAAACTTTGATAAGGAGCAGACCCTTCAGTTGAATGTCTCCAAAATATTTAATATCGGGAATATGGTGTCAAATGAGCTCAAAATCGGTGGAAAGTATAAGGCAAAAACGAGATGGTATAATACGGGAGATATGGTATGGAATAACTATAAACAATATCCTCTGGTAAATGTCGATGGATCACTAATCGATCTTACAGGAACACGCTTTGAAGGTATCGTGCACAGTGCCGTTCCACTAATATGGTACCTCGATCAGCCTGTGGTCTCACGTAATGTCATGGGACTCTATCATATCTCACCACTTATTAATGTCGATGCACTGAAAGAATGGTGGGATCTCAATAAAAACGGAAAAGCAGCCGTTGCCCAGGATTGGGGCCCCAACGGGAATTCCGTTCTGAGTGACTATTATATCACCGAAAATGTATCGAGTGCCTATGTCATGAATACACTCGATATCGGACAGTTGACAACATTCATTTTCGGATTAAGGGTTGAGAACGAATCGAACAACTATCGTGCGAAGTATTCAAACGGAGCAGTAGGAGGTACTGGAGCGGTCGTGACTCTTAATGGACAAGTAATCGATACAACTGCGCACTTTACGGAGACAATCTGGCTGCCGAGCGCACAGCTTTCAGTGAGGCCGACGGATTATATGACCGTTCGTTTTGCCGCGTACAGAGCTCTGGCGCGTCCGGCTTTTGATATGCGTCTGCCGCAGTTTGCTCCCGGCTCTGGTAATGCTGTTCTTTCAGCCGGGAATCCGCAGTTAAAGGATGCTAAAGCATGGAACTTTGAAGTAAACACACAGATCTATAGTAATACAATGGGTTTATTATCTGTTTCGGGATTCTATAAAGTTATTGATGATCTTTTTCATCAGACAAATAATGTCCTGATAAGCTGGCCCTCCGGTGGTCCCAATACCCCGGTAGGATACAAGGGATGGACAACAAGTGAAAAGGCAGGATTGTACGGTCGGTTAGATCGACTGCTTGAGAATTTAAATATGTCATCATGGGAACAGAATCCAACCTTTGCAAGTCTTCTGCATACGAGCCCTGTATATAGTGTAAATTTATCGTATAATTCACCAGATCCTTCGTACGCTTGGGGAATCGAAATTGAGCACCAGATGAATTTCGGTTTTCTCCCTGTCTCATGGCTCAGAAACGTCGTTTTGTCGTACAACCTTTCAATTACACGCTCCCAGACCAATATCATCATTGGTCAAACGGTGGAAGATACAACTTATACTCCAGCGTCAGGAACGCCCGGAACACCCCGATATAAGCCTGAGAAATATAATTATCTCCAGAATAGTGAACCCGTCTGGGTAACAAGAAATTCGGAAAATCAACCGGAAATTTATGGTAATGTGGCTCTCGGATATGATATAGGAGACTTCTCGGCAAGGTTATCGGTCTATTACCAGGGAAGATATACAAGTCAATATTCAGCTTTCGGAAATGCGGATGGTATTGTCGATGCATTCACGAAGTGGGATCTTGCACTGAAACAGCAGGTCACATCAAATATTGCGCTATTTCTCAACGTCAATAATATATTCAACAAGGAGGAGACGAGATCGCGGCTAAACAAACTTTATGACTGGGGATACCTCCCCCGAACTGCGGAATTATACGGTACCTCGGTTGATCTGGCGGTACGAATTTTACTTTAACCACTATACAACAACCAACTAATAAACTCACACGTATGAAAGGAGTATGTTATGAAAAAAGGTTTATACGGTCTTTGGCTGGCTCTGTTTTTGCTTCTCCCGCTGACGACATATGCTCAGGTAGATACATGTTTTATTCCTGATCTATATGGAACAGGCCTGTTCATTAATCGGCTCATTATCGCTGATACAGCAGGAGCTGGACTAACAGGTTGGCAAAACAATACCCGCGTCTATGTATTGGCGAAGAATGGTTATTATCCATACGATGGTTCAATTGATGTTCGTGCGGGCAGAAAATTGGAGATTCGAGCAGAAGATGGAAATTATGCCATCCCCGCACTTGGTACGGGAGATTTCATGCCGCAGATATATGGTTATCCTGTGTCCGGCACACCTCCGGGACGATTCGCAAGATTGATTCAACCTAATGGCATAATCAAATTTAAGCATCTTTCGATATGTGGAATCGACGAGAGCCAAGCCGGAACTCTCGATAAAAATCAGGGAAATATGATTGAAATTCTAAATACCGGCAATGGCAGTATTTATGTTGACAGTTGTTTATTAAAAACTGTTAGTGGTCAAATTATGCAAATAGGAGCAAGTGGGGCTGTTCATGCCGGGACAGTTCAAGTTACGAATTCGGTAATAGCGGATATGGGATTTATCGGTAATTCCAATCTGGGTGCCGGTCGAGGCTTCGATTTTCGGAATTCCGAGGTCGATACAATAATCGTGGAAAATAATACTTTTGTTAACTGGCAAGATCGTGTCATCAGGCATTATCTCTCCACCTTACCAATACATAGTTTTAAATTCAATCATAATACGTGTGTCAATGGATTGAGTTATTGTGGAATGATATCGTTGGGTCTCATCGATTCGCTCGGTAATGGTCCGTTCGAGATCAAGAATAACTTGTTCATTGATAATTTTGCAATGGGTCCCGACACTGATGCAATTCGTGCGAGTGAGTTTACCGACAGCCCAGATATGGATCCACATGGCGGATATCAAATCAGCTGGATAGTTGCACGTTCTAATAAGACAACTCATATTACTCCTTGGGATATTTCGAATAACTACTATATGATTTCAGATTCTGGCCAGTCAATACGTAATCTAAATTCGCCGTATCTTCATTTACCAACAGAATGGCTCTATTATCAAGAGCCTATTATAACGTCTGACATATGGAGACAGTTGTTGGCGTCAGGTGGCGGTATTGATGATCCTTTTAAAAAGGTGACTGTTTCAGTTACGCAAGTTCCCCCGTTAATGACAAAACTGATCCGGTGGTACTTTACTCCGTTTGGACCCGGGACGGGCGGCAACACGATCAATAATGTAGGAGCCGGTGCCGGGAAAAAGAAAGACGGCACCAATAATGTCCCCGCTACGAATTTTATCCATGATGTAACAAACAATGTTTGGGTATACGATTATAACCGCCGAAAATCAGAATGGTATATGGATAGTCTCAATTGCTCATATGCCAGTTATGATATTATCACCAGCAGTGACGGCAAGGTAGTGGGAGATCCGCGGTGGCAATTCACCCAGCAGGTTGTACCAGCACCGGTGTTTTCTCTCTCAAGTAAAGCAATCAATTTCTTGACAGTATCAGTCGGTTCTACAAAGAAAGACAGTGTTCTTGTCTCCAATCCTGGCAGCGAGCCCCTGCAGGTTACGGCAATCTCATCCACAAATGCGCGTTTTACTTTTACACCTGCAACGATGACACTGACACCGTCGGGAAGTGCCTATCTCATCGTGACGTTTTCACCCCAGGATACGTCTACCCAATCCGGCTCCATCGTTTTCACGCATAACGCATCGAGTTCACCGGATACGCTTACTGTTAGTGGGAAGGGAAGCCCTGTGGTCGGGATTGATCGTGATAAGACACAAATCCCGAAGGAATTTGCTCTTCAACAGAACTATCCCAACCCCTTTAATCCCTCGACCGAGATCAGGTTTGCTCTTCCGAATGCTTCTCGGGTATCGCTGATCATTTATGATGTTGTCGGGCGAGAAATTTCGGTACTCGTGGATGGGAATGTTGAAGCCGGATATTACACGGTACGATGGAACGCTTCCTCGATGGCAGGCGGGATATACTTCGCGAAATTCAGAGCGTATGATCAGATGGGAAGCCAAAAATTCAGTAAGGTGAATAAATTATTGCTCGTGAAATGAGCGCCGAGTGTAGCTATTCCTTTTCTATCCGGGTGCGGAGGTTGAGGCGCTCACCTCCAATATCCCGGATATGAAAAAGCTCTGAATGCATGGAGCGAGAAATCGACATGTGGTTGGAAACAGGACCTGGTCGAGATACTGAGGCACTGCCAACCGAAAGAGGCAGAAACAGATTATGCTTGACCTAACCTCGCCGCGCTGTTGCTCTACTCCGCACGAGGGTTCAATAGGTTAATATGATCATGGCTTGCTTGAGTGAGACACTCCTCCGAAAGGAGAGAGACGGTCAGGACTCACAGAGCCTGTATATTTGTGCACTATTTTCATATATTATAATTTTTCGAGAGGATTGATTGGATCTCGAACTTTTATCAATATCCAATTCGAAGCATCCAGTTTCAATTTTTTGTGGACTGGATGCTTCTTTTATAATAAGGAATACTATGAAACTGTTTGATCTTTCAGGCAAGGTGGCCATTGTAACCGGTACGAGTACCGGACTCGGCAAGGGCATGTCGCTTGGATTGGCTGAAGCCGGTGCGGATATGGTTCTGGTGGATTACGTTTCCAGTGCTGAAACTGCCGAAGAAATCAAGGCAATTGGCCGGAAAACCATTATCATCGAGGCTGATCTCATGTCCACCAAACCAATTCAATCAATTGTTGATGAAACGATCCGCACGTTTGGTAAAGTGGATATTCTCGTGAACAATGCAGGCATCATCCGGCGAATGCCGGCATTGGATTTTTCCGAGAAAGACTGGGATGATGTCATGGCGATCAATTCGAAAACCGTATTCTTCTTCTCACAGGCAGTTGCTCGTGATATGATGAAACGAAAATCCGGGAAAATAATTAATATCGCATCGTTGCTGGCATTTCAAGGAGGCATCATAGTACCGTCGTATTCTGCAAGCAAAGGAGCAGTTGCACAGATTACAAAAGCGCTCTCGAACGAATGGGCTCAGTACGGCATTAACATAAATGCAATTGCGCCCGGTTATATGGCCACGAACAATACGAAGGCGCTTCGAGAGGATACCGTTCGTTCAAAAGCAATTCTTGATCGTATTCCGGCAGGTCGATGGGGTACTCCGGACGATTTGCAGGGTGCGGTCATATTCCTGGCCTCACAGGCTTCAGACTATGTGAACGGCCACGTGCTCATTGTCGATGGCGGCTGGATGGCACGATGACATACAATTGAAAAATAAAAAATTCAATGGACGATATTCTGAAAAAGATTGGATTGCAGGGAATTCTTCCTGTCGCAACCGTCGAAGATGAAAAGAAAGCAGCGATGCTTGCACAGACACTGCGTGAGTGCGGGTTGACCTCTTTTGAAGTTACATTCCGGACTCAGGCCGCTGCACGTGTGATCGAACGGATTACGGCAAATTCGCCGCAGATGCTTGTGGGTGCAGGGACCATTATCTCAGTCGATCAGGTTCGGATAGCGATCGATGCCGGGGCGCGTTTCATTGTGTCGCCGGGATTTAACCCGAAAGTTGTCGAGTATTGTATATCCAATGCAATTCCTGTTGTACCCGGCATTACAACCCCGACAGAGATTCAATATGCGCTTGAATACGGTCTCGATGCTGTAAAATTTTTTCCGGCAGAAGCGTGCGGTGGTTTGCAGTACCTGAAAGCGATTGCAGCGCCATTCAGGAATCTGCAGTTTATTCCCACCGGCGGCATTGACCAGTCAATGCTCCTGTCCTATCTTCGATTCCCGGGAGTTCTTGCATGCGCCGGAAGCTGGATGGTGAATCCTGAGATGATCGAAGCAGGTCAGTTTGAAAAGATCGCGGCTCTATCGCGACAGGCAGTCACTACAATGCTTGGATTCGAACTCAGACATATCGGGATGAACTCACCTTCTCCCGATGAAGCGCTGAATATTGCTCACCAGATAGAAAAGATATTTCAGCTCATCCCTCAGGACACAAACGGTTCGATCTTCGTTGGGACTCAGTTTGAGGTACTGAAGCGGCATTATCTCGGTACTCACGGTCATATCGCTATTACCACCAATTTTATTGAGCGTGCAATTGCCTATCTGTCACTGAAGGGAATCGGAATCAAGCCGGAAACAAAGAGCGAAAAGAACGGAAAACTTTCCACCGTGTATCTCGATCTCGAAATCGGTGGATTTGCTATTCATCTGGTACAGGTTTGATAACAAATATGGAAATCTGAAGCATCAGATTATGAATTGTTGATAGAAAGATTCGAAGAAAGGATAGAAAGATGGATATAAGGTTCGGTACTGATCCGGAAGGATTCAAAACAATGACGACAGAGGCGCTTCGGAGAATGTTCCTCATTGGTAATCTGTTCGCGATTGATGATATTCATATGACATACTCCGACGTAGATCGGTCAATCACGGGATCTGCCGTGCCGGTAGAAAAGACTCTGAAATTGATGGCGACAAAGAAAGAAATGGCGGCAGATTTTTTTGCCGAAAGGCGCGAGATTGGCATCATCAATATAGGAGATGAAGGAACCATCGGTGTCGATGGTAAAATACTCACAATGTCGAACAAAGACGCACTCTATATCGGACGCGGTACAAAGGATATTGAGTTCAGAAGTAAAAATGCGGCGAAACCTGCTAAGTATTATTTTGTCAGTTATCCTGCTCATAAAGAATATCCGACGACTCATGCCCGCTTTGCCGATGCCGATCAATTGAAACTTGGAAGCCAGCATGACGCAAACAAACGAACCATCAACAGATTAATTCATGCAAATGGCATTCAAAGCTGTCAGTTAGTCATGGGATTGACGGAATTGGAGGAAGGCAGTGTCTGGAACACAATGCCGTCACACACGCATCAGAGACGTTCGGAAGTATATATGTACTATAATATGCCTCCCGGTGGAATAGTACTCCATCTTATGGGACAGCCGGGTGAAACACGTCACCTGGTAATGCGCAATGAACAGGCGGTACTGAATCCAAGCTGGTCAATCCACTCCGGAGTCGGAACATGCAATTACAGCTTCATCTGGGCGATGGGCGGTGAAAACCAGGTGTTCGATGATATGGATGGTGTCTCGATGAGTGACTTACAATAGAAGGAAATGGAATGAAAGAAGCGATATATCCTAAAAATAAGACAGCTGCGATTTTTACTTTGGCTTTTCCCATCCCAAAGAAGAAAATAACCGCATTAATACTATTCATCTGTGTAATCATCAATTACGCTTTTGCAAAAGATCCACGGATACATGTAACAGTCTCAAATTTATTGAATCTGAACCGTTCAAGCGAAATGGTCGTTCTCCAGTGGAACGATCTCAGACAAAAAATTTTAACTTTAGATCCGGCACGGACACATGTTTTTGATGCGACAACAAACATCGAGTTCGTCACACAGGTTATTGATAAAGATCATGACGGAACACCGGAGGAATTGATTTTTTGTTCAGGCTTCAAAGCTAAAGAAACAAGAGAGTTCATTGTCGAAACATGGAACAAAGGGCCGAAAACGGCCGAATCGCTCACCGATGTGCGCTTTATGATTCCTCGTGAAGATATAGCATGGGAAAATGACCGGATTGCACACCGGATCTACGGTCCTGCGTTTGCAAAGGAATTAAATAATGGAATTGATGTCTGGACGAAGCGCGTCCGTTATCCCATAATAGAAAAATGGTACAGAGGTGATGAAGTAACCGACAGCAGCAGGATTTCTTATCACGAAGATCACGGTGAAGGGGCGGATTTCTTCGATGTGGGGCGAACGCTGGGGGCGGGTAGTTGCGCGCTCTATAAAAATGACTCGCTTTATCAACCGGGAGTTTTTGCTTCGTACAGGATTCTTGCGACAGGTCCGATACGGGCGATGTTCGAGGTAACATACAAACCGGTGCTGTTCGAGGGAAAAAGTATTTCAGAGGTCAAACGCTTTGCAATTGATGCCGGAGTCAACCTCGATAAAATCGAAGTCACGTACAGATGTGATTCTTCGACTGAAACGGTTCCGTTTGCTGCCGGTATTGTGAAACGCAAAGGTGTCATAAGTTTTACAGACAAAGAGAATCGATCGGTAAGTCTTTGGGGGCAAACTAACGACAACATAGAGAATGGTTCACTCGGTACCGGCATCATCATGACGAAGGAAGCCTTTAGTGGTATTAAGGAGGACAAGATCCATCTCCTTATTACAGGGACGGTTAAGCTTGGAAAAACTGCGACATATTATGCAGGAGCCGGCTGGACGCGCAGCGGCGACTTCAACAATTCCGAAGATTGGAATAATTATCTGAAAGAATTTTCACAACGAGTTGGATCTCCCTTGAATATAACGCTGGCTATTGAAGAATAAATAGATTATTGGATAGAACCGCGATGAAAGTTGAAAAAGACCTTTTTAATAATGCAAACGGTGTTCGATGAATGAACTTCTATTGAAGGAGAGAAAATGAAAAAGAAATTCATCCACGAAGACTTTTTACTTGAAACAAGAACCGCATCCAGGCTCTATCATGAATATGCAGAATTTTTGCCGATCATCGATTATCACTGCCATCTTTCACCAAAGGAAATTGCCGAGAACAGGCAATTCGCCAACCTGACGCAGATATGGTTGTACGGAGATCATTACAAATGGCGGGCGATGCGGACCTGCGGCATCGATGAGCGTTTTATAACGGGCAATGCAAGCGACTGGGAAAAATTCGAAATGTGGGCGCGTACAGTGCCGAAAACAATTCGTAATCCGCTTTTCCACTGGACTCATCTGGAACTACGGCGTCCTTTCGGAATAACAAATACACTCCTGAATGAAAAGACGGCAAAGGTTATTTGGAATACATGCAATAAAAAGCTGGCGATGCCGGGATTTTCCACACAGGGAATTCTTAAGAGAATGAATGTGGAGGTTGTCTGTACAACCGATGATCCGGTAGATTCGCTCGAATATCACGAAGTATATGCAAAAAGTAAAAATAGATTTACTCAGATGATACCAGCATTTCGTGCGGATAAAGCGATGGCGGTCGAGAACGTAGATGCCTTTCTTTCCTATCTTCAAATACTGCAAAATGTATCGGGAATTGATATCGAAGACTTTGAGGCATTCATTTCGGCCATTCGTCAGAGGCACGATTATTTTCACGCACACGGCTGCCGTCTGTCTGATCACGGAATAGAAACAGCATATGCAGAAGACTATACCGAATCGGAGATTAAGTATATTTTTAGAAGGTTAAAGAAGCGGAAAAGCCTGGATATAAAAGATATATTAAAATTCAAGTCAGCTATGTTATTTGAATTCGGAGTGATGGATTATGAGAAGGGATGGGTTCAGCAGTACCATCTCGGCGCACTCCGGAATACAAACTCACGGATGATGAAGGAAGCGGGTCCTGACACCGGTTTCGATTCGATCGGCGATTTTGAGATTGCACGACCACTGGCAAAATTGCTTGACAGGCTCGATTCACAGAGACGGCTGACCAAAACGATTATATATAATCTCAATCCTCGCGATAATGAGTTGATGGCGACAATGATCGGGAATTTTCAGGACGGCAGCATCCCGGGCAAGTTGCAATACGGTTCAAGCTGGTGGTTCCTGGACCAGCTCGACGGCATGAAAAAGCAAATCGAGGCGCTTTCGAATATGGGAATTCTAAGCCGGTTTGTAGGCATGCTGACAGATTCACGAAGTTTTCTTTCGTATCCGCGCCATGAATATTTTCGTAGAATATTATGTAACATCCTGGGAACCGAAATGGAAAAAGGTTTAATTCCAAATGACATAAAACTTATCGGTGGTATCGTACAAGATATCTGTTATTACAATGCAAAGAGATACTTCAATTTGGGGTGATGAATGGGTGAGGGCAAGATCATCCTGAAAAGCATACAACGATAAAAAGATTTCCTTATACCACATAACCTATAAAAGGGTCGAATAATGCCGGAGACTAATGAAATAAAGGTGACGATTGGAAAGTATCGCTGGACTATCCTGGCGCTCATTTTCTTTGCGACTACGGTGAATTATCTGGACCGCCAGGTCATCAGTCTTTTGAAAGACGATTACCTCGAGCCTTTATTCGGATGGTCGGAATCAGACTATGCCAACATCGTTGTTATTTTTCAGCTCTCGTATGCCATCGGGATGCTCGGCGTCGGACGGGTTATAGATAAAATCGGCACGAAATTAGGATATGCAGTGTCGTTATTCGTATGGAGTATTGCAGCCATCGGTCATGCATTTGCACGGAATACGTACGGTTTTATGGTCGCTCGCGGTGTGCTCGGAATAAGTGAATCGGGCAATTTTCCCGCGGCCATCAAAACCGTCGCGGAATGGTTTCCCAAAAAGGAAAGGGCATTGGCAACCGGAATTTTTAATTCCGGAACGAATGTGGGTGCGATTATCGCCCCGCTTACGGTACCCCTTATCGCTCTATGGTGGGGTTGGCAATGGGCATTCATTCTTACCGGCGCCGCGGGTCTTATATGGTTGTTCTTCTGGTTTGCCGTGTATGAAATTCCGAGTAAGCATCGCAGATTGAAAAAAGAAGAGTATGATTATATCCATAGCGACAAAGATGAAGCCGTTAATGAGGAAAGGCAAAAAGAAGCATTAAATGAGTCGAAATCTTTATCGAAGAAAAATTTTATAAAGAAGAATTTTTCTTTTGAGGGACGAATCACGAGAGGTACATATTGGTCAATTATTCTAAGTTTGATAATAGCTTCAACTTTAACATCTATTCCATATCTCTACCTCTTCATGCGGATGAGTATATCAACTATAAATATTGGATATGATATTTTATTATTGGTTCTATTAATTATATATGTATGGATGGGTTTAGCAGCCCAAGTAAGACGATGGCATGATTTAAATTATTCTGGATGGATGGTGCTCATCAACCTTATTCCCATTTTAGGATCTATATACAGTCTTATCTTTTTAGGCTTTATTAAAGGGACTGCTGGTTCTAATCGATATGGGGATGAACAGCCCACTAGCATTCTTGGGTATAGACAAACTTGGGCATTTATTGTGGGGAAATTCTTAACCGATCCAGTGTGGTGGTTCTATTTGTTCTGGCTCCCTTCATTTTTAAATAAGCAATACCATATGTCGAAGACAGAACTCGCACTTCCGATTGCCGTCGTTTATACGATGACGACCGTCGGCAGTGTCTATGGCGGGTGGCTTTCGGGGAATCTGATCAAAAGGGGATGGGAAGTATATAAAGCGCGTCGCTTTGCCATGCTCGTTTTTGCGTTGTGTGTAATACCGATAGTTACAGCTCAGGCCTTGGGGCAATACAGCCATTGGTTTGCCATTTTAATCGTCGGATTTGCAGCATCGGCACATCAGGCATGGTCCGCAAATCTTTTTACTACGACTTCGGATATGTTCCCGAAGAAAGCTGTCGCTTCAGTAACAGGATTTGGCGGGATGGCGGGTGGAATCGGTGGTATTTTAATAGCAAAAACTGCCGGGATAATATTGGATCATTTTAAGGCATTAGGTTCCATCGAGACAGGGTACTACATTATGTTCATTATATGCGGCTCAATATATTTATTTGCATGGGTGATATTTAATGTATTAGCACCAAAAATGAAACGGGTGGAATTATAATCTCATAAGGGGATTTTTATTATGGAATTGCAGGAAGTAACCAAGGCATACGATTTTACCGGCAAAACAATCGTAATCATGGGCGGCGGGGGTGTTCTGTGTGGTGAAATGGCGAAAACGCTTGCTGCATGCAATGCAAATGTCGCTATTCTCGACCGCGATGTCGTGATGGGTGAGAAAGTACTTCATTCATTTGGCACAACAAAAGGGAAACATCTCGTTCTTTTTGTCGATGTGCTCGATAGAGTGAAAGTCCAGGAGGCGGCGAATATAGTATTTTCAACTTATGGACGGATTGATTACCTCATCAATGGTGCGGGGGGGAATAATCCTAAAGCGACAACGAATGCAGATCAAAGCTTCTTCGACATTCCGGTCGAAGCTCTGCAGTTCGTCTCGAATTTGAACTTGATCGGTGCTATTCTACCGAGTCAGATATTCGGGAAGAAAATGGCGGAGCAAAAAGAAGGAGTTATTCTGAATATCTCATCGATGAACGCTTTCCGTCCATTGACCCGCATACCGGCATACTCGGCAGCGAAGGCAGCTGTGAGTAACTTTACACAATGGCTGGCTGTTCATATGGCACAGGAATATTCGCCGAACATCCGTGTGAATGCAATTGCACCGGGGTTTTTTCTGACCGAGCAAAACCGATTTCTCTTAACCGACAAAGTGACAGGTGAATTGACGGCCCGCGGTAAAAAAATTCTGGATCACACACCGATGGCACGCTTCGGTGCACCGGAGGATTTGTTGGGCGCCATGCTGTGGCTCCTGTCGCCGGCTTCACAGTTCGTCACGGGAATCGTGTTACCGGTTGATGGCGGATTCTCGGCATATTCGGGTGTATAAAAAAAGCATGAATTCATTCATAGCATAAATGTGAAATAAAGGAGCACAAGATGAGCAACGGTCTTAAAATCCGTCCAGATGGTGCATTGGATTTTGTTTCATTGGGTGCACTGGTGCATCGTTTGGATCCGGGCGTTGTTCCTTTCAGGAAGGCGACCCAGTGTCAGATTCATGTCAGCGGCGGTGAGTTCAACGTGGCCGCAAACCTGGCCGATTGCTTTTGTATGAATACCGGCATCGTCACGGCAATGGTCGATTACCCGATCGGCGATTTGATTGCCGAGAGAGTGAGGGCGATGGGAGTAAAACCGTTTTACAAACATTTCAAGCACAACGGAGTAAACGGTCCTAATATGGCAACAGTATACAGTGACCGGGGACAGGGTATTCGTCCTCCGGTAGTGTTCTATAACCGGTCGAATGAAGGTGGGGCACACTTAAAACCCGGTGACTTCGACTGGGACGCAATCTTCTCTGGCGGTGTCCGATGGTTTCACAGCGGCGGCATATTCGCAGCGCTCTCGGAAACAACCGGTGAGGTTATCATCGAAGGTATGAAGGCGGCAAAGAAAGCAGGTGCGGTTATAAGCTTCGATCTCAATTTCCGTGAAAAGCTGTGGAATATCTGGGGTGGACAGAAAAAAGCGGTTGAGGTGGTTGCACGCATTGTGGAAAACGCCGATGTTTTAGTCGGCAATGAAGAGGACCTGCAGAAAGGTCTTGGCATTCCCGGTCCGGAAGTCGCTGCGAAATCGAAACTTGATCCGAGCGTGTTTCTTGCTATGATCGACAAAGTTGTTGCGAAACATCCTCAGGTGAAAGTCGTAGCCACAACGTTGCGCGAAGTACATTCAACGAACCGGCATAGCTGGGGTGCAGTTGCCTGGATTGACGGCAAGACATACATCTCGCCCACCTGTGATCTGGATGTACTCGACCGCGTCGGCGGCGGCGATGGATTCGCAAGCGGATTTTTCTATGGTTTATTAACAGGCGAAACACCGGACGAAGCCGTAAAACTTGGTTGGGCACACGGCGCGTTGCTAACGACAACTCCCGGAGACACAACAATGGTGACTTTGGAACAGGTGCGGTCGTTTGCCAAGGGTGGTTCGGCACGAATACAAAGGTAATTGCAGGCACAACAAAGAATATTTTGAAAAAATTCCGGAGAACAATAGAATTCTTTTTCGTTAAGTGAAAGGGATACAATAATGGCGTTGAAGATACATCCGGTGTCTAAATGTGAATTTGATTTGTTGTCACTCGGTGAATGCATGATTCGATTGAGTCCGCCGGGTCACCAGCGCATCGAGTCAACACCAATATTAGAAATATATGCCGGCGGCGGAGAATACAATGTTGCACATGCACTTTCCCGTTTTGGCTTGCGTACCGGTTGGGTATCCCGCCTTGTCGAGAATCCGCTAGGACATTTCATCCGGAATCATGCCCAAGCCAGCGGCATGGACATCAGTGAGGTGATCTGGGTTCCCTTTGACGGTGTAGGCAGGGATGATCGGATCGGTCTGAACTTCACCGAAGTGGGGATCGGTTTACGTGCCAGTGCAATGATGTATGATCGCGGCCATACGGCCGTTTCTCATATGAAGCCGGGGGAAGTCGATTGGAAAAGGATTTTTACTGTAAGAAAGGCACGTTGGTTTCATACGGGAGGAATTTTCACGGCGTTGAGTGATAACTGTATAGAAGTGGTAAAGGAAGCGATGAAAGCAGCACATGAAGCCGGGACCATTGTGAGCTATGATCTGAATTTTAGGAGCAGACTCTGGTCGAGTGAAAAAGCTATCGAAGTGACAAAGAACCTTATCCCTTATATTGATGTTCTGATTGGTAATGAAGAAGATTTCCAGAAAGTACTCGGATTTGAGGTGGAAGGGACCAATGAGACTCTGACCACCTTACCGGTGGAAGCATATATAAAAATGGTGAAAAGAGTCACTACCGCATATCACAATATCCAAATTGTCGGTACTACTTTGCGTGAAGTGAAAAGCGCGTTGATCAACAATTGGTCGGCGATCATGTATTACGACGGTATCTTTTATGAATCAAAGAGGTACGAAAATCTTGAGATCGAAGACCGAATCGGTGGAGGCGACGGGTTCTGCAGCGGAATGATCTACGGATTGTTGAATGGTATGACTTTGCAGGAATGTGTGGAGATGGGCGCAGCCCATGGAGCGCTACTTCAGAGTACACGCGGAGACACGAGCATCATTAGGCTGGATGAAGTCAAGGATGTGATGAACGGCGGCTCCGCCAGAATCAAAAGATAATTACGCGTAGAGAAAAAATAGATGCTACTTTTCAGCAGGGGTTCTGAAAACGATGTTCTTGAGGAAAAGGACCTGAGAACAGGATTATTTGAAGCGCTGGCAAAGTTGGGTGTGAAGAAAAAAGTATTGGCTATTCCTTCTGATTTCACCCGCTTCCATTCGCATGCCGGTGTGCTCACACGGCTTATATGGGAGTACTACAAAGAGAAGCTCACTGATGTTTTGCCCGCTCTGGGAACACACGTTCCCATGACCGAACAGGAGATTCAAAATATGTTCGGCAGTATGCCGCTCAATCTCTTTCGGGTTCATGATTGGCGCAATGACGTTGTAACGCTCGGTGAAGTCCCGTCCGAATTTATTTTTCAGCAGTCGGAAGGAAAATTGAATTACGGATGGAAAGCACAGGTCAATAAATTATTGGTTGAGGGTAATTTTGACCTGATAATATCGCTCGGTCAGGTCGTACCTCACGAAGTGATCGGCATGGCCAGTTACAATAAGAACGTCCTTGTCGGGACAGGCGGGCCGGAAGGGATCAACAAAAGTCACTTTCTTGGAGCCGTGTATGGTATGGAGCGAATCATGGGGCGTGCCGAAAATCCGGTGCGCACTGTTTTTAATTATGCATCCGATCATTTTATAAGAAATCTCCCGATCATTTACGTTCACACTGTAGTTTCACGCGGCGGTGACGGCCGGCTTAAAGTGCGCGGTCTATATGTTGGTGACGATCTGGAATGTTTCAATCGTCCGGCGGCTCTCTCGCTGAAAGTGAACTTCCAGATGGTCAAGGAACCGTTGAAGAAGGTTGTGGTCTATCTCGATCCTTCGGAATATAAAAGCACATGGCTGGGTAACAAAAGCATCTATCGCACACGGATGGCGATAGCTGACGGTGGAGAACTGATCGTATTGGCTCCGGGATTAAAAGAGTTTGGTGAAGATAGGCAAATCGATGCTCTCATTCGAAAATATGGCTATGTCGGTACACCGAAAACATTACAGTATGTGAACGATACCGACGACCTGAAAAACAATTTAAGTGCAGCCGCACATCTGATCCACGGTTCATCCGAAGGACGTTTTTCAATCACGTATTGCCCTGCTAATATCTCAAAACAAGAAATTGAAAGCGTTAACTTTAAGTATGCCGATTTGTCCCTGATGATGAGGAGATATAGTCCCGAAAAACTTATCGAAGGATTCAACACAATGCCTGACGGCGAGAAAATCTTCTACATCTCAAACCCCGCTCTGGGATTGTGGGCGCATAAGGAACGTTTTCGATGACTCTCGTGCAGTTAATTCATTAATGGAAGAACATAGAATACACCATCAACAATCTAACATAGGGAAAATAAGAATGGAACAGAAAGCCGATATCGGATTGGTAGGTTTAGCAGTGATGGGAGAGAACCTCGTGCTGAATATGGAAAGTCACGGGTTCACCGTTGCAGTATTCAACCGGACAGTGGAAAAAGTCGATAACTTCGTGCAGGGACGTGCAAAGGGGAAAAATATTATTGGCACACATTCGCTCAAAGAATTCGTTGCCTCGCTTAAAACCCCGCATAAGATTATGCTGATGGTGAAAGCCGGGAAAGCAGTCGATGATTTCATCGAAAAGCTAATTCCGCTTCTTGAAAAGGAAGATATTATCATCGACGGCGGAAACTCGCATTATCCCGATACGATCCGCCGCACAAAGTATCTCGAGAGCAAAGGAATGCAATTTATCGGAACGGGAATATCGGGTGGAGAAGAAGGCGCGCTGCGCGGACCATCGGTAATGCCCGGAGGATCGCCGGGTGCCTGGCCGCACATCAAACCGATTTTCCAGTCCATCGCTGCAAAAGTCGCCGACGGAACGCCCTGCTGCGATTGGGTCGGCAGCGACGGTGCCGGACATTTCGTAAAAATGGTTCATAACGGAATCGAGTACGGCGATATGCAGCTCATCTGCGAAGCTTATCAAATCATGAACGAATTGCTCGGTATGAACGCCGGTGAAATGCACGAAGTATTTAAAAAATGGAATACAGGCGATCTCAACAGCTACCTCATTGAAATTACGCGTGATATTCTTGCATTCAAAGATGTAGATGGAAAACCGCTGGTCGATAAAATTCTCGATACCGCCGGTCAAAAAGGAACCGGCAAATGGACGAGCGTCGCGTCGCTGGACCTCGGTGTTCCACTGACGATGATAAGTGAAGCTGTCTATGCGCGCTGTCTCTCTGCAATGAAAGAAGAGCGAGTGAAAGCCTCACAAGTATTAAGCGGTCCAAAAACGAAATTCAACGGCGACAAACAAGTCTTTCTCGCCGATCTCGAAAAGGCACTCTATGCATCGAAACTCGTTTCATACGCACAGGGTTTTACAATGATGCGCGCGGCGGCAGAAGAGTACAAATGGACATTGAATTATGGCGGGATTGCTCTCCTGTGGCGCGGTGGATGCATCATTCGCTCCGTTTTTCTGGGCAAGATAAAAGAAGCATTCGATAATAATCCAGCGTTGAGCAATCTCCTCCTCGATCCATTCTTTAAAGAAAAAATCGAGGCGTCACAGGATGCATGGCGGCGTGTAATTTCAACCGCAGTGTTGAACGGAATCTGGGTGCCGGCGTCAGCAACGGCACTCAATTACTATGATGGATTCCGAAACTCGCGCCTGCCGGCAAATTTACTACAAGCCCAGCGTGATTACTTCGGGGCACATATGTACGAACGAGTCGACAAACCGCGCGGCGAGTTCTTCCATACGAACTGGACAGGCCGCGGCGGCGAAACAGCTTCATCGGCGTATACGGTATAACACTATCCATCCGTTTTCAATCTTAAGAATCTCCACTGTAAAACGTGGTGAGGTTTTTTTCATTGTATCGTGAGGTGAGGGGATGGTTATCTTGTCGAACCGTTTGTCGTTTATCTTCTGCATTCAGGTTCTGGTTACTTTCCTTGTATTGACACTGAATGCCTACACACAGTCAGCGTCAGCGACCTGGGCCTTGACTGTGGACACGACAGCAATAATTTCTGGCAATATTACGGCATCTCCTCAAATCCTGTCAGACACGATGTCTGTGAGAGACTTCATCGGTGGTGACAGTACCAGTGGTTCGCCGGTCGGTGCTGCAGAGAGAATCTGGCGCAATAATCTATATTGGCCGGAAGAAACCACAGAGAATAGTACACGATATATACAGTACTCAGTGTCTCCCACCCCGGGCTATATTTTTACCGTCCAATCCATCGCTCTTAATATTGGCTGCTTTGGAACTAACGGACATTTATTTGCGAACATCTATTATTCCACCGACTCTACGTTCATCATACAGACCCAATTAAATCCAACTTCTATGTCATTACCGGATATACGAACGGTTGCAATGACGGCACTTTCATATATTCCGGGTGTGCCAGTCGTGGATGGTCAGAAATTTTATTTAAGAATTTATCCATGGTATAATTCTACTCCAAGTCCCACGAAGTACGTATGTCTGACCGATGTGGTCATTTCCGGAACCACGGTTGCACCGGGAACACCGACGATAAGTATTTTTCCTGACACTCTTTCGTTCGGTAGTGTTCACGCAGGCGGATCGAAAGAAATGTCCTACTTGCTCTCGGCCACCAACCTGACACCGGGATCCGATACTATCACAGTAATAGCTCCGGCAGGATTTGAAGTATCAACCATAAGCGGATCGGGATATGCGGCCTCCATTAATGTTCCATATACAGGCGGTACTCTCAGCAGCACTGCAATCTATGTAAAGTTTGCACCGGACTCGATTCTCGAGTACAACAAGATCATCGCGAATACAGGTGGTGGAGTTTCGGCACAGAATGTTACGGTCACAGGTAAAGGCGTGGCACCGGACGTCGTACTCGGTTTTTATGTATCACCCGACGGACTCGATACAAATCCCGGTTCATATGAATTACCTTTCAAGACAATTCCAAGGGCAATATCGTTTGCCCAGCCCGGTGATACGATCTTTGTCCGCGGTGGCCGCTATATGCTGAGTGCAAAAATCGGAATCTCGAAAAACGGTACAAGTATCAGCAGGTATTATCTGTTGGCCTACCCCGGTGAACGTCCTGTTCTGGATTTTTCTTCGATGGTAGTGGGCAGCAGTAACAGGGGCGTTGATCTCTCAGGTAATTACTGGCACGTAAAGGGTTTGGATATTTACAAAGCCGGTGATAACGGGATGATTCTCAGTGGCTCGAATAATACAATAGAATTTTGTGCGTTTTATGAAAACTACGACACGGGACTTCAACTCAGCAACGGGGCATCGAACAACCGGATCATCAACTGTGATTCATATTATAATGCAGATGCAGGTCAAAAAAATGCCGACGGTTTTGCACCGAAGCTCGATGTCGGTACGGGAAATTACTTTTACGGCTGCAGGTCGTGGCAGAATTCGGACGATGGTTGGGATGGATATTTACGGCCATCCGATAATGTAACAACAATAATTGAAAACAGTTGGTGCTTTAACAACGGTTTTCTTAAAAATGGGAGTGGAAGCTCTGGAAATGGAAATGGATTCAAAATGGGCGGTGGTGATAGCAGTAATATACAAAATTTGCGTCATAATATGATTCTGAAAAATTGCCTTTCATTTGATAACCGAGTGAAAGGTTTTGATCAAAACAATAACAGGGGTTCGATGACTCTGTTCAACTGTACTGCCTATAGGAATGGTACAGATTACAATATCACGGGCAGTTTGAAAGATGGGAGCACTTTGACCGTAATTAATTGCATTACGTTCGGTGGTCAAGCTCTTATTGGTAGTTATGCGATACAACAAACGAACAGTTGGTTAAGTCCTTTCAATGTGACCGCTGAAGATTTTATCACTCTCGACACAGTCGGCGTACGCGGTCCCAGGAAGGTCGACGGCAGTCTTCCGGACGTTAACTTCTTACATCTTGCTACGGGCAGTTCGCTTATTGATCAGGGAACGGATGTCGGATTGGCATATAACGGCTCTGCGCCCGATTTAGGTTGCTTTGAATCATCCGTGCCGAACGGCATCGCTGTGGGGAATGGAAAAGAGATTTTTAATTTCCAACTGTCACAGAATTATCCCAATCCGTTCAATCCGACCACGATCATCCGCTTCACTGTGGCTAAACAAGGAACAGCGAAACTAAAAGTGATGAACACCCTCGGACAGGAAATCAGGACGCTTTTCTCGGGTCAGGCTGAACCGGAGAAAATAATTTCTGTGCGATTTGATGCAGCGTCCCTGCCGTCTGGTATCTATTTCAGCGTTCTTGAAAGCGGTGGCGAGCAGCAGATAAAGAAAATGGTGCTGATTAAATAGCAACCCTCTTTATCAGAAAGAACCACGGAGTGATGTAAGATTTAAAGCTCAAGTAATGCAGTGACAATATAATGTAACCCACGACGTAAATCGTGGGGAGACTGAATACTACATCAATACATAAATCCACGGCGTGGCGTAAGAAATAAAAGAAACCGGCAACCATGAACGTCGCCCATTTAAATCTGCTCTATATTTCATTGCTCTGTTTTATTACAGCATCAATTGCTTTCGCCCAGCAAGATCCATCCGATCCACAGGGCTGGGACGCCGTACCCTCAATTTTAAAACGTATCTTTCCACCTGCATTCCCCGATAAGGACTTTATCGTAACAAAATTCGGAGCTGTCGGCGATGGGAAAACCGATTGCAGCAGGGCATTTAGAAAAGCCATAGAGAAATGCAATGCGTCGGGCGGCGGCAGAGTCGTTGTGCCGAAGGGGACTTTTCTTGCGGGAGCCATCCACCTGAAAAGCAATGTCAATTTATATATCTCAAAAAATGCAACAATACGGTTCAGCGTCGACCCGAATAAATATCTTCCTGTCGTGTTTACACGCTGGGAAGGCGTCGAGTGTATGAATTACTCACCGCTCATCTATGCATATGAGCAGGAGAATATTGCAGTCACCGGCGAGGGTGTACTTGATGGTCAGGGAGCAAACGATAACTGGTGGAGCTGGAAGGGAAAAAAGGAATACGGTTGGGAACCGGGCACACCGGATCAGAACGAAGCACGGGAAAAGCTTTTTGAGATGGGCGAGAGCAGAGTTCCAGTAACACAACGGGTATTCGGTGAAGGATTCTTCCTGCGTCCGAATTTTTTCGCACCAAGCAAATGCAAAAATGTGCTGCTCGAAGGTATCACATTTAAAAATTCTCCGATGTGGTTTATCAATCCCGTGCTGTGTCAGAATGTATCAATCATTGGGGTGACCGTCGAAGGACTCGGGCCCAATAACGACGGCTGTGACCCCGAATCATGTACGGATGTTTTAATCAAGAATTGCCTTTTTAACAACGGTGACGATTGTATTGCGATCAAATCCGGAAGAAATGCCGACGGTAGACGCGTGAATATGCCGTGTGAGAATATTATTGTTCAGGGTTGCAGGATGAAAGATGGCCACGGAGGTGTTGTGATCGGCAGTGAGATGTCGGGCGGCGTGAGAAATGTGTATGCAGAGAACGATACCATGGATAGTCCGAAGCTGGACCGCGTATTCCGCATAAAAACAAATGCAATGCGCGGCGGTATAATCGAAAATGTTTTCATGAGAAATATAAAAGTCGGAGAGGTTGCCGAAGCTGTAGTGAAAATCGATTTTTATTATGAAGAGGGAGACAGTGGAAGTTTTACACCCATCGTGAGGAATATTGAAGTTAAAAATATTGAAAGCGAAAAAAGTAAATTTGGAGTATGGATACGCGCGTATGATCGATCACCGGCGGAAAATATCCGTATTGAAAGTTGTACGTTTAATAATGTTGCAGAACCGAACGTGATCGAAAATGTAAAGAATCTCGATTTAATCGATGTGAAAATCAACAGTAAGTAAGGGGTGATAATGCAGCGATTATTGATATGGATGACTTTTTTCCTGGTTTTATCAGGCTGCGCCGGGTCTGCTCAACCGACCTCGAAAGAGACAGCCTTTCCCTGGTCGGCGCGTATTGCCCAGAGCTTTCTGGCCATGCACCCCGATTCCATTATCTATCCCACTGAAGCTAAATCTCAAAAGTGGAATTATGAGCAGGGTCTGATGCTTGAAGCAATGTATCAAATGTGGCGGCATAGCGGCGACAGTCAGTACATACACTACCTTAAAAAGAATCTTGATCATTATATTGACAGCAATGGGTCTATTCTTACTTATAACTTTGGAGAATATCAGCTTGACAACATCGCGTCCGGTAAAGCTGTTCTAAGAATGTACGATATCACTCACGATGCAAAGTATAAAAAAGCTGCCGAAATACTAAGGCGTCAACTTGCAGAACAACCCCGCACAAGTGACGGCGGTTTCTGGCATAAAAAAATCTATCCGTACCAGATGTGGACGGATGGATTATATATGGCAGAACCGTTTTACACGCTCTACTCGGTAATATTCACAGACACCGCTGCATTTGATGACATCGCAAGACAATTTCTGCTCATCGCACAACATTGTTACGACGAGCGCACGGGCTTATATTTTCATGGCTGGGATGAGAGCAAACAGCAACGCTGGGCAAATCCGCAGACCGGCTGCTCGCTGAACCTGTGGGGACGACCGCTCGGCTGGTATGCAATGGGATTGGTGGATGTTCTGGATTATTTTCCCGTACAGCATCCGAAGCGAAAAGAGCTTTTAAAAATATTAAATAACCTTGCTGCCAGTATGCTCAAACAAATTGATGGAAAATCAAGACTCTGGTATCAGGTTGTGGATAAACCCGACGAAAAAGGAAATTATCTGGAAGCATCAGTCTCATCGATGTTTGCATATGTATATGCGAAGGGAGCGAACCGTGGATATCTGCCCTCTGAATTTCGGAGGTGGGCAAAGGCGACGTTTGAAGGAATAATCGATCATCTGGTCTCCATCGACTCCTCAGGGATTGTACATCTGGAACATATATGTAGCGTCGGCGGATTGGGTGGCAATCCGTATCGCGATGGGAGTGTGGCATACTACCTCGGCGAACCGCAGCGCACGGATGACTTCAAGGGGTACGGTCCGTTTCTGCTTGCGGCAATTGAGTTGGAAAAGAAAATAGGGAAATAATTCCTTTTCGCCAAAATCTATGGTGTTTATATCTGGGTTCTGACATGTTTAATTTGAAGAAGAAAATCTACACCAAAAGATACAGTATTCGTTTTCTTTTGTGTCTCTGCTGCTGTCTGCTGCTGGGTTTCATGCCTGACGGGCGTATCCGTGTTTATCTCCTGGGTGATTCGACCATGGCGGACAAACCTCTCATCGACAATCCGGAATGCGGATGGGGAGAGGAATTCCCGCTCTTCTTCGATGATGGAGTCGTCATCGAGAACCATGCAAGGAACGGCCGAAGTACGAAGAGTTTTATTAATGAAGGGTGCTGGCAGGCCGTCGTGAAGAAACTGCAGTCCGGTGATTATGTGTTTGTACAGTTCGGTCATAACGATTCAAAGGCTACCGATTCAACCCGGTACGCCGAGGCGCACACGACGTATAAACAGAATCTTCTGAAGTTCGTACACGAAACGAAAGAAAAAGGAGCGATACCCGTTCTGCTGACTCCGGTGAACCGGCGCAAATTCGACAGTTCCAATATGTTTGTCGATCAGCACGGAGAGTACCCGGGAGTTGTGCGTGAGGTTGCCCGTGATGAAAAAATTGCATTAATCGACCTGCATGAGAAAAGCAGAAAGCTTTTTGAGCAATTAGGCCCGGAAGATACCAAATCGATTTTTTTGTGGGTTAAACCTGGAGTTTATGCCACGCTCCCTGATGGAAAAGAGGATAATACGCACTTTACAAAATACGGGGCGGTGAAAATTGCCGGACTTGTCGTCGAAGGACTTCGTCAGCTGGATCTTCCTCTCGCAAAGCACCTCACACCGCTGGAACCCGATTCGGTTCCCGGACTGAGAAAAATAGTCGCGCTGGATTATTTCTTCAATTGTGAATGGAGAATTGTCGATTCAAACAGAATTCAGTTTCATTACGTGTGGGAGGATACAACAGATTCCGGATTTTCTCAACTTGGCGCTATCATCAGTAAACTAGGTGCTGATATTGTCGCAGTACGTCGTGCACCGACCGAGAACGACCTGAAAAATTACAGTGTCTATATTATTGTCGATCCGGATACTCCTGCAGAAACCGAAAAACCAAATTATATTACCGAAGAATCAATCGACGTGATCGTCCCCTGGGTCGA
Source organism: Bacteroidota bacterium (assembly GCA_050011775.1). Classification (GTDB taxonomy): domain Bacteria; phylum Bacteroidota; class Ignavibacteria; order UBA10030; family CAVZMI01; genus CAVZMI01. Next base: position 15,366 of record JBEKIL010000001.1, on the reverse strand, counting down.
GTCGGGTGGTGTATTGGTGTTGATGGGGAATGATAAAGGAAATGCGGAGTTCGAGCATTTCAACCGGCTGGCGGAACGGTTCGGAATTCATTTTAATGAAGACAAGTATCACGCGGTAGTAAATAATGACTATTCGATGGGAAAGAGCGATAATCTGCCGACACATCCGATTTTCAAGAATGTGAAACAGATATTTATAAAGGAGGTCAGTTCGCTGAGAATCGGGAAACCTGCCGAACCGGTTCTCACAGAGAATGGACTTGTCCTGATGGCTGCTGCCCGCTTCGGTAAAGGGCTGGTATTCGTCATAGGTGATCCATGGCTCTATAATGAATATATGGATACGCGCAGGCTGCCGGCCGAGTATGAGAACAGCAAAGCCGGAAGAAATCTCTTTCAATGGCTGTTGGGGAATGCAAGATCGTTGATTCGATAGATGGTGGATTGGAACCCGAAAAGAAATAGAACTCTCTTTAATCCCGTAGAGACGGCCTGTTATAGAAAAGCTTAAATGGCAAAGTGTTTTGAAGTTTTCGGATCCAATTAAAGCAATATACTGAATTTTTCCATTACTAAATAAGGAAAACCAAGCCCATGACACCAGCCGTGAAAGATCTACTGGACCGTTGTGTGAGCGATCCGGATCCCAATAATGTATTCTGCACCTTAGCATCTGTAACAGGCGTAGATATAAAGATCTACCCGAAGTCTGTAAATAAAATTCAGGATAATTATCTTTTCATAGGTAAGGACGCTGCCGGAAAAGCTCTCTGGATTACGGGAGGCGATATTGCACGTCAGTTCGAATGGGTCGAGAACGAAAGCATGAAACGATGTCCATTGAATCATACAAATGCCGGTGCGCTGCGAAACATATTTGCCTTTACGAAACCGGAATTGATTGGTCAACAGAATTCGATCGGATGTGGAGATCGACTGGGACTCGCGAACGCCGGACATATCCGTGCGGTAGTCGGAAGCGGCCTTAAACCGGTTCTAGCTCAGCAGTCGGTCCGGGAGCTGGAACGAACCAAGCGTGAAGCCAAAGATGTGATGGATGCGGCAACATGGGCGGTATTTCAGGAAGGATACAAAGACGGTTTCGGTGCCGATGGAGATCATCTTAAAACTCCCGAGGATATAGATCGCTATGCAAAGGCTGGATTCACCATGTTCACACTCGATATCGGTTTATATGTAGTGAACGTAGCTGCCAGGCTGTCGGCGGAAGATATTCGACAGCGTGCTGCTGTATTGCCGTGGGTTCTCCTTGACGATACACTCGAAGCGTGCCTCAAGCGATATAGAGGGAAGAAATTCGAAATTGCAAAAGGATTTGTCATTCGACCGATGGAGGAAGACATACTTCGATCGATGGTAAAGTACGGTGCGGGTATTGTGCAAACGGTGAAGCTGGTAAATTATCTCAAGACTCATTGGTCGAAACAGCAGGCCGAGATTGAACTATCAGTCGATGAAACCGATACGCCGACATCACCGCTGGAACATTTTGTCATCGCAAACGAACTTAAACGGCTTGGCATAAAGCTTATGAGTCTGGCACCGCGCTTTATCGGTGACTTTGAAAAGGGAATTGAATATAAAGGCGATCTGAAGAGATTCAAAGAAGAGTATATCCAGCATATGCAGATAGCAGAAAAACTAGGTCCGTACAAAATCAGCATACATTCGGGCAGCGATAAATTCGATGTCTATAAAATTGTCGGTTCGATCGGGTTTGGCAAAGTTCATGTAAAAACAGCCGGTACCAGCTGGCTTGAAGCGCTTCGGACCATCGGCGCTTCCGATCCGGCGCTGTTCCGGGAAATTCTCGACTGTGCACGTGCCAACTACGATAACGATCACAAATCGTATCACGTTACTGCAGATGTAAACCGGATGCGCCCGACAAAAGATTATTCAGAAGCGGAATTGATAGGACTCCTCTCGGAAGATAATGCCCGGCAGATTCTGCACGTGACGTTTGGGACAATTCTTTCTAAGAAAGATGAAAGGGGGAATTATCTCTTCAAGGATAGAATCATGAAATGTCTCCGGGATCATGAGGATATTCATTATCAGTATCTCGTGAAGCATTTCCGCCGCCACATCGATCCTATCGTCGGGAAGCAGTAGTTCGACTTTTCTTTTGTTGATGGCTGCTGGGTTAACCACAAAGGACACTGAGTACATTTTAAAATGCTATTTATGAGTACACAAAGAAGAATATAAAAAGATAGTACCCCCAAACTCTGTGTCCTCTTCAACAGATTCATATCAGTCCCCTGTGAACTTTGTGGTTATATTTAAACTTAGCAATGTGTATTGAAAGATCCCCTTCAGTCACATTAAAAATTATGAATCGCTTATTCATCATTTTCACTGCAAATCTTTGGCTTTTATTCTCCCCGCAAGTTTTCGCCATCGAAAAAGCCAACATTATCGTCGCACCGGACGGCAGCGGGCAATTCAAGAGCATCCAGGAAGCCATCAACTCGGTCCCTCAGGACAACAATCAAAACGTCATCATCCTTATTCGAAAAGGGATTTATCACGAAAAGCTTTATATCACCAGAAGCTATATAACTCTTGTTGGCGAAGATCGCGACAGTACGAGAGTCGTCTATGCCGAACTGCGGAAGAATTGGGTGAAGGAACATGACGGCTCCGACTATGGGTCGGCAACTATCAACATCGATTCGCTTGTCACAAATATCACGCTGGCGAATCTGACCGTATATAATAATTACGGCAGTCTGTATGGCGATCACGATCATCAGTTCGCTATCCGCGGTGGCGGCACACACATTATCATCCTGAATTGCAACATCATAGCCGACGGTGGGGACACGCTCAGCCTCTGGAATAAAACGGACGGCATGTATTATCACGCAAACTGTTACTTCGAAGGTTGGGTTGATTTTGTCTGTCCGCGCGGTTGGTGCTACATTACCGACAGCAAATTCTACGGACATAATCTCAGCGCAAGCATCTGGCACGACGGCGATGTCGATAGAAGTCAGAAGTTCGTCATACGATATTCTTCCTTCGACGGTGTGCAGGAATTTCCTTTGGCACGTCATCATCTCGACGGACAGTTGTATTTACTCGATTGTATATTCTCGCGGACGATGGCGGACACTCCGATCTACCGGCCGAAGACCAGTCCGAGGCCGTATAAATGGGGTGCACGGCATTATTTTTATAACTGTCATCGTGAGGGAGGCGACTTCGATTGGTTCAAAGATAATCTGGAAACGGCAGAGGGATCTCCGAAAGAGAGCGATGTAACGGCACAATGGACATTCGCCGGCATGTGGGATCCAGAAGAAACGATGCCCGCAGTTCTTCCAACGGTACTTATGTTGAAGCCGAGGGATAAATCGTATCACATCCCGACGGAAGGTACTATACTGAAATGGATACCGGCACGAAACGCCGACTCGCATAATATCTATTTCGGCAAAACCAAATCTCCGGAGTTTAAAAAGAATCAAAACGAAAACTACTTCGATCCCGGTACGCTCGAAACGGCGACAATATATTACTGGCGTATAGATGAGGTAGCAGGGGTGGATACAATTAAGGGGTCGCTTTGGCATTTTACTACGAAGTAGGATCAATCGGCAATCTGTATCGATCGGCTTTTCTTTTTTCGATGGCTGGTGGAGTAAACACAAAGGCCTACGGCCCGTAGGGACGCAAAGTACTGTTGAACATGCTGTTCATGAGGACACGAAGAAGAATCGAGACTTTAATATACGCCCCCCAACCCTGTGACCTCATAAATTGCATATTCTAATGTACCTTGTGTACTCTGTGGTTTTATTTTCAAAATAGGAATTGAAATTCAGAAGCCCTCATAACCTGATTCAACCTCAATTTGATTATCACTCAATCTTTCCGTAACATTCTTTCCCCTGCCGGAATTTAATAAAGGTCTAAAACCATGAAACTAATCACCCATGGAATTCTATTCATTTTTTTCTTTATCGCGAATCTCTCGTTCGCTCAACAGTTCCCATATCAGAATCCTGCTCTTTCCATCGAAGAACGAGTAAACGATCTGGTATCCAGGATGACGCTCGATGAAAAGATTGGACAGATGATGAATGCCGCCGAACCAATCGACAGGTTGGGTATTCCCGATTATAACTGGTGGAGCGAAGGTCTGCACGGAGTCGCTTTTTCCGGCATTGCAACGGTCTTTCCACAGGCAATCGGACTGGCTGCCACATGGAATGACAGCTTGATGTATCGTGTTGCCGATGTTGTCTCGACGGAATTCAGGGCGAAATTCAACGACTACCAGAAAAAAGGAGATCATAGTGCTTTCAGAGGACTGACCGTATGGTCCCCGAATATCAATATATTCCGCGATCCAAGATGGGGGAGAGGACAGGAAACCTACGGCGAAGATCCATATCTCACATCCCGCATGGGCGTTGCTTTTGTAAAAGGCATGCAGGGCAATGATCCTAAATATCTGAAGGTCGTTTCCACACCCAAACATTATGCGGTTCACAGCGGACCCGAACCTGAACGTCATTATTTCAATGCAATAACCGATTATCGCGACTTTGCCGAAACGTATGCTCCGGCCTTCAAAGCTTGCGTTGTTGAAGGAGGCGCATATTCGATCATGGGTGCGTACCAGCGATACCTGGGTGTGCCCTGCTGTGCTAACGATTTTTTATTGAAGAATGTGCTGCGTGGAAAATGGAATTTCAAAGGCTATGTGGTATCCGATTGCGGTGCAATTTACGATATATATAGAAATCATAAATTTGCTAGAACTTCTGAAGAAGCTGCAGCACTGGCCGTGCGTGCAGGCTGTGACCTCGAATGCGGCGATGCCTACAGTAACCTTAAATATGCAGTCCAGGAAGACTTGCTGAAAGAATCGGACATCGACATTGCCGTGAAGCGATTATTTACGGCACGTTTTAAACTCGGTTTGTTCGATCCTGCCGAAATGGTTCCTTATACAAGAATTCCGATCTCGGAAAACGATTCGAAAGAACATCGAGAATTGGCTCTCAGAGCAGCCCGCGAGTCGATCGTGTTGTTAAAGAACGAAGGGAAATTCCTTCCATTTAAAAAAGATATAAAAACTATTGCCGTCGTCGGGCCTAATGCGAATATTCCTGAAGTCATGTACGGCAGTTACAATGGTATTCCATCGAAATCCGTCACGCCATTGGAGGGAATTAAAAATGGAGCTCCCCCTTCCGTAAAGGTTCTTTATGAGTCTGGATCAAATGCAGCCGATGAATCTCCGATTCTTTCTGCTGTTCCGGAAGACGCTTTTACGGCGGGGATTGGAAATGAGAAAGGATTGAAAGCCGAATATTTCAACAACATGGAATTGAAAGGCACTCCCTTCATAACACGCGTCGATAAACAGGTTGATTTTGATTTCATCAATAATCCTCCCGCTCCTGAGAAAGACACGAAATTCTCAGTGCGATGGAGAGGATGGATTACGGCTCCTGCTACGGATATATACTATATCGGATTTACAGGCGATGACGGTTATCGCGTATACTTTGATGGTGAACTCCTGTTTGAAAGTTGGAAAGATCAGGGTCCAACATTGGAAGAAACAAAAATTGAGCTTATCGCAGGGGAAAAACATGAGATACAAATCGACTACTATCAAAACGCGGGTGCAGCGATTGCGAGATTTCAGTGGGCTAAAAAGCATAATGATTATGAACGGAGACTCGACTATGTAATAAAACAAGCCGACGTGATTATTTTCATCGGCGGAATTACTCCGTCACTTGAAGGAGAAGAAAGGCCGGTCGATATCGAAGGATTCCGCGGGGGTGACCGTACCACGCTCGACCTGCCTACCGTCCAGGATAAGGTTCTTAAAAGCATTAAATCTACGGGGAAACCAATCATTCTGGTTTTGTTGAACGGCAGTCCCTTATCGGTAAACTGGGCGAATGAAAATGTCGATGCCATCCTCGAGGCCTGGTATCCGGGTGAAGAAGGCGGTAATGCGATTGCGGATGTGATATTTGGGAATTACAATCCTGCCGGACGCTTGCCGGTGACTTTTTATAAATCGATCAAAGATGTACCACTATTCGAAGATTACAATATGAAAGGCCGGACGTACCGATATTTCAGCCGTATTCCTCTGTACGAGTTCGGTTATGGATTAAGTTATTCAACGTTTAAATATTCAAACATGAACGCACCTGCATCTGTAAAGACGAATGAGAATGTGAAAGTATCGGTTGAAGTCGAAAATATCGGGAAGATTGATGGTGACGAGGTGGTTGAGTTGTATGTGAAAATACTGGACGCAAAAGTACCCGTCCCGATTCATGCGCTGAAGGGATTCAGACGAATTCAACTGAAAGCTGGTGAGAAGAGAACATTAGAATTTGAGTTGAAGCCGGAGGCTTTTTCGTTGATCAATGATGAGAACAAGCGGGTAGTGGAGCCGGGGAAGTTTCAGTTATATATCGGCGGACGGCAGCCGAGTCCGAAGGCTTTAGGCATAGGTGAAGTTCTCAAAGCCGATTTGGTTGTCACCGGGGATGTAAATATAATCGAATAGGACTCTGCTGTAGTGATTCATGATAATAAACGTTTGAAATAGCAGGAAAAGGAGAAGCAATGGGAAATGCATTGATGCCTCTTACCAACAAGATGGTGACCGCGGGTACATACTATCCCCTGGGAGCCACGGTTCGGGAAGACGGTGTGAACTTCGCCATCTATTCGCAGCACGCTGCCGAAGTGTTCCTGTTACTCTTCGACAGGCCGGACGGCGATCCGACCGATATTATTCGGCTGGAGAATCGCACCAAATATATATGGCATTGTTTTGTCAAAGGTGTCAAGAACGGACAGTTATACGGCTACAAGGTCCGGGGGGATTACAAACCTCACGTCGGCCTGCGTTTCAATGATCAAAAGCTTCTTCTGGATCCCTATGCGAAGGCAATCACTCACAAATTCATCAATAAAGATAATTTGCTTCTGGCCTACGACCCTTTGTCCGATGCCAAAGATCTCACACCCGACCCGCGCGATAATGCTGCCATCTTGCCAAAGGGCATAGTCGTGGATGATCGGTTCGACTGGCAGAAGGATGCCCCTCCCGCCGTGCCTCTGGAGAAACTGTTCATCTATGAAGTGCACGTCAAAGGGTTCACGGCCCATCCCTCCTCTGCCGTGCGACACCCGGGGACGTATCTGGGGTTTATTGAAAAGATTCCGTACCTGAAGAATCTCGGTATCAATGCGGTGGAACTTCTACCCATCCACGAGTTTTACGTGGACGACTCTCTCAGGAACCGGGGTCTGACCAATTACTGGGGATATAATACCGTCGGTTTTTTTGCACCCGAATCGTCGTACAGCACGGGAAAAACTCCAGGCTGCCAGGTGGCCGAGTTCAAAATGTTGGTGCGTGAATTGCATAAAGCGGGGATGATGGTCATTCTGGATGTGGTTTTCAATCACACAGGTGAGGGCAATGAGCTTGGGCCGAGCATCTCGTTCAAGGGGATCGACAATCCGACTTACTATTGCCTGACCGGTCCTCCAACCAATCCCTCCCGTTATTACATGAACTATACCGGATGCGGTAACAGCCTGAACGCGGACAATCCTGTGGTACTCCGCCTGCTTATGGACTCGTTACGCTATTGGGTCAAGAGAATGCACGTCGACGGCTTTCGTTTCGACTTAGCATCAGTGCTGGGACGCGCGGGTCAGGATATGCACTTCCAAAAAACATCTGCGTTCTTCGATGCACTGTCACAGGACCCGGTGCTGAATCATGTACTGCTCATCGCCGAGCCCTGGGATTTGGGATCTTACGAGGTGGGGAATTTCCCTGTGGACTGGTCGGAATGGAATGGGAAGTTTCGCGACACGGTCCGAAAATTCGTCAAGGGCGACTCCCAACAAGGTGCTGATATGGGGTGGCGTCTGGCCGGCTCTGCAGATCTCTACGGCGAGAGTGGACGGTCGGCATATAACAGCGTCAACTTTGTGACGTGCCACGACGGTTTCACGCTTTACGACCTTGTCTCCTATAATCAAAAACGGAACGAAGCGAACGGCGAAAACAACCAGGACGGCGCGAACGACAACGATTCATGGAATTGCGGCGCAGAGGGCCCAACAGACGATACTGCCGTTCTTCGGCTCCGCGAGCAGCTTGTTAAAAATTATATCTGCTGCCTGCTCTTTTCCTCCGGTACGCCCATGATTCTGGGCGGAGACGAATTTATGCGCACACAGCTGGGCAATAACAACGCCTATTGCCAGGACAATGATATCAGTTGGTTCGATTGGACCCGGGTGACTGCGAACGAACGCATGGTGGAGTTTTTTAGAAAGGCCGTAGCCCTTACCTGCCGGTACACGATTCTCCAGAGGCGCAAGTTTTATCTGGGCCAGGATTTGGATGCCGACAGCGTTCCGGATCTAAGTTGGTTTTCCGCTGGTGGCGGCAGCCCCGATTGGAGTGATCCGGAATTGCGGACGCTTTGTGTTCAATTAGATGGCGGAGAGGAGCGATCGGCGTTGGGAAAATATTATTTGTTTATCATTCTGCACGCCGATTATCGTCTGCGGCAGGTCTGCCTTCCGAAGCTCCCGGGTGAAAACAAATGGTATCGGGTTCTGGACACCAGCTTGCCAACCGGTCAGGATCTTGCGATCCCCGGACAAGAAGTAGTGCTCGACCCGCAAGATGCTTATCTGGTCAACCCGAGAAGCACCATACTCCTGCTTGGTCGAAGAGCGGAATTGTAGAGACGTCCCGTTAGGATGTCTCCATGGAATCTCACAATAACACCCAAAACATATCCCATTTATCCCCTCAAAATTGATTCTCCAACATCATTGTAACCCGTTTTCGTTCTCTCTAATAGAACTATCGAAGACACTCCAATGCCAAACTATGCATATCGATGGGCTGATGGAACGCTGAGCGTGTGCAATGCCCGAAATAAAGATGAAGCAGCGAAATTATTCGACGAAATCGGATCGGTGTCGATAAAACTGATTATCAGATTACATGCTCCAATCGTTTTCACCTTGAAGCCCGATATTGAAAAAGGTTGGATATTCGATCAGGAGTATCCAATGGGAGATTTGCTCTTTGATGAAATCCTGACGAGCTGTTTTCCTTATTATGGATTAATACATAGAATTTATGCTTCCGTTTTTGAGGACGATAAATATGCAGAGGAAATAAAAAAGAAATTGAGCGAAGCCCTTCGAAGAGATATGAATGATATACAAAAGCTCATAGAACATACACCGGATACACCCGATATTGTACTCTTGTTTCCGAAAGGATTGCCGGGACAGAATAACTGATAGATGTCCTTTGTTGTTTTTGGTAAAGCCAAAACAGCGATGAAGTAAACCGTCAAAACGGTTTTCTCACTCGGGATTTGGTTTTGATCCCCGCGGTCGTCAGCGATTATCTTCAGCTAGAATACCTGGTGGATAGGTCCGTCTATTGCCACGAGCTTCCCGCTCCGCCGAAGCGGAGCGAGGCGAGTAGCTCGTAGATACAAAAAGGAGAGAAAACGAGGGGTTTCAACCCCTCATAAAATAAATGTAGGACTAAAGCCCTCTTTAAGCTTCAGTATCTTTTCCACCACCTTCCGCCTTCCGTCTTCGCTACGCTTCGACGGACAGGTTGGCGGATTTCGGCAGACCACGCCTTCGTTTCACTTCCACCTGCATTAACAAAACGAACTTCGGCGGACAAGTCGGCAGGCAGACTCGCCTAAGCCCTTCGGGCGTCGGCGAGCAGACTCGCCTAAGCCCTTCGGGCGTCGGCGAGCAGGCAGGAAAGGTCGTGGCAATAGCATTACAAATCTAATTTCATCCCACCCGATACCTGTAACCCAATTTCGTTCTATTAAATAGAGAATCAGAAGCCACCAAGTCCACGACTCCAATGGACATACAAACCTACAACACTACCTTCCAATCCCTACCCTCCCTGTTTCCCCCCTGTATAAACTAAAGGGTACCGGTGGTTCCATCCGGGAATTTTTTATACACCCCTTAGTGTTATTAATAGCGTACTAGAAAATCAATTATTAAAGAGTATCTATTACATCACAAAAAGGAGAATACCGTGTTAATTAGTCGAGACCTTTCAAAGGCGTTTAATGAACAAATCGGACACGAATTCGGCGCCAGCATGCAGTATATAAGCATCGCCGCCCATTTTGAGCAGCGCAAGCTGAATTTGCTAGCCAAGCTCTTCTTCGAGCAGGCCGATGAAGAAAAACAACATGCCATGAAGTTCGTCAAGTATCTTCTCGATACGCAAGGCGAGCTTCAAATCCCTACAATTCCGGCACCAGTGCCAACATTCGCAACTGCCGAAGACGCCCTTCAAGCCGCGTTGAACTGGGAACGTGAAGTCACTCGCCAGATCACAGCTCTCATGGACCTGGCCGTCAAACAGAATGACTACCTCGCGCAGAGTTTTTTGCAATGGTTCATCGATGAACAGCTGGAAGAGGTGGTGAAGATGGACCGGCTGCTGAGCGTTATAAAACAGGCGGGCGAGAAAAATCTCTTGATGGTCGAAGGCTATGTGGTGAATATGGGGAAAGCCCAGTAAATTTTATATTGTGAGTTGTGAATTTTGAGTGGATCGAAATGCCTTCCATAGGAAGACCGTTCGCGAGTGGGTACTATGATATCCTGGTCTTGCTACGACGTTCGAGTCGCGGAAATGGAAAAAATATTAACCTAAGTGTGATCTGTGAACGCATGCGAGTGAAAAACAGCTTCTATTTTAATACCCATTTTTGTGTATCTGGCTGCCACATCATTTGCTGTGTATTATCTTCGAAGATTGGTTCAATAAAATTTTCTAAATTTTTCACGACTTGAGAAAATGAAATAGACAAATCGAGCGAGTTTCGTTTCAGGAAAGTAGTCCAGAATGTATTCATTTGTTCGTCATTGCGGAATGATTTTTTAAAAATGGCTTTCCTGCTGTCTATGTCGGTTCCTCGTTGTTTAAATGTGGTGACCATCGCTTCTTTGAGATTTGCCATGGCAAAGGGTTGTACGGACGCTAAGAAATTTATATCGTAGAAATCCTTTGCCCGGCTTGAAAGGGAATTAAACTTGACGATCAATTCAAATTTTTCAGCGACAACAGACTCAAGCGAATAGACTTTCAGATTAGGGACCGGGAAATCGAGGAGTGTCGGGAAATCTGCACTAATAGGACCCGGAACGATAATATCCTTGAAACCGATATCAACCTGCAAAGAACAAGCAGCGCCACCGATAGTACCTTTCAAGCGCACTCTTACTCCACTGTATTCTATATCATCCTTGATATTTTCAACCGTAATGCTGGTAGATGGAAACTCAATACCATCTTCCACATGAATTCCCGCAATGGAAAGAAAAACTTTCTTCAAGCTGCCGAGATCTTGATTGATTCCCTGAGCCAGGAAATCGATATTCTTCGTTGGCCGGTTCAATGGTAGATTATATGAAATGAAAAGTAATGCTCCTCTTAGTATAAAATTGTCCCTGTGCGGCGAGAGCGAAAGCCGGTAAAGAAAACGCTCCTGAGCATACTGGACAAGAAGAGCGTTATGGTCACGGTTATTCTTCCTTGCAAGAGTAAGAAGACGTGCACGGACAGATGCACCCAGGTTACTTCGGTTCTTTTGAGAATTCATTGCCATGTGGATTTTTCCAAGATAGATTGAAATAATATGTTTTTATATAACTCTAATTTTTCACATTACCCCTACCAGCGGGTAATGTATTTTAGAAGATTTACCAACGTGAGGAATGGCAATATAGACTTCAGAGGGATTGAATGTCGTTAATCCGTGAAACTCTGGCGCCGAGACGCACGACGACATCAGGAATGGCACGGCAAACATCCACGATTCTGCCAATAATATACATTGGCAGAAGTTTGGAATCAATAGCATATCAAGTGCGATCTTGTCGATAATAAATTAAGGATGATGAGAGAGTGTTAATAATGATTTATGGATGTTGAATGAAGAACGATAGGTTTTCTAAAAATCATGGAATATGTGGTGGTTACAAAAAAAGCCAGACCTCATAGAGAATCCGGCTTCTATTAACATATTCTTCGGTCAATTTTACATTCACAATTCATAATTCATAATTCACAATTCATAATTTACTAGTGTCCCCAACGGGACATAATCAAAAGGAGTGTTTTTATTCCAGTTTGATCGATTTTGTTGAGATTTCTGTATGATTTCTCATTTGAGGTGTCTGAAATTCCGAAAAATCTCTATTAATTTTTAACCCAATTGGTCCAAAATGGTCTGTAGACATACAATTATCTTTCAACTTTTAGTATTTGTTCTGATCAACACATAAAATCTTCATCAATAAAAGTGTAGCATTTTCTGAGAAGTAAGAATTTACCACTTCATTCAAAAAATTTTTGCAGGGAAGAAAATAATTTTTAATCTTTTCGGAACGAGAGCACGGTAGAGGTATTGAAAGTATCGGAGAATGACGAAGAGTTATCACATTGAAATAAAACTGACAAGAGAAGGCTACTCTCGGAATTAAAAGTGGTCACTTATTGCTCTCAGGTTTAATTCTTCATACTACTATCCTGTTTTTGTTCTGTAAAGAAATCTCGTGGTATTTCCTTGAAATATTTCAATTCATTTGTAAACCCCGTTCTTTCGATGCTCTTTACTTCAAAGAGAGCGATAAAATATTCGGGCACAGATGCATTGATTTTCTTAATATCTTCGATGAATTTCTTCCGTAATTCGGAATTTGCCAGCATTTTTGTCCGTTCCACGCGACCGCCGTAACCGAAACCCACAATGAACATGAAATTTTCCTTAGAAAAACCGGGCATCTTAATTAACAATGAGTAATCAATATTGTATTTATTTTGTTGTTCGTAGGGTGCTTGGATGCGGAGGAATGATTTTGCGATATTGTTTTTTTCATCAAGGATAAACAACCGCTCATCGGGAGTATATTGATAGCGGATAGGTGTTTTGTAAAATATTTTGTTTAAGATTCGTAAATTCTTGAATTCACCGATATAAATAATGTTATGATCTCGAAGATTATCAAGAGTGATGGCAGAAGACATGAATAATGACACATTGTTTTGAAAATGATAAACAACATGAAAGATATCCATTAAATTATATTCGCCTCCGAAAGGGATCCCTGTTATTTCCGATTTCGATAGATTTGCTTTCGGATATTTCAATAGAAAATCGGTTAAATCATTCTCTGAAGAAATATTCCAGTCCCGAACATTCCGATATCGTTTGTAATCGGGGCGGTACTCATCCATCCAAAAATCATCTCCGATAATAATGGAAACAGGATAGCCATTCTTAAAGAACGATCCCCACACCTGATCTTCGGGGTAGACTGAATAGGTAGCTTGGGGAGAAGGCGATGATGAGTTCAGAGAGAATTGACGAAAGATCAAGAAAAGATTAATGCATATCAGAAGAAGAATTACGACTACTTCCCAACGTTTTAAAAAAGAGAAGAAACGATTTTCGATTTTGGGTTGTCCATTCGCAGCTTGAATGATTTGAATCTCATAGTGACCTTTTGGGATGACCAATCGAAATTTATCTTTTTTGCCTTCGTTCAAATAGTACTCATCGAGCTTATTTCTCAGCACAAGGATATGGTGGCGTACCGTAGAATCTTTATTGGAATTAAAACTGGTGTCCTTGCCAAAAAGGTCAATTGCAATGGTGGTTTCTTTCGGAATATTTTTAGAGAGTGTAGCCTGGGTAAGATACAACAGCAGATTTGAATAGATCGGTGAATCTTTAAAAATCTTACTCTGCAATACCGTATTGACGATTGTTTTTATCTCTTTATTCGAAGGGATTGCCGTATTGTTATTATCTGCCATGTTCAGAAGATATCAGAAAACAATATCAAGTTCAAACTCCATATTATTGGATAAAAAACCCCTCTAAACGTTAAGAAACGGTTATATAACGGTTTTTATATTGCAAAATCGTCTAAATAGCAATAAATATTGTTGTATTTTTTCGTTCCCAGGGCAAATCCACCAATAGAGGGGATTTTCAATTTTGCAGATGATTATCTTTTCTACGTTTTTGCCGGATATATTTTTCTCGGTCATCTTCCGGAAGAAAATATATCTTTCATTTTCCATCAACCTTATTGGACCGGTTGTGGAATGAACATTTTTTCCCAATTTTTGCAAACGTTTGCAGATAGAAGCTCGGGCTGATGCATGAAGTTTCACCTGCCTCGAACGTCAAGGAGCTATTACTTGAATTCGACGACAATGTTTCGAGTATAGAGAATTACAGGAAAATAAATACTCATCAACGCAGAGAAAAAAATCCAGAGATTGCAACGATGAAGAAAGAAACGTGAAAAATTGTATCCAGTAATGCAAACGTTTGCGATAAAACTATAAATGATGAAACCGTGGGTCAACAAGAAAAAAGTATGTGTACGTAATCCCTAGTACCGTGAGAAACTTGAAACTCGAAAAAATGGAAATGTAAAAACCATTGGAGAGTTGAAATGCAAAAGAATAAGAAATATTTCAAAAGAAAAAATCATGGATTCGCCATCTTCCTGATTTTCTTATCCATCCTTACAGTCGATGGCTTTGCGCAAACCTCCGGAAAAATTTCTGGTAAGGTCATTGACGCCAGTGCGAATGCACCACTCTACGGCGCGGTTGTTATGCTCGAAGGAAAAGCTATCGGAACGACGACGATCATTGACGGGACGTTCATTCTCCCGTCTGTACCGCCGGGTTCATACTCCTTACGAGTCTCCTATATCGGTTATAAAACGATCACGGTGAAAATCGAAGTGAAAGAGGGTGAACAACTCGAGAAAAACATAAAAATGGAGGCCATAAACGTTACGACAGCCGAAATGATCGTAACGGCCCAGGCAAGCGGTCAAAATTCAGCCATCAATCGACAGCTGACAGCAGATAACATTATGAATGCGGTATCATCCGCACGTATACAGGAACTCCCTGATGCAAACGCAGCGGAATCCGTCGGACGATTGCCCGGTGTTTCAGTTGTACGGAACGGCGGTGAAGCCACGCAAGTGGTTATTCGTGGACTTGAACCAAAATATAATTCCATCACCATTGATGGGGTACCAATACCCGCAAACGATGCAGGCAGCTTTTCTATCACCAATGGTGATTATGCTAAGCGTTCGAACAATCCTGGTGGCCGTTCGGTAGACATGAGTATGATTTCATCTAGCTCGCTGGAAGGTATAGAAGTCTTCAAGACAGTTACGCCTGATATGGATGCTGCAGCTATCGGAGGCACCGTC